>JBLWYD010000016.1:53940-64729 GCA_048267165.1 Bacteroidota bacterium
AAACAACAGTTCTTGCACCAAACTTCAATTATTACTTTATCTCAAGCGAATCAAAATCCTCAAACTTATTTACAGTTATTTGGATAAGAGATTTAGCTAAGCTAAAAGCAATAATTATTATTTCAAACTTGAAAGACGGCTCGATTTTTGCGGCCGTCTTTCATAGTTAAAACTAAAATATCAGGAAGATAATAACAGTAATGAATACTCAAGTTCAAAAAATTGCAGCAAGCAAAGCTTACGGCACAGGAAAGGGTAAAAAAGTCCCTTCTTACGTAGAGCAAGAGGTTCTCTCTTGGAGTAAAGAGAAGTTAATACTGAAAATGTACGACCTTTTCTTAGTAAGTAATAAAAGAAGAGATATCGAGAAAATGAGCAAGGTTCTAATAGAACTAATGGGTGCTCTTAACTTCGATTATGGCGAAACATCGACAAGATTGTACAGATTGTACGAATATTGTCAAAGATGTATTTACCAAAAGAAATATGACGAAGCATACAAGATAATAAAAGAATTGCGTGATACATGGGCTGTGGCCTTTAAGTTAGAAAACTAGGTTTTATTATGAGTGATATAAATAGTCTATTAGGTGGTGGGAACCAAACGCAATCTGACTTGCTAGTGCAGTCATATTTGCAAACTCAACAACCAAAATTAAACAGATTACAAAACAAGAAGACTGAGTTAGAAGCTAAAAACTCATTCTATACTGCTTTGAATACTCGTGTTAATGCTATAGTTTCTCAGATAGACACATTCCAAGCTAATGATTTTGATAAGAAATTTGGTGTCAAAAAAGTAGGTACGACCGGAGCTGAATACGTAACAGCTACTGCGGACGGAGATGCTAGTGTTGGCACAAATACTGTCAAAGTAAATAGATTGGCAAGTTCTGATTCACTGGTATCAAGTAGAGTTAATTCTGCTGATGATTTCGGTAGTTTTAGTGGTACATTCGAATTCACAGTTGAAGTTAATGGCGATAGCCGTACTTTAAGTGTAGAGTTAGATGATACTGAAACTTATCAAGAAGCTATGCAGAAAATAGCTGATGCTGTCAATGATGAAGATGACTTCAAACTCTCTGCTTCAGTAGTAAAAGATACTGGCACAACTGCTAGATTATCATTTAATACTTCTGGACTAGGCGAGGAAAACAAGATTACTTTCTCTAATGGAGCGGGCAATTTATTAGCTAATATTGGGTTGGACGAAGGTGTTCTAAACCCAGGAAGTGCTACCAGAGTTGCATTTGACTCTACTAATGCTGGTTATAGGAAAGCTGACGTTGCAGATTTGAATTCGGAATCGGAAGTAAATGGTATTACAGTTATCAGGTCTACTAATACTTTAGAAGATGTTATAAATGGATTCAAATTTACGCTTAATAAAGTACACGAGTCTGGTAAGGAAGCTGAAACGCTTAGTACAGAAATTGATGTAGATGGTGTTGCAAGTATATTGCAGCCATTGCTTGATGCTTATAATAGTGCATTGGCTCTGGTCAATAATAATAAAGCTTTGAGAAGAGGTGACCCTAGTGCTAGTAGTTTATATAGTTCACTTCGTGCCTTACCTTCTACAAGAATAACTGGTCTAGGTTCTGAAGATCCTGATTTCCTTACAGTAATAGGTATAAAACCTGATTCGGCTGGGAATTTAAAAATATCAGATAAAGATGCACTAAAAGAGTTTCTTGAAGATGATCCACAGAAAATTGCTGATATATTCACTTCTGCTGATGGATTTATTGCCAAGTTGGAAAATATTACTTCTTCACTAAAAGGTGAAACAGGTATAATAAAAAGTAAAAAAGCATCCTTTGTACAGCAGATAGAAAGCTATGACAAACGATACGATGAACTAAAACTAAGAATAGATACGCAATCTAACAATTTAAGAAAACAGTACGAGAATATATTGGGCACATATTTGAATGCACAAACTCAATATAGCTCTTTCTCACAATTTGCTGGGGGCTATTAAGCCCTAGTAAATTTAATTATTAATCGCACCGAGGTGTTATTATGATAAAATCAATTGGAAACTCAGAATCTATTAGCTCTAGCTTCGACAATCTAATGTCGAACTTGGCTAATAAGAATACTCCAACAGAAGTTAGTCAACCTACTGATAAGGTAGAGAAGCAGAATAATGATGAATTTCAAAAGACGTTCGATCCCAAGAAAATTGAGACCGAAATTTCGAAATTATTAGAAGATGACTCATTAATTGCTCAATTTAGTACTGACAAGGAAACAGATAAGCTAATTTTAAAAATCGTCAATCCGGATACGAAAGAAGTCGTAAGACAATATCCGCCTGAGGTATCTTTGAAAATAGCTAGAATGGTTAATAGTATGATAGAAAGTAACAATATAGCCGATGTCCGTATTTGATAAAAATATAAAGCCTATAGTTAATGAGTTGAACTCACTGACTAATAGTATAATAGATAATCTATCCGACAGCAATGAAGGGTTAGATGATTTAGATGCGTTATATCAGCAGCGAACAGTGTACATTAAGCAAATAGATACTTATATCAGCGAAGATAAAAACAAGCAGATAATACGGGATCACGAATCCGAGTGGAAGAGTATGATGGAACCTCTAAGAGTCAAGGATGAAAATGCTCTTAGATTACTCAAAAGTAAAGTAAATAGCATGGAAGAAGAGTTAAAACAACGTGAAAAACAAAAGAATGTTCTTTTGTATAAGGAGAGTGGAAAGTGAAAATAAATGCTACTAACTCATATAACAAAATCTACGAAGACAAAGAACGCAAGCTAAAAGCAGAATCTAAGTCAGAAGTGGAAAGTAAAGAAGTCAAAAAAGACTCTTTAGAATTATCTACAGAAGTGCTCAAATACGGGCCTATAAAATCCAAGATAAAACAAGGATTCTACGAGAATGATGATGTTCTCAATCAGATATCCGAAAAACTCCTCAACGAGCTAAAACTATAAAAGAAAATAATTAAAATTCCATTTGCAAGATGGAATTTTTTATTATATATTATACCCTAGATAATAGCCAATGGTGTATCATTATAATAATGGGATTTTAACGAATAGCTAGGAGTGTAATAATGTCTAGAACTTTGAACAAAGTAATGCTGATAGGAAATGTGGGGAAAGAGCCAGAACTGAAGGAAACTCCTGGAGGGGTACCAGTTACTTCATTTCGTATGGCAACTTCCGAGAGTTGGAAAGATAAAGACGGAAACCTAAAGGAACACACCGATTGGCACACAGTAGTTGCCTGGCGCGGATTAGCTAAGGTAATAGACAAATTAGTTACCAAAGGCACACGAATATACGTAGAAGGACGTTTGCAGACCAGAAACTACGAAGATAATGATGGAAATAGAAGACAAGTAGTAGAAATATTAGCCGATAATATGCTAATACTAGAAGATAGAAAAGGCGGAAAAGGAAGAGATGATGAAGATGAAGAAAATTATGATTTCGATCACGACTTTTCCTCTAAAAGCAAAGAAATAGATGATGATTTTGATAGTCGGTTTGATGATTAAACGAAACAATTTAAACTAAAAGACAATTAAGCTCCGTTAGAATAGGAGCTTTTTTAATATAACAGATATATGAAAACAGAACTTAAAAATATATTATATATACTAGTAGGAATACTATCTGCCTCGTTTGGTTTGAAAGGATTTCTATTGCCTCAGGGGTTCTTAGATGGTGGAGCGATGGGTATTGCTCTTTTAATAAAAGAAGTCGCAGACTTAAACATAGGGCTATTGATAGTATTAGTCAACCTACCTTTTGTATTGCTAGGAGCAAAGATTCTGTCTAAGACTTTTATAGTTAAGACTGTATTCGCTATAGCTGGACTATCACTAGCCGTTACTTTTATTCCTTATGCTCAAGTAACAGATGATAAGTTGCTTATAGCTGTATTTGGTGGTTTTTTCCTCGGGGCTGGTATAGGGTTGTCAATTCGCGGGGGGAGTGTGATAGATGGTACAGAAGTATTAGCCCTTTACTTTACTCGCACTTCGGCATTTAGCATAGGTGACATTATAGCCATATTGAATATAATAATATTTAGTTTCGCAGCCCTTCTTTTAGAAATAGAAGTCGCACTTTATGCTATGTTGACTTATATGTCTGCTTCGCGTACTGTTGATTTCTTCATACACGGATTCAACGAGTATTTGGATCTAACTATTATATCAGACAAGCACGAAGATATTCGGCATTTGATTATAGATGATTTGGGCAAAGGTGTTACAATAATGAAAGGTAAGCGTGGTAGATTAGAACCCGATGGCTCAGAAAAAGAGATAGATATTATCTATACGGTTACTACTAAGCTTGAAGTTTCGAGGTTAAAAGCCGAAATACTCGAAGTAGATTCTTCTGCATTCATAATCCAAAATAGAATAGACGAAGCACACGGGGGCTTCCTCAAAAAACATTTAGTACAGCATTAGATTACAATTTTGTCTATGTACTCGGAGTTGAATACTCTGAGTGCACCCATATACTTTAGTTTGAATTCTAGTTTGTCCCCGACTTTTCTTCCGGAGTTATTTTCTCCCAAATCTATTACTACCATATCTGAACTCGCTCCAACTATTTCTACATCCTTATCTTGTGGAATAAGAAAATCAGTAGTTGAAATATCCAATACACCTATGTCTATCAAAGCACGATATGAGCTTTTACCATAGTCTCTTTCATCGACTTCGAATACTTCTCCCGAAGGGTTAACTTCCATCACACCAATTGGTATTTTGGGTTTTTCGTTTATTTCTATTATCTGTGAGTGTAATCTGAATACATCATTGTTCATCCCATCTATCACTTCGTTTGTGATTAGATTGTTCCCGAAATACAATGTCTCCCCTACTCGAAAATGATTCATATCGGCTGGAATTTGTTTTTTAAAAAGCAAAGGGATTACAACGGAAGTTCCACCAGTCACCCAAGGTATTTTTTGATTAAATTGTGCTTCTATTAACTTTTTATATAGCGATAATTGTAGCAATTTATCAGTTGAAGGTAACACTCCATACAGACAATTTAGATTTGAACCGATTCCTGTTATTTCTATATTTGGTAATTCGAATACGGTTTTATAGAAATCTGTGAGTTCTTCACCAAGAACACCTTCTCGCAAATCACCAAGCTCTATCATAATTATAATTTTATGTATCTTGCCTTGTTTTACTGCTTCTTCACTTATCCATTTTATAGTAGAAAATTCGGTATTAAAACTAACGTCAGCGTATAGGACTACATCTTCTATATTATCTTTAGCTGGTGGTTTGATATAAACAGTATTTATATCAGGATTTATTTCTTTTATTAGTCTAAGATTACTAATTCGTGAATCACAAATCTCATTAATATCCAAATTGCATAATATTCTCAAGTACTCCTCAGAACCACAAAGGAGCTTACTGACTATTGCCCAATCAGTATCATTTTCTTTAAACAGATTATTTAGATAATTGAAATTACTCTTTAGGTTTTCTTTATTAAGTGTAACATAAGCCATATTATTTTTTCAACCTCATCTCTAAATAGGGATTAGTGAATCCAAGTTTCTCGTATAATCCTTTCGCAGGATTCTTTGCTTCTACATGGAGAGCTATATCTCCTTCAGTCTCAGATATTGCTTTTTCCATTAGCCTTTTCCCATACCCTTTGCCCCTTTTTTCAGAGTGAACAGCTATATAGACCAGTATGTTTTCAGGTATGTAGCCACCCATACCAGTTTTATTTATGACTACAGCTCCAACTATATTACCCTCTTCATATCCTGCGAGTACGAAACCACCTTTGCCCGAATCATCAGATACAGCATAGTTCATCGCCATTTCGATACTTTCTAATTTGTCACCATATTTCTCGAGGTGCGTAAACAAGAAATTGCTTATTTCTGACTTATTATACCCATCGTCAATTAATCTATCTTTATAGTATTTTCTAAACTCCATCTTTCCTTTGGCTTTTTAATTGCAATAAAATTGATGTTATACGAACGAATAAGTTTACAAGGCATTGCCAATTAATTGAGAAAGTCAATTAAATATACAAGTGTAATAACTAATATCTCTTAGTAATCGTTATATTGAGAGTATAACATTATAAACAAGGAAATTACAATGAAATTATTTGCAATCGGTACTGCAGACAATAAGACAAGCATAGCAATGCTATTACTTAGATTAGTTGCAGGTTTAACTATGGCATTCAGCCACGGATTAGGTAAGTTGGAAAACTATAGCAATGCTGTGGATTCATTCCCCGATCCGATTGGCGTAGGTAGTCAGTTATCGCTTCTTCTAGCTATTGGGGCAGAATTGTTTTGTGGTGTACTAATAGCCGTTGGCTTTGCTACTCGATTTACAGTTATACCGCTTATTATCACGATGGCAACTGCCTTTTTCATTATCCACGGTGGTGATGCATTTGGAGATAGGGAGATGTCATTCATCTATTTGGCAATGTATATAGTTATATTCATAGTTGGCCCAGGCAAATATTCTGTAGATAATTATATAAGCAAATGATAGTTGAAGTTATTTGCTATCAATGGTTACTGAGGTGGGCAATAGTCCAGTTCTAGCTGTTACTTTCATTCAGACCGAATACTCTGAGAAAAAGCTTGTCACAGCGAGCTAAACGTGGCTGTCTCAATTATTATGTACTTATCATTACAAGTATTTCGTTTTAGAAAGGTATGTACACAAAAAAAGCAGATCCATAAACTTGAATCTGCTTTCATCGATTTTCTATTTTAAATCTGCTTACGAAGCGTTAGCCATTCTCTCATCATACTTGCCCGTACCTAATTGGTTGAGCAACGTAAAGTGACTTCTGATAGCTCCGAAAAGAGTTCTATGCTCATAGTACGGTACACCGTATTCTTCGGCAGTAGCTTTTATTACTTTCGAGATTTCTTTATAGTGAACGTGACAAATATTCGGGAATAGGTGATGTTCAACTTGGTAATTCAAACCACCGATATACCATGAAAGTATTTTGCTTTTCTTAGCAAAGTTGGCCGTAGTAAGCAATTGGTGTATTGCCCAATTGTTTTCGATTGTCAAATCTTCATCCGGCTTAACGAATTCAGTTTCTTCTATTACGTGCGCTAATTGGAAGATGAAAGAAAGCAAGATTCCAGAAAGGAAGTGCATAGATAAAAACCCGATTAGAATCTGCCACCAAGGTAAATCAACCAACAACATTGGTAGTACTAAAGTGATAGCCAAGTACCATAGTTTATTAACTATAACTTCTGTAGTTGCTTTTTTCAAAGTTAGTTTCTGACCAGCCAATAGATTTTCTTTATTGTACTTATAAATTTGAAGAAAATCTTTTAGTATCAACCAATTTAAAGTCAGTAATCCGTAAAGGAATGGAGCATAATATGCTTGGAATCTGAATATTTTTTTGCGGTCTTGCTCAGGTGACAATCGCATCAGATTACTCTCAATATCGTCGTCGTGACCCTCTACATTTGTGAAAGAGTGGTGCAATACATTATGTTGTATTTTCCAGTTTATGTGGTAACCACCAAGGAAATTTACTAAAAAGCCGAGTGTCTTATTAACCTTAGCATTCTGCGAATACGCACCGTGATTGGCATCGTGCATAACTGATAGCCCTATGCCCGACATACCTAAGCTCATCAATACCCACATAAGGAATATAGGTAAAAAGCCCGTAAATACACCAGATAACATCAGGATAAAAGGAATGAAATATAATGAAATCATTACTATCGTTTTAACTTTCATTTCGGTATTAGCGTACTTAGTAATACCTTTCTCTTTAAAGTAAGAATTTACCCGCATTCTTAATTCTTTTACGAATTCGGGTCTATTTCTAACATTAAACTTAACTACATCTATACTCATATAATATAATCTAATTGTATATACAAAACAGCTATTATCACTCAAATAGCCCACTATTTACAATTACAAATTTAACTCTTTTACAGTTATTTTGCAATATCTAGTCCGAATACGTTTGGATTGTATCTCTAGTGTTGGCATTTCGGATAAAAAAGTCCTAAAGCATATTTAACTTAATCTTTTTCTTCGACTTTTCATATTTTGCTGCTTGATTATTTAGTTCTTCTTCGTCATTTGTTATGTCGTTTTTCACTAATATTTCTCGGAAATAATCCCAAGTATATATACCAGTATCGTGCCCGCTCTTCCACATTACTGCAAGTGCATAGTTACCAATCGGCTTCATATCCTTCACATCGAAAGCACCGGGTTCATCTTTAACTTCTATCGGGTGGGAGTAAACTTTATTGCCGACTTTCTCGCCTTTGCAATATGCACAAGGGCATTCGCGGCGAAGCATCTCAAGTGAAATTATAGCTTTTTTGCCATCTGCCCATTCTGCTTGAAGCAAATATGGCTCAGGTTTATTGATTTTTATAGGGTTGATTCTGCTCATTTTTCTTTCTTATCTCAATACTTTTTGTTTTTGCTCATTAACGATTATTAAATTAGTCTATTTTGCTCGAAATATCTAAATCAAGACAATTAGCAATAATCTATTTTTTTCTTAGCCCAACTTTTCTTAGTTTTTAAGCTTGTTGAATTACTTATTTTAATAAAGGAAAATATGAAAATACGTCTGATAATCTCAGCTTTTGCAATGCTATTGCTTATATCTTGTGCCAAAAAAGAAGAAGTACAAGAGGAAGAAACAAGCGAATATGTAGTCGAATACGAAGGTAGAAAAGTAGATTTGCAACCCTTTTTTGAGGGGTTCCCATACTCGAACTTCCAAGCATATTACAAAACTGGTAAAATATTCTATTACAAAGCTGGTGATATAACTTCGTTAAACTACACTAACTTAGACAATCCCGATTTTGAGAATGGTACTCAGATAACCGACATAGATTATTCACTTAGAAATGTATGGTCGAACAAATACAACCCTAATGACAACTCTATTTATTGGATGGGTGATGAAGTAAATGATGAGAAAATCGATTTATTCCGTTTGAACTTAGAATCGAATAAAGTAGAGAAATTGACTGACGTTCCTTATATATTCGGTTGGAATTTCAACAAAGATAAAAACCAAATTGCATACATAGTTAGATTAGGTGAGCTAGAAGATAGAGAAGGTGAGCTAAGAATAATGTCATTGGAAAATGGTACTAGCTCTACAATTATCAAAGACAGCCCTGAGTACAGATTCACTTGGGCTAGTCCATCTATTTCTCCGAACAACAATTACATAATCGCTTCAGTATTGAAAAATACTGATAGAACTAAGGCGAATTTGATGTTGATAGATGTAGATAAGGGCAAAGGTACTATAATAACTGACACTAAAAAAGGTCGTTTCTTCCCAGATATACTATCAACTTGGATAGATAACGGAAGTAAAGTCCTTTACACTTCGGACGAAGATGGCTACAAAAATGTATATAGCTATGACATATACAAAGGCAAAACTATGCAAGTAACTAAATTCACTGAAGATGTGGTAAATGCAGAAATAACATCAATCGGCGGCAAAGATTACCTAGTAGTAAATACGTCAAACCCAATCGAAAGCACGCTATATATGGTTGACCCAATGAGTGGCGAGGTAGCAACTAGCAAGAAATATCCTTTCACACTTGAGTTCAAGGACATGGAAGACGGCAAGCTATTAGCCCAGTTGAACGGTGCTACTACTATGTTCAGAATAGAAGAAATAACTCTGTCAACAACTGGTTTCACTGAAACTACTAGAGCTGACCTACCTAAAGAACTAAAAGACAAGATAATAAACGCTGACGTAGAGAAAGTGGAATTTCCGACTTTCGATATAGACCCAGCGACTGGAAAGCAAAGAATGATACACGCTTTCTTGTACAAACCAAAAGATCCGCAACCGAAGGACAAGCAAAGAGTACTAATCCAATCATTCTATGGTGGTGGTAATACTTACAATGTACGCGAGCAAATACTAACGAATGCTGGTATGTACGTACTAAGCCCGTCACCTCGTGGTAGTAGTGGGTTCGGTAAGGACTTCTTTGCGTTGAACGATAAGGATTTGGGTGGGAACGAAATACTAGACATAATCTACGCGGCTAAGTATATATCAGAAAAGCTAGGCATACCAGCTGAGAGAGTTGGTGTACACGGTGGTAGCCACGGCGGTTACGCAGTTATGCGATTGCTGACTTTCCCCGGTGAAGTTAACGGACACAAAGACGACTTTAGCTTTGGCTTCGGTATAGCACACGCAGGATTCTCCGACATTATCCACTTCTATGAGCATTGCAATATACCAGATTGGGTAACACTAGAGGCAGGAGACCCAGCTACTGAAAAAGAAAAACTAAACAGCCGCTCTCCCCTATATAACGCTTATGATATGGAAGGAAGATTGCTCCTGACTCACGGTATAAACGACAGCCGAGTGCCAATAGAGGGTAGCAGATTCATGGCGGACAGTTTACGCAAATACAAAAAAGACGTAACGCTCCAAGAATACGAAGGAATGGGGCACCACATAAAAGGACTAGAAAACAGCGTCCGACAATACAAAACGTGGTTCGATTTCATCCAAGATGATGGAAAGACAGAAGAAAAGAAATAAGAATATTAGATAATAAGAGGAGCCGCTGGCTCCTTTTTTTATGGATAGATGAATGGAATTTGATATATTTGGGGATACGTTATCGTCTTTAAGTGTCATGAATGTGTTAATAAGCCAACAAAGAAAGTATTTAAATACTGAAACGGATTAATAATGAGTAAATTTAATATGA
>JBLWYD010000017.1:0-14822 GCA_048267165.1 Bacteroidota bacterium
TATTCTATGCCTTTTTCGTCTTGACTATTGCAACTATTGCCTATTTGTCTATAGATGAGATGAACAAAATGTCTGTAATTTCTAATAATTACAAGACTATGAATAAGGTCTATTTTATATGTGATGCTATTTTGGACTCTACTTCAAACTATACTTTTGTAAAAGAGGAGCTAGTAAATATTGATTCAGAAATTGACAAATTAGATTTGCTATATATTATAGATAACCAGAATATAAAAATCTCAGTTCGTACTAAAATGACTGAGCTCGACTATATTTTGCAAGACACAACTGCTCCACAAATTCAAGGTAACATAAAAAATGTAGTAGAGAGTATAAAATGGGATAGTCGTGATTTCGTCCAGAATATACTTATGCTCGATAATGGCACTCTAAACCAAACCCAGAAAATAGTACTTGTATTAATTATATTATCTGTGGTAGTCCTAACTCTTTTGCTAATATTTGTAATCTTACCAGCAGTTAGAAGACTTGATAAACTAGTTATAAAACTAGCAAAAATCAGTAAAGAAAAAGAAGAGTCTCTTAATGAGCTAACAGCTAGAAATAAAGAAATATACTATAGAGAAAAGCGATTCTCTACTATAGCAGAGCTTTCACCAATTGGACTATTCCTTACAGATATGGAGGGTAAATGCCAATTCGTTAACCAACGCTATTCGGATATAATAGGGATGAGCTATGACGATTGTATGGGCGATGGTTGGAAGGATGGAATATACGAAGGGGATAAAGATAGGATTTTTCAATCGTGGTACAAATCTGTTGAGAATAATGAGGACTATTATATAAATGAATATAGAGTAGAAAAAGAAGGTGAATTTAGGAATATAGCAGTCAAGGCCAAGCCAATAAAAGATGAGAGTGGCGAAATAACGGCATTCTTAGGAATGGTTGAAGATATAACTAAGGCAAAGGAAATTCAATTTGATTTGCAAAACACAGCACTGAGATTCGAATCATTTATAGATGATTTGCCTTATGGTGCGGTTCTAAATAGCGAAGATGGCTTTTACTTTAACAAAGCCGTAGAGAAAATAATCGGGTATACAAATGAGGAGATAAATAGTATAGACGATTGGTTTAGTTATTTATACAAAGATAATTCGTATGAAGTTCGGAAACTTTATGAAGAAAATAAGGGAAAAGACTTTGAAGATGAAGTGATAGTTGATTTATTTACTAAATCAGGTCAGTTAAGAAAAGTAGCATTCAAAGATAAGTTGACTTCAATTGGTGAGATATGGGGGCTAGAAGATAGAACTGAATTACTAAAAGCAGAAGCTGAAAAATCAGAGATAAACGAAGAATATAAATTCATACTTGACTCTATAAAAATAGGTGTTTGGGATTGGACGATTGAGTCCAACTCTCTTGAATGGAATGAAAGGATGTACAAGATATTCGGTTTTGAAGAAGGTAAAACCGTTAGCAGTTATGATGATTATAAAGAGAAGTTGCATCCAGAAGATGTTGAAAGGGTCAACAAACAAATAGCTCATGTACTTAAAACCCCCGATGAAGAATTTGATACAGTTTTCAGAATTGTAATAGGTAATGAAGAAATAAGATATATAAGGGCTGTATCGAAAACATATCGTAATGATGAGGGCAATGCCTTTAGAATGGTAGGGCTAAACTGGGATGTTACTGAAGCTAAAAAAAGTGAAGAAATACGAAAAGAATTAGCAGAAAAGTATGAATTGATATTAAACTCAACTGAAATAGGTGTTTGGGATTGGGACTTTAGGACTAACAAGCTTTCTTGGAATGATATAATGTACACCTTGTTCGAGGTATCTAAAGATTCAGAAGATGTTTTTGGAGAATACGAGGAAAAGCTTCATCCCAACGACAAAGAAAAAGCAAGTAAAAATCTTGAGAAAATATTGAGTGGTGAAATAGAGTACTATGAATCTGAATTTAGGATAATTCTTTCTGACCAAAGTATAAAACACTTAAAAGCTATAACAAATATAGAGAAAGATAAACTAGGTAAAGTTATTAGAATATATGGTATCAATCTCGATATAACTGAACTAAAAGAATCGCAACTAGAGCTAATAGATGCCAAAGAAAAAGCTGAGACAGCGAATAGAGCTAAATCTACTTTTTTAGCTAATATGAGCCACGAGATAAGAACCCCAATGAACGCTATACTTGGGTTTGGCGAAATACTACAGAATAATAACAAAGTCGAGCGAAACCAAGACTATATAACTGGGATAATAAAGAGTGGCAATTCACTACTTAGTTTGATCAATGACATACTCGATTTCTCAAAAATAGAAGCTAATAAAATGACATTGAATCTCAATTCGGTTGATATAAAGAGAATAATTTCAGATATAGACAGAATTTTCGAATTCACTGCTAGTAAGAAAGGAATCCAGTACTACTCGAATATAGATTTGAGTATCCCACCATATCTGATACTAGACGAAGGTAAAATAAAGCAAGTACTGATAAATCTATTGGGGAATGCTGTCAAATTTACCGAATCGGGTTCTGTCTCTCTCGATGTAAACTTCCGTTTCAATGAAAAAGATACATCAAAGATACAGCTTTCATTTACTATAAAAGATAGTGGTATTGGTATAGATCAAGATAAGCGAGCTTCTATATTTAATCCTTTCGAGCAAGAAGATGATAATGACTCACGTAAATACGAAGGTACTGGGTTAGGACTATCTATAGTTAAGAGTATAACTGAATTAAAAAATGGTACAGTAGAAGTAGAATCAGAATTAGACAAGGGAAGTACTTTTACAGTTACAATACCTGATGTATCTATATCGCTTATGCGACCGAATATAATGAACAGCTCTACTAAAACTGAATTCGATAAATATGATTTGAAAGATAAGACTGTTCTTTTTGCCGAGGATATAGAGTCTAATAGAAATGTAGTAAAGGGCTTTCTGAAGGATTATGCAATAAAAGTACTTTTCGCTCATAATGGTGAGGAAGCACTATTAATAGCTCGTACAAATAAGATTGATGTAGCCTTTATTGACTTACACATGCCTATAATGGATGGTATGACTATGGCAGAAATATGGACTAAAGATGATGAACTGAAAACAATTCCATTGATAGCGCTAACAGCAGAAGTCTATGACGAACAGAAGCATTTGGACAAAGATTATTTCAAGCACTATATGACAAAACCAGTAAGAGCTGAAGAAATATATGATGTCATACTAGTAGAAACAGGGATGAAAGAAGCTAGTGAAATTAGTAAGTACGAACAAATGGATGAAGTACTCCTAACAAATGAAGCACAGGCCTTATTAGTTGGTCATGAGGTTGTCGATATTTGTGAGAGATTACTCAAGAAATTAAACACCCGAGAGCTTTCAAAACTAATTGAAAAAGTCGAGTTCATAGCCGAAATGGAAAATAATGACTCATTACGTGAATATACTAAAGAACTAAAACTAGCATTAGAAACGTTCAATGTATATAAAATAAAGCAATTACTTAACTTAAGTGTAAACAACATATAATCACAGATTACATTGTAACTAAATTTAATATCAAAATGTCTTAAGTTTGCTTTTAGTAAAAATTACTTATAGTTAAATTCGTTTTTTGAAAAAATGAATTTAGCAAAAAACATTTAAGGTTTATAAAATGAATAAATTATTTAATCTATTAGTACTTACAATATTAGGTACAATCCAACTATCTGCTCAAACAATTGAGATAGATATAAATGATAAAAAAGAAAGTGCGTATTTGAAATTATCCAATCTTGAAATAACCAATGTTGATAATAGAAATTGGGATATAGCATTTATGAACGGGGTTATAGATGGTGCTGTTAGAATCAACGGAGCTAATGGTGTTCGTTTATGGCATGTTAATGACGGCTCAATAGATGACTACGATATGGCATTGGATACGACTGGAAAATTTGAGATTTGGTCAGAACTAATAAATTCTACTGAAAAATGGTCACTAGGTGCATTCAACCTTGAATCAGATGGATTTGAATCTGGAACTGGTGATTATGGATGGGGACAATATGCTCAGGGAGTTGGTATTCTTGGGTCTGAAATGTATGTGATTAAACTGAGAAGTGGTGACTATAAAAAAATCACTTTAAATGAAATGACTACTGGAACATATTACTTTTCTTATTCAGATTTGAATAATGAGAACAAGATGGAAGGTGAGTTAACTAAGTCAAATTTCGCAGGAAAGCTATTAAGTTATTATGATTTAGCAGAAGGCAAAACGATAGATAGAGAGCCATCTATAAATGAATGGGATTTAGAGTTTACTAGATATGTTAATCTTGAAGCATTCCAAGGTAGTTTTCTACCTTACCCTGTTTCAGGCGTACGTTCAAATAGAAATATAAAAGTTGCTCAATTAGACGATGTTGATGTTATTGATACGCCTTTACCTAAGGAAGAGGATTTTTCTACATCTATAACTGCTATAGGTAGCGATTGGAAAACATTCAATAATGCAACTTTTATTTATGAATTGAAAGAGAACAGAGTTTATTTTGTTCAACGATTCGAAACTGTTGATAATGGTAATGGTCCAGAAGAAATGCCAGTTGGTGAATTGCATAAGCTAGTTTTCACTGGTTTTGAAGGGAGTGAATTCACTATAAACGGACCAATTTCTTCTGTAAATTACTCAGATTATAATAATAGCAAATTCGCTGTTTACCCAAATGTAATTAGTAAAAACGAAGCTTTAAGTCTAGTTTATGCTGGTAACGAATTTGGTCAAGCTAACTTGAATATCTATTCTTCAACTGGTTCTTTGGTACACACTCAGAGTGTTAACCTATCTCAGAACTTACAGATTTCTAATATCAACACTACTGATTTTAATTCGGGTGTTTACTTCGTTAGAATTCAAAAAGGCAACTCTATCTACACTCAGAAATTTGTTGTGAGATAATTGAACTTCCTTAAGACATTAACATTATTCCTATTGGCTAGTAGCACTCTACTAGCCGTAGGTACTCTAAAAGTTTTCGATATTAACACGAATGAGCCGCTAATTTCGGCTTCCGTTCAGTTTGTTAATCTTAATCCTTCCAAAGCCGATTCAAATTTCCGTAAGACTGATAGCTATGGTTCCGTTCGTGTACCTTATGATTCTGCAATAGCTAGAGTCTCGTATTTAGGTTATGAATCAAACCAAATCGTAGTTTATAAAACTAGACGAAATCAGATATTGCTCAACCAAGTCTCTATACTCTACTCAGAGATAGTAACGACTGGGCAGTATTCGCCTACTCTATCTACTAACTCTATTATAAAAGTTGATGTGCTCGATAGAGATTTCATAGCTAGCAAGGGGGCTAATAACCTCCGTGATTTGCTAATGCAAGAAGGGGCAATCAATATAAACCAAGATGCTCAGTTAGGGAGTAATATCTCTATCAATGGTCTCGGTGGCGAGAATGTAAAAATACTAATAGACGGGATACCTGTTATCGGTCGTACTAATGGCAATATAGACATAAGCCAACTTAGCTTGACTAATATAGATCGAGTGGAAATAGTAAAAGGCCCAATGTCAACTCTGTACGGTACAGATGCCCTAGGTGGAGTTATAAATCTGATTTCGAAGAAAGAGGCGAATGACAATATCAGCGCTCGTGGATTGGGTACTTATGAGTCAGTGGGTAGGTATAATTTTGATGTGGGGCTCAATAGTAGCTTCGATGATAATTATGTGAATCTGAATATAGGGCGTCACTTCTTTGGTGGGTACTCTCCTATCGAGGATTCGAGAACTCAGCTATGGAAACCGAAAGAGCAGTACTTTGCTGATATAGATGCTAAGTCTGTACTAATGGGATTCGATGTTCGCTACAAAGGTGGCTATTTCGAAGAGCTACTTATCTCAAAAGGTGTGCTCATTGCTCCTTATTTTGAGGGTGCTTATGATAATAAATACAAAACTGATAGATTGAATAATGCTATATTCATATCGAAGCAATTAGAGAACAACAAGAATTTCAACTTCTCTCTTTCTCATTCTAACTACAAAAGATCAAGAAATACTTACTTCAAAAATCTAGTTACTTTAGAAGAAATATTAACTGGTGACGATGCAGAGCAAGACACTACTAGATTCAACTCGACTAATATACGAGCTGCATTCTACGATGAATTTCTGAATGATAACCTAGGTTATAGCGTTGGTATAGATTTTAACTTAGATAATGGAGAAGGTGGTCGTATAGAAGGTGCACCAGTGATTAATGACTATGCTGCTTATATAAGTACTAAGTATATTTTCGGCGATTTTCTGACTGTGCAGCCAGCTGTTAGATATATTTATAATACTAAATATGACG
Source organism: Bacteroidota bacterium (assembly GCA_048267165.1). GTDB lineage: Bacteria > Bacteroidota > Ignavibacteria > Kapaibacteriales > UBA2268 > PGYR01. The sequence goes on from JBLWYD010000017.1 coordinate 6,359, forward strand.
CTCCTTTAGTACCTGCGTTGAACGTTATGTCCGAACTTACTGATGATTTGACAGTGAGAGCATCCTATGCCAAAGGATTCAGAGCTCCATCGTTGAAAGAGCTATACTTCTTTTTCGTAGATGCTAGTCATAATATACAAGGTAATGCTGATTTGGGTTCTGAAAGCTCAGATGCATTGAATCTAGGGCTAACTTATACACTAGTAAACGAGAAGCGAGTTCTGAAATTAGAGCCAAACATATATTATAACGAGATAAAAAACAAGATTGCACTTGCTAATATAAATACTGATTTATTCACTTATATCAATATCGGTCAACATAGAACTTTGGGAACGAATATCACCCTCAAGTATATTTACGAAGAGTTTTATAATAAATTTGGCTTCAATTATTTAGGAACTGAGAACTTCATAGACGGAAAATCTAATGGAGTACAATATACGCCTGAAGTTACAGTCAATTCATCATGGGAATCAAACATTTATGACTTGAAATTCTCTCTTTTCTATAAGTTCACAGGTGAATCACCCGGGTTCGTACTGAATGACCAAGAGGAAATAGAAAATTTCTTAATTGATTCTTATAGTAATTTAGATTTCACAGTGCTAAGAAAATTCGAGGAGTTGAATGCAACTTTCTCAGTTGGGATTATCAATCTATTCGATGTGACAACTGTAAATAGTAACCAAATCACTAGTGGTGCTGCTCACTCGGGTAACAGCTCATCTCTACCCGTTGGTTACGGTAGATCATTTTTTGCTAAAGTGGAGTTCAATATACCATAATGAAAAAATACTTATTCATACTACCGCTGCTAGTATTTCTTAACTCTTGTTTCAAAGAGGACATTGCTGTTAATCCATTCCCCAGAGGTGATGTTGATTCTAATCAAGTTGAAATGGGTGGCAGATATATACAGCAAGTCTATTTCGATTTTTCGACAAATTCGATAGTCAAAACTAATCTATTCGATGAGTGGGATTTGGGTTTTCAAGCTTATGATGATTACTTTATCAGAATGAATTTGGGTCGTGATATGTCTTTACAAGATCTTGGACAAGTGAATTTCGATGATGTAACCGAAGCACTTGGCAAAGAACAAAACATATACGATGTACCATCTGGGTTGCTTGATTCAACTGCAATTGGCAAGTGGTGGGAAGTAAAGAACGGTAAAATCTATTCTAAAAATCATGTTTACGTTATTAACAGAGGGCGAAATACAGATCGTAAACAAGAAGGAATTTATAAGATGATGATATTGGGAGCCGACGAAAACGGTTTCACAATTAAATTTTCTGAATTGAAATCGAATATAATTGATACTCTTTTTATACCACGTACTGACGGATATAATTTTATTACTATGAGTTTTGCAAATGGTGGTGATGTCAACTACTTGGAACCTCGTTCAGAAAGTTGGGATATAATGTTCACTAAGTATATTGTGTTTTTTGATGTACCGGGTTTTGAAATTTATTCTGTTACAGGTGCATTGCTCAACGATAGACTATGTGAAGCTGTAGAAGCTGACAGTACTATTGAATTCAGCGAGTTGACTACTGAGGTTGTTCAGAAGACTCAATTCACTAAGCTACGTAATGCAATTGGTTATGAGTGGAAACAAGTTGATATAAATACTGGTGTTTATACTGTCAATTCATATAAGAAATATTTGATTAGAGACCCCGAGGGGTTTGTATATAAGTTGAGATTCGTAGGATTTCAGAAGATAATAGATGGTAAAGCTGAGAAGGGTTACCCAGAGTTTGAATTTAAGTTATTATAGAAAAAAAAGTGTAAAAAGGTGTGCTATGCCGACAACAGATTCTCTTTCTTTAAAGGAAAGATACGATGAAGTAATACTTAGAAATCCTAAATTAAGAATCAAAGAATACGCTGATTTATTAGGTATAAGCGAGCTAGAGTTATTAGCTTCTAACCTCCACGACCCTTGTGTGAAGCTACAAGAAACTCCTATAGAGATATACAAAGAGCTACCAAAATTAGGTAGAGTTATGGTATTAGCTAGAAACGAAAATGCCGTACACGAACGTAAAGGTACTTTCGGGAAAGTACAGGTACACGGATCAACGGGATTGATACTCGGCGAAGACATAGACCTAAGAGTCTTTTTTGATGATTGGAAATATGTTTATAATGTAGAAAAAGAGCATAATGGCAAGATGCTACGCTCCATTCAGTTCTTCAACAAGTATGGTAAGCCAGCACAAAAAATCTATCTAACAGATGATAGTAATGAAGAAGAATACAATAACCTTATAACGGCTTTCAAATCAGATGATACTTCAGCGCCAGTAGTAGAGAAAGGCGAGAAGCCGAAGGTTTACAATAAACCAGAAGATATAGACTTCGAAAAAGCAATAGAAGAGTGGACTAACCTAGAAGACACACATAACTTCCAAACCATACTGGACACTCAGAAGATAAAGAGATTAGAGCTAGTAAAAAGAGCACCTGTGAATCTGGCTTACAGAGTTTACAATGATGCAGTTATAGATATACTACATACTGCTGCCGATAGACAAGTACCGATTATGGTATTCGTCGCGAATGATGATATAGTACAAATACATACTGGTGAAGTTAAGAATATACGCTTAATAGAGAACTGGACTAATGTATTGGACGAAAACTTCAATATGCACTTACGTAATGATTTGATTGCCGAATCATATGTGTTGCTCAAGCCAACAAATGATGGGGTAGTTACGTCATTGGAACTTTATGATATGGATGGCGAACTAGCAATTACATTCTTTGGTAAAAGAAAGCCAGGAATACCTGAGTTACCAGAGTGGCAAGCCATAATAGCTGAATTAGAAAAGGCAAAGTAATGAGTAATAGATTAGAAAAGATAATAGATTTCCTTAAAAAAAGATGGGGTGTTACCTCAGCTTTTCAAGTAGCAATAATATTCCTAGTATTTGCTATAACTGGTATGCTTTCCATGGTTGTTAGTCGCTTTGTATTTGAGCTATTTCACCTGACCAAAGAAGACCCGTTTTGGCTCAGAGCCATAGTCTATATTGTTACTGTACTTCCTGCATATCAAGTTATACTACTCGTTGTGGGTACTATATTTGGTCAACACAAATTCTTCAAAAACTTTCTAAAAATAATGCTTGGCCGCTTTATGTTTTGGAAACGCACCAAAAAAAAGACTAGCGAGATTTCGTAATATTATTCCACTACTTATAAAATTGAATCTCATTTCTTCGTAAATTCTCACTAAATTAGTATCATTTTCCATTATTATAAACTTAAGGAGTACTTATGAAAAAATTTGTTCTAGCTATTATTTCCGTTTTCTTCATTACATTTCTAGCTAGCTGTTCAGATGACAAAGCTACAACACCTGATACTGAGCAAGGAACAGGATTTCCACTTGCGGAAGGGAACTGGTGGAAATTTAACACTTTTGAAATAGATTCGAATGGCAATACTAAAACAGCAGTTAAAAATACCTACACAAGTACATTAGGCCCTAAAATCACAATAGATGGCAGAGAAGCTTATGATATGATATCAACTGACGACGAAGGTGATGAAGATAATAATTATATTTCAGCTGACGAAAATGGTGTTTACTCTTATATTTCCCCTGAAGTAGATGATGACGGAAATGTTACCCCTGGTTTTTGGGTAAAATTAATAGATTTCAAGAATAGCAATTGGGATATTGCCTCAGAAGACATTGACGAAGAAGGTGATGGTTATAAGCAAACCGGAACTAGAATTATGAAGGGAGCAAAGAAAGGTACTTCCAATGTAACGTATAAGGGTAAGTCATATACTGCAACTACATATCTGAATATAATTACATCTGATGTTACTACAGAAACATTAGTGGATGATAAATGGGAAACAGAAAGTAGAATTTATTCTGATACTTTGACTAACGTATTAATAGGCGGCATTGGATATTATTCTATTGTGGATTTCAATATTACTTCAATATTAAGTTCAGGCAGAGAGATTGATGTATTAATAGACCACAAAGTAAAATAAATTTCATATAAGCTCAAATATACATGAAAATAAAAAGTCCAGCAATTGCTGGACTTTTTTTATATTGGTAGAATATTAACTTAGCAATTAAGAGAAAATGTATGAAAAAGATAGCTAAAATATTGATTCTATTAGTCTCAGTTTTCTTGATTTCCTCTTGTTCCGATGATAAGGTAACGACACCGAAAGTAGAGGAAGAATTGAAAATGCCGCTGAGCATAGGCAATTGGTGGAAATACGAAGTGTATGAAGTAGATGACAATGGTGAGATAGTCGGCTCTCTTCTAAATACATTTACTATTACTGTAGATAGGAGAGATTCCGTAGAAGGGAAATACGCATACATTCTTAGAGAAGATGGTAGAAAAAAGGGTGGCTATAGTATGACTATGGATGCAACAAAGGATGGAATTTATTTCTATGAACCTTGGATATGGGGCGAAATTGGTGTAGATGAGGAGCCACCTTATATTGATCCTTGGCCTATGGTCATAGATTTCAAAAATGCTAGTTGGGAAATGTATAATGTTGCTCAAGACTATAAAGGATATAATTCAGAGGGTACTAGTAAATGGACTAAATCAGGTAAAAATATGGGTGCTAAATCCGTAGTTTACGAAAATATAGAGTATAGCACTTTGGAAATAATGAATATATATGAGAAAAAGTATGATGCAAAGTATTTCTACCCCAATGACACAACTATAAAAGAACTACGAGTGGATACCACTGAATTTCAGTTTATTCCAGGTATTGGTATTTATTCATATACTAGAATGGATAAGACTCCAAATGAAAGACATTTTAGAAGAAAAGAAATACTAGTTGACCATGGAATAAAATAAGTTGGTTGTTTTTTTCTCTATATTAGCAATTGAGAATTATACATTAAAAGGAATATAAAATGAAAAAGAATCTAGTATTATTAACTCTTGTGGCATTGTCACTAATCTTAACTGCTGGGAGCTGTAACGAATCAACAGAGCCAGATACAGAATCGGAGTACTTATTACTACAGACAAATGACTATTGGAAATATGACATATATGAAGTAGATGAGAATGGAGTTGCAGAAAAAGATTTGTTAGATACTAAAATCGTAGCTTTAGGAGATGAAGAAACACTAGACAAAAGAATAGCGTTCCCTTTGATAGTTAGCCCTAACTCAGACGATGAACTTTTCACACATATTAGTGCTAATAATGAAGGTATTTACCTTTACATGGGTGAAATTGATTTGAACAAATATGTTTCGGATCCAAATATCACTACCCAAATTCCTATCCCAATTCCGGGTTGGATAAAAATTATGGATTTCAATAAAAATGAATGGGAATCTTTCTTTCTGGAGTTAAACCAGAAAATCGAACAAGATACTGTCTCAGGTAAATTACAAATAACTGGTAAGAAAAAAGAACAGAAAGAAGTAACATATTTAGGTAAAACATATATGGCCGACGTAGTTCAAATCTCTATAGATGTATTTGCGAAAATATATTCTCCGAATGGTAGAATAGACGAAGCCGTAAAATCTGATATTACTTATACTTTTATTGAGGGGATTGGGATATACTCTGTAGAGCAAAAAGCAAATGAACTAATTGGCATTACAAATAATACGATTGAAATATTAAAGGAGAACGGGAACAATCCAGTTAATTTCGCATTTTAGTGACGTTGGTATTAGGGATCCATGAAAAAATAAGACTGCTAAATTCCCCTCATTAAGCACAACGAAAGAGGGGTGGCAGACACACATCACGTTGCTGACTGGCTTGCCTATGCTAATAGCTTGGTAAGCAAGACATAGGTATGGGTGTTTAATAAACTACCAAATCGTATTTCGACACCATATCCATTTCATTTAACCTACCAAATCGTATTTCGACACCATATCCATTTCATTTAACCTACCCAGTATGTGACATAAACCTTGATCATAGTCACAAAACAAAAAAAAATAAAAGAATTAAATAAATAATTCGTTATCAAATTTGAAATTTATTAACTTGTAAGACTTTTTAGTAACAAGTACTAAAGTAAAGTATTCGCCCCCAATATGAAATAAAAATTAATCAAATTTAAAGGTAATATATGTCAATGTTAAAACAAAAATTAGCTAGTATTCTTCCTGGTCAAATCAAAGATATCAAAGAGTTTGTAGCAGCTAACGGTGATAAGAAAGTATCAGAGGTTACTCTTGCACAAGCTTATGGCGGTATTCGTGGTGTAAAAGCATTGATATGCGACACTTCGGAAGTGCCACCAGATAAAGGTCTGATAATAAGAGGAAAAGAGCTAGGTGAAATAACTGACAAATTACCAGAAGAAATCCTTTGGTTACTATTAACTGGCGAATTGCCTAACAAAGAAGAATTAGCTGATTTGCAAGCAGATTTGCAAAGCCGTCAAGATGTACCAACTTACGTTTGGAATATCCTGAATGAAATGCCGTCTGACTCACACCCTATGGCTATGTTCAACACAGCTATTTTGGTTATGCAAAGAGAATCTAAATTTGCTAAAAATTATAATGACATTACAAAAGCTGAGTATTGGGAATATACACTTGAAGATTCACTAGACATTATCGCTAAGTTGCCTGCTATCGCTGCTTTCGTTTACAGAAAGAGATTCGACAAAGGTGCTAGAATAGAAGCTAAAGCTGGTGCAGATTTAGGTGAAAACTATGCTCACATGCTTGGATTGAACGATGATAAAGGCAATTTTGCTAACTTGATGAGATTGTACCTAACGTTGCACTCTGATCACGAAGGCGGTAACGTATCTGCATTCTCTGCGGCTACTGTTAACTCTGCTTTATCGGATATGTATTACTCACTAACTGCAGGTCTGAACGGATTGGCTGGCCCACTACACGGATTAGCTAACCAAGAATGCCTAAAATGGGTATTAGAAACTATGGAGAAATTCGATGGTGCTCCAACTGATGAGCAAATCGAAAAATACACTTGGGAAACACTTGACGCTGGTAAAGTAATACCGGGTTACGGTCACGCTGTACTAAGAGTAACTGACCCTCGTTTCACTGCTTTCCACGCATTCGGCTTGGAAAATTGCTCAGACGATCCTGTATTCCAAACAGTTGACAGAGTATTCAGAGTAGTTCCTAAAGTATTAGACCAAGTAGAAAAAATCAGCAACCCTTGGCCTAACGTTGACGCTGGTTCTGGTTCATTGTTATACCACTTCGGTCTAAAAGAATTCGAATACTATACAGTATTATTCTCTGTTTCTCGTGCTATCGGTATTTGCTCACAATCAGTGATTGCTAGAGCTTACGGATTGCCTATAACAAGACCAAAATCATTACCGACTGCTAAATTCAAACAATTAGTAAACGGTTAATCAAACAAGAATAAGAATATACAAAAGCGGTTTAATAGCCGCTTTTTTTTGAAAGTAAAATTATAAAAATAAATTATCCCCTAAAAAGATTGGAGTCATAAATGAAAGTAACAGTAGTAGGAGCAGGTGCAGTAGGCGCTAGTTGTGCCGAGTACATCGCAATTAAAAATTTCGCATCGGAAGTAGTATTAGTAGATATCAAAGAAGGCTTTGCAGAAGGTAAGGCAATGGATTTGATGCAAACGGCATCTCTAAACGGATTCGACACTAAGATAACTGGTAGCACTAACGATTACTCTGCAACAGCAGGTAGTGACGTAGCTGTGATAACTAGCGGTATCCCACGTAAGCCGGGTATGACTAGAGAAGAGCTAATCGGCATCAACGCTGGTATAGTGAAATCTGTAAGCGAAAACCTAATCAAAGAATCTCCGAACGTTATTATCATAGTCGTTAGTAATCCTATGGATACTATGACTTACTTAGTACACAAAGCGACTGGAATACCAAAAAACAGAATCATAGGTATGGGTGGAGCTCTAGACAGTGCTAGATTCCAATACAGATTGAGCGAAGCATTAGGTTGCCCAGCATCTGACGTAGATGGTATGGTAATCGGTGGTCATAGCGACACAGGTATGGTTCCATTGATAGAAAAAGCTGTAAGAAATAGTGTACCTGTATCTGAGTTCCTATCAGCTGATAGAATGGCTCAGGTAGTAGAAGACACTAAAGTTGGTGGCGCTACACTAACTAAGCTATTAGGCACTAGTGCTTGGTATGCTCCAGGTGCAGCAGTATCTGAATTAGTAAGAGCAATAGCACAAGACGCACAGAAAATGTTCCCTTGTTCAGCTATGCTAGATGGCGAGTACGGACTAAGCGATATATGCATAGGCGTACCTTGCGTACTTGGTAAAAATGGTATCGAGAGAATTGTAGAGATCTCTCTATCAGATGCAGAGAAAGCGAAACTGGCAGAAAGTGCTGAAGGCGTTCGCAATACTAACGGCGACCTTAGCTCAGTACTATAAGCTAACGACAAATAAGATTTGATTTA
>JBLWYD010000017.1:14832-62698 GCA_048267165.1 Bacteroidota bacterium
TACCTGGTAGTGTGGGGGGGTCTTGTGTGTGGGGAGGGGAGTTGGGAATAATACCTAAAAATTGGATAGATAAAAGGTATTGAGTAAATTGAAACTGAAATAGATAAATAGAAAAGAAACATTTAGAATTTTAATAATAACTCATTAACTTAATAAATAGAATGAACGAGAATAACGACTTCACTTTTATAGACTTGTTTGCTGGAATTGGTGGCTTCCATATTGCCATGCACAACTTAGGCGGAAAATGTGTTTTCGCCTCAGAAATGGACGAAGCTGCAAGAAAAACTTATGAGTATAACTTCAAAGAAATATCACCAGATATGTTTGAAAAGAATATGTTTAATAGCGACATTAGAAATATCAATCCAGCAGATATTCCAGATTTTGATATTCTTTGTGCTGGATTTCCTTGTCAACCATTTAGTCAGGCAGGTTTTAAAAGAGGATTTGATGATAATCATAACTCAGAAAGAGGAAATTTATTCTTCAATATTGCTGAGATTTTAGAAGTTAAAAAGCCAAAGGCTTTTTTTCTTGAAAATGTAAGAGGTTTAGTCACTCACGATAAAGGTAAAACTTTTAAAATAATTCGTAATATTATTGAAAATGAATTAGGATATTCATTTTATTTTAAGATAGTTAAAGCTTCGGATTACGGACTACCTCAACTAAGACCAAGGGCATTTATGGTTGGTTTTCGAGATGAGTTTTTTATGAAGAGCTTTACTTTCCCCAAGAATAAGCCACTCAAATTTACAATGAGTGATGTTTGGGAAGGCACTTGTACGAGAGAAGTTGGATTTACATTGAGAGTTGGAGGACGAGGTTCAAAGATAGATGATAGGCGAAATTGGGACGCTTATTTAGTTGATGGAGAAGTAAAACAGTTGGGAGTTAAAGAGGGGAAAAGAATGCAAGGTTTCCCAGAAGATTATTACTTTCCTGTTAGTAATACGCAAGCAATAAAGCAACTTGGGAATAGTGTAGCAATAGATGCTGTCGAAGAAGTTGCAAGTGAAATGATATCTCATTTAAATTCATTAGACAATAATTATACAAATACAAATATGAAAGAAACAAAGAATAAGGGTGAATGGACGGAATTATTAGTTTTTGCGAAATTACTTGCTGAACAAAAACTGTTTCTTTCAGATAAAGACCTAAATAAGAAGATAGATAATTTTAAAATATCAAAAGTAACAACTAGAAACCTTGATTTAGATTTTTTCATTTTAGATAAAAAGAGAATTGAAATAATTGATAAATCTGATAGTTCTAGCAAAGTAATTGATATTTCAAATATAATAAATGAAAAAACACTTAGCGAGATTACCAATCTAATTCAATTAGGAAAAGCAACTTTTACAATTCCAGAATTTGAAATAATTCAGAAGACACTTGGATTTGATGTAATAAAGGGGGGCTCAAGCAGTCAAAAATCAGACATAGTTTTAGATATTAAAAACAAAGAGATTAATAAAAAAGACGAAGGGTTTGGGATAAAATCATATTTAGGTAGTAAACCAACTCTATTAAATGCTTCAGGAAATACGAACTTTATATTCGAAGTAAAAGGAATAAAAGTATCTCAAATTGATAGAATAAATGAAATCAACACTAAGTCTAAATTAATTGATAGATTATCATCTATTGAAGACTTAGGAGGTAAATTAATTTATCAAGGTGCTGAAAAAGAGTCAATGGAGCATAATCTGAAATTAAGTGATAGTTTAATGCCTATTATTGTGGGGCACATTCTATTATGTTTCTATAAAGAACGAATTACTAAGGTTTCAGATATAGTCGAATATATACATAAGTCTGGTACTTTAAATAGAAAAATAAATTATGGTGAAAAGAAGAACCTAGTAGTTAAAGTAAAAAGACTTTTGATTGATATTTTACTCGGATTCTTTGCTGGTACTAAATGGGACGGTGAGTATCTAGCAAATGGTACTATAGTTATGAAAAAGTCAGGTGAATGTGTTGGGTTTCATATAATTGATGCTAAAACTTTAAAGAATTATTTATATAAAAATATTAAGTTGGACACTCCATCAACTACTAGACATAGATATGGGAATATTTATGTAGAAAAGAATGGTAAACTTTATTTCAAACTTAATTTGCAATTAAGGTTTTAACACTTTTACACTCTTTTGTCAATTTATCATCAAAATAAAATTTGATGTACGGACCCTGCATGTGAATGTGGGGTTTTTTTTATTTATACTTTAGCTATTATTCTAACGGTCTAGTCCTAATATAGGTTGACACTTTTTGGTGTAGATTAAATTCCAACCAAACCCACCTTAAATTCTTCCTATAAGGTGGGTTTACAGCGAATTCTTTCAACCTACTCGTTTGGTAATCTGTAAGTTATACCTACGTATATTTCTCTTCCTTTAGTTGGTCCCCAAACTGATGATGTATCAAAATAAGGGCCGAATGGGTTTTGCCAACTAATAATCGGGCGTTCTTGTCTAAAGTCTAGTAAGTTCTCACAGCCCAAATAAACATCGAAGAATTCGAAGCTATAAGTGAACTGAGGGTTTACAACAAAGTATGAATCAGAGAAATCTGGTCTTTGGAATTCTTCTGGATTCGAGCTAGTAATAGGCAATCTCTGCTGACCAAACCAATGTAGATTCACATCGAAATGGTATTCTTTAGAAAGTGGCTTATAGCTGAATGTCGTTAGGAATTTATGCTTTGCGTTAAATGGTAATTGTACGTTTTCTCCATCTACTTCACGGTAAACATCTAAGTAAGTGTAGCCAGCTTTAAACTCTACCTGATCCCATAGTTTAACGAAGAACTCTAGCTGCAACCCATTACTAATACTCGGGTCTTCGAAGTTTTCAATTATCGCCTTAGTTGGATCTGAGTCATAGTCAGGGAATATCTGATTTTGGAATTCTGTTCTGTAAAAATCAACCATAAAGTGACCAATCACATCTTCGTCTTCTGTGTTGAAGTTCTGAGTAAAACTAAATCCATAGTTCAATGCTTTTTCTGGCTTCATGGCTTCTGCGAATACTATATCTCTTGAGCTAACTAGTAGGTTTATATTCTCACTGAATAGGTTAGTAGTTCGCCATCCAGTACCTATATTTGCACGCAAAGTCGTGTTCTCAGTGGCATTGTATTTAACTAATGTACGTGGAGTGAATATAGTCCCAAATTGATTGTGATTATCGGCTCTTACACCCGCTATCCAAGTGAAAGTATCATCGAAAAAGTTCATAGTATTCTCAGCAAAAACACCTGGGATAGTCTCTTTTTTCAGATATTCACCTGCGTAAGTTCTACCCAACGAATTTTCAGTAAAGCCAACATTCTCATTCAAGTTCATGTAACGAATACTAGCACCAGTCTTCAAAGTGTGGTCAGAGTAATTTCTTTCGTATTGGATATTACCATACATATTTGTCTGGTTCGCTTTGTAATCAACTGTTCCAAAAACCGACTTTTGGTCTTGGTAAAAACTCGATGCAAATACCGAAAAGTTATGAGTTTCATCCATTCTATAACCTAATCTAGCCGAGATTTCTGGTTGATTAACATCAACCGACTGACCGTAAACTGAAGAGCTTCCTTTGTCAGTATCTGCATTGTAAATAGTCTGACCGCCGACTCTTTTCTCATTCAGATAGCGAAGCGAGATTTTGCTGTTCCAGCCAACCTGATGCTCATCACCCAGTGACCATTTGTTGAATAGAGAGTAGCGTGTAATCTGTGGTACGTCTAGGAAATTGTCCTGATCCTTATCGAATTTATCTGCTGGTTGAGTTGTATGGAAAGAAGTTACATTACTCCAATCGCCAGTTTTGAAAGTATAGTTAGCGTTCAACTGCTTTTCCATAAAGCTATTCATATACAGATTCACTAACAGCTTATCCGAATTGAATCGCTCTTTTGTTATTACGTTTATCTGACCGCTTATGCCCTCGAATCCTTGTAGTACACTATTCGCACCCTTCGAAACAAATATATTATCGACCAAAGGCCCCGGAATACTGCTAATGCCATAAGTATAAGACAATCCCATAATCATTGGGAAGCCATCAACTAATACCTGATTGTAAACCCCAGAAAGTCCTAATAATCTCAATTCTTTCGAGTTAGTGATGACGTTTGTTGTTTGTGGTTGTACGGTTATCTGAGTCTCGAATGCTCCCGCTAAATCACAACAAGCCGCCTTGGTTAGTTCAGTTTGTGTTATTTGCTCAGTCTTGATAGCACTCGAGTTAGAGATGATAATACCTGGTTTTTCGGCTACTACATTTATTGCTTCCGAGGTAGCATTCTCCGTTAAGTGAATCATTACGAATTTTTGATTTTTCACTAATACCGTATCTGGCGTATGCCCTACGTAACTAGCTATCAGATTCTTGTTAGTTATACCTTTCGTAGATATTTCAAACTTGCCTTCGCTATCAGTTGTAGTTCCGATTTTCGAATCTTCCCAATATACATTCGCACCGATTAGCGAAACGTGTTTTGTGTTCATTACTACACCCTCTATAGTTTGCGACGCCGCAAATACGGGGAAAAGTAATACTAATATAATTAAGTACTTTTTCATTTATTTTCTATTTATTGATTTGATAATACACTTTCCAAACCCTATAGTCTGGATATAAAAAAAACTCTATTTACAACGAATTGATTAGTAATTATCAGCCCAAAATAGACCAATAAGCCACTAACCTAGTCCAAGTGAATAGGTTTAGATTAGGTATTGTTCGTGTATTATATGTAGGGATTGCCTCATTGAAATAGGAGGAGGCGACTCATAGACTAGGTAGTCATCTGATACCGAATTAATGACTTCGGTATTAGTGAAAGCAGTAACAACAGCGTGCAATACTGATAATTGCTCTAAGCTAACTTTGTTATAAGCTATGTATTGTTCTTTGTTTTTTAACTCTTGGGTGTCATTCACGCAGCAATCGTCTTCTTCAGTAGTTTGAATTGGTTCATGACATTTTGGGACATCTTTGACTTCAACTTCTTTGTGGTCGCAATGCTCTGCTTTTATGTACGCAGTTACATTTTTTACATCGCCATTGCACAAATGCTTATTCATCACTATTCCCGTAGTAGAGAAAGTAAAAGCAAGCAGCAAAACAGCTGATAATATTTTTGTACGAAGTTGCATAAACAAATATACGAATTATAATCAAAGATGTTGTTATAGGGTAGGAAAATTGATTTTGTATTGTCTATTTCTTCTTATGATTTATAATTTTGATTAGCCCGAAACATATTTGATCTATATTCTTATTATGTTTATTCATAGCTGATACATTTGATAAGATTATAACGCCGTTATTATTTTCTAGATCTAATGCCATAGATGAAGTATATCCGCTAGAGCCGCCATTATGCCAAAGTAGCTCTTTGCCTTCTTTATTTTTAACAATGTGCCAACCTAGCGCTATTTCAACGTAGTCATTAATTTTAAAAGTAATTCTTTGAGTTTTAGATAGAATTATATTCTTGTCCTTAAATTGTTCTAAAGCAAATTTTGATAAATCTTCAACTGTGCTATATATTCCACCTGCAGGTACGAACACTCCGAAATCCCAATTACAAACTTCTTTTCCTTTTTGGTTGAGTCCACAAACTAACTTATTTCTCAATAATTCTTTTTGAGTGGTTGTATTATTCATTCTAAAAATCGAGAATATTTTTTCTTGAAGAAGGTTTTCGAAAGGTGATAAGGTAATTTCTGTTAATATGAAACCAAGTAAAGCAGAGCCTAAATTTGAATATTCATACTTTTTATTAGGAGTATGTAATAGATGAATGGAGTTCTTCAAATAATCTTGTAACATATCGATATTATAATCCTTATAAGGATTTTTAAACTTCGAGATATTATACTCAATATTTGATGGTAAACGTGGTAAGCCTGAAGTGTGATTTGAGAGGTTTAGTAATGTAATCTTCTCACCTGTATTAATTTCGAACGGGATAAATTGTTTGATATCATCTTCTAGGCTAATACCCTTTTCATCAATTATCGTAGCAAGTAAAGTTGATGTAAAAACTTTTGTAATAGAGCATATCTCAAATATACTATCCTTATTTTCTACTTGAATAATCTCATCCTTAACTCTTCTAGTTCCTAAATACCTAACCTCACCATTCTCTATAAGTGCTAAAGATAATTCTGTATTTTCTGGATAATCTTTGGAATTAGTAAAAATAAACTCTGCAATTTCTTTATCAATTTGTTCCGTTGATTCGAATATACTATTTTTAATGAAATTTGACTTTTGGGCAGAGAATAAAGATTTTAAATTCATTTTTATATTTGATTTAAAAGTAAGTTAACTATCAACAAAAATAATAAATATGAGATTAAAGTCCTATGGGAGGCTGTAACTTTATACTGTCCGTCGGTCAAAACCGACGGCAATACAATCCTTTTCCTCTAATCAAATTACTAGATTATTACAAAAGTATTGCCGTTGACTTTAGCCAACGGGTAAAGACAATCTCCCAAATAAAGTGACTTCAAGACACATTAAAACGCTATCAATTATTTTACTATTTTATTAGTTGTAATTCTATTTAATTCAAAAATACTTTTTTGAAAAATATAAAAGCCTCATTTCATTGTTATCATCATATTTTTTCGGAACTTGCCGTCTTTTATTTGTCAAAAAACGATAATTACTTCAGATGCAAACTCTTATAAATTTCTTTACACCAACCGAAAAAATAGACTACAAAACGGAAGTCCTATCGGGACTTACGGTAGCTTTAGCTTTGGTACCAGAGGCAGTTGCCTTCGCATTAATTGCGGGGCTATCACCACTAACTGGGCTGTACGCGGCTTTCGTTATGGGGTTAATAACATCTATTTTCGGTGGTCGTCCGGGTATGATATCTGGTGCTACGGGTGCCGTAGCGGTTGTTCTAGTATCATTAGTTATCAGCCACGGAGTAGAATATATATTCGCGGCAGTTGTGTTAGCGGGTATATTCCAAGTGCTGACGGGTGTGCTGAAGTTAGGTAAGCTAATGCGGCTGGTCCCTCACCCCGTTATATTCGGGTTTGTGAATGGATTGGCTATTATCATCTTCTCTTCCCAACTCGACCAATTCAAGGACTCATCGGGAAGTTGGATGGTAGGTGAGCAACTATATATATTTATGGGTTTAGTGCTACTCTCAATGCTTATTATATGGGGATTACCAAAGTTAAGCAAGGCAATACCTGCATCTCTAGTAGCTATACTTTCTATATTTGGGATTGTAGTACTGCTCGGTATTGACACTAGAACTGTAGGCGACATCGCATCTATTTCGGGTGGATTTCCTCCATTCCACATCCCATCTGTTCCATTAAATATGGAAATGTTTATGGTTATATTGCCATACTCAGCAGTAATGGCGGCAGTCGGATTAATAGAAAGTTTACTTACTCTGAATATAATAGACGAAATAACTGAAACTCGTGGACGCGGCAACAAAGAAGCCGTAGCACAGGGAGCAGCTAATATCATATCTGGCTTCTTTTCAGGAATGGGTGGTTGTGCTATGATAGGGCAGAGTTTGATTAATATCTCCTCTGGTGCAAGAGCAAGACTATCGGGTATAGTAGCAGCGGTTATGCTTTTAGTATTCATTATGTTCGGAGCTGGACTAATAGAGCAATTGCCTATGGCAGCACTGACAGGGCTAATGATAATGGTTTCCATTGGTACATTCGAATGGGCTAGTTTCAAGACTTTACGCCGTATGCCGAAATCTGATATTTTCGTGATGATATTAGTTACTTTAGTAACTGCGGTGCTAAAGGATCTTGCTATTGCAGTAGTAGTAGGGGTTATCATTGCTGCATTAGTATTCGCTTGGGACAATGCAAAACGAATCCGTGCTAGAAAATATGTAGATGAAACAGGTGTCAAACACTACGAAATATATGGGCCACTTTTCTTTGGTTCCGTTACAGTATTTAACGAAAAATTTGACATACTAGATGACCCTAACGAAATAATAATAGATTTTGCTGAGAGTAGAGTGGCTGATATGTCAGCTATAGAAGCACTTAACAGACTAACAGAAAGATATAGCAAATTAGGCAAAGTAGTTCACCTTCGTCACCTAAGTGGTGATTGCCGTAAATTACTTAAAGATGCAGAAGCTATAATAGACGTGAACGTAATAGAAGATCCGACATACAGGTTGCCGGTAGATTAGTTTATGATTGCAAGGAAATTAGTCTGAAACTATAACTTTCTTATTTGATAGATATGTGTGGAAGTTTTCATTCTCATCTAGAATAGTTAGCGAGACTGTGTAAGTCCCTGATGTAGTGTAAATATGAGTAGGCTCTTTTTCATAAGAGTAAGTGCCATCTCCAAAATTCCATATAAATCGTTTTGCATTAGGGGTAGAATAATTTTGAAATTCTATACTCAAAGGTGCATTACCGCTAAATTTCCCAAAATCGAAGGCAGCATTTAACTGATCTTCAACTTTAATGATTTTAGAGGATGAGCTTTTTAACCCATTCTCGTCTGTAACTGATAGTGTTACGGTATAATCACCATGAGATTCAAACTGATGCGTTGGGTTTCTTAATTCCGAAGTAAAACCATCCCCAAAACTCCAGTTCCAATTTTTGATTGCACCATACGATAAATCTGAAAAATAAACATTGTTATCAAAAGCATATTTGAAATTGAATTCGGCTGAGATTGTATCAAAATTAAATACATCATTTTTATGTTTGTATAAATATTGGTTATCCCCTATAGAGAGTTGATAGCCATCTTCGAGTTCAGCTAATGGTTTACCCAAATATGGTAATTGGGCGGGCTTATCCATTATTACATTAGTTGAAGGAATATGTATAGACAAAATTCTCTTACCTTCTTGAGTATTGTAGACTACGTTTGCCATATTCAATGAGCTATCATTATAAACTCCAATTATCGACACATTCGAGTGTAGGTAATAAGCAGCTAATACCTTTTGTTTGTTCAAATCCCTCAAGTATAATGAATCACTGATTTTGTATAGACATAATGAATCATCCAAAAAGTATTTGAACCAGGAACCATCTTTTATATTGAGACTAAGGTCTTGTTTACAGATTCCATTTTCTATATGGAAGAAGTCATAAGAATTTGGGTCATCCTGTTGTCCAACATCTGGATATTCAGCTTTATTTGTTGTGCTTGTGATAAGTCTATTTTTAGAATTATTAAATTCAACATTTGAAAGATTCATTCTTTTGAAATTAGTTATCGTATTAGTTTCTAAGTTGATAAAATTCGTCTCTCTTTTGTCTACACGATAAGGCTGATCAATTCTCAAAGCATCATATCTAGTTAAAAACTTTGTGTTACTTATAGCATTAAAATCATAATACCCATTCTGATTTCTGTGATAGTCTTTCGTATTGTTTATCCATTTGTATAATGTGTCTGGTGTTCCTTTTTTATAAGAAATAACCCTACACTCTTTGCCCGAATATGCCTCATATTCACCAACTATAATGTTACTAGTATCAGTAGGGGATAAATCCCAATTTCCCAAATGAATGTTATACGGATACCCTCCTTGATCTCTTGGGCCCTCTAATGATTGCCAAATTCGTTGGAACACTTTGCCATTTTTTTTGTCTATGAATATCCCACTGTATCTATACTTATAAAAAAGCATACCATCATAATCCTTTGCAACACCGCCAAAATCGGCCTTAAAGTCGGAGATGAAATAGTCACCATTATCTGTCCAAGTTGTTAAAACTTTTTCTTTTTTAATAGAATCAATGACGGATGCAATCTGACATATAGATAAGTAGTAACCTGTAAACCACAATATGATAATTAGACCTTTCATTCCATTACCACTACTTTTATAGTTGTTGTTTTTTCATCAACACTATATGTGACAAAATTCAATCCATGAGATAGTCTATATCTGGAGTCAGATAGCTTTGTGAAACTAACTGGAATACCCATATAGTTATAAACTAAAAATGAATCGACATCAAGATCAAAACTTATTACACTACCATTGATTTTTATATAATTTGATGACTTGTCCTCAACTCGAGAGATTACATCTGAAAAATCGGCCCTATAGATTGTAGAGTTATTGGAAGAAATATAGTAAGAATTGGAATCTCTCTTATATACACTGTTTATCGGAGTCATACCTAGATGTTGATGTTCTAAGTCATCTAGATACATGTTTTTTGAAATACCATTATTAATGTAATAACTTACATTGTAAGTTGCCCAATATCCCTCACGACTGAATAGATAAATATTCTCATCTGGGTTATCAACAAACATAATTCTATCATTTCTTAAAACTACACCTCGTCCACCAACATCAAAAATTAAATCAACTGCTCGGTCTAGAATTATACCTCCCTGATTGTTATTAACTACATTAAAGAATAACCCATTTTCCGAATAGAAAAAATTGAGAGAGTCAGTTTGGTATTTACCTATTTGTTCAGTTGTACTCGTTTCTTGCTCTGCTATTTCATACTTTATCTTTTTACCATCATACAGATAATATGGTAACAAAAACTCAGTTCTATATGCATTCGATGCATAATAATTTCTTCTATAGAAACCGCCACTAAAAATATAATTAGTGTCATAATAAACTACACTATATAAGGGTATAATAGAATAACTTTCAATAGCTCTTATTTCACTTCTTATCCCGTCTTTTTTATAAATATGTGTTCTTTCTGTAACTATCAAATAGTCTTCAAAGGATTTTGCAGCAATTGCAGTGAAGTTATGTAATGTAGGATACGATATATCAATCCAACTATCACCATAATCGAAAGTGCGGAAAACCATACCCGAATCACCCACAACGAATATAGTATGAGGGTCTTGGGAGTATAGTTGGTTGATTTTCTTTTCACTTTCAAAAGCAATTTTCCAGTTATCACCATTATCCGATGATTTGTAGATTGTGTTGCCCGAACGGACTAGTAAAGTGGAGTTAAAAGCATAAATATCTTTTAGAATCAAAGAATCATAAGGTAGTTTGATAGGTGTAACATCAATCTTTTTCTCTGCTTGCAAAGAAAAGGATATTATGAAAAACAAACATATTTGTATCAGATATTTCACTTACTAACTCTGTAATAGATAGATAATCTACGTTGAACTGTACAAATTAGTTACTTTTCAATTAAAATCAAAAAAAAAGTGGCTAAAGCCCAAATGGGTTTGCGGGGACTCTTATGCCCGTTGGCTTGGTAGGCTGTAGTTCCGTTCAGATTGACTTGCACACCACAACTATTTCCACTAATAATATCATAAAAACATAAGAAATTAGTAATTTGCATAGATATACTGTTTTTAAAGCAAAATAAGTAAGACTCAAAACGAAAGATAAAGAATATGAATCCTGATAAAAAGAAAGAGTTAATAGTAGGTCTAGTAGCACTAGCCGGCGTGCTGATGCTAGTACTTGGTGTTATGCTAGGCGAAAATTTCTCCCTAAGCGGGCAACAAAAGACAATCCAGTTTATGTTCCCTAGTTCTGGTGGTATCAAGCCCTCATCACCTTTAGTAGTCAACGGTGTTGCGCGTGGTTCAGTCACCAAGATAGAGAATAAAAACGATTCCGTATTAGTTACAGCTTTTATAGATGGTATAGATGATATCTATACAGATGCAACTGCTCGTATATCTATACTCGAGATAACTGGTGGTAAAAAGCTAGAGATTTTTCCTGGGGTTTCTTCTCAGCCGATTTCAGCAAGTCACATAATAAGAGGGAAGACTGCGGCAGATTTAGGTGATTTGATTGCTGATGTGGGAGAGGTGAGTGTTGACCTAAAACGTATTGTCAGAGGTCTAGACACTCTGATAGTCAATGCTAATGGTATATTAGGCGATAAAGTACTAATGAACGATTTGCGTGTTACTATCACCAACGCATCGGAAGCGATGGTTAGAATCAATGATATGGTAGCCCGCAACGAAGGTGCTATCAATTCAAGTATTGCCAATTTGTCCGAATTATCAAGAGAATTGAACTCAGCCGTAAAAGAACAAAAGCCAAATATAGAGCGAATAATAGCAGATATGAAACAGGTATCCGAAAAAGCCGTAACACTAATTGACAAAGTTGATAACAGCTGGGACGATGTTTCTAAAATTGCTACAGATGTTCGTAAGATAATCGAAGATATACAAAACAACGAATCTTTGATTAATAAGCTACTCTATGATAAGAATTTAGCTCTGCGATTAGATAGCGTTATGTATAATCTGGGCTCATTCGTAGAGAAAATTGACCAACACGGTATCAACGTAAATGTGCGATTAGGTACGCGTCCGTAACAATATAAAAACCTAAAAAGAGGAAAAAATGTCATCAAGTCCTACTCAAGTAACTGAAGAGATTTACCAATATTTGCGTAAAAATTTCTCATCAGAAGATGATTTTCTAAGACAATTAAAACAAGATGCGAAAGAAGCTGGAATCCCTGAGATATGTATATCTGAGGAGCAAGGCAAGTTCTTGCAAGTATTCCTGAAATCTATAAATGCGAAGTATGTACTAGAAATCGGCTCACTAGCTGGTTACTCTGCTATTACTATGGCAAGAGCATTACCCGAAGGTGGTAAAGTAATAGCTGTAGAGATTAACGAAAAGAATGCTCGATTCATAGAGCAGATGGCAGATAAAGCAGGTTTGGCTGATAAAATTGAAGTTGTATTTGCTGATGCTAAGCAATTCCTAGCAGGGTGGAAGCCTGATTTCGAACTAGATTTTGTATTCGTAGATGCTGATAAAGCTGGCTACAAAACTTACTTCGAGCTGACTACTCCACTTATCCGTAAGGGCGGTATATTCGCTGCTGACAATGCTCTTGGCTTCGGTCATATAGCAGAAGTTGACCCCAAAAGCGAGCCCGGTAATGTAAAAGCATTACAAGAGATGAACCAAATATTGAAAAACAGTCCACTATACGATAGCTGCCTAGTAACAGTTGGCGATGGTATGGCAATGGGATTAAAACTATAACTAGATGAAGAAGAATCTATTACTCATATTACTTGGATTTATTATTGTAGCTTGCGGTAGCCGAGAAAAGCCCAAAGGTTTCGATATGCAGAAAGACATAGACGATGATTTCGCCGTAGCGGATAGCGTTGACTATGATGATATATACATATCCGGTAGTAAACCTATAGATTCACTCGACCCAAACAAATTAATATACGATATATTCAGACTAGAGATAGAAGATTACCCACAAGAAATACGCTTGTTCACTAGAGTTTATGACTCACTCGGTAATTTCGCTACTCAGATGGCGAACCCTTATAAGCAAGACCCCGATATTACTTACTTCACGAAGCTAGATGAAGAGTTAGGTAAACTATATAAGAAACGAATGGTCAATGTACCCGAATTCACTGTCCGTGAGTACGGTGCCGGCGATTCTATCCCCTATAATTTGATGCTTACAATTGACTATAGCGGCTCTATGGAACCCGTGTTGGACATCATTCACATGGGGACTAATATGCTTATTGATGAGAAGTATTCTTATGATAATATTGGTATTAGTAGCTTCAACAATAAGTTTGACCTGAAAGTACCGATGGATAATGATACTTCGACTTTACGTCAATTATTCAATGCGAAAAAAGATCAGAACAAGGGGCTATTTTCAGCAATGAGAAATGCAGTCGTTGAGAACATAAAACTGCTAAGCCATACAAGCAAAAATGACCCAAGAGTGTTAGTACTATTCACAGATGGCGATGATAATTATTCCAAAATAGACATCGGCAAGGTAATAGAATATGCGAAAAAAGAGAAAGTTCACATATTCACAGTTGCCTTCGGTTATTCGCAAGATCAGGAACTAGTCTATCTAGCAAGATACACTGGTGGTAGATTCTACAGAGCGAAATCGAAGCAAGAATTGCTTGGCATAATCCGTGATATTTATAATAGTTTGCGCCAATATTATTTGATAAGCTACAAACCACCACAATATTGGGGATACCACACGGTATTCTCCGAATTGACTATTCCGGGTAGAGACTCGAATATGGTGGCAATAGACAATTATGACACTAGTGGCTTATTCCCATGGATAATTACTGACGATTTATTCAAAAGACCAATATTATTCGAGTATAACAAAGCTGAAATATTAGCTCAATCACAACCAATTTTAAATGAAATAGTTGATGTTATGATGTCCAAGCCATCTATCCGATTAGAGGTGCAAGGACACACAGATAATATAGGTGGCGAAGAGTTCAACCAATTACTCTCAGAACGGCGTGCAAAAGCCGTTATGGACGCCCTAATCAACAAAGGTATTGAAGACCGCCGATTGCGATACCGTGGTTTCGGTTATAGCCAACCTGAAGTCAGCAATGACACCGAACAAGGCAGAGCCCAAAACAGAAGAACTATGTTCAAAGTAACTGCGAAGTAGTGAAAGAATTCCTTTGTTTCCCTCTTGAAGAATTCCTAATTTCAGCTGGATAAGAGGGGATTAAGACGAGTTAGATTCTATACAATAGCAGCACTAATCATCAAGCAGATTAACACTCTTGATACCTTGTATATTCAGTATTTTTAGGAATATATTATTCACATCATCATCATCTTTTAACTTCAATGTGAATACACCCTCGAAATCTTCTTCCTGAGCACTTATATGGAGTTCGTGCATACTATTTTTGCCGATAGCTTCGGTTATTTGCTTTAGCATGCCTTCTCTATCTTCGCCAACAATTTTCATTTTTATAAATGAATGTAAGTCTTTTTTATTAGCAACTTCTACGAATGGATTTTCCTTGAAATAATGGAATAGCGAAATAACTGCCTTGAAAGTAACCACGTACTGCTGCCATTTTGGTTCTGGTCTTACACTTTCCGAAGTTATAATCTCTACTTGATCGCCGTATCGGAGTTCATAGTTCAGTTCTTTTATAACGCCATTAATCTTGGCTGATATACAACGCATACCATCTTCGTAAGACTTAGCGAATGCAAAGTCAAGAACAGATGATCCATCTGGAAGCGAGACGGGGTCGCCCTTCTTATTATAAACTACTACATCTACATCGAATAGATTGACTTTTATCGAATTCCATATAATCTGAATAGCATTTTCTGGGTATTCCTCTATCATCTCTTGCATCCACTCGCCCCATTCTTCTGTATCATCGCGGGTAATATTGAGTGCTTTTCGTTTGGTTTTCAGAGAGAATTTGGAAGCAAAACCATCTTCTGCAATTGATTCCATTTCTTGAGTTCTGATGGATAGTTCTATTTTCTTTCCGTCTGGTCCTATTATCTCTGTATGTAGAGATTTGTACCAATCGAACTTTGGCTTTGATATATAATCCAAGAATTTAATAGAATCAAATGTATTGGCAATAATTCCGTGGGCACGGTAGCAATCCGATATATCGTTTGTATTTATAATCAGATTTATCGAATAGAAATTGTCTATATCTGAGAGGGATTTCCCCTCTTGTATCATATTGAATATCTCGTATTCGTGTTTATGATATATAGTTAGTGTGTGGTCTATTTCGTGATTATTGAGACTAGTTTCTATAGTACCGAGGAAAGAAGTTATATACCCCAAAAATTCTTTTCTCTTATCGGTTAATCTTTCTTTTAGGTCTTCGTAGGCCTCTCTATCTAGATAATAGAATGATAGATTTTCTAGTTCTATTTTGATTTTCAATAGCCCTAATCTATGAGCCAACATCGTGTAAAAATTTAGGGTTTCTTCAGCTATGTATATTTGTTTGTTAGGTGATAGATAGTGTAGTGTCCTTATATTATGCAATCTATCTGCAAGTTTGATTAGTACGACCCTAATATCCCTAACTAGTGCTAGAAATAGCTTCCTATACGAGGCGGCTTTGTTCTCTGTTTGGCTGACTTCCTTATGGCTTATCTTAGTGACACCGTCCACCATACGAGCTACTTCACTATTGAAAGTCTCGCTAATACTTTCCCAAGTAACATCATCTACATCTTCCATAGTGTCGTGGAGTAAGCAAGCGGCTACTGTTTGCGAATCGTATATTGGAAATTCTTCGAGTAAAACGATTGACACATTAAGCGGATGAGTATAGAACGGTTTACCCGATTTACGCACCATTCCCTTGTGGTTATCGTAACAATACCAAAATGCTTTAGTGATGAGTTCCTCGTCGTAGTCCTGTAAGTACTCCTCAGCTTTTTGTAGTAAATAACTTAGGTCAAACTTCGGGTCAATACCAAAAGGACTATCCTCTTCGTATTCGGGTTGGAACATAAATATGTTTTCGGTGTCTATCAATTTTTATATTACTTTTTTCTTTAAATTACACAATTATTATAAAATTCTGAAAATAAACAATGAATAGACGAAATTTATTAAAAATAACGGCACTTTCATCAGTATTTTTACTGAAAGGTAGTAATAATCTACTATCACAGACGAATAAGTCATCAATTATTAGACCAAAGCGGCTAGAAAAAGGAGATAAAGTTGCACTTGTTTCTCCAGCTTCGAATGTAACGGATTTGATGGACGTTTATCGAGCACAAGAAATATGCGACAAATTAGGCCTCAACACTATATTACCTAAAAGCATTGTTAAAACAGCGTCTGGGTACAAAACTAGGTCTGCTGAAGAGAGAATAGATGAGTTGCACCAAGCATTTTCAGATAAATCGATAAAAGCAATTTTCTGTATTCGAGGTGGATTCGGCTCGGCTGAATTATTAGATAAATTAGACTATGATTTGATAAAGCGTAACCCGAAAATAATCTGTGGTTATAGCGATATAACGGCATTGCTAACAGGGATTCATAAAAAGACCGGATTAGTGACATTTCACTCCCCAGTACTTCTATCAGAATTCGATGAAGTGACTTATGATTCTTTCCAGAAAGTGCTGTTCAATAGTACAGCTTTCGGAGAAATCAAGAACCCTACATCAACAGATATACGTGCGAGTAATCCCATAATCTCAATTAATGAAGGCAAAGCCAAAGGCGAATTAGTCGGTGGTAATCTATCGCTTATTACTTCACTTATAGGCACACCCTATCAGATAGAAACGGAAGGCAAAATACTATTCTTGGAAGATGTAGGGGAGGCCCCATACAGACTAGAACGAATGCTAACACAGATGCGAATGGCAGGAATGCTAGACAAACTCAGTGGGGTAGTAATAGGTAAGTGCGATGATTGCTCAGCTGGTAGCTCACAATCTAGTTGGGATAGAAGCGAACTAGAAGTATATAACTATGTTTTTGCGAGTATGAATTATCCTGTTTTCTACGGATTATTATTCGGTCATACATCTACTCAATTCACTATCCCGATAGGAATAGAAGCTGAGATTAATAGCGATAATGGTACTTTGAATATATTAGAAGGCGCGGTTATCTAATGCCAAGATATGCTTTGAGCATTATTTTGGTTTGTAGGTTTTGCCAGCTATTATTTTCTACATAGCTATTGACTGTATAGTTGGTTATAGCACTTATCTCGCCGTACCTTTCTATGCCTAAATTGATGTCATAACTTGCGCCGATACTAACACCGAGCACAAAGCTAGAAAGCTCGCCGATTCTTCCCTTTGATAATTCTTTTTCGAATGTTCCATCGGAAAAAGGGATATTCTTAGGTGAGACTACTGTATTCTTATGTGTTTCACTAGAGTTTATATTGAAATTAATGTCAACCCCAGCTCTTAGACTTAGTTTATCATAAATCCTTTTTTTAACAGCCATATCGAGTGTTATGAAACCCAACGAAATATCACTTTCGTAGGCAGTGGTCCAATTAAAGCCGGGTAAATCAGGATTCGTTTTCTTGACAACGGATGTTTCAGTTCTGAAATTGCTACTCAGCTTAGAGTAGAGAATAGAAGCTGTGAAAGCCAAATCATGCTCGTACCAGTATTCACCAGCCAACCCGAATTGCACACCTAACCCATCGCCTTCATCGTAGTTGCAGCAAACTATATCCCTTTCTAGAAATGGGAAACTACCTGTATGATAACCATACGACAAGCTACCAACTGCTCCTATATATTTATTAGTTATCTCGTAAGGATGACGCGAACTAACTTGCCAATCAAACCCCTGTGAAAAGAGTAAAGTCGGTAAACCAAATATGAAAATGAGTATTAGTCTTATCATCTGTTTATTATTATTGACCTATTCGTTATTACTCTATCTTGGACTAGTAATATATTATACACTCCGTTAGCTAGACTAGAAAAGTCAATTTCTATTTCATTATTTCCTTGCTTCAATACAGTGTTTATCATATTCATCTCGATACTACCAAGAGTATTTACAACATGTATATCAAGCGCCATATCCACAGGAGTAAATATACTTAATACCGAATTTGATTCTATAGGATTAGGCGAAATGTATGCTATATCAACACCTGTCCCATCAAATAGTTTAAAGTCAAGACCACAAACAGAATCTATCTGATATATACCGCGTTGTGGTTTTATCTCGAATAATTTATCGCAATTTCTGTTACTGAACTTTGAGTACGTAAAATCAATACTTGTGTATTTTGAGTTACCTAAAAAAGTCGCAAATTTCAAGATTACTAGGGTGTCTGACTCCAAGAAATTCTCTTCCGATTGTCGTTTTATATTTACAACTAAGTTTCCGTCTTGGTTTAAATTAAACCTTGTATCAATTGATGCTGATGAGCTAGCTGTACTCATGTGAATTGGCTCTATAAATTGGAGCAAAGTCCTATTGTATCGAAGTACATCAGTATAATTATTAGCATTCGTTATCTTCTCTTTCTCAACTATTATAGGCATAAGTATTTCTGTTCCGGGTATAGAGCGAACAGAATCAATTCTCAATATAATATCGGCTTGTGGTACGCCACTTGCTATTAGTTCTACATAGTTTGTATCGAATGGGCTATTAGCATTTGTTATTATCAGTAATTCACTATTATGATTTCCCGGTAAACTCGGCTCGTAAGTGATAGTAATTACAGAAGTATCAAGCGGAGAAAGTTCACTTTTGAGGTAAGAAATACTATAGTTATTGTCATCTTTAGAAATTATATTAAAAATACTAAGCGTCTCATTTCCTATGTTCTTAACTTGTAACATTTGAGTTACTAAGCTATTACAGTTTACATCTGAAGAGATAGTTACCGAGCCGAAATCAATTGAATCTTTGTTAAGCAACACAATTGGCTGCCTAACAGTGCCTGTGAAATAAACATCAAAAATAGAATTTGCCTTTTGTGCACCAGCTATTTGCCGATCCATTAGGTCACTCTCGAATTGGTATCTAAAGCTAATATCACCACCGCTTCCTGCTTCAAATTCTATATCAATTGTGTCTGCGAGTGTTGGGAGCAAGTGACTATTTGAGTTTATACCTTCAAGTAAAGTTATTTTGTCATTTCTATTATTTATAAAGATTTCATTCTTATTCCCAATTGGGAAATTTCCTTCATTTTGAACTACAAAAGATATTATTTCTTTTTCACCCGGTCTAAGATTTCCTAGGTTTATAGAGTTTTTATTATCCGTGAAATTATAAGTATGACCTGATAGTACACTGATAACTTTTAACTTTTGCGAGACGCCAGTTCCTGTTATTCGTGTTTGTACGGAGTCGATTTTGCTCGTATTTCCTTCGGATTCCAAAGGGAAATAAAACATTTTATAAATTGCTTCATCTTGTTTTGTATCAATCGGTGAATAAGTGAAGTTCCAATCTTCTGCCTTTCTATCGGGAGCAAGAGTTATATCATTTGTTAATCTCTGAGGTATGATTTCAGTACCAGTGATAGCAGAGCTTATCAGTTTATATTCATCTTTGAATATACGTTGAGGTGTTTTCCAAACATTTCGAACATACCACTTTTTTGAGACCTGAAATTGGTTGCCAATATAGACAGAATCAAAATCGATTCTTTCCTCGTAAGCTCCAACATATTTGTTTGTCTTTCTAGCAATAATTGTGAAAGTATCTTGAACAATCATATTGTTATCATCATCAACCAAGCCACAAAGATATTTGCATTTGTTTACATTCTCAATTTCATTAATTACCCCAGGGAATAGATACTGGACAAAAACTGAATTAGTCTTGTTTGTGGGGCTAGTCACAATTGGGAATGTATTATTATCATCTAGAAACTGTCTGAAAGTTTGGTCGCCACTTAAATCAATAGCGAAAATAGCTGAAGTCAAGTCTTGATTTGTTATTCGTAACCTTTTATCAGTATCATTATTTACTATAAAATTAGCAACCAAAGGGGTTTGAATAGTATCAGTTTTATATGTGATACCTAGATCTACAGTATCAGTTAAAGAAAATTCTGGTGTTATAGTAGGTTTCGCCTCCAAAATGTAACTTTGAGACAAAAAAACAGTTAATATAAATAAGACAATTGATTTGATAATATTTCAATTCGATTTGTAAGCGATACTCTATCAATAACGTTTGAATTAAGACTAAATTTAAAAAAAATACGTTATGAGATAGAATTATTTTATTAATTTAGTAAATATAATTGAACAAAAAGAGGTTAATGATGAAAAAATTTTTTCTAAGTGTGCTTTCCGTATTGATGATTGCATCAGTTGCTTATGCACAACCAAAGTTAGAAATAATAGGTGGTAATAGTTATGATTGGGGTAAAGTTGGCCCAAAAGATAGCCCACTAAAAACAAAAGTAAAGCTGAAAAATGTCGGTAATGAGCAACTAATAATCACTAATGTAAAGCCATCTTGTGGTTGTACTACTGCTCCCCTTGACAAAGATAAACTAGCTCCGGGTGAAACGGCAACAATTGATGTATCATTCAACGTAGGTGATAGAGCGGGTCCAAATTCTAAAACTATTCGTATTTCTTCGAATGACCCTGCAAGTAGCACAACTATTTTCAGACTTTCGGCTGATGTACAAAAAGAAATTACATTGTCTCCAGCTTATTTTGCTTTCAGCCAAATGGAAGTTGGTAAAGAAGAATCTTCGAAAATTTCTATAAAAAACACTGGTAAGAAAACTTTAACTCTTAGCAATGTAACGAAAAGTCCTGCAGATTTGAAACTTAACATAAGTGGTACTAAAACATTAAAACCGGGTGAAACATTCGATATAGTTGCTAAAGTAACTCCGACTGCTCCAGGTTATATGAACTGCTGGGTTAAAATAAAAACTAATTCTGTTGATGAACCTGAAATCTCTATTTCTGGCTATGGCTCAGTTAAAGAATCTCCTATATTCAACAACAAGTAAGTAAAGAAAAAGTATTGATACAAGCCGGCTGCGAAGTCGGCTTTTTTATTATCTAGTAAATATGAAATACTATGATTAGAAAAGATGTAGTGATAATTGGAGCAGGTGCAGCTGGTCTGCAATGTGGCATAGAGGCAGCAAAAGCTGGTCGCAATAGCATTGTACTAGAACACAACCGAATGATTGGCACTAAGATACTTATCTCGGGTGGGGGTAGGTGCAATTTTACCAATATTAACGCGGGGCCTTCAAACTACACTTCTTCTAATCCTCATTTTCATAAATCGGCACTCTCGCGCTATACACCTAATGATTTCATAGAATTAGTTGAGCAGTATGAGATTGATTACTACGAAAAGACATTGGGGCAACTTTTCTGTGAGAATTCTTCGAGGGAGATAGTTGCACTCCTCCAATCCGAAGCAGATAAATATGGACTAGAGATACAGACTAGCACCAAAGTCGGCGAGATAAAAAAAGCAGATGATGGCAGATATTTCGTATTGACTAATCAGGGTGACTATAGCTGCGAATCTGTTGTAATAGCAACGGGTGGGCTTTCATTCCCTAGCCGTGGGGCAACCGATTTCACTTATAGAATAGCCGAACAATTCGAGCTAAAACTCAATCCTCCGCGTCCGGGGTTAGTACCATTAGTGCTTGACTTCAATAAGAACCTAGACTACAAATCACTACGAGGTATTTCATTCAACGCTGAAGTTTATACTGATGATATTACTTTCAAAGAAGCCGTGCTGTTCACCCATAAAGGGATGAGTGGTCCCGCTATATTGCAAATTTCGAATTACCTTAATGGTAGTAAAGAGTTCCATATTCGATTAGAGCCAGACGCTAATCTACCAGCTTACTTCACCCAGGAAAGACGCTCTGGGGTACTGATAAAGAACCTATTAGCTGGATTCCTGTCTGCTAGGTTCGCTACCGAATGGGCTACTTATCACGGATTTGATTGTGCACCAAAGCAGTTAGATGATCCTCAATTCGAGCGACTATTGGGCTTGCTAGATAAATGGACAATAGCAATAACTGGTGACGAAGGATACAGCAAAGCAGAGATAACACTTGGCGGGGTCCACCCAGATGAACTTTCATCTAAGACTATGGAAACACGAAAACATAAAGGGCTATATATAATCGGTGAAGCAGTGGATGTAAACGGTTGGCTTGGTGGCTATAACTTCGCTTGGGCTTGGGCTTCTGGCTGGGCAGCTGGACAGTTTGTGTAAGTTGAATTTCTCAATTATTCAGGTAAATTCTTATCTAAGTTAAAATCAGTAATGCTATGTACTCCCATAAATGCCCTAAATTGCTTTCTAATTTTTAAATGTACCCAGTCTGATTGAGAATATTCCTCAAGTAATAACAATAGTACTTTATATTCATTAGTTAGGATTTCAATTTTGACTTTACTCACTTTAATCCCAATAGGTAGGTTCTCTTTATTAAATCTAAATGATTGCTCGACTTCATAGCATTCAATTCCATCATCGGTAAATACTAATCTCTCCTTTTTTAGCTCTCTTACTCTCTTATTATTTTTGTTTATTCTTCTTGCGTTGACAATCATAAGTATTATCCATCCGAGTACATACCATTCAAAATTCTCACTCCTCCTGGTCATCATAGCCATCATAAATCCAGAAAATACTGTAAAAACAGTAATTAGGATATTAGTTATTGACTCATTTTGATGCTCATTTATCAATTCAGTTTTAAAAAACTCATTCATTCAAATTACCCAGCTTCCATTTTCTCTTTTTTTAACCTTTGCTTCATCATATATCTTTTCATATAATATCCCCACAAAAGTCCACATATAGTCCAAATTGGTATACCTATCGCATAAGTCAACCAGTTAATCTCTTGCTCAAATAGAAATGCAGTTCCATAAGTAACAAAAATAAAATTAAATAGTCCGAAGCTTAGTCCAACTAGTATCCATCCATATTTATCGAATGTCATTTTCTTTATTCCTATTGTGTTTTACTAACCAAATATACTGAAAAGTTATATTATTCAAACGATTCTTTTTCTCGTAATATAAATTCTTTTAATAGAGTTGGCTTTTTACCAGTAACTTCATAATAAACATTAGTTATTTTGGGTTCTGCTTGGAATCGAGGAAGAAAATGTAGCACAATCATAACTATTGCAAAACCCGATGGTACTCCCTCTCTTCTTTTAGCAAAGTAGAAGCTGATTGGGTTTCTGTTCCTATACTTTATCTCTCTACCTAATGAGTTAGATAGTTGCTTTGCCACTACTTGGAAATTAAGCAACTCATTTCCAGTGATTTCTATTGCTGTGTTCTTGTGTTTATCGAAATCGTTGATTACACAAGCTGCGACTTCGCCTATATTATGAGTATCCACCCAATTGAACTTCGCATTTCCTGCTGGTAATTGAATCTCATTATTCTCTTTTATTCCATTTAGTAGAGTCGTAGATAGGTTCTGCATAAAGTACGCAGGTCGTAGAAACACATAATCGATAGCGTAATCTCTGATGAGCTTTTCGATTTTATTGTGGGGTATAATACTGCTCAGTTCAGCACCTTGCACTGAAAGAAAAACTATTTTAATACCACCAATTTCTTTTATTTTACTAATTAGCGGACGAAAGTATTTATCAATATCAGAGATATGTGGCGGTCTTAGTAAGAATAGTATATCTATTCCCACTAAACATTTATCAAAAGTGTTCGCATCTTCGAAATCAAAAACACAAAACTCCAGATTGGGGTATTCTGAGAATTTTTTAGCATCTTTATCTTCTCTTAAACCAGCTACAATAGTATGCTCTTCGTTCATCGCAGATAGATAACGAATAACTTGAGTACCTATATTTCCTGTTGCACCTGTTATTAGTATTCTCATTTTATTTCCATGTGTAGAATTGGAAACGGTTTTCCCGATGAGTCAAGTTCAGACCTACTTATAGTTGCAAAACCACATTTCAGATAGAACCCGACAGCTTGAGGGTTGTCTTCGTTAACATCTACTTTGCTAACATTCTGCTTAGCTATTGCATATTCTAGTAATGCCTTGCCAATTCCTTTTCCAAAGTATTCCGGCTTCACAAATAGCATTTCTAGTTTATCTTCTGCTACACCGGAGAAGCCGATTATTCTATTTTCACTATCTCTAACGCACTTAAGTTCCACCGCTTTCAGATATTCATTCAAAATCAACGGACGGAAGTATTGGATATCCTCTTCCGTTAGAAAATGATGTGTGGCACGGACAGATGCCTCCCACACATCAATTACTTCTTCATATTCTGAACTTTCTATATTGCTAATTTTGTATTTCATATTTAGTACATCATCCCGAATAGCCAAAGTGGGATTCTATTACCACGCCCAAACTCGATACCATCTGCCACTATATAGCTATCTTTTACATTGTGTATTTGCTTGTTTGTCTTGTTCTTACTACCTATCTCATAAGTTATATCGTCTATGTAAAAATCACCATTATGCGGCAGAGTAGCTTCCTTTCCTATGTTTGCCATTTGATTCATAAAGAATAGCTCTCGCATGCTTCCTCTGTCAGCTTTACCTGCAGCTAATGCATATTGTATGTTCGTATTTTCCAGATATAGCTTGTCGGGTTTTGCTAGCTTTGTTAACTTTTTCCCATAAGCTTGTACTGTGTTCACTAACCTTGCTTTTTCTAGATAGTGTAGATAGTGAATTAGCGTAGTTCTATCTACTCCTACTTTCTCGCTCAGACTACTTATATTCGGTTTGAACGGCACTGTTGTAGCGAGTATTTTTAGCAATTTCAATATGCTACGAGTATTCTCGAGTGTTATCTCTTTTATAAATCGCATATCTGTCTCTACGATTAACCTTACTACTTGCTCTACTTTCACCGAGTAGCTGCTCTCGCTCTCCATAAAGAATGGATAGTATCCAAACTCTAGATAATTCTCGAAATGAGGTATTGGTCGGAAGTCTTTGATTAGCTCCAATGCAATTTCATTATGATTTTCTAGTATATCTTCTAATTTCAAAGCTGGTGTATCTAATATACGATTGAACATAAGATACTCACGGAACGACAGCCCACTCATCTCGTACATCACTGCTCTTCGGCTCAGATCAACATCTTGTCGGTATATGTCTATTGCTGATGAGCCCGTAAATACTATTTTTACATCTTTATAAAAATCATAAAAGTTCTTTAGCTCTCTAGCCCAACTCGGATACTTGTGCACCTCATCTACGAAAAGATATTTACCTCCACTCTCACGGAAATTCTCTATTAGTTTGATGAGTGGAACTACTAAAAAATATGGGTCATCCATTGATATATAAAGCGAATCGGTACCGTTTATGACCTTCCTCATCCTTTGCAATAGCAGAGTAGTTTTACCAGTACCACGAGCACCAGTAATTCCCAATAATCGGTCTTCCCAATGTATTCGGTCATACACTCCTCGCTCAAAATCATCATCCAGATTGGCGAGCAGTAGGTCTGATTTTTTGAATAATTCTTCCATTTTGCTTATCTCACTCAGCATAAATTACTAAATAATGCTTACTCTACTAAGCAAAAGTACGACTTATGAGCTTAAAAAACAAATTTTGCTTACCCCACTAAGCAAAATATTGAATTTTAACCCAAAAAAGGACATTTTGCGTAGTAGACTAAGCAAATTAACAGATTAAAGCATCAAAAAGAGCATTTTGCTTATCAGACTAAGCAACTTTCATAAAAAATTGCGTAGTGGATTAAGCAAAATCATTGTTTATAATATTATGCTGTTTATTTGTTAGTGGTTAGTGGGGTGTGTTTTTGATTGATTGTTAAAACAAGTTTTAACCATTTGTAACAAGTTTTAACACAATTGTTAAAAAATATATAATAAATATTATATTTGAATTATGAAAAACAAGTATAAAATAGTATCTCTTTTCTCTGGATGTGGTGGACTCGGTTTAGGGTATATGAATATGAATAGGACAATATATGAGTAGTTTTAATTTAACATATAAAGATTTACTCAACCCTACACTTCTATCTATAAAGAATTTAGGTGGCTCAGCAAACTCGAATGAAATTGAAGAAGAAGTAATTAAACTGCTAAGCCTCAGTTCAAAACAAGTCAATGAAATACACAAAGGGGCAAGAACAAAATTAAATTATCAACTCGCTTGGGCTAAGAATAATTTAAAGAATTATAGCTTAATAGAAAATTCTTCTAGAGGAGTATGGGCTCTAACAGAAAAAGGGAAAAATACTCAAATAGTAGATGAGGTCGAGCTAATAAAATTTGTATACGAAAAGAATCTTGAAAAAAGATTTAAAAATAAAAAATCAGTTGAAAAAGAAGTAATATTTGAGGATTCAGAAGTTAATTGGGAGGATGAATTACTTGATGTAATTAAATCAATCACACCAGATGCTTTTGAAAGACTTTGTCAAAGATTGTTGAGAGAACTCGGTTTTATTGATGTTAATGTAAGTGGGAAGACTGGAGATGGTGGTATAGACGGTAACGGTATAATTAAAATTAATGGAACGCTTTCCTTTCATGTAGTTTTTCAAGCAAAAAGATATTCCAAAAGTGTTTCATCAGGGATAGTGCGAGATTTTAGAGGAGCTATGATAGGAAGAGCAGATAAAGGATTATTAATTACTACTGGGACATTTACAAGAAGTGCAATTGAAGAAGCAAGGAGAGATGGAGCACCTAATATAGATTTAATAGACGGAATTGATTTTGTAAAGAAACTCAAGTATTTAAAGTTAGGTGTAGAAATAGAACATATTGAGAAAGTCAAAATAAATAAAGATTGGTTTAACAAAATATGAGTAGTTTATGCCGATAATTGAACCTGTCGAAAGTATCACAGTAAGGACATTTAGTGATTTTTGTAGGGTCTTCTCTATTAAAACAAAATTAAAAGGTGGAGATGATGGCTTCGACGAAGAATTAATTAGAGATTATCTAGAAAAAAGAGATAATTATAAGTGGATTATAAACTTTATTGATGATAAGTGTGATGGATATTTTCTAATTCAAAGATTATAATACCGGAATATTTTTACATAAATTGCATCATACAGACTTGATAAAGCCTCTTTCAGTAATGAAACGTAATCAAGTAGAAGATGAAAGGGAGTTTCTTTACTAAAAGAAATTCCCTTTTTTTTCACTTCCCCTTCCATATAATATCTTCAACCCCTGTCAGGTGGTTTACGTAGCGGGCAGCGGCAAAGAGGTAATCAGACAAGCGATTCAAATATTTAATTACATTGTCATTGATATCTTCTGTGTTGGCTAACTCGACTGTTAGTCGTTCTGCTCGGCGGCAAACTGTACGTGCATTATGCAAGTAAGCTGCTGAGTGATGCCCACCAGGTAATATGAAGTTTTTCAGGGGTTCTAGGTCTTCGTCATATCTATCTATAGCTTCTTCTAACCGAGTAATTTCGTCTTCGCTAGTACGTTCTATTGCTTGTGATTTTATAAATTGGTCTATCGGAGTTGCTAGGTCAGCCCCCACGGTGAAGAGAATATTCATAATATGCTTCAATTCGGACTTCACTGGTTCGGGGCACTCAAAAGAATACGCAAGCCCAACTACTGTGTTCAGCTCATCTACCGTGCCGTAAGCCTCCACTCTGAGTGCGGCTTTGCTAACTCGTTTACCATTAAAAAGTCCCGTTGTTCCGTCGTCGCCAGTTTTAGTATAAATCTTCATTTAATATTAGATGTTTTATTTCGTAAATTTGTTTAATTCTAATCACAAAATAAGAAAATTTGAAATTGAGCAAAGATATAAGTCTAATATTTGTAGGTGACGTAGTCGGTGAAATCGGCTTGAACAACCTAATAGCACAGCTTCCGGCGATAAAAGAAAAGCATTCAGCGAATGCAATTATTGTTAATGGCGAGAACGTATGGGAAGGAAAAGGCATAAACGAAGAAGAAGCTAATTTGCTATTCGATGCTGGAGTCCACGTAATTACTACTGGTAATCATATCTGGGAAAACTGGAAATCACGTCCTTTGCTTGGCAAAGACCGTCGTGTTATCCGTCCTATGAACTATCCTGCTGGTAATGCTGGTTACGGATTTACCACTTTCACTGCTGAAAATGGCGTAAAAGTCGGAGTACTTCAGTTGCAAGGTAGAACATTCATGTCAACTATAGACTGTCCGTTCAACTCTGCTGACTTTGCTATTGACAAGATGAAATCTGACACTAATATCACAATAGTAGATTTCCACGCAGAAGCTACTGCTGAGAAAATATCTATGGGATGGTATCTGGACGGTAAAGTAAGTGCAGTATTAGGTACTCACACTCACGTACAGACAGCTGATGCTCAGATATTACCTCACGGAACAGGTTACATCACTGACGTTGGGATGACTGGTCCTTATGACAGTGTATTGGGTATGCGTAAAGATATAGCTATCAAGCGTTTCCAATTGCAAACTGCTCATAAATTCCAAGTTGCAGAAGGCGACCTAAAAGTAGCCTATGTTCATTTGAATATAGATGGTGAAACTGGTCAGACTATGAGTATCATGGCTCATACAACTCCTAAATTCGAAAATCAAGTATTATGAAAGAATATAACGTTGCCATAGTAGGCGCGAGTGGTTTAGTTGGTCGCAAGATGCTGACCGTGCTTCACGAACGCCAATTGCCAATCAAAGAATTATCACTTTTCGCATCAGCCAGATCGGCTGGGCAAAAGCTAGTTTACAATGGGCAAGAAATAACAATACAAGAGCTAACAGAAGAATCATTCGCAGGAATTGACATAGCTCTATTCTCTGCTGGTGGCGATACTAGCAAGAAGTTTGCTCCAATTGCCGCCGCTGCTGGTTGCGTTGTAGTTGATAATAGTAGCGCTTGGAGAATGGACGAAAGTACTCCTCTAGTAGTACCAGAGGTCAATCCAGACGCACTAAAAGACCACAAAGGGATAATAGCAAACCCAAATTGCTCGACTATACAGCTTATGCTTCCACTGAAAGCTATACACGAGAACTACGGATTGAAAAGAGTAATATGCTCTACGTATCAGTCTATAACTGGTGCAGGACAGAAAGGATTAGACAAGCTAGAAAATGAGCTAATAGGCAACTATAGTGATGAAAAGCCAATCGCTTTCAACACTCTATTCCATCCATTCGATAGCAATGGCTTTACGAATGAAGAAAATAAGATGATAAAAGAAAGCCGAAAAATTCTCGGTTTACCTGAGCTTAATATTGCCGTAACTTGTGTTAGGTTGCCAATAGTAGGCGGTCACGCAGAATCGGTGAACTTCGAAACGGAAAGAGATTTCTCAATCGATCATCTCCGTGGATTGCTAATGACATCGAAAAATATGGTAGTCTTAGACAATTGGAAAGAGGGCGATTACCCAACTCCACAAGATGCAAACGACAAAGACCCAGTATTCGTAGGGCGACTACGTAAAGACCCATCAGCACCGAACTCCGCATATATGTGGGTTGTAGCTGATAATCTCCGCAAAGGTGCTGCTACAAACGCTGTGCAAATCGCTGAAAAACTAATCGAAATGGATTTGGTTAGGGTTAAGTAGATTAGCTGATTTAGGTTGATCTACGTGAATTGTTTGTAGAGACGTATTGCTTGTGCTGAACGACAGTCGAAGTGCATTCGTCTCTGATTCCATTTTCATTTTGAAACGTATGCAATACGTCTCTACGATATAAAGAAAGTCTTCATTTTGCCTTTGCCTTTGATCTCTATTTCACCTCGTTCTACATAAGTGAATTCTTCGTATTCAGAAACAGCTTCTTTGAAGCGTTCAGAAACTTGAACTTCACCAGCTATGCTTGATGATTCCATACGTGAGGCAGTATTCACTGCATCGGACCACATATCATAGATGAACTTGTTTTCTCCGATTACTCCAGCAACTACAGGGCCACAATCAAGCCCTATACGTACCTCAATTTTGGTACCATCAGCCGTGCGATAGTCGGACATCATCGCCTTGACTTCTAATGCCATCTGGGCAGCTCGGTGGGTATTGTCTTTTTGTACTTCTGGTATGCCTGCGGCTGCCATATAGCTATCGCCTATAGTCTTGATTTTCTCTAAGCCATACTTGTTTGCTATGGCATCATATTTGGTGAATATCTTATTCAACGCCTCTACTACTCTTCGTGGGTCAGCGTCTTTAGCTAACTCTGTGAAATTGACTATGTCTATAAACACAATCGATGCTTGTGTGAAATAATCTGATATTGGGTGCTCTTTCTTCTTCAATCGCTTGGCTATAGAAACTGGTAGTACATTGTATAATAGCTTATCGGCTTTTCTACGTTGCCTAAAAATTATAACCAATATCAAAATTAATAAAAACACTATTGCTAGAGAAAAATAGAGAATAAGCTTTTCTCGCTTTTGTTGTTCCGTTATTCTTATACTTTGTTTTTCAATTTCTTTTTGTTTTATATCTTCTTCTCTAGCACGCTCTAGCTCAGTTAATTTTATATTATTCTCTTGCGAAAATATAGAGTCTTGTAGTATCTTTTGTTTTTCTAGTATAAAGTATGCTTTTTTAAACAAACCTCTTTCTCTGTAAACTTGGTGCAACGAGCTATAAGTTTGACTAAGCTCATTCAAGTTATTTAATTCTTCGAATATTACCTTTGCTCGTAATAAATATTGCTCTGACTTGTTCAAATTTATTTCTTTATTTAAACTATTGAATCGTGATTCTCTTGAGTTATTTAGTCCGATTGTGTCTTGAGCTAATACCAAATATAAAACCCCTAGATTAGATAGCTTATACGCCATTCCTTTCTTATTTCCAGTTTTCTCATTAAGTCTGCGCCCTCTTAAGAAGTATTCTTCTGCTTCCGGATAATTGCCCTCATTAAAGTAAATACTACCTAAGTTACCTAATATTACATTTATACCAGAACTTTTCCCGAGTTCTTCGTAAATAGCCAGTGCCTTATGAAAATATTCAAGAGCCTCAGAATTTTTCGTTTGCATACTATATAGATTTCCAATATTAACAAGATTTGTAGCAATGCCTGTCTTTCTATCCATTTCTTGATTTATTTTTAAAGCTTTCTTATGGTATTCTAATGCTTTAGTGTAATTCGATTGACTTGTATATACATTGCCTATATTACCTAAGTTGTAGGCAATTTTCATCTTATCACCTAAACCTTCATTTATGATGAGTGATTTGTGGTAATATTCCAAAGCTTTTGGGTAGTTAGAGTTGACTTTGTAATTGACACCTAGGGCATTGTAACAATTTGCCTCACCTAGCTTCCATCGCAATTGTTTTGCTAGTTCTAATCCGTTCAATCCATATTCAATTCCTTTATCAGAATCTAAGTTAGACATACTAAATGATAGTTTAGCCCAAAGATTAACTTCATTAGTATCACCTTTTGCATTAAGCACTTCATCGAGTAACGAGTCTATTTTTGCTAGTCCTTGTAGAGGTTTGTCGTCGGCTGTTGCACGATTTGTAATGCTAAATGTTAGCAATATTATTAGAGAGTAAAGAGTTATTTTCATAAATTGCTTTTAAGAATGAAGAATTAAGACATTGCAATATATGAAATTGTTGGGTTTTATGAATATTTTATGAATAAAAGGCATTCTCCCGCTATGTTCCTGCAAAACAGAAGGTGTTATCAAGCATTATTGGGCGATATAGTATGGGGCAAAAGTCAACATTGGGTTGTGCTGGCTATTTTATCCGTTGGCTTTAGCCAACGGCAATGCTCTGTTTTACATTGACTCTTCGGACTCCCACGCTTTGTGTACTCAGTGTTATAAACCAGAAAATTACAACTTCGTGATCTCGACTTCGGCGACGCTCAGCACAAGTGTGATAAAACAAACATGATGATAGATTAGTAATAATTGAGACAGCCACGTCCTTTCAGTCCTCGCTGTGACAGGTTTACTCCTAGACTCTTTATTTCGACTTCGCTCACACTGAGTGACAGTTTTTTAAAACCCTAGTCTGTCATGGTTGCTTCGCCACTTCGAGAGCCTCAGTGTACTCAGTTTTCCTATGAGTGACTTTTTACACCAAACTAGCTTTTTCGCGTTTGATATTTGCACCTAATGCTGTAAGTTTTTGCTCTAAGTTTTCGTAGCCACGGTCTAGGTGATAGACACGAAGTACTTCCGTTCTGCCTTCAGCAATCAATCCAGCTAATATAAGCGATGCACTAGCTCTTAGGTCAGATGACATTACTTGTGCACCAGAAAGTGCTTTTCCGCCTTTTACTATTGCAGTGTTATCTGATACAGATATATCTGCACCCAATCTCTGTAGTTCGGGTATATGTTTGAATCTGTC
Source organism: Bacteroidota bacterium (assembly GCA_048267165.1). GTDB lineage: Bacteria > Bacteroidota > Ignavibacteria > Kapaibacteriales > UBA2268 > PGYR01. Next base: position 47,504 of record JBLWYD010000017.1, read on the forward strand.
TGTGTATATATTATCTACTATTTTTGAAGTGCCCTGAGCCGCTAGCATATACGCTGTCCATTGTGCTTGCACGTCTGTCGGGATACCTGGGTAAACAGAAGTAGTGATATCAACTGGCTGTATATCCTCGTTCATAGTCACTCGGATTGTATTAGCGTTTACGTCTATTTCAGCGCCCGTCTCTTCCATTCTACCGATTACAGCAGCTAAGTGGTAAGGATTGACATTAGTAAGCTCTACGTCGCCTTTTGTCATCGCAGCAGCTATCATGAATGTAGCCGCTTCTATTCTATCTGGGACTATATCTTCATCTACAGCTTTTAGTTCATCGACTCCCTCTATTTCTAGTTGAGTAGTGCCTATACCGTCTATTTTTGCTCCCATCTTAACTAAGAAACGAGCAAGTGCAGTAATCTCTGGCTCCATTGCCGCATTAGTCAGCATTGTCGTGCCTTTCGCTTTTACGGCTGCCATTAGCACGTTTCCAGTAGCTCCAACACTCGATATATCGAAGTTGAATCTTCCACCAGTTAGATTAGTGGCATCGGCTACTATATAGCCATTTTCTATTTCAATTTCAGCGCCTAACTTTTGCAGACCTTTTATATGCAAATCAACAGGTCTAGGGCCCCACGCACAGCCACCCGGAAGCGATACTCTCGCTTTACCGAATCGAGCTAATAGTGGACCAAGTACATAGAAAGAGGCACGCATTGTTTTTACAAATTCGTAGGGTGCCTCCCAGCTATTTACGTCTCTAGTATCCAGGAATAAAGTATCGCCATTTAGCTCGGAGTGAGCTCCCATAGCATTTAGTAATCTTGACATACTCCACACATCAGTTAGATTAGGAGTGTTACTTAGGTTGTAAACCCCCGGAGCTAATAGACAAGCCGGCATTATAGCCAAACAGCCGTTCTTCGCACCAGATATTTTTACTCTTCCTTTTAATCTCGTTCCGCCTTCGATTACTAATTTATCCATATTATGCTGCTCTTTTTAAATTTTCCAATTATCAAAAATAATTAATTTTCTCTGTTTATCACAAATTCTGCCAAATCTATTAGCGTTTGTCTATCAGCATTGGTCGGTAACTCATCGAGTATATCCAGTGCTTTTTGTTTGTATTGATTTGATACATTTATAGTGTATTCTATACCTTTATACTCTTTAGTATAATCGATTATATACTTCACATCTTTATTAGAAAGGTCGCCCTTACTTATCATTTTCTTGATTTTCTTTGCTTCGCTCTTATCGCTATTCTCAAATGAATGGATTAGCGGTAGTGTAATCTTCTTTTCTCTTATATCATTACCGACTGGTTTTCCTATTAAACTGCTAGTAGATAAATAATCGAATAGATCATCTTTCAGCTGGAAAGCCATACCTATATTCTCGCCGAATTCTTTCATCTTATTAATTAACTCACGGTCGTCGGTTACACTTGTGGCACCAATTTGGGTACAAGTAGAGATAAGTGCAGCGGTCTTATCTGAGATAATTCTATAGTAAATTTCTTCTGTTATTTCACGTTTCTTTATTACTTCTATAGCTTGTAATTCGCCTTCGCTCATCCTACGAACGGCATTACTAGTAATATCTAAAAAACCATATTCTTGATGCTCAGTAGCTATTAGCAATCCTTTTGAAAGAAGGAAATCACCAACAAGCACTGCAATCTTGTTGTTCCACTTAGCATTGATAGATAGTAGTCCGCGTCTTGTTTCGGCTCTGTCCACTACGTCGTCGTGCACTAGAGTAGCCGTATGGAGTAGCTCCACCATAGCCGCACCTTGGTATGTACGCTCGTTTATTTCGCCAAGTATATGTGCCGTCAGGAATACTAATATAGGACGTATTCTCTTACCTTTTTTCTTAGTCAAGTACCGCAATACTATATCGAGCAGTGCAACATCGGTTTTCATCAAACTTTTGAAGTACTTGTCGAATTCTTCTAGCTCGTCCTTTATTGGAGTGCTTATAGTTTGTAAACTCATCTATTCTTCAGTCTCTTCTTTCTGATAGTACTTCTTAATCGAGATAGCAGCTATAATAATACTTATCTCGTATAAAACATATATTGGCACTGCAACAACGAGCTGATTAAACGGATCAGGACTCGGAGTCAAAATAGCAGCTATTATTAATATTATGATGATTGCATGTCTTCTATATTTGCGAAGAAATCGAGGAGTTAACATCCCGAATCTTGCCAATACAAAAGCTACCATCGGCATCTCAAAAAAGATACCGGCCGCTAATATCATCAGTAATATGAATCCCCAGTATTCATTTATGTCAATCAAATTCTTAACGTTAATGCTACCGAAATCTGCTGAAAATTGCAGCATAGACGGTATCATAACATAGTAAGCGAAACATATACCACATGCAAAGCAAAGCGTAGTAAAGAACGTAATCCGCTTAGCCCAACCCTTCTCGGCTTGGTATAGTGCGGGCTCTACGAACTTCCATATTTGATACAAGATAAATGGAATCGCTATTATCACACCAGCTATTAGCACTACTTTGAAATAGAGCATCGGCATACCGAAGACTCTAAGGTTTTGCAAATCCAACCCAGCATCTATTGCTGGTTTCAATAGTATCCCATTCATAATTGGGTCTATGTAATATCCAGCTACAGCAGCACCACCTAGTACGCTCAGTACTATATAGACGAGCCGTTTTCTAAGCTCACCTAAGTGGTCCATGAATCCCATATCCGAGCCCCTGGTCTCTTCTTCTGGGATGGTTTTTTCTGCTAATTTTTTCTTTCTAAACTTCATTTATTTTGTGCCATTGAGGAACGCCATACATTCCTCCACGTCATATTTACTACCCAAAAATAATGGGCTTCGTTCATGAATATTCTTCGGTTGCAAATCCAATATTCTATCTTTACCGTTAGTAGCCATTCCACCAGCTTGCTCTACTAGCATAGCCAATGGATTGCACTCATAAACTAATCGCAATTTCCCGTTCGGGTTATTATTATCAGCTGGATAAGCGAATATACCTCCGTAAAGCAAGGTACGATGAATGTCTGCAACACCCGATCCTATATACCTAGCTGAATACGGTCTAAATCCATCATCAGATTTTTCTTTAAGATGATTTATGTAATTTTTGAATTCTTCAGACCACTTGTATGTATTACCTTCATTAGCTGAGTAGTATTTCCCCCTCTCTGGTATAGTTATCCCTTCGTAAGAAAGAATAAACTCACCTACAGTTGGGTCATAAGTGAATGCATTTACACCATTGCCAGTTGTATATACGAATACTGTGCTACTACCGTATAATGCGTAACCAGCCGCTACTTGAGTATATCCTTTTTGAAGTACATCTTCATCAGTACAATCAGCTTCACCAGTTGAAATTCTTTTATAAAGACCAAAAATAGTTCCAATAGTAACGTTTACGTCTATATTGGACGAACCGTCTAGTGGGTCAAATACAAGTACATATTTACCTTTAGGGTACTTACTCGGTATTTGGATTAATTCTTCATTCTCTTCCGAAGCCATCACAGCTAGTTTGCCAGTGTGGTTCATAGATTTTATTATTATCTCATTAGCTATCACGTCTAGCTTTTTGACTTGCTCACCATGAACATTAATATCGTTCGTGAGCCCTATTATATCATTGATACCAGCACTTCGTACTTCCCTAGCTATTAGTCGAACAGCGAAAGTCAAATCATGCATAAATGAAGTGAATTCACCCGAAGCGTCTATGTGGTGGTTTTCTTGCTTAGTTATAAAGTTATCTAAAGTTATAAATCTAGAGACTTTTATCATATTTATTCTTGGAAAATTATATAAATAAACACGAAATTTAACCTTAATTAGATTGTAAAACAACAGGTATTTGGAAGTTGCCGTGTTGGTCGTGGGTTTGGGAGCTTTAGGCTTGTGTCACTCTGAACGATATCGAGCCAGCGAGATAGAGTAAAGAGCCCATAGAACTGCGTTAGCAGTTCAATATTAGTAGCCAACATTGTGAAATCCCTGAACACAACTGCGTAGTAGTTGAATGGGTTATCCTACCCCTAAGGGGGCAGATAACAGTTTTGTAATTCTGAAGCTACAGATATTTCGCCCCGATGGGGCTAAATGAGGGTCTTCATTTCTCCAACTTATCACTTCCCCTTCTTCTTACCACCAAACATTCCACTCGTATACTCGCTATACAAATCAAACAGAAATTCAATGCGTGCCGTTTCGCTTGTAAATGGCTGTGGGCGATAGCAAAGGTCAACGGCTTTGTCTAGCTCCTGATGCGCCTTGACTAACTTAGGAGGCATAGTTAGTGGGTCGTATAAGTCTGCCAAACTACTAGTCGGGAACTCCGCCCTTACGTCCAATACTTTTTGTGCTTTGCTCTCTACGTTCTGTTTGTTTTTCTCGCTTGGCTCTTTGGGCCACGGATAGTTGTTATAGACGATTTCATTACTGTATCTAAACCTACTTTCTAACCTACCACAAGTATATTTAACCCAAGCCATATGCATCTCTGAAGTAAGATGACCGAAGTGGTATAGTGTACCGTTTGGAACGGACATACACGTATCACTTACAATATTATCTTTTGAGAAAAATCCAAATGGAATATATTTTCTACGTTCACTTGAGACTCTTGGAACTAAAATAAAGTCTGAATCTGGCTGCCTTATTTCACCAAAAAGAGTAGGAAATGATGCAAGTTTTCTTGTCGCTTCTCTAGTACTATTTGACCGAAGTTCTCTAACATTTTCAATTCGCTTTGTAATTTCTTTCAAACTTTTAATCAAAGAAGGTGAAACATCTTTTAACCAAATGCAATATCTCTCTTTACCATTCAAAAATTCGTGAGCACTCAAAAGAGGTTTAATTACTTGAGCTGCATTTGGTTCTAATCTTATTAAGTCATCCTTTTCTTCTTTACTCAATAAGAAATTTCCACCGTCATTTGGCATATTACCAAATGAAATTTCTGAAACATTACAGATTGGAATTCTTCTCTTTAGTACAACAATATCGTTACCTTCAACAAGATAAGGATTTATATTCTTGACTTTTATTTGGTGGGATTCTCCATTTATATTTTCATAATACCAAAGCCATTTATCTTTAATATCATAACTAGAAAAACCAATAATAACAACGTGTACCGCTGCATTTCCTTTTGCTTCATTCTTCCAGCTGAAAGTTCTATGAGCGAAATGAATTTTTATTCCATATTTATTAAATAACTCATTCCAAAGTATTCCAGTTTGTTCGCCTTGTGAGATAGAGTTAGTCGATACAAATGCAACACTAATTTCGGTGTTCTGTATATACTTTGCAGCCTTTATATACCACGCTGTAACATAGTCTAATACACCAGCACCTTTTACTCCAGAAAATATATTTTGCATATCCTCTTTCTGTTCTTTAGTCTGCATTTGCTTTCCATAGAACGGCGGATTACCGAGTATATAGCTCAGTTCTGATTTGGGTACTACTTGCTCCCAATCTGTTCTTAGGGCATTGCCGTGGACTATAGTTGCAGATTTGCGTAGTGGTAACCTAGCATAGTAAAGCCCAAACGCTTCACTGACTAGTAGGTTCATCTGGTGATCCATTAGCCACATAGCTACTTCGGCTATTCGGGCAGGGAACTCGTCATATTCTATTCCGTAGAATTGGTCAACTTCTACGTGCATTATCTGCTCTATAGATGTTACTTGCTGTTTGCCGTATAGTATTTTCAACACTTCTAACTCTAGTAGCCGTAGCTCACGGTATGTTATGATAAGGAAATTACCGCAACCGCAAGCGGGATCTAAGAATTTGAGTGTGCCTAGCTTTTGGTGGAATTCGACTAGCTTTTTCTTGTTCTGTTTTATTTTTGTGAACTCTTCTTGTAGCTCATCTAGGAAAAGCGGTTTTATTAGCTTTAGTATATTTTTTTCGGAAGTATAGTGAGCACCGAGGTTTCTTCTTTCTTCGGGGTTCATCACCGATTGGAACATAGACCCAAATATAGCAGGAGAGATTTTACCCCAATCGAGTGCACTACATTCGAGTAATATCTCACGCATACGAGAGTTGAAAGCTGATATAGGCAATGGCTCTTCGAATAGTTTCCCATTCACATAGGGGAAAAGCGATAGGTGTTCATCTAAGTTTTTTAGTCGTTTGGTGCGTTCTGTGTTCAGCACTTGGAAGAACTGAGCAAGCCACGCACCTAGGTCGCTACCGTCTTCGCTTGTCTTTACTTCTATTGCTTCTTTGAAAGTATCTTTTTCGAAAATCCCAGTATCATCAGCGAATAGGCAGAAGAGCAATCGCACTAGGAATACTTCTAGTGGGTGACCTTCGTAACCGCTTTCTTCTAGCTCATCGTGTAGCTTACCCATCAGCTCAGCGGCTTTTATGTTCACGGGGTCTTGGTCTTTGAACGAACGCTTCTGATAGCCAGCTATGAATCCGAAAAGCTTTACATTTTCGTGAAATTCGGATATAGAGAACTCGTGTTCTGTCTTGTCATCTAGGTCATATAGTTTGAATCGCTCGAAATCGGAAACGAGAATATATTTCGGTAGTTCGTGGTCTTTCAATCCGTGGAAATAGTCTGTTGCTTGCTCATAAGCGGAATCCAAATCACGCCCACGAGATTTGTGTTCTACTAGTAGCGTACCTTTCCAAAATAGGTCGATGAACCCTTGGCTTTTACTTAGCTTTTTGACTGGCTCTTCGAACGTAGCGACTCTTCTTCGGCTGATACCAAATACATCGAAGAAATCATTCCAAAATGAGTCTTTCTCAGCACGCTCTCTGCTCTCGCCTTCCCATTCCTTAGTGAATCGGAGAGCACGGTCTTTAATTTCGTTCCAGCTTATTGCCATAATGCTTTACTCTATTTACTTCTGTTGAAAGTCCTAATATACGGAAAGTCAGAGATATTTGCTATACTACGAAGTGGGTATATTGTGGGTGGGGTGATAGAAATTCCTCTCTGGTGGGGTGGACTGCGTAGCAGGACGGGGTGGTAATTTAATAAACACTAGTATTCCCACCCCTACGGGGCGGTATTGTGTTTTTGGGATTCATAAGCTACAGATATAACGCCCTGCTGGGGCTATCAAGGAATTCTTTTTTTTGTCTCCACTATGGGCAAAGTTTTTTCTATTCTACTATTATACTTTTCAGATCCATAGTTTTATTCGTAGGGTTTTTGGCAGTTATTTTTATTCCTTTTCCTTCTGCCTTGTAGCGTATATCGAATCCAGCAGGGTTCGAGTACATAGAGCTAAATTGAATTTGGTATGGCAAAATAAGCTCGAATTGTTGATTTGGCTTTATTGGTAATACTAGGTTGCCATTTTTGAACTCATTGAATACTTCCTTATCCGTTTTGAAGTAATATGCGGGGATAATCACCTTATCACTCTCAGAGCGAATACCAACTTTATCACTGAATAGATTGAACCAAAGCACACCTTGGTAATCGTACCCATTGTCAGATTTGGCTAATACGCTGACGTCTCTGTAATCGGATATGAATCTCTTGTTGATTACCAAAAGGGAGTCTATATAACGAACTGGCTCACGCACCCCGAAGTGTAGTTGGAATATATCTGGCTTTTGGTCTAGTGTGTATTCGGGCTCACCCAGCTCATGACCTATAAATCCCGCTCCCATAGTCTTTGGTCTGTGTCTGGCTATATAGTAGTCATTCAGCCCAAGCATATCGAGTGATGGGAACTTAGTCCAATACGGCAGTGATCCAGCAACATCGACTGCTATTAGCGGCTGCTGCTGCTCAAATGTAGATATGAGTGCAAAAGCCAGAGTCTTCTGGTTGCTAGTCCAAGTGAACGTTTCTATATTCTTATAGTATCCATTTTCGAATTGTTGGTACAGATAAAACGAACCACAGAAAGCAATTGCGATTAGAAAAAGTGTCTTTTTTTCTTTGTAAAAATCGCTTTTGAATAGATCATTCAGACCAGCTGTCAATATCAATATTATGAATACTAGCGAGTAGTAGTGGTGACGAAATGCCATGAATATGTCCCCACCAACAAAAACAAGGTAGAAAAACCATATTGCCAGTATAGAAACTAATAGAGATATATGCTGATTTTTTCTTTTGATTAGATAAACGGAAAGTAAAGCTACTGGAACTATGAGAGTAAAAATTGATTTCATAAATTTCAGATTATAAGTCAGACCGTACATAGCGTGGAAGAAAGACGGAGTTACTTTTACTAATGCTGTGTTCGGGACTAATTCGCCGTAATAATAAATTCTAAAAATCAACTGGCCGAAATATAATATTGTAGGGAATACGGCTAGTTTTAGCACTTGAATTAATGAACCCTTTAGCTCACTTCTGTTAGCTATTAGGTGGTAAGTTCCTATAATTACTGAAAGCAATATACCATCAGGTCTAGTAATACAGAGAAAACCTAAGGCTAATGATGAATACCATAAGCTATTTTTATTATTGAAATCACGGAAATCGAAGTACTTCACCACTGCCCAAAGTGCGAGAAAAGCCACCAAAGGTTGCTCCAATCCAGCCATAGACCAAATAGAAACTGTCCCTGATAGACTATAGAAAAATAGGGTGATTACTAGAATTGTTATTGCTTTACCAAAACGATTACGCACAAAATCTATGATTAGGTATATATTAAGTATCCCGAATATAACTCCTAAGACCCTTGCTACTGTGAGCAGTTCAAACCCAAATTTACCAAATGCAGCTATTAGTAATGTCCAAAGTAGGTTAGAGTATCCCTCCACCGGAATGCCTTCCGTCCATGTTAGTCCAAATCCGTCCAATAGTCGCTGAGCATAGCGAAGTGTTATCAGTGCATCATCAGCCATATAGGGCATATAATAATATGATTTTGCAGCCAAAAGACAAGAGAAAATCAAAAATATAAGTACGAATACACGGTTGTTTTTCATTTTAAAGATTCGTTGGTTGTAAGTTGTGTGATGACAAATATATTGAAAAAATGAATATCTAATCCTTTTCTCCCCAAATATCACAACTAATCATATCTTATGTTAAATTGCTATCAGCAGCATAGTAATAACCATAACTCTTAGACAATGAACATAGATATAACCGAAGAATTCAAAAAAGCACTCAATATATTAGATAATACGAACGATAGTATATTCATAACAGGTAGAGCCGGCACTGGTAAGTCAACTCTCCTGCGTGAGTTCACCCGTAAGACAAAAAAGAACTTCGTGGTAATAGCGCCTACGGGTATAGCCGCTCTTAATGTGGGAGGGCAAACTATTCACTCGTTTTTCCGATTCAAACCCGGTAAGCTAGAAATAGATAAGCTGAAAATGGATTATCGGAAAGATCTATTCGAAGAGATAGATACGCTGATAATAGACGAAGTATCGATGGTTCGTTCGGATATGATGCACGGTATAGACACGGCATTGCGACTGAATAGAAACCGTCCAATGGAGCCATTCGGTGGGGTGCAGATGGTATTCATAGGCGATTTGTATCAGCTTCCGCCAGTTATGAGGAGAGACGAGCAAGACTATATCCTCAAGACTTATGGGGGAGAGCAGTTCTACGACGCACCTGTATTTAAAGATTATGGCTACCACTTTACGGAGCTGACTCAGATATTCCGCCAATCGGAAAATGAGGTCGAGTTCAAACAGCTATTAGAACACATACGTATAAATTCCATCAGCGACGATGATATGCGTTTGCTAAACTCTCGTCACAAAAGCAAGGTCGGTATCCCTGAAACGGCGACTTTCCTTACATCAATGAGGCGAACTGCTTCGAATATTAACCAGAAAAAGCTAGACCAACTAACGAGCAAAGAACACGTTTTCACTTGTGAACTATCAGGTAAATATGCCAAGTTAGCCGAACAAGGCGAAGACCAGCTAGAGAATAAGCTACCAGCTCCATACAAGCTAAAGCTACGCGAGGGAGCACAGGTTATGATGCTCAAAAATGATCCGGGTTTTAGGTGGGTAAATGGCTCAGTTGGTAAAATAACAAAGATAGATGATAAAGATATATTCGTAGATATAAACGGTACGGAGCACCTAGTAGAGCAGGAATCGTGGAAAGAAGTGAAGTTCGAGCTGAACCGAGACACCGACAAAATAGAGTCCTCGACTGCTGCCGAGTTCATCCAATATCCGCTGCAATTGGCCTATGCTATAACTATACACAAAAGCCAAGGCAAGACGTTCGACAATGTGATAATAGACGTTGGCTATGGTGCATTCGCCCATGGTCAGGTATATGTAGCCCTTAGCCGCTGCCGCTCATTAGATGGGGTTGTGCTGAATACACCAATCCAAAAGAAGGACATAATAGTAAACGAGCGAGTATCTAAATACTACCAAAAAATGGGGTAGGGGTGTTTTCAATTGACAACAAAATTTCTTATATTTCGTAGTACAGATAAGACAATTATTGCAAAAAGGTAAATAAATGAAAGTATTACTAGACATACCAGATAATGAATCCAACGAATTTCTGGCAATTGTCTCTACTTTTAAGAATATAAAGCTAGAAAAAATTTCTGAAACGAAAGCCCAGATTATAAGCGAGCTATCTGAATCTATTCGTGATGTAAACTTAGCAATAAAGGGAGAACTAAAGCCAAAATTAGCTAGAGAACTCTTTTACTTTATATAATCCTTTACCGTTGGGTTCAATTTCGAGACTTTTCCATCCTCGATTAGGATTGTGAATGGTAAACTTGAAACGTTAAAAATTTCTAAAATACTATTGTTATTACTAAAATAAGTAGGGAAATTTAATTTTTCAATATCAACAAACTTATGCCATCTACTAGTATCATAATCTACAGAAATTGTGATTAGATTTACTTCCGAATCAAAAGAATCTAAATTGCTATTTACGTTTCTTAATGTTGAAATACAAGGGCCACACCTCGTTGACCAAATATAAACAAAATGTTTACCTTTGGTTAGATCAATACCAGTTTCAGTTTTATCAGGTAGTATAAGATTCGTTAATTCTTTTATTTCGGCACCGATTGAGTAACCTTCTCTCTTAGGTATCAAAGTAGTAATAATCTTATTAAAGTCTTCTATCTGAGGATTGTCTGCACCTTTATAGTTGATAAGGCTTTTAACTAACCTTAAATCATTTTCGTTTAGTTTATTCAATACCCTAGTCAGTAAAAAATATCCCATTGGGTGCTCTGGATATTCTTCTATCATCTGAAGCGTTACCTTAGAATAATGCGTATTCAACTCATCTTCTGTTACAGTCCCATTTCTCTTTTGTTCTTCTAATTCTAACATCTCATTCATTACAGTATTGAAATTTAGCTGAAATTCGGTACTAATGAACTGATATTTATTATTTATCTTGTCAATTTTGATAGTCATATAAGTTGAGTCAACTTCAAATAAATTTGAACTCATTGCCGATTTATCACCCTTCTGGATATGAAGAACTGTAGCGAATGGGAGTTTATGATCTGTTTTGAAAGTGATTCTTTTAGGGTACTCGCTCTTCTTCTCTACGAAAAGTGTATCGGGGGTACTTCCCAAATACATCATATAATATCTGTAGTCTTCGAACTCAGTATTTATCACTATATCAAGTGTAATTTCTTCAGAATATGATGTTCCTAGAGACAAAAGTACGGCAAGGGCTGTCAGTAATAATTTCATTTCAATTATCCTAAATTGTTGAATGGATTAAATTACATAATTAGAATGTAAATTACAATAGAATTAATTATACTATTTTCTATGGAAAATGTAACAAACCAGACATTGATTTGTTTATTAGACTTCGACATTTATTTAAACAGGAAAGGATAATAAAATGAGATTTTTACTAACTACATTAATAATTATAACTAGTTGTTTTTCAATAGCTAGTTCACAGAATTTTTCTAGTAATTACAACTACTTCCGTTCATTCGCTGTCGATGATGAAAATTTCTATATTGGGTTGCAAAATGGCTTAGTTATCCAAAACCGGGAAACGAGTGAATCTACTTATCTAAATAGCTTAAACTCCAATCTGAAAAGTAATTTCATAAAGACAATGGTCAGCCGAGATGGTGTTTTATATATTCCTACTCCTGTTGGTCTTAATATATTGAAAGATGGTAAATTAGAGAATATAAAGATTGGTGACAATGATGTCAGAGATTTGAGTTTTGATGATGAAGGGAATATATGGACTTTCAACAGCAAATCTTTACTCAAATATGATGGCAAAACGACTAAAGAGTGGAAAATAGAGGAATACGTAGATTTTGATTTCGAAATAGCTCGTATTAATTTATATAAGAATTATGTTTGGTTCTCATTCTTCAAGCCGACTTATGGATATAAGACTTACTATTCTAATAGGCAAGACAATGTACTAAGATTTGGACTATTCAACCTAGAAACTAATGAAATGACAACCTTTACAGATGAAGAGCGAGGGTTTAATTTTGACCAATCCGTTCCATCCCAAGCAATTTCTAATAATGAGGTCTGGTTATTCGTGGGAGTGGATTCTAGTTATATATATAATATAGATGAGAACAAATGGAGAGCAAACAATTATCGTGATTTACTCCCAAAGAAATACTCTTTAAAATATAGTAAATTTATGACTGATAAAGAAGAGAATGTATGGTTCACTGCTAGGTATAATGGACCAGATAATAAGCTAATACAAATCCCGGCAGTTTATGATTATAAAACCAAAAGTATAAAACTGATGTATGAGGACATAGCGGAAGAAAAGAATCTATATATATATGATTTGGACAAAAATGATGATGAGATAATAATGTCAGGCGATGGTAGGTTCTATTTTCAAGAGGGAGATAGTTTAAATATTGTGAAATTTACAGATTTTACTGATTATTATCTGTTCTATCCTGGTATCACTAAATATGGAGATGAATACTATACTATCTGCACCGACTGGTATGATTCATACCAATATGACAGGATTATTAATATAAAAAAGAGAGAAGTAATTGAATATACTCAAAGTAAAAAAAATGAGTTGCCTGCATTTTCTATAGAAAGATTTGTACGAGACCATAACGTTGAGATAATCGATGGTGGACCTTCCATTTTTCAAAGCTTCCCTAATTATTTAAAAGTTGATAATGAATGGAAAAGTGAAGATCAGTTAGGGCTAAAACAAACAGTAGATAACCTGCAATATGCAAGATTTGCTGACGAATCACTTGTAACAAATGCAGGAGACCTTGTCACTTTTGAAAATGACGGTATTTTCAAATATAGCAATATATTAGAAGAGGAGAAAGCTGTAAACATGATAAATAAATTCCAGGTATTTGATGAAAAGATTTATGCTTTTGGGAGTTACTTTTTGAAAGAAAATATATATAATTCTTTTGTTTCAGTATTGGATAAACAAGGAAATAGAGCGCATATCTACGACCCTACTAATTCTTGCCTTACTGATTTCAAATATATAAAGAGCGGTTTTTTCTCATATTACATAGATTCTGTAGCACAGAGTATGGAAATTGATAGAGATGGTAATCTATGGATACTTACTCAGAAAAGTATTTTCAGAATAAATGAGAGTTCAGATTGTGAGTATATAAATTACATCCCCCAAGTTCCTTCTATTACAGATAGTGTTCTTATGGTTTATGAGTTGATCTATTCTAAAGTTACAAATACTATGTTCGGTAGAGCTGGAAATACACTGTTCAACTTGAACAGCGACAAAATAGATACAGTAACTGTTACGGAGCTAGGATATGGGAGCATAAAATATATGGGAAAATGCTCTGATGGTTTTGTCTATATAACTTTCCAAAATGGAGGTCTATATAGAGTCAATTCTATTCGTGATTTCGAGCCTATTGAAATAATATCAGGAAAAGAGACAGATTTGGTAATCAACCACGTTTCATTGTTCCAAGATACACTATATCTATCTACTGGAATTGGATTAATAAAAATAACAAATCCATTATCAACCGTAGAAAATGACGAAACTTCAAATAATAGTATATCAGTATTCCCCAACCCAACTGCCGACTACATTACTTTGGAAAACATAGCTCCGAACTCAACCATTCAGATTCTATCACTTTCGGGCAGTATGGTAAAAGAAGTAATAGCTGAGAGCAGAATCGATGTTCGCGATTTATCAGCTGGGGTGTATATGATAAAAGTAGGGTCAAAAGTCCAGAAGTTTGTGAAGTATTAGACTACCCAAACATCTCGGTTTGCGAGTCGCTAGTTTTTCGGTTTTCTAGGGATAATAGTTTTCGTTTGGTTGGTGTGCCGCCTGCATAGCCAACCATCTCTCCTGAGCTGCCGATTATCCTATGGCAAGGGATGATGATTGATATTGCGTTCGCTCCGTTGGCTGTGGCTATAGCTCTGATTGCCTTTTCGTTGCCCATACCTTTCGCTAATCCTATGTAGGATTGTGTAGTTCCGTAAGGGACATTCATCAGCTCTTCCCACACGCTTTTCTGGAAATCTGTGCCTACTAGTAGAAGTGATATTTCGAACGAAACTCTCTCTCCTACAGCGTATTCGGTGATTTGCTTAATGGATTCAGCAATAATCGGCGTATTTTGCGTAGTGTACTCTGCATTTAGCCCTTTTTGGATTCGGCTATCTATGGATGCTCGCATTTTACGGTATCTCCAGTCACATAGGCACAGCTGATTATGGAACGAGCCGAGTATTAACTCACCAAATTCTGTTTTATGGTATTGGATGTAAATTTTGTCAGTCATATTATTTATTCACTAACTCTACGAAATACATATCTACTTCTACTTTTCTTTTGGTTTGTACTTTGCCTATTTTTTTATAAACAAATTGGCCGTTAGCGACAAAGCAATAATGCAAACAGCAAAATGTTAAGGGAAATGAACTTCTCTATGAGAATCAATATAAATTAAACCATCTTTAGGGTCGCATTTGAATAAATAATAAATTATGATTGAATAATTATATGATATATCAAATCCATCACCATCTGAATAATTAATCAAACTTGATATTTTACCAAATAAGGTATTGCGTTCTGAAATTCCTACAAAATTTACTTCTGCAAGAATATAATAATCATTATAATGAATATCAAAAAGCAAACAATCTATAGTAGAATTAGTATCCAATGCTTTTGAAAGTTCATATAATTCAAAATAACACACAAACTTAA
>JBLWYD010000018.1:0-59705 GCA_048267165.1 Bacteroidota bacterium
TATTATCTTGAAAGGTGGTGGAGGCGGTTATACAAACATAGAAATCGAAGTTCATGGAGACCCCACTAATGATAATGGGAAACTATACGTTGGCTATGGTTCTGGAGCACCAACAGTTAATATTGATGATTCTATAGTTATTATAAATACTACTGAAAATCATATTTCGAGTTTGATTAATATAGGGAAAAAACTACCAGGTCCTCAGATGGAATTAGTAGTAACTGAAGATATGCAACAACCTTTGATGGCAGCATTGATTCATTTAACTACAAAGCCTGGAAGTATCCCTTGGGCAGGTACATTAACTGATTACTTCAGGGTAGAAACTCTTAATTAAGAATATCATTTCCTTTTCCAGTTCTCGAGTTTTTCATTGAACTCGAGTTCTGGGTATTGGAGTGAGTCATAGAACTTAGCGTCTTTTCTTTGTCTGTATGCTTCATATAGACTTACAGCGCATGCTACGGAGATATTCAAACTCTGTATCATACCAGCTTGTGGTATATTAAAATTCCCATCAGCTTGCTCTAGGGCTTCGCTAGATACTCCCGCATGCTCATTGCCGAAGCAAAGAGCAACACCTTCTGTTAAGTTCATATCGTATAGTGAAATTGATTCTTCGCCAAGTGCCGTAGTGTATATTTTCATTCCTTTGCTTCTAATATCAGCAAAGCATTTTTCTACATCATAAAACCTGTGAAGATTAAGCCATTTGGTAGCACTTGCGGCTGCATTCTTACCTAGTTTTCTTTCTAGTTGAGTACCGTGATAGAGTATATATACATCGCTAACACCCACTGCGTCGCACGAACGCAAGCAAGCTGCAAGATTGTGCTTGTCGTTTATATTCTCTAATATGATTGTCAGATTTGGTTGTCTATTTTTTAAGACTTTGGTAAGCTTTTCTAATCTTCTTGGTGTACGTTCCATAATATAAAAAAGCAGCCCTTTTATGGAGGACTGCTTCGTGTTTAATTTTCTTAATATCTATTTATCAGCTTCACCCATTATCGGGTCAATCGAACCGATGATTGCTACAACATCCGAAAGCATTGAGCCTTCTACCATTGGTGCTAAACCTTGCAGGTTTGATGCACAAGCAGAACGGATTTTCAGCTTCCAAGGATTACCAGTTCCATCAGATACGATGAAGAATCCTAGCTCACCTTTTGGTGATTCGATTGCTGTGTAAGTCTCACCAATTTCAGGAGCAGCTCCGTAGTTTACTAACATGAAATCAGAAATCATCTCTTCCATCTTAGTATAAACATCAGCTTTCTTAGGTAATGTCTTGTTAGGGATATTAGCTCTAATTTCGCCTTTTGGCATTTTGTCTAATACTTGGTGGATTATCTTCAAAGATTCGCTCATTTCTTTGATTCTAACCATGTATCTAGCCATAGTATCGCCGTCATTCTCAGTTATCACATCGAAATCTAATTCAGGATATACTAAGTACGGGTCATCTCTTCTTAAATCTCTATTGACACCAGAGCCACGCAATACTGGGCCTGTTAGACCTAAGTCAATACATTGCTGAGCAGTCATAACGCCAACGCCAGCCATACGATCTACGAATATTCTATTCTTATGAACTACTTTACCGAAGTAATCTAGTTCGTGAGGGAATTTATTCGCCCAATCTCTAATATGAGCTAAAGTGTCGTCATCTATATCATTTGCTACACCACCGATACGTGTGTAACTAGTAGTGAAACGAGCACCACATATTTTCTCAAAAATATCGTATAATTTTTCTCTTTCTGTGAACGCCCAAAGTAGCAAAGTTAAGGCACCAGTATCCATACAAGTTGCACCCATAGCCATCAAGTGAGATGAGATACGTGCTAACTCTGATACTAATACTCTAACCCATTTTGCTCTAGTTGGAGTATCTATACCCATAGAATTTTCGATAGCCAAAGCGATTGCAACGTTATTCATCATCGGGGCAAGATAGTCTAATCTATCTGTGTGAGGTATAAACTCGTGATAAGTTGTGTTCTCAGCTAATTTCTCATATCCTCTATGAAGATAGCCAAGTTCAGGTACACATTTGATGATAGTCTCACCATCCATACGTAGCAATACGCGGAGTACACCGTGAGTTGCAGGGTGCTGAGGTCCCATATTTAAGACCATGTCATTGTCTAGGGCATCATCAAATATTAGCTCTGTATCTTTGTCCAGTAGCTCTTTGTATATTTTTTCTTGACGCTCATCGTTTAGCTTAACTATTTCTAACTGAGATTGTAAATTCATATCAAATATATATTTGTGATTTCTTCTTTTCTCGAACTTACACCGAAATTATATTAAACTTCTTAGTGAGTCCATTTATTTTTTACAAATTAAATAAAAAACCCATATTTTAAAAGCATTAGAAGTCCTATTGTTATAAAGTTTCCAAAATAGATAGATATGACTGGTATCTTTCTATGTCTATTTCACCTTCTTCGACTGCGTCTTTGACCATGCAACCCGGTTCGTGAGTGTGAGTGCAAGGGGTAAATTTACATTCTTCTCTGTACCCGGCAAAGTCTTTGAAGTACATTTGTAACTCTAACTTCTCAAAATTCCAAATAGCAAGCTCTCTTAATCCGGGGGAATCAACTATCCTTGTATCATCGTCCACATCGAACATCTGCACGAAACTAGTTGTATGCTTTCCTTTCATGTGCTTGTCTGATACTTTTCCGACAGCTAGTACTTCTTCACCTAGTATGTGATTGATAAAAGTGGACTTTCCTACACCCGATGGACCAGTAACGAGTGTCGTTTTGCCCGCTAACTTTGATTCCACTTCATTGAGGTTTGTCTTTTCTTCCATAGAGATAAATATAAGACCATAGCCCAAATCTTCGTAGGGCTGCAAATCTTCTTTTATTAATGTCAAATCCATTAGCTCTATTTTATTGAAGCAGAGAATAGTGGGAATATCATACATTTCTGAAGAAATTAGATATCTATCAAGCAAACCTTTGTTATAATAAGGATCAGCTACCGACATAAATATTAGAATCTGATCTATATTTGCGGCAATTATCTGTTCATTATCCGTTTTTTTGACAGATTCACGCGATAATTTGCTGTATCTTTCCCTTATTTCGAGTATTACACCCTGATTATTCTGTTCTAGGGACTGAAAATGTACTTTATCGCCAACTGCAGCGACATTGATATTATCGTAAGGTGTAATGACAGTTCCGCCTAATATACATTCTACAAATTCCTTCGTTTCTTCATCTTTCACCTTGTAATTAGAACCTAATGCTAGGTAAATCGTACCTTTTTTAGCATCATCGGGAACTTTACCCCTTTTTTTAGTCAGAATTCTTTTAACAGATTTTGACTTTCTAAAGGGTTCTTTGCTGAAGATTTGCTTGTTTTTCTTGTTTTGAGCCATATTTTTTACCGGTGTGTAATTTTCTACACACTTTTACTTGTTAGGATTATATTAATTCGTTAGATTTGCTAAAATATAAAATAATCGGTTATAATTTGTATTATCGTTGGAAATTTAAAGATAAACCAAATGAAGAAACAGTACACAACTTAGCAAAATCACTTAAAATACCAAAGACTTTGGGAAGAGTTTTAGTCGGGAGGGGTATAAATACTCCAGAAGACGCGAATAAATTCTTCGTACCTTCAAAGCAGAATATCCACAATCCTTTCTTAATGAAAGATATGGATAAAGCAGTTGAACGTATATTGAAAGCAAGAGACAATAAAGAGTCAATTTGGATACATGGTGATTATGATGTCGATGGGACTTGCAGTACAGCTGCACTCTATAAGTTCCTCGAAAATCTAGGATGCAAAGTACAGTTTTTCATTCCTGACAGATTTCAGGATGGGTACGGCCTCTCGGAGCGCAGTCTCAATGGTGCTAAGGAATTCGGTGCAACTGTATTGATTACGGTTGACGTCGGTATAACAGCTATTAGAATATCGCAAGATGTGAAAGAAGCTGGTATGGATTTTATTATCTGTGATCACCACGAACCCGGTGACGAACTCCCAGAAGCTTACGCTATATTAGACCCCATCAGAAAAGATTGCGACTATCCATTCAAGAGCTTAGCAGCTTGCGGAGTAGTATTCAAACTTATTCAAGGATTGGCTCAAACATTAGGCATACCCGAAAAGGCATACGAATATCTAGACTTCGTAGCTATGGCTAGTGCTGCCGATATGGTGCCATTAATAGGGGAGAATAGAACACTTGTTTACTATGGCTTAAAGCAGATTAATGAAAAAACTAGACCTGGATTGAAAGGACTCATTCATTGCACAAATCTGAAAATAGGTTCAATCACAGCCACTAATATTGTCTTTGCCGTAGCTCCTATCATAAATGCTGCCGGCCGTATGGGCGAAGCTCTCCGCTCAGTAAATATGATGATACAGGATGACGAAATTCACGCTTTCCAAATAGCTCAACAATTAGAAGACGAAAACAGAAAAAGAAGATATATAGATCAGCAAACTTTCGAAGAGTCGATTCCTCTTGCGGAAAAGCAGCTTCAAGATGGTGCTAGATGTTTAGTTATACATCAACCGCACTGGCACGCAGGTGTTATTGGTATTGTGGCTTCTCGTTTGGTAGATAGATTCAATGTGCCGACAGTGTTGATGACGACTATACACGGTTATGCGAAAGGTTCTTGCCGAAGTCCTAACAATTTTGATATTTACTCAGCTTTAAAAAGAGCGTCGCATCTGTTGATAGAGTATGGCGGTCACCGTCATGCTGCTGGACTTACTCTGGAAGAATCTAATGTTCCTGAACTATTGAAGATTATCAACTCTTGTGCTGATGAGAATATATCCTCGGATATGTTAACTCACGAAATGGAAATTGATTCAGAACTGAAGCTTAATGAACTTTCACCGAATTTCATTTCTTCGCTCAATAAGTTTGCACCTTATGGGTATGCTAACTATAAGCCGATTTTCTTCTCCAAAGGCGTAACTTCATCTAATGGAGTGAAAATAGTAGGACAGAATAATCTGAAGTTTAGAGCATTCCAAAACAATTTTGCTATAGATGCAATTGCGTTTGGATTAGCAAATAAATATGACATAGTTACGACGGGGAAACCATTCAAAATACTCTATAACTTAGAGATAAATACTTTCAATGGTCAGAATACACCCCAACTTTTTATCCGAGATATAAAGCCACTAGAATAGAATGATAGCTAATGAAAAAGCACTTTCTTTCGAAGAGGACATAAAGCTAAAGCTAAATGATTTCGAAAATACTCATACGTTCCGCACTTTGCAAGCGTATGATATTTTCAAACATATAGTGAACACAGCAGTCATTGACGAGAAATCCTACTTTTCTGGCTTGCACGCCAAGTTACTATACCTATATAATAAGCTGAATTTGCACCAAGATTTGATTGACAAAATCAATAATTACCGCAAGTATATAAGCAAGTTAATCTCTACTCCTTCGCTCTATTGTTCCAAAGAAGATATGGAGTCTTCATTCCGTATTGCGCTGGTGTTGCTAGATATTACAACAGAAGGAATCACAGATAGTGAGCTTAAGAAATTCCTAGCCGAAGAACCCATACTTACTTATACTCATTCACCCGATGCTGAATTCAAATCGTTCAAACTAGTAGTTACGGCTAAGAGTAAGCCCGATAGCGAGAACAAAATTATATTCGGAGAAAGTGAAGAGCTAGGGAAAGTTGCTATCTATCTGAATAGGACATGGGAATCTCTGTGGCAATACGTAAAACCTTATAGCTTAATCAACATTCTTGAAGTTGAAAAGCACCACGAGAAGAACGGTTATAGTGTGTTCTACTGTAATCCAAATACGTTCCTAGTTTACGAAAGTGACTATCTGATAGACGTTACCGAGATAGCTGGTTGCTTCCAGAATAATGGTCAATCCGAGTATTTCGCTTTACTTAATTGGTTTAGTGTATCTTATCCATCAACTCCTATGATGGTGGGGAACATAGTCAATAATCTATTCGATGCTATGATAGGTGAAGAAGAAATAGAAAGTGAGCAATATATTGAAAATGAGTTATCTAAATCACCGCTTCAAAATATATACCTGCATAAATACGATAAACAGAGCATTGGTAATATCAATAATGATGTAGAGTTAATCTACCAAAAGCTAAAAAGAACTATCAGCGATATTCCTAAAGGGGAGACATTTATAGAACCCAGCTTTATATCGCCAGAGTTTGGACTGCAAGGGCGACTAGATGCAATGGTGGTCGATAGTGATGACCCTAACAGAAAAGAAGTTATAGAGCTTAAATCGGGTGGATTCCCGACTAAGAATGTACCTATTAGAACTGGAAATGATGTTTCATACTCGCTTTCTACTTGGCGGAATCATTATGTACAAGCAAGCTGCTATAATCTGATTCTGAAATCTGTTTACACCGAAAGATATGGTAACTCATCTATCTACTATGCAAAAGATGACAAAAGACCATTTAGAAATGCTCCCATATTAGCCGGAAACTTCCAAGAGATCATTGACCTTCGTAATAGAATAGTAGGACTTTACTTCGATTTGGCTGGTGGTAATTATAGTTCAATTGGTAATTTGGTAACTGAACTGGAGAAATTCCCTCCGAGCTATTGGCAAAAAGATATAGATGCATTTGTTGATAAGCTGAATAATTCGTCACCCCTTGCTCACGAGTATCTGAAAGAAATGCTTTCGTTCGTGTTCAGAGAGTTGATTAGCAACAAAGTGGGTAAGTACGCAGAAAACCCAGATAGGGCGTATAGTAACCTTTGGTTAGAAGAGCGAAAAATCAATAATCGAAATACTTTGCATTCTCTCAAACTGAATCAAGAAGAATCTAATTTCGATAATTATCATCTTCGATTCGATAGATATGATAATAGTGACCTCAACTTCCGAATAGGCGACCAAGTCGTAATATACCCAACTACTGAAGAGGGTAATACGCTTTTACTAAAAGAGCAATTACTAAAGGGCGTTATTAAGCTAATAGATAAATCTCACGTTGTTATTAGTTTAAGAAATAAGCTACTCGGAAAGAAGTTCTTAGAGCAGTATAGTAGCTGGGCTATAGAGAGTGATTTCCTAGAACATTCATACAAGAAATTGCCGTCTGTTATATTCGATTTCATAGATGACCCAGAGTTTGACATAAAAGTTGGCAAAGAAGAACAGACAATTAATGATATTCAGTTCGAATGTGATTATCTAAACGATAAGCAGATGGAAGTGGTTAGTTCGGCAATAGCTGCTAACAATTACTATCTAATACAAGGCCCGCCAGGAACAGGAAAGACTTCGTTTGTGCTTCGTGCTATTCTAGAATATTATTATCAGAATACTAATGATTGTATATTACTAACTGCTTATACTAACCGAGCTGTTGACCAGATTTGCACAGTACTAAAGGAAAGAACGGACATAAACTTTATCCGATTGGGTTCAAGAGAGTCATCGGAACACGCTGGCGAACTACTCTCCAATCTCAGTAATGATTATAATAGGGTAGAGCTACAAGAAAAGTTCGAATCGACTAGAGTTTTAGTTTCGACTGTTTCATCGCTGCTATCTCATCAAGAACTATTCAAGCTAAAGAAGTTCGGGTTGGCAGTTGTAGATGAGGCAGCACAAATACTAGAGCCGTTCATTATAAAAATAATCAACTACTCTAAAAAATATATAATGATAGGCGATGAGAAGCAATTACCTGCTATAGTTAGCCAAGCTGAATCGAATTTCATAATAGAAAATGAAACACTTGAAGAGATAGAGTTAAAGAATCTATCGGAATCCTATTTCCAAAGAATGCTCCGCAATGCGAAGAAGAATGATTGGACTCATTCACACGGTATGCTAACTCACCAAGGCAGAATGGGGGAGAGAATAATGGAATTAGCGAACGTTCTATTCTATCAAGGAAAATTGCTTAAACTGTCCTCTGATAAAGATTCGAGCGAGATACTAGGTTTTCACAATGTAGAGTCAGAAAATACGCCTTATATAAACTATTCGGAAGCGGATTATATAGTTAATTCTATTATCGAGCTATGTGAATCGAAGGAAACCAGCAATCTGGAGATAGGAGTTATTAGCCCTTTCAGAAGTCAATGTGCATTGATACGTAATAAATTGCCTTTTGGACTGCGAGAAAAAGTTGCAGTAGATACTGTGGAGAGGTTCCAAGGTAGCGAGAGAGATATTATTTTCATCTCCTTTGCTGTGAATAAACCTCATCATATTCATAATATGTCATCTACAGTATTTATAGATGATAGTGACATAGATAGAAAGCTGAACGTGGCTATCACTAGAGCAAAACAGCGGCTTTATGTAACTGGCTGCCGAGAAGTGCTAAACCAATCCCCGATTTACAAAAAATTTATTGATTTGTTAGTGAAAGAAAATTGATGATTTTGTATTTTTGTGAACTCATAAATTATAATAAAACAGAAAACAATTAAGGAAGTGAGAAGATGGCAGGACATAGTAAATGGGCCAATATAAAACATAGAAAAGGCCGCCAAGATGCACTGAAGGGCAAGATATTCACTCAGATGGGCAAGGAAATAACAATCGCTGCTCGCGAAGGTGGTGGTGATACTGATATGAACCCTCGTCTCCGCTTAGCTGTCAAAAAAGCTCGCGACAATGATATGCCTAAAGACAACATCGAACGTGCTATTAAGAAAGGTACTGGCGAACTAGAAGGTCAGGCGTTCGAAGAATATCGCTATGAAGGTTATGGACCAAGCGGTTTAGCTATAATAGTAGAGACTATTTCTGATAATAAGAATAGAACAGTTGCAGAAGTTAGGGCCTCTTTCAGCAAGTATGAAGGTAATATGGGTGAGACTAATGCCGTTGCTTGGAATTTTGACCGAAAGGGCGTAGTGACTATAAAAACAACTGGTGCGAGTGAAGAAGATTTGATGATGGAAGCACTAGAAGCTGGTGGGGAAGACGTAGAGTACAGCCCAGAAACTTCAAGAATAATCTGTGCTATGAGCGATTTCAACGCAGTAAATGATTATTTTGATAAGAGTATTTTCGAAATAGAAGATAGCCAACTAGAATACATAGCAAAGAATAAAGTTAAAATCACTGATGTCTCCATCGCTAAGAAAGTTATGCTTTTCCTAGATAAAATGGAAGAAGTGGACGATGTACAGAATGTATATAATAATGCTGATATAGATGACTCTGTTTTCGATCAGTTAGAGTTATAATGAGGGTAATAGGCATAGACCCCGGTTCTGTTATCTGCGGCTACGGAGTCGTAGATATGGAGGGGAATAGCTTCAAATTAGTAGAATATGGAGTAATAAAAGCTAAGCTACAATCAGAAGATTTCAATGGAAGATTGAAAATACTCAATGATTCTGTAGATAGAGTAATAAAAAGAACTAATCCAGATATTAGTGCCTTCGAGACTATATTTTTTGCAAAGAATGTGCAATCACTGGTCAAACTCTCCCACGCAAGAGCTGCCGCTATTCTCTCTGCTTCACAGAATGATTTACCTGTTTTCGAGTATTCACCCAATGAAATAAAGAAAGCTGTTACGGGCAAAGGAAAGGCTGGTAAAGAGCAAGTTCAATTTATGGTGAAGAAAATTCTTGGTATAACCGAAACACCTGAGTATCTAGATTCCACTGATGCACTAGCCATTGCTATATGCCACTGCTTGAAGCTCGGTACATCAAACAAAAAGTCAGTTTCCAACTGGTCACAATTCATAAAAGACAATCCCGATAGAGTGAAGTAAATAAAGCTAATTCACCTTTATAAACTTATATTGGTTGCTTAATCCATTTAATTTTACTTCAACAAAGTAAACACCACTTGCTAAACCTGATAAATCAAGTTCTATGATACCTGTTATACTTGTGCTTTTAGTTAACACGTTTTTACTACTGATGTTTGTAATATTTATATCTATTATGGATTCTTCATTTGACCCAACTTTTTGAATTACTAGTCTATCACTCTCAATATTGTAATTCGCTATAATCCTATCATAATTAATTTCTATTAATCTGTATTCATGTACACAAAAGCTATCGAGTTTAACCCAGCCATTTATCACCTCACTTTCTATATATTTGTTTTCCCAATATAAAGTATCAACGGTCAATGGTCTTTTATCAAGATTTGTCAATAGTATTGTCCCAGTTGGATTTTCTATTACTCGTTCGCCAGCATTAAGATTCCAAACTTTGCTGAAATTCATTGGGGGTAATGTATTAGCGAAATGGATTATTTCGTTATCAAAATTCAAATCAAAATTATATCTATCTTCAATATTAGTATTACTTCGGAGTTTGATTGGGATTGAAGTTTGAACTCCTGGGTAGGTAGTAATCATCGGTAACTCTAAAACTACTTTAGTATATACGCTACCAACTAAATACACATAGAAAGTATCGGAGCAAGGTTCGTCAACTATGAACCCAATTCTATTGTTATAAGATCCAAGTTCATTCGGCTTGAATGAGAATTCAACGGCTTTAGTGTTGATTAACTCAAATGCACTAAGACTATCATTAAAGTTTGATGTAAGTTTAATTGGTTCAGAAGTATTGTTAGTTAAGTCAATATTAAAAACGATGTTGTTATTGTAGTAAACTTTACCAATGTGGATAGTATCCGGATATGTGATGTCTTGATTGATATTTGTATTGCTAGACTTTACAGTGAACTCATCTCTTGCTTTGCAACCTTTATTATCAGTTACTTCCAACCAATAATTTCCTGGAGAATAAACTTCAATATAATTTGTAGTACTTCCATTTGACCAAAGATACGTATTAAAAACTTTATCAGAAGTAAGTGTCACTAAACCAACATTTGTACAAATAATCGAATCACCAACAATACTGAATTCAATTTCTGGCAGTATAGCAACTTCTAGTGTATCAATAAATCTGCAGCCTAAACTCGTTTCTATTTCTAATGTATATAAACCTTGTTCACTTATAGTGATAGATTTAGTATTTTCACCGGTTGACCATATATATTTGGTAGCATCAACTTCTGATGTAACGGTAACACTATCATTTCTGCATATTTCGATCTTATTAGGAACCAAATCCAGA
The DNA here is from genome assembly GCA_048267165.1 of Bacteroidota bacterium. GTDB lineage: Bacteria > Bacteroidota > Ignavibacteria > Kapaibacteriales > UBA2268 > PGYR01. The sequence continues at coordinate 11,119 of JBLWYD010000018.1, forward strand.
TTATTGGGAGATAAATCGACAATAATCGAGCTACTAATAGTACATCCATTCCTTAGTTTGAGGCTTATTTCATATTTACCTTCTGCTACGACTGTCGCAAGCATCTCATTAGGGATAATACCATTTAAGAAATCATCATTTGAGTTTGGAGAGACCCAGTTTAGAAGTTCAATTTTGTCTGTAGCTAATGGTATAGTAAGTGCGGCATCTTCATAAACTTCAAACTCGATAAAAGCAGTATCACGGCAAGCAGAATAAGAAATCTTCTCATCGAAATAATAGCTATTGACAATAACTGTAACCGTAGTTATATCAGTACATTTGTTAATCTGGTCATCTGTAAATTCAGCAGTTACTACAAAAGTGATTGTGTCTGAAGTTCTATCTTTCAGAGATATTTGCTCCTTGTCTTTCAAATCACCTTTATTAACTATAAACTCTCTATTTGTCCAGCTCCATTTGACTTCATCTGTGTTATCAACTCGTTTCCCATCTATTATCAAATCTAAATCTATTTCAAAATCGTCCATTTCACATAATACTAATGTATCTGATTTATTTACTATCTCAATTTCTTTTGAGTTGACAACAAACTCGTCTTTAGCAATACACCCATTGGAATAGAATACAATAACTTCTATTATATCTTGATCGTTCATCTGCAAATTGGCTTTATCTTGCTCGGAGTTCAGTGGAGTTATAATAGTTTTATTATTTTGCGAAACCCACTCTATTCTATCTACCTTCATTTGTGCAGTCGAAATGCCTAGTTTTATGTTCCTAACTTGATTTTCATTACATAAACTAATCTCTTCGAGTCCACAATTCGGATTTGTTATATCGTAAGCAGACTCTTTGTAAATCTCTACAAAGCAGGCTTGATTGTCCCTTGTTATTCCATCAAATCTTACCATGTGGACATTGTCTAGGTTGGCTGTTCCAGTTGTGAAACCCCAATAAACCAAATTTGTTTTTAGTATATTCGTAAGTGTTTCTTCATTTACACCATCAAAAGTTTCTTTTTTTCTCAATTGCCCATCTAAATAGCTGGAGAGTTCTTTGGTTGTACTATTCCAAAAGAATTTGACGCAATGAAAGGTACTGTCTTCAATGTTTAATGGGTTTCCATCTGAATCTTCTTTTGCATTAATCTCCAGACCAACTTTTTGCATTAGCTCACCATTAATTAGGTAGCTGAAGTGATCTTCAGGATTATCATCAATAGGAAGAGGTAGAGATACCTTATTGTAATGCGAATCCATTTCGACACCTAATGATGGAGCAACTTTCTTATTACGGTCATCAGGGTTTGCAGCGAATCCCATACCAACGCCCATACTACCCAGTGCGTTGTCACCGGCAGATTGCAAAACGAACGCTATTCCATCGGCACCTTCTAAATCTTTATAGCCTAAATAGTATTCAGCTTCAACTAAGAAATTAAAGTTTAAATCAATATTTTCGAATCCATGAACAGCGTTATTATTCCAAATTGCTGTAGCTTGCTTTCTACTAGATCCATCACTGAGTTGGTGTGCATTTTCTTTTAAGTTGAAACTATAGTTATTAGGGAAGTTTTGGACTACTTTGAATTGCTGTGCTATAAGACCAGCGGTCAATAGTGAATTTAACATTAGAAAAAGTATAGCCTTGTACATATAGCGCCACCTGATATTACTAAATTCATTATAAATAGATAGTTATTGTATATTTTACTTGGTGTTAAATAACAGTTGACGAATCAAAAAGTTACATTTGGAATAAAAAAAAAGCAGACAATAAATGCCCGCTTTTGTAAAAATTAATACTTTGACAAAATCTTAGTTAGATGAGAATAACTCTGGAGTTATTATAAACATAGCCCATATCCATTTCGAATTATCTCCATTAGGTCTGCCTTGTACTATCTTTAGTGCATCAGCAGGAATCAAATAAGAGTATCCCAATTGAAGCTTTATATCACTAGCAATAGTATGAGTTAATACTAAATCAATTTCACTTGCTAGCCCTTTCTCAGTCAATGCAGCTGTAGTCGGATTGATTATCGCTTTGTCTAATGAGAAACTATGGAAATCAAGATTGGCATTCCATCTAGGCATAAAGTTATAATTAACAGTTGCGTAAATATCTACCAAACCACCACCAGCAGTGTGAGCTGGAATATCTAAGAAGTGATCCATTAGACCGTAGAATTTGTGGTTAGTACCGTATAAAGTATTGAACGCTGTATAATCATTTGAACCGGGGTTCTCAGAATCGTTACCTGATAGATAATCTATACCAGCTCCAACTTTGAATCCACTGAACTTATAATATGCTTGCAATGAGAGCATATAAGCAGCTATATCTTGAGCTTTAACAGTTTGTCCTAGTTGATAGTAACCCGTTCCTTGTATATCAAGTGATTGTGAAGTATAGTAGTAATTACCACCCAAAGTATAACGGAAATAATTGAAATTATTAGTGTCATTCTCTTGGAATCCGTCGGTAATACCTAATAGTGTGAATCTCATATTGGTATCGATTTTATTTTCGAACCATAAGAAACCCATTGCTTTATAATTTTTCAAAGCATAAGTTGTACTAAATACATTTTGACCACTTTGGTTGAAAGCACCACCTAAGTGAAGTTTCATGTCAGTCGATTCGTATTTACCAATAAAAGCATCATGGCTTCTACCTTCTTGTGCCCAATCAACGTTGCCTAATATTCTATGGTCATCATATACAAGTTCTTGGCGCCCAACCTTTAAGCTTATAGAAGAATCTAATTTTATATCTACCCAAGCTTCGTGCATAGCAATCCGAGGGACATTTTTTAAATGAATTTCATCACCCCAAACTCTTACATCTTGGACAGAGATTCTAGATGTCATACTACTATTAGAAAAATCAAAATTTAATCTTGTTCGTTGCGAAACGAAAGAGGCAGGAAATAAATCTTCACTAATCAATTGTCTATAACCATCTCTATATTCGTAACGTGGTTTGAATTGTCCATTCAAAGAGAATTTAGCCAATAAACCTGTAGAGCTCATCATCATACCGAACATAACAAAACTTACTATAATCAACTTCTTCATATCTAATCCTCATTAGTATATTTCAAAACTTCATTTATTATTTTCTTTTTATCACTACCAAAACCATTTATTTGCTCTACTATCTCACCTTTTGGGTTAAGCACAGTTATCAAGTTGGAATGTGCGTAATCCATAAGAGAAGATTTCTTGTATTTGAAACCCAAGACAGCTGCTAATTCTCTAATCTTAGTTTCTGTACCTGTTAACATAGTCCAATACTTTTCATCCATTTCTTCTTTCATCATAAATCTGGAAAGAGTATCTGGTCTATCGTGAATAGGGTCTATACTAACTATTAGAAAGTTAATATCGTCTTTTCTACCTTCTGGAATCAATGAATGCAATTGCTTCATATCAGCTGTAATAAGTGGGCATGAATATTCGCAGTGAGTATATATCATTGCTAGTATAGTTGCCTTTCCAGCGACTGTTGTTAGTTTTACAGTGTCACCATTCTGATTTTCCCAATCACTAGTCAGATTGAATATAGATTCATCGGATGGAGCGAAGCCTTCACCTTCATAAGCATTTTCTTTTTTGAATTTCTCCATATCCAAAGTCTCCTCTTCAGAGCAACTATAAAATATGAAAGTAGAAAAAAGTATTAATGCAATTATTTGTCCTTTACGCATCTGAACCCCACATTTCTTAAACAATATTTAGCTTGTAAGCTACTCCACATAGAGTATCTGACAAAAGCTGAGTAATTAGTTGGGTCAACATTACCTATACTTCCAGCTGCGCAAAAGAGCTTTCCATCTTGATTAGTCTTCTCTCTTGAATCTGTAGAAACGATAACGGAATTAAAATCCCTAGTCCACTCCCAAACTAAGCCGTGCATATCATAAACGCCATAAGCATTTTTGAATTTTTCACCAACATTAGGTAGAGGTATTTTTGGTAATTTCTCGTACATCCTTAGTAAAGTTGCAGAGAATGAATTGTCATTGTAAGCATTGTATTTTGTTTTGCTAGCACTTGCTACGTACTCCCATTCACTCATGTCTGCCAATCGTCCACCTACCCAAGTACAATAAGCACTGGCTGCAAACCACGATACCATAACTACAGGTGCATTTGGGGGAGCTTTTTGGCCTAGTACTGTGTCACCTTCCCAATACCCCAAGTAACTACTTTCAGCGAATAATGGCTTCACTTTACTGCGTCTCCATTTTGAATTTGCTTTAACAAACCTTAAGAATTGAGCATTTGTTATTTGAGTAGAGGTAATAAAAAACCCATCTAACTTGATGGGTTTAACTGTATCTGCGAAAAATGGATAGAACTGTCCGGAAGGGATAGAAGTCCATTCTATTTTACTATGGGTCTCTGCTTTAACAACAGAGCTACCCATTAGTAAAATAAATGTTATTAGTATATAAGCTAATTTAATCATAATGATTATTAATGACCGCCTTTATCTGCAGAACCTGACGATCTTACTTTCTTAGCTTGTTCAGGAGAAACCTCTCCACCTTTGTTACCAAAGCTATTTAGTAAGTAAGTAACAACGTTCGCAACCTCTTCATCACTAAGTGATTGAGCTGGCATCGCACTGTTATAAACTTCACCGTTTACTGTAATCTTACCAGATAAACCATGGATAATAGCGCTTATTGCTTTGTTTGGATCAGCAGCAAAGTAATCAGATTTAGCAAGAGGAGGGAATACACCCTTCATACCTTTACCATCTGGTTGGTGACATGCTTGACATAAGTTTTTGTAAACATTTTCACCCATTTTAATTCTTTCTGCTTTACTACCTGCTAATTGCTCAGTTGATCCTTTAGCAGATGGTAAAGTAAGAGAACGGCCACCTTCAGCCATATATACTTTATCTTCTAACAGACCACTGTAAATTTTCTTATCTTCGTCGCCCGAAACTACTATAGAACCTAATGCGCCTTTGTTGAACGCTCTGAATATAGAGTGGTCAACTAAGTGTAAACTACCGGGTACTTCAACTTTGAAAGTGACCATAGCTGCTCCACCTGCAGGTATCAATGTTGTTTGAACATTTCTATTAATTAAATCTCCTCCTTCTACACTTACTTCGTCAAATATTTCACCAATTACGTGGAATGATGATACTAAGTTTGGCCCACCGTTACCAACAAAAAGTCTTATAGTTTCTCCGACTTTTGCTTTTAATGCTTTATCACCAGCTATTGCTCCAACTGAGCCATTGAATACCACATAGTCAGGGTTTTCAGCTAATGCTTTATCCATGTCAAATGGTTGGTGTCCTGCTTCGCCATTTCTACCCGCAGTATAGAAATCACCTTGCATTACATAGTATTCTTTATCAACTTTAGGTAAACCACCTTTGGGCTCAACTAAAATCAATCCGTACATACCGTTAGCTATGTGCATACCTACTGGTGCTACGGCACAGTGGTAAACATATAAACCTGGATTTATTGCTTTGAAAGAGAAAACAGTTTCGTGACCTGGTGCTGTGAATGAAGACGCAGCTCCACCACCTGGCCCTGTAACAGCGTGTAAATCAATATTATGTGCAAATTTATTATCTGGGTGATTTTTTAAGTGAAATTCTACTTCATCGCCTTCTCTTATTCTAATAAAACTACCGGGTACACTACCGCCAAATGTCCAGTATGTGTAAGTTACCCCATCAGTCATTGTACCTTCGTGTTCCAATACTTCCATGTGTACTATTTGCTTTGTAGCCGCTCTATGCGGGTCTATCGGTGCAGGTACATTAGGCGGCGATGTTAATTCTGCTATAGATTCTCCAACTACTTTCTCATTAGCTGGATTGTAATCACTTTTACCACCATCACATGCCGTAAATACTAATGCTGCGAACAACACTAATAAAGTTGATACGGAAAGCTTATTCTTGCTTAAACTCATTTCGAACCCCATATAATAATTAAAAAATTACTTTGTTTTAAAATCTTAGACAAAGATAATTAATTGCAATATAAATGTCAAAGAAAAAAAGAGTTTTTTGTCTTAAATAGCCACTATTTATAAAAAAAGTCTATAACTAAATGTTATAGACCCATAAAATAGATAGGGTTGGGCTTCTAAAGAGTTCTGGTTATCTGAAAGCCGAAGTGTAAATTATTATTTTCACCACTACCTAAAAAGGCACTTTGTGCACCAGTGTTGAATTGTTGTATGTTAATTGCTGTATTATTAGATACAGAAAATTTGAAGAAGTGTCCACCAGTTTCCATAGAGAAGCCTACAGTATATGAGTCGTATTTATTTCTCCAACCTGTGATAGTTGGGTTAGTCTCTATTAAAATGCTATACATATCATCTATATAGTACTCTGCATAAGCACCTAGAGTGACGCTATTCTCTACATCTGGGCATTGTAAATGCGAGTTATATGAGAAGGTTGGTGTTATTCCTATTCCTAATTTATCGCTGATTAAAGTATTGATTATTGCAACTCCGTAGAAATGCCAATCTCTTCCGGATTCTAATACTTGACCTCCAATTAAGTTTGGTCTGCTGGAATATGCTGCTCCACCCAAAAAGCTAACAAGTATTGGAAGTGTTTCGTTTCTAATTTCTAATGCTTTGTATTTTGTCTCGAACCACCATTGTGATTCACGATTACTTCTTCCAAGATTCAGGAATATTTCATCTGTCAATCCATACCCAAGGTTCATCATGTTAATTACGGGGCCATCTAATCCAAATAGTTGTTCGAAGCCAGATGACACAGGTACTGTAAACCTATGTGAGATTCCATACAGATAATCTCCTTGTTTCAAAGTTTCAGCAGTCGGAAGTGCATAAGCATAAGTGCTATGAAAAAGCTGCAACGGAGGTTCTTTTACTTCTGCTTTTCTTTGCCACGTTTGTGACATTAAGAATGCTGGTATAAATAGAATAACTAAAAAAGTAGATATATATTTCATATTACTTAGTTGCCTCTTTTAGGAAAAAATCTAATCTTAAATCCATATCGGGATCTATCTTAACTAACATAAGTGAAGGTACTTCAATTTTATGATCTGTCAATGTAACTACGAACTTAGTTTTTACGTGGTATATATCATCATAAACATATATGTCTGCTTCTATCGTTTTCTCTTTAGTAACACCGTGTACTTGGAATTTACCTTTTGCTTTTACTTCGTAGTGCTTATCATCTATTTTCTTTGATTCGAATATTTTACCTTCATAAGTTGTTAGTGGATACTTATCAGTGTGAAGATAGTTTTCACGCATGTGCCTATCTCTTAGCCCATTATCTGTATCGACAGTATTCAAGTCCACCTCAAAGTAAAGTTCTGTTCCTTTGAAATTACCTTCTTCTCCAAGCATATATCCATCTATAGAGCTAGTAACACCTTCGAAATCCTCAACAGGAGCATCAGAGATGAATTTCACAATGTTCTTTTTACTTTTATCAACTTGGTGCTCGACCTTTGCATAAGCACTTGATGTCAGTACTAGAGCTAGTCCAAGTAGTAATAATTTTTTCATAATTGTTTCTCTTTTTTAATTGTTTTTAGCACCATTATCTATCCAAACTTTTATCGTATCCAAGATAGCTTTGTCTAATTTTTGTCCACCTAAAGGCATCAAAGTAGTACCGTCACCGAGTAATTTCTTGTATAAGTAACTATTAGCACTATTGCCCGCTTCAATTTGTTTCATATTGCGAGCTAGATTATCAATGCCAACTATATTTCCGAAGGATTTACCCTCTTCTAAATTCGGGGCTGATGAAAATTGGCCCGCGTGGCAGCCACTTGTGGCACAGCTAGGAGTTAATACTTGATCTTGTATTTCTTTGAAAGACGCTTTCATTCGACCATCAACTTTGATGTCTGGTTCGCATTCCGAGACAATACTCTCGGAACACGAAACAAACGATAAAGTCATAATCAATGAAGTAAATAATATTATTTTAAATTGTTTCATATATCCTTTACGTAGTAATTATGGTTTTAGATTTTTTATTCGTTCATTAATGTAAATGAATAATCAGAAGATGCGGCACCATGACATTGGTTACACATACCACTCATCATGTTTGCATCACGACCAGTTATTGATTTATCAGCATCATTTAGTTCAAACCATTCCCAACCTTTGTGATCTGGATTAAAATCTGCACCACGTTTAACCATAGCCATAACGCCTGTTAATTCACTTGTTTCTAAACTATACATATCTTTTACTAAAATAGTACCAACTGGCCATTCGCCATTAACCATTTTAACATCTTTGTTTTTAGTATAGATAACTCTTCTTGTCATTGCATTACCATGAGCGTCAACACCTAATGCTGGGTCTTGTCCAGAGTTTTCTGCAATTTTGTCCCAATCTCTATACCCTGCGAAATCAGAATACTCGGCAACAAATTCTGTTGCTTCTGGTTCTGTAGTAGTTTTTTCATCATCGCTACAAGCAACGATAAATGTGGCTGATAATATAGTCAGCAAAAATAGTTTGAATAAGTTTTTCATAAGATTTAATCCTATAAGTGTGTGAATGATATTACAATAACAGTATAAATACTCGAAAAGTAACACTAATTATAGGATTAAACTCTGATTTGGTCAATTAGTTGACTTAAACAACCATATTACACTTATAATTGCAATTCAACTTGGAATCTATATCGGTAATTCGCTTGACCGACTAATCCAAAACTATCAAAAAATGAGAAGTCAGACTGCACTTTAAGCTTATGTTTAGAAAGATATTTAGATACCCCAAGTGTATATTCAGCGAACTCGTCAATATCTGAACTTGAATTATCAGGTCTTACATAAGAATATCTTCCTGCAATTTCCCAGAAATTATCAAACATGTATCCCATTTGGAAATTGATTGACTCACCTGTCCTAAAATTCTTTGCAAGATTAGGAATTAATCTATCTACTCTCTTTTTTGCCACTTCAGACATTATACTTATGCCTTTATATTTGTAATGAAAGTCAACAAAATAGCTGTATATATCATTCTGAACTAATGAGCCAGATGTGTCATAAACGAAAGATCCTATTTGTCCACCTTGTCTATTAGTACCATCATTAAAACTAAAAGTACCACCAATAGCTAACTTATGCTCATTATAGAGCTGATGTGCTGATGAAACATAATCGTCAAACTCACCGAAAGGTAAGAATTCTGTTCTAAAAGTATAAGCAAAACCACCAGCATTATCTACAGTTATATTTCTTCCTTCACCTAATGATAAAGAGAAAATTGGTTTTACGACGAAATCTGTACCAAACTTATATCTAAGTTGAATGCCTGCGTCTCTGTCTATGTTTAATTCAGAATTTAAGATTGATCTATCGACAAATTGTAAATCTCCTGAAGATATTACACGTTCTCTATTGCCGGGTAACTTCGTTTGGCCAAACCAAATATCAAAATCCTCGAATAAATAATACTTTACTACTGCATCTAATATTATATTAGAGCCAGAATTACCAAAAGCTCCAGTCGCTGAATTTCCTTGGTCACGGTTTGAAAAACCTAATTCCAATTTGTAACGTAAATCGGGACTAATAGCATAGCCACCAAATTTTAGTCTCCACCTTCTTACAAGTAACCTAGAATCTATTTCATTACTAGTCTCGTTATGTTCTGCCTCAAACAGATTTTGCATTCTTACATTTATTTTCATTGTTGCTGATGAGTCTTCAGCCATTATGTTTATTCCTTTGCCAAAACTAGGATACGCTACGGTTTGAGCGTAAGTGCTAATTCCACATAGGAATAAACATAGAATAGTTGCAATTCGGAGCATTCTCACACTATGTTATATTAATAATTTACTTCACAATACAAAAATAACTAATATTTAGGACTTAAAGGTATTTGGATGCTTCACTAATACTTAGATTTTGGAGTTCATTTTCTTCCATAAACTTGATTACTGCCGATGGGCTTCGCTTTGAGTATTCTCTTAATGCCCAACCGATGGCTTTTTTGATGAAAAACTCTTTTTGGTGGGAGTGATGACGAATATTACTTTTCAACAGCTCGAAATTAGTGTTTTCTTTGTATTTCAATTGGAACAATATAGCCGTTCTATTCAGCCAAATATTATCAGAGCTAATCCATTTGGCATTATAATATTCAATTTTTTCGGGATGGAGTTTCAAATACTGACCAACTGAATTCACCGCCAAAGCATCTACTGTGTCCCACCAACTTTGATTAACTATCAACCATTCGGCTAATTCAATAGAATCTTCATCTTCCCAATAGCGTTTGTGACGAAGTATATCAAGTATAACGTAATTGACTTCTCTATTGCATTGGTTCCATACTTTTTTTATTTCTACAGATGCATTTTTAGGGTCTAACTTTCCGTTTTCTGCAATAAACTGTTTTTGAAGTTCTTTTCTATGGGGTGCTTTGAGTCCATAATATGAAAATCGGTTTTTCATATATGCTGTCATTTGAGGGATTTGTTCTTCGTTTTTATTAGCTTCGAGTAATTCTAATAGGGGAGAAAAGTAACTGGGTTTCATATTTATGCAGTTACAGAGAATTGGCTTTCTTGGTACTCTTTATTGTAGATACTAAGTATTCCACTCTTAACTTTTTCTTTTTCATCTTCTTCATTTTTGGGGTTTGATAACTCCGCTCTTGCTTTGGCTTCTTCTCTTGATGCCTGAGCTGCAACTGATCTATCTTGACTTGAGGGGTTAGCTGGTGCTAATGCTGCTTTTCTTACTTGCTGCATTCTTCGGATAGTTTCCTTTGGGTTCCCTTCAACTGGTGAAATCTCTATGCTGACCTCACCTCCAGTAGCGTACTTCTTACCGTCCGGGCCTTTGGTGTAACTAAATGATGCACCACCGCGAGCCAATCCACCTGAAGCTGCCAAATGGGCCTGCTCATGTGTTCTAACTTCACGGTCAATTTTCTTTAGTTCTTGAACTTGCTTCTTTTCACTAACTGAAAGTTCTTTTTTCGCAGAGGGTTGCTCTTTCTGTTTTTTGAAAAGAGAAAATTCATTTTCCATGTAAGTTGGTTTTGTAATATTTATATTACTGCCTATCATTTTATAATAGTTACCTTCTCGATTTTAGAGTGATTTTTATAGTTTAACTTCAATATATAAACACCAGAAGACAAATTAGTAAGATTTAATGACTTTCCAAAATAATCTTTATTACTTATCATTACGTTCCCACTCATATCTACTAGCTCTACTTCCAAAGGTAAGTTGTCTTTGTTAATTATATTTAAGTAGTTTGAAGTAGGGTTAGGATATACTCCTAATTCCGATACTATCTCTTCTTCTACGTTTGATTTGATATTATGAGGAACAAATCTCAGATTGTCTAAATACCAGCCTTTCTTATTAATTACAGCATTAGTCAATAATCTGAAACGTGTGTAAACTATCTCGTCAACTTGCATATTCAAAGGTATAACTTCCGAGTTTACCCAATCTTCATTTGTTAAAGTATTGTCAGTCCATTGCTCATAATCATCCATGCTAAATTTCTTCACTAAATTCCATTCTTTCAAGTCAGTACTTGACTCTATTACTGCACTATCTTGTGAGTTAACCTCACAGATTTGATCAAATATAAGCTTATGTGACATTATATCATTAGTACCACCGGTTAAAATATCTATATTAGTGGGTTGGAGATACAATATATATTCAACTCTTGGCTTGTAGTCACCGTTAGGAGAAGTAGAAATACTGTTTGTTGGTGAGGCTGCTATTTCATCCGTTACCTCCCATTCATTCGAGTAATATGTATCATTTTTATCTTCGAAGTTAATCAGCTTTTCCTCTTCTGTACGAATCAATCCACCTTCATAACCCAATACACTATTAGAAGTATCACTAAACTGCTCACCCAATCCTTGATTCTCATACCCAGCTACTAGTACACAACTTATATGAGAAAAATTCCCCAACTCTTCAGTAATATTAGCAGCTACTGTTGTTCCTATCTCTTCGTTTACTAATGGGAAATTTCTAAGGAATTTGCCATCGCCGAATATTTCTAGTCGTTTAACTTTAGTTAGGGCTGTCTCTTTATCTGCTCTCATGTTTGGTATTTTTACGAATATTCTTGTTGAGACGTGATCAAAATCATCAACATATGTCTCAAAATTAGTTATGAAAACCGAATCAGGTTTCTCAGTCCCGCCAGCAAAGCTGTAAGCGAATTTGTAAATACTTGAATCGTTTTCACTCTTAGCTCTTATCTTATAGTCATATCTTTGATATGGAGTTAACCCGATGTCTGTTATACCCTCAGAGTCGGGACTCAATGTTTGTATTAGTACATTATTTCTAAATAGTTGTAACTCAAAATCTTCATTATTTAGTTTTTTACCCATAGAGCTTTCTAGTACAGTTTTCCAATTCAAATTAAGTTGTGTTGGGTCGCTCGGAACTACCTTAACTTTGAAATCTTCAACAGGTGATGGTTGATCTACTCTGATAATTGCAGAATAAACATCATTATCGCCTATGCTCCCTTCTGGGCCAACTGTATTACGCATATCCACCCAACTTGGGAATATTACACCATCATAGAAATCAAGTCCACTATAATCACCAGCGAATACATTTCCATCAAATGGATTGTTACGTATGTCTGAAGGTACATCTGATACTTGTCTATCTTTCCAAGTTTCACCGCCGTCGGAAGAATAACTAATGTAGCATTCCACCATTATGTTATCAGGGTCATTTCTACTATCCAAATACATAATAGCTATATCGCCATTAGTAGGGTCAACTCCCATCCAAGTCCAGAACTGATCGTTCTTTGTCTCGGCATGAACTATTTTAGGTGAAGTCCAAGTCACACCTTCATCTGTCGATTTGGAGAAGTAAATATTCGGTACTTTATCTGCAGCCCAAGCTACATAGACATTACCTCTGTTCGGGCCATTGCTATAATCTGTTTTAATTACTGGGTAAGCTTCTGCCCTTACTTTTCCTTTTAGAGTGTGTCTCCATCCTTGAGATAACTCTTTAGTAACTCCGAAAATATTATACTGATGGATTATACCCGGTGAACCCCAAGTTATACCACCATCTGTAGATTTATTGAATCCTACAGCATGCTTAATTCCATGATTCCAAACAGCATATACGTTCCCTTCTGGGCCAGTAGATACTAGTGGGAAACTCTGACCAAATGTTGTATCCTCCGAACTACCACTTAGTCGGTCACTTATATTAACTGGCTCTAACCATGTTTCACCTTTGTCTGTTGACTTTGCTAATACTATTTGTGTAGCACTATCGGCAGCTGTCACTCTTTTCCAAGGAACATATAAGTCACCTCTGTAAGGTGATTCGTCCGAATTATCAACTTCTATGTAATATTTATCTTCGAAATATGTTAGTGGATCATCTGGTAATTTATGTTCAATTACTGGGATGTGGTCACCCCAAGTGATACCACCATCAGTGGACTTATTCAAATACACTCCGTTCTCGCCACTACCATTCGCTGGGAATGCACCGTGAACTAAATAACCAGTCCCATCTTTGTCAAACATCACTGATGGATCATTCGATGAACGCCATCCGTTTGCCTTACCTAAGTTTTTGTTTTCCCAAGTTCTGCCACCATCTGTTGAGATATATACCCACGATGATGAGTTGTCTCTATAATCAACGGCTGATGATATAACTATATTAGGGTTGTTGGGGTTTACAGCTATGCTTGATTCGTTTTGTGTTGGTTGACCTTGCGAAGTACCTTGATCTACTGAAGCAGCCATATTGAAAAACTTCGATTCAGCTTGCACCTTATAGGGTATTTTGAATTGATACTTATTGAATTCCTTCATCGCAGACGGTGAAGGAGTAGGGTGCGCCGCTTCTGACCGACGTAGGAAAAAATCCTTGTCAGTTGCACTTAACTGAAGACTCATTATTATGATTAAAGAGGTAACTAAAGTTTTCATATCAATCCTATTGTAATTTTTTCTTTTTCAATAGAGACAAGATAATAAAAATTTTAGTTTTTACAGACAGATAATTTATTTAATAAATTTACAAATCAGGTTTTGATTATATAGTAATATGTATTTCCCTTTTGGTAAATCACTAATATCTATAGAATAATAACTTTCATTTAGGAAATCGACTTTGGGATTTAATGTCTTTCCATCTAAACTAAATAAAGTTAGTTGACTTTGTAATGGGATTGGTGTTGTAATGACTATTCTGTTATCAAGCAACTCATAATTTATAAGGTGCTTGAAGTCTGATTCAATTATAGATGATTGGACACTTGGAACATAATTTATTATATTGTTATGAATCTGAATAGTACCATCTAAAGCTTCGGTTGATAATCGATAATAATAAGTCATACCTATATCTATTGTACTATCTATTGAGGTATATTTTTTTGTCGAATTAGAATTTATTGCCCCATCCAAAGTATCTATAATTTTAAATTCTAGTTTCGGGTGATTTAAAGACCTTTCAAGTAGAAAATATTTATGATTTATTTCAGTAGCTGTTTCCCATCTAATTACTAATGTACTATCAACTAAGGATAGTTCAAATAACTCTAGTTCAACTTCACTGATTCTATTATAATCTGTTGAGTATAATAGAGGTGAAATAAAAATCAGTATTAGGAAAATTAATCTCATTTTATTCTATCTCGATTAGAAGCGTTCCTTTTTCTACTGCTTTGCCTTCTTCAGCATTGATTTTCTTGACTATACCAGATAGGGGAGAAGCTAGAGCATTTTCCATCTTCATTGCCTCTACTATTACTAACTTGTCGTTTTCTAGTATTTGGTCACCTACAGCACAGTTGATTTTCACTACCATTCCCGGCATTGGAGCAACTATACCATTGACCTTGTTTTTGCCCTTTCCACTTTGGCGAACGAATTGCTCTAGTAGTGATGAAGTTGCAGTTTTAACTTCGTAATTATAGCCAAATCCAGTAGTTAGTATTTCTATACTATCTCGGTCTTCTTGGTTTATCTTAACAGTAAAGACTTTATTATTCACAGAGATTACGCTGACATTATCGCTATATTCTTTTAATACTTTAAACTCATATAACTTCTCATCTAGGAAGACTTTCGATGTGTCAGTATGGTCAAATGCTGCCGAGTAAACCTTGTCACCAGAAACTAATTTTATTTCTTCTTGTATCTCATTCATCAGAATTTCCTCATATTATTTAGTCTCTTAGATTTCCAATCATTAGGTTTTGGATTTACTGGCGTTACTTTCTTTGTGTTTTTATTCTTGTTGTAAGCAAATGCAGCTATAGCCGCTATTAATTCTTCGTCTTTGCTTTTCATCTCGTCTAGTACTTTGAAATCAAATTCCGATTCTATGAACCCTGTATCGAAGTAATGATTACGGAACTTATCAGATTGCATAACAGCTTTCAGAAATGGAATAACAGTCCTAGTGCCAACGACTTTGTATGACGAAAGTGCAGCATCCATCTTATCTATAGCCTCTTCTCTATCCTGAGCAAATACTATTAGCTTGGCTAACATAGGGTCGAAGTTTATACTAACCTCATCGCCTCGCTCTATCCCGCCATCTACTCTCACTCCTATCCCATCGGGATTTCTTAGATAAGATATAGTACCAATATCAGGCATGAAATTATTCGTAGCATCTTCAGCGTATATACGCACTTCTATTGCATGACCTGAGACTACTATATCCTCTTGCTCGAAAGGTAGGGGATAGCCAGCAGCTACTTTTATCTGCTCTTTTGCCAAATCCACACCAGTAATCAACTCAGAAACTGGGTGCTCTACTTGCAATCTTGTGTTCATCTCTAAGAAATAGAAATTCTTATCTTTGTCTAGCAAAAACTCGATAGTTCCTGCATTCACATACTGACAGGCCTGAGCAGCATCTACTGCTACTTTGCCCATTGCTGTTCTTAACTCTTCGTCCAACACAGTCGACGGAGCTTCTTCTATTACTTTTTGGTGTCGCCTTTGTATAGAGCAATCACGCTCTGCCAAATGGACGCAATTACCGTGTTCATCAGCTAATATCTGTATTTCTATATGCTTAGGATTAACTATGAATTTTTCCATATATATAGTGTCATCACCGAATGCATTGCGCGCTTCCCTTTGTGCTGCGTCGTAGCTATCTACGAAATCTGACTCATAATCTACCTTACGCATACCCTTACCTCCACCGCCAGCAGCAGCTTTCAATAATATTGGATATCCGATTTCATTAGCTATTTCTTTTGCCAAATCGAGGTCGGTTATTCGCTCCTTTGTACCCGGAACGATTGGTACACCTGCTTGCTGCATTAGCTCACGAGCGGCTGTCTTATTGCCCATTACTTCTATAGCGTATTCATTTGGGCCAATGAACTTTATCTCGGCATCTTTACATGCCTTGCTGAACTTCGCATTCTCTGATAAAAAGCCATAACCGGGGTGAATCGCCTCGCAGTTGTGCTCTATAGCTAAGCTAATAATCTGAGCAGCATCCAAATATGCTTGCTTAGGTGTATCGCCAATTATCTCTAGGGCATAGTCCGCTGAGATAGTGTGGAGCGAGTGTTTGTCAACTTCGTGGTAAACGGCATAAGTTTCTATACCCAGCTCACGAGCGGCATTCATCACTCTGATGGCTATCTCGCCTCTATTCGCAACTAATATTTTTTTAAACATATATTTCTATTCGATTTCATAATAATCATTTACAAATAATCCTGATTTCCACAGATTATTCTATTGCAATATAATAAAATCTGAAAGATAGTTACGAAAAAGGGTCATAAGTTTGGTGGGTGAACTAGTAGTTTCTATCAATTAATATAGTTGCAAGCTATTTCCCAATTCCTTATATTTACCATTAACTATGAAATACTACTTACAAATACTGCTAATTCTTGTACCTGCTATTCTCTTTTCTGCTGAATGGGAGAAGGTTGACTTGCCTAATTTGAATAATGGGCATATAGAAAATGCCTTCTATTATGATGGACAGTATGTTCTTCAAAGATGGGATGGTGGATTTATTGGTTCTAATAATTTGAAGGACTGGAAAGAGCTAGATTCAAATTATACTAGCGAGTATTCGTTTAGAGTAAATGCCGTTGATAGTGTCAGAATATTTAAGAAAGAATTTAATAAGTTTAGCCGATACTATGATGAAGTTTATTTCAATAAAGTAGGAGTATTATTTTTCAATAAAAAAGACAGCTTGATTCATTTTTCAAATTACAATGATCTCCGTAATGATTTAATATCTGAAAGCTATGAATTAGATCATAAAAAGTTAACTCCTATTAAATCATTAGACAACTCATTCTATTTCTATAAAGATAGTACTTTATATGAACTTAGAAATAATAAACTAGAAGAAATAAAAGTAACAAACATAAGTGATTTTAAAGATGGACTTATAATGTTCAGATATAAAGGTGAACTTAAAATACTTTTTGAAGAATCTGGAAAGGGATTTGAGAGAAAAATATCAGTTATCAATTTTCAGGATGATAAATTTAGTATTGAAGATAAGATTTTAGATAAACTGCAGATGAATTATGAGCTTTATATAGTCAATAATTATCTGTTATTAAACCGTCCTCCTACTCCTGTTGCTATTGATATAGAGTCAGAATTTAAAGAATCTATTTGTTTAAATCTTCCAAATAACAATTATTTGTATGAGTTCTATGTTACTGGTGATACTCTGTATATTTATGACTTACGTCAATATGCCGCTTTGTTTTATTCGATATCTCAAAAAACTTTTATTGGAAATGATATTGATTATTTACCGGATTCCTCGAAATATTATAAAGTTTGGGATTTGTCATTTAAAGTTTTTCATGAATTTAATAAAGATTCTCATTCAATTGATTTTTTCTACGAGATTTATAAAAAGGATAAACTGATAAAAAGAAGCATATTAGAGGGAGAGTTTTACTCTTTTCTTTCAGTAAGTGTATTTTATGAAGATAATGATTACTGTTTGATAGATATAGATAGAGAATTTTTCAAACTAAGTAAAGAATCATTACAATTAACTAAAGATACTAATTTAAGAGGTATGTTTGGCTTTGAGAGTAATAGACTATATTATAGTCCGTTTAATAATTCTAAAGACACTATAATGTATCAATTATCTGATGACTTAGGGAAGACCTGGAGTAAGTATAATTTATACAGAAAATTATCAAATAATGATTATATTTCGGACTGCACACAATTCCCTAATTCACATAAGTTAGTCTTTGCAAATGATGACCTTTACTCATTTACAGTTGATTCTATTTTTCATTCAAAAGTAGGTAATGATGAAGTTGAGTTACTAGGTTATTATAAGACAAGAGGCCATTATGAAAAGGAAGACTTTATTTACTTCTTAGATGAAAATACAGGCAAAGTTTACCAAATAGTAAATAGTGATAATATAATAGATCTATCTCTAGACAAAGTAACAGACAAGAAAATCACTTCCATTGATTTAAACAACGGCTACCTCTACGCAACTGACTTATATAATCTCTACCGCCTCAAGCTAGAGTAGATTTCTTCTTACACGACAAGGGAGCTGGTTCCCTTGTCGCTAAACATCCTAGCAATCTTAATCATCTTGTAG
Source organism: Bacteroidota bacterium (assembly GCA_048267165.1). Lineage (GTDB taxonomy): Bacteria > Bacteroidota > Ignavibacteria > Kapaibacteriales > UBA2268 > PGYR01. The sequence goes on from JBLWYD010000018.1 coordinate 29,779, forward strand.
TTTTGTTATGATAAAAGATGAACAACCTCAAACCCACCTACGTGTCCAGCTGAAAGCAGGAAATCCTCCCTTGAAAAGGGAGGACTTGCATTGAATTATTTCTTATCCGGCGGAGGTGGATAAATTACATTGCCTGAGGTTTTCGAAGGCGAGTAATTTATAAAATGCTTACACTTCGAGTGCCTCAGTGAACGCATTTCATTTATACTCCTCAGTCTCTCGCTAAGATTTGTGTTATTGCAATGACAAGTCTCTACAATACATTCAAACAAAAAAAGCTGTCTTGTTTAAGACAGCTTTTCAATTTGCAATATAATTCTGTAACTATAATACATCTATATAGTTTTTATATACACTTTATTTTAAAGTATATATTTTCATTATATCTTTTAGTATCTCTTTGAAGTCAATATCTAAATCGATTAGCTTACCACTATTGATATCAAATACCCAGCCGTGTATTGTCATGTTTCGTTCTTTGATAGCTTTCTGGACTACGGCAGTTTTGATAACATTAACACATTGCTCTTGGACGTTCAACTCTACTAATCTTTTATACTTATTTTCTTCATCTTCTATAGCATCTAATTCTTCTTGATGAATTCTGTAAACATCTCGGATATTTCTTAACCAAGGGTTAAGCACTCCTAGATCAGATGATTGCATTGCGGCTTTCACACCACCACAATAATAATGTCCACATACAACAATATGATTAACTTCCAGATGTTTAACTGCATACTCTACAACTGACATAGTGTTAAGGTCAATACTTATAACCATATTAGCAATGTTTCTATGTACGAAGGCATCGCCGGGTTGTACACCCATTAAATCTTCCGCAGTAACTCTACTATCAGAACAACCTATATATAGTAGTTCGGGGTTTTGTCCTTTGGATAGTTCAGTGAAATAATTCTCATCCACTTCTAATTTTGAGGCAATCCACTGCCTATTATTCTCGAAGACCTTTGGTATATTCATACTCTCTCGCTTTGGGTTAGTTGATTAATTTATTTTCAGAATCCAAACGTAATTAAATTATTTTTATTATTCGACATTGTTCTTTTTTTTCTCAAACTTTGAGACAATCAAATCTATGGTTAAATTGCAAGAATATACTTGCTTACTTCAATGTACTTAATTGCTATTTACCTACAATAAATAACAATCATTTTAGTAGCACGTTATACAAAACAGAAAATTCAATATTGTTTAATTTAATACGAAGTGAATAATGAGAAATATAATCCTCTCTGCACTTATTTTACTTACCGCATCTACTATGATGTTCGGTCAATCAAAACTGCTCCGTTTCCCTAATAGTTCGGATACACAAATTACTTTCACTCACGCAGGCGATATATTCGTTGTGCCAATATCAGGTGGTACTGCTAGACGCGTTACTGTTTCTGACGGTATAGAAATGTTCCCAAGGTTTTCACCTGATGGTAAAACTATAGCTTTCGCTGGTGAATACAATGGTAATCAACAAGTATTTGTAATGCCTTCGGAAGGTGGTATGCCAATACAAAGAACATTCAATATGGATGTAGAAGGTTTACCTGAGAGAATGGGTCCCAATAAAATTATATTAGAATGGACAAAAGACGGTAAAGATATAGTCTATCGTTCTCGTGAAGAAAGCTGGCACGTACTAGAAGGTAAAATCTTCACTGTAGGTGCTATTACTGGCATTCCTACTACATTGGCTCTACCTAATTCTGGTTATGCTTCATTATCTCCTGATGGAAGTAAAATAGCTTACAACAGAATCTTCCGTGATTATAGAACTTGGAAAAGATATAGAGGTGGTCAAGTAGCCGATGTTTGGATTTATGATTTCAAAACTAAGGACTTGACTCAAGTAACTAATAATGATTCGCAAGATATAATGCCAATCTGGGAAGGAGATAAAATTTATTATATCTCTGATAGAACTGGTACTCTTAACTTGTATAGATATGACACTAAAACTAAAGAAGAAAAACAAATCACAAACTCTTCTTATTATGATGTTAAATTTCCTTCAAAAGGAACAAAGCACGTTGCTTTCGAGATGGGCGGTGAGGTTCATCTGATGGATTATGCTACTGAAACTGTCAAGAAGGTAAGTATATCTGTTCAAGATGATTTCCCAACTGCTAGACCAAGAATAGAAGATGTTAGTGATGAAATAGCTGGTAGCAGCGTTTCTCCTGATGGTAAATGGGCGTTATATTCTGCAAGAGGTGATATATTCGTAGTTGCTAAAGAAAAAGGAATTACTAAAAATCTAACTAATTCATCTAATGCTCACGATAGAAACCCTGTTTGGTCTCCGGATGGAAAATGGATTTCGTATATGAGTGATTTGAATGGGGAATATGAAATTTTCTTAGTAAAACCTGATGGATCCGAAACTAAACAACTTACAAATGACTTCGAATCATACCGTTATGAAATGAAATGGTCACCTGATAGTAAGTATATATTATCTTCTGATAAATCAATGAAACTGTACTATTACTCTGTACCGGGTGGTGCAAGAAAAGAAGTAGTTAAATCTAGAAGCTGGGAAATAAGAGACTACAACTGGTCTCCTGATAGCAAATGGATTGTTTACACTGATAACTTGAACCCAAATATTTCTGGAGTGTTCATTCACTCTACTGCAAGTGGTAAAAACGAGTTAGTAACTAACAAATTCTTCAATGCAAGTAGTGGTGTCTTCTCACCTGGTGGAAATTTCTTATTCTACACTTCTAGTAGATCATTTAACGCTGATATAAACAATCTAGAATGGAATTACTCCTATGCAGATATGAGTAAAATATACGGTGTTCCTTTGAAAAAAGAGACAATGTCTCCTTTCATATTCGAAGGATTTGCAGACAAAAAAGAAGACGACAAGAAAGACGATAAAGATAAAAAAGATAAAGAAGTAACTGTTGAAATAGATTTCGATCGTATCAAAGATAGAGTATTCGATGTACCTACTTCTGCTGGTAACTACTATGGTTTGACACCAACTAAAGATCACAAAATGTATTATGTGAAAACTGGCTCTGGCGCTAAACCTGCTACTTATGTATATGACTTTACTGAAAAAGAAGAAAAGCAAGTTGGTAATTTCTACCAATGGGATATAACTCCTGATGCTAAAAATATCTTCATCAAATCGGGTAATGATTATTATATTCAGAAACTAGCTGATAAAATTGAAGTTTCGGCTAAAGACAAGATTGACCTTTCTAATATGGAAACTAAAATCAGTCCAAGAGATGAATGGTTACAGATTTATTCTGAGACTTGGAGTCAGATGAGAGACTTCTTCTATGATCCTGGTATGCACGGGGTTGATTGGAATGAAATGAATACTAAATATGAATCTATGCTACCTTATGTACAACACAGAACTGATTTGACTTATGTATTAGGTGAATTAATAAGTGAGCTTAACGTAGGTCACGCATACACTGGTGGTGGTGATATGCCTAAAGTTAAGACTGTGTCAATCGGTCAGCTAGGTGCAGATTTAGTATTGGACGGTAAGAATTGGAAATTCACAAATATACTTGCTGGTAGAAATTGGGAAGAGAGCAAACGCTCGCCACTAACTGAGCCGGGTATAGATGTAACTAAAGGTATGTATCTATTAGCTATTGATGATGTTAAAGTAACAGACGAATTTACTCCGAATATGGCCTTGGAAAACAAAGCTAATAAGTTAGTAAAAATCACTGTAAACTCTAGTGCATCTATGAGTGGTGCTAAGGAATACTACATAAAAACTATCAAAAGTGATAATGACTTACGTTATTACAATTGGGTAGAAGGAAGAAGAAAAATAGTAGATGAGAAAAGTGGTGGTAAAATCGGTTATATCCATATTCCTGATATGGGTGTGGGCAACGGTTTGAACGAATTCGCTAAGACTTTCTACTCTCAACTAGACAAAGAAGGACTGATAATTGATGACAGATATAATGGTGGTGGTAATGTATCTCCTATGATAATCGAAAGATTGAGAAGATACATATCAATAGCTCAACATATCAGAAATCAAGAAGATGTATCGGCTAAGCCAGATGCAACTTTCATGGGCCCAATGGTTTGTTTGATAAACGAAATGTCAATGTCGGACGGTGATTTATTCCCTTACCAATTCAGATATTACGGATTAGGTAAACTAATCGGTAAGCGTACTTGGGGTGGTGTAATCGGTATCCGAGGTTCACTGCCATTCATAGATGGTGGTTACTTAACTCGTCCTGAGTTTGCTAACTTAGGTGCAAGAGGCGATTGGGTTCTAGAAGGTACCGGTATTACTCCAGACATAGACGTGGACAATCATCCGGCGAAAGTAATGGAAGGAATAGACCAACAGTTAGAAAGAGCAATAGAAGAAGTTCAGAAAGAAATGAAAACTTTCGATAAGAACAAGCGACTACCTGTTATTCCTCCTTTCCCTGACAAGAGCAAGAAGAAATAAAACATACAAGTAGGGGAGTTTGCTCCCTTGCTAAACTAGAATTAATATTGAAAAGCTGTCTTATTGTAAGGCAGCTTTTTTTTGTTTGAAACTGGGGTTGAGACATTTTGCTTTTGCTTAGCATAGCCGATGTGCATACGACTCCACCCCAATTTGATACTTTGTTAAACCCTTCTAACTCTAGTTGTAACATTCTAATAGGATAATAGAAAATAGTATTTGGAAATTTTTTTATTTTAGTATAATTTAATCCCAGTCTCAACAAATTATTGTGTGAATCTTATGAAAAAGCTAATAATCTTAATATTGTTTATGACAACAAATCTTACATACTCACAAATGGAGTGGGAACTTGCTAGAGATATGAAAGGATTTTCACATTTACAAGTTGAATCGTTCTCCAAAGATACTTTTGTAGTGATGGCTTATTTTAATTCTTTAAGAAATGAAAATATTACTTTTGAGTGGTCTGTTCATCTGACAACTGATAAGGGTAATACTTGGAGTCGGATTTATCAAGATTCCGTTAGTATAGCAGATTTACCTAGAAGAGAAAGGAGGATCGATGAAATAAAAGTAACTGATAATAGTGAAATAGCATTCACTAGGGAAGATGGTTACTTACTTACAAGTAAAGATTATGGTAAGACGTGGGATTCACTTTTGATATTTTTACCTTATGAAAGAGGTACATTATTAACTTCATACAAGGAATATCTAGCTTGCTATACTAATGAAGATTATATAATTAAGTATAATACAATTACAAAAGATACTAGTCATATTATTATACCTAAACTAGATATTGATTTTGGTGGAGACAACGTTCAGTTGCTTGAGAGAAAACTTTATATGCGGAATGAAGATGAGTTTTATTTTATATATACTGATGTGACTCCCAAAGCACCTTATTCGTATTTGCATATTACCAAAGATGGTGGAGCTACTTGGGAACTAAGGAAAAATCCATTTTACTATATGGACATGATGTTTTTAGATGATAATGTTGCTTATGCTTGCGGTAGTGTATCTCCTACAGCTACACCATACCAAGGTGATTTTACAGGTATTATTGAAAAATCAACTGATGGGGGCTATAATTGGGTAAATGTAGTTAATGCTAAGGATGTAGCAGACACTTTAGTATTTTCTTATTTCCGAATTATATTTGTAAGTAAAACCAGAGTAATTTGTAATAATGAAGGATATAATACTATTAGTACGAAAAAAGGTGAAGATAATTGGCAATTCGACAATCTAGAGCCAACAACTTTTGTTAATAGTGGACAATTTCTGGATTTAGCTTGTGATGATAATGATAATTGTTTAGGTGCGTTTAATGGTAATTATATAGTCAGGAATGTAGTTGGTGTAACATATGTAGAAGATGATATAAAAGACTTAAATATCAACTATAAATATGTAGAAGTATATAACTTTAGTGGACAAAAGTTATATGAATCAAAATCCGAAGAGGAAAACGTATTATATGATTTAATAAATGGACTTTATCTAAAGGTATATAAAGACAACTTTGACAATATTGTCAGGACAGAAAAACTCATCATCACTAAATAAAATCCAAAGGAGCTTCGGCTCCTTTTTTGGTTTTATCAATCTTCTAACCCGACTACAAAAAAAAGACCATTCCTTTATACAGGAACGGTCTATGGAATTTGATAAAATCTATTTATCTAACTTTTACTTCTTATTCTTAGTTTGCTTAATGCCATTACTTTCTTGTGAGTCAACTACTGCAATAGCAACCATATCCAATATCTCATTTACATCACTTCCTTGCTCAAGTATATGAACAGGTTTAGACATACCTATTAGGATTGGGCCAATCAAGTTAAGATCACCAACTTTTGAAAGTAGTTTATAAGTGATATTACCAGAGTTTAGGTCTGGGAATATTAATACATTTGCTCCACCCTTTATATCACTGAAAGGGAATGTAGTTTCAATTATATCCGGTCTAACTGCCGTGTCTGCCTGCATTTCACCATCAACTATAAGGTCTGGTCTTTTTGCTTTTATTATGTTTCGTGCATCACGCATTTTCTTAGGTGATTCACCTTGAGCCGAACCAAAGTTACCATACGAAAGTAAAGCAATTTTTGGAGTTATATCAAAGTGTTCAGCTATCTCCGCTGCTTGTATAGCTATGTCAGCTATTTCCTGAGCATTTGGGTTTATGTTAACAGTAGTATCAGCTAAGAAATACGTTTTCTTTTTAGAAGAGACTATATGAAGTCCAGCAACTTTATTGAATCTTGGGTCATGTCCTACAGTTTCTAAGGCAGGGCGTATAGTCGAAGCATAGTTTGTATTCAGTCCACTAAGCATGCAATCTGCATCGCCCAATGTCACCATCATAGATCCATAATAGTTCCTATGGTTTATTAGTCGTTTTTCAGCATCGTGTTTATTTACACCTTTACGCTTTCTTAAACTGTAATATTCGTCTATATACTTTTGAGTTTTCTTACCTGAAGTTGGGTTGATTATTTCAATACCATCTAGTTCATAACCGAATTGGTCAGCAACTGCTTTGATGTCCTCTTCAACACCTAGTAATATTGGTTTAGCAATTCCTTCTTCTACAGCTAATTGTGCAGCTCTTATTATACGAGCATTATCACCCTCAGGGAATACTACTCTTTTCGGCTTGCGTCTAGCTTTCTTGTAAATCAGAGACATGAAGCTTTGTGTACGACCCATTCTTACATTTAGCTGATGCTTATATTCATCAAAGTTCTTTATCTTCTTTCTGGCTACACCTGAGTCCATAGCTGCTTTTGCTACTGCGGGCGCTACGGAAGTTAGTACTCTGTGGTCAAATGGCTTAGGTATTATATATTCGGGGCCAAAAGTCATCTCATCTACACCATAAGCAGCTTTCACACTTTCTGGTACATCTTCTCTTGCTAATTCAGCTAATGCCATAGCCGCGGCTATTTTCATATCAAGATTTATAGCACTTGCATTTACGTCTAATGCACCACGGAAAATAAAAGGAAACCCTAGTACATTATTAACTTGATTCGGATAGTCAGAACGACCAGTTGCCATGATTAAATCTTTTCTTACAGAAATTGCGTCATTATAAGTTATTTCAGGGTCAGGGTTTGCCATAGCAAATATAATCGGGGTCTTTGCCATAGATTTCACCATAGCTTTATCAACTACTCCACCAACAGAAAGTCCAATAAATACGTCAGCTCCGTCCATAGCTTCTGCTAATGAACGTTTGTCTGTATCTATCTCGAATTCTTTCTTGTATTCGTTCATTTCTTCTTCACGGCCAGTGTATATAACGCCTAGTCTATCGCACATTAGTACGTTTTCAGGTTTTACACCCAATGCCATGTGGAATTTGGAGCAAGCTATAGCAGCTGCACCAGCACCATTATATACTATCTTTATTTCATCTAATTTTTTACCTGCTATCTCAACAGCATTTATCAATGCTGCACCCGATATAATTGCAGTACCGTGTTGGTCATCGTGAAATACAGGTATATCTAATCTTTTTTGTAGTTCTGTTTCTATTATAAATGATTCCGGAGCTTTGAAATCTTCTAGGTTAATCCCACCAAAAGTAGGGCCCATCATTTCGATAGCCATTATCAAATCTTCAGTATTAGTCGAGTTCAACTCTATATCGAATACATCTATATCAGCAAATGCTTTGAATAATCCGCCTTTACCTTCCATAACTGGTTTACCAGCAGCGGCTCCTATATCTCCAAGTCCAAGTACAGCTGTACCATTAGTAATAACAGCAACTAAGTTACCCTTATTAGTGTATTTGTATATATCGTCTGGGTTCTTTTCTATTTCTAAACACGGATAAGCTACTCCGGGTGAGTAAGCTAATGATAAATCTCTTTGAGTAATAAATGGTTTTGTAGGTACGACTTCTATTTTTCCAGCAGGAGATTTGGAGTGATAGTTTAGTGCGTCTTCTTTCCTGATTTTCATATAATATTCTGATTATTGCAAAATTTACAACTTCAATATACGAAATTAGTAATGGATTTGTGTGGTGTAGTTATTAAATAACGTAAGTGATTTTCTGGTTTTGACCATCCATACTTTCAGAGTAAGAATTGATGAAAATCTTATCAGAAAGCTCATAACTGACATCATAATCGGCTATTTTCTCTATTTTTCGTATATTTATGTCTAGTTTCTTATAGTAAACTTTAGCTCTATTATCTCTCTCGTTAATGACTATTTTAATATCAATATTCTTCTCATCAGAGATAATTGCTTGTATTATTTTATGCTTTTTGAACAGCTCAATTCTGTAATTATTTCCTTGGATATTTACATAATAAACTGTCTGTGCTTCGTTGAGCTTTGCTGCTATATTTCTGGCATAGAGTGCATCAACAAATGAAGAATTGTATTTTGTAAGCTCATCTATTTGGTTTATATTTGGTATGATTGCGTTTTCTTTCAAGCGAATTGAAGACGGTGATATATAATTCAGTACCAAATTCAATATGTTCTTATCTTTTATATTGTAGCCAGTTAGATATAGTTCTATAAGTATGAACTCTATTCGATGGGTTAGGTTGTACTTTTTCTTTTGCTTTTTATATTCTACCGCTAATTCTATTATATCTATTATCACGTGCCTAAGCAATCTATTAACCCTAAGAGCATATTCCTCTACTATATTCCGGGCTAATTCACTATTAGTTATATCCAAGACTCTTAGTATCTCTTCAATATCTAGCTTTTTATTAGTTATGATTATATCTGTCGAATGAACAGAAATAATTAGTGAAGGTTCTATCTCCTTTATTAGGAAATAGAGCCGGTCGCCTTGTTTCAAACTAGGGTGGATAATTGCCTTGAAAATACCATTAGGTAATTTGATTCTGAAAAGCTCATTGCTGACTTTCTCAAGAATTTGCCCAAAGACAATCTCACCTTTTCTTAGCTTGATTGATGCTTTTTTGTTAGGAGCTTTTGTCACAGGTAAGTATCTACCACCACGCGAAGAGTAACTCTCTGTTACAATTCTATTGGAAGTATCTATTCTACCTGCTTTTGACATTAATCTAGCTCCGATGGATCCCAAGAAATTCGCATGTTATTATCCAATGCGTCTATTTTACTTATATCGGCACTTGTTAACTCAAAATCAAATACATTTATGTTTTGTTGAATTCTTTCTGGATTAGATGATTTAGGCAACACGACAAATCCTTTTTCCAAAGACCAACGGATAAGCACTTGGGCAGTAGATTTTGCATACTGCTCAGCTATCTCTATCAGCGTAGGGTTTTTCAATCTAGTCCCTCTGACTAATGGCGAATGAGCTTGAACTTTTATATCATAAGATTCACATTTTTCGGCTAATTCCTTCTGGTATAGGAAAGGAGTAATCTCAAATTGATTAACTGCTGGTGTAATCGGAGATTTTTTCATTAGCTCGTCTATGTGCTTTTCTGTGTAGTTGCTCACACCTATTGCGCGAGTTTTTCGCTCATCGTAAAGTTCTATCAGAGCTTCCCAAGTAGCTTCTCTTTTCTCTGGAATTGGCCAATGAACTAGGTACAAATCAACGAAATCTGTTTGGAGTTTATCCAAGCTGACATCTATCGCTGCCATAGTACTATCATAGCCCTGGTCATCGTTCCAGACCTTTGTGGTTATAAATAAGTCTTCTCGTTTTATACCCGTGTTTTGGAGCACATTGCCTATTTCTTCTTCGTTGCCGTAAAGTGCGGCAGTGTCTATATGTCTATAGCCAGCTTCTAATGCAGTTTCCAATGCTTTTTCTAATTCGTATCCGTGCATTTGGTATGTTCCAAGTCCAATCCATGGGATTTCGACTCCATTATTCAGTACCAAATCCTTATTTTTACTTATATTGCTCATCTTATGTAACTTTTTGTTAGAATATGTTTCTTTATATAACGTATGTAATGACAAATATAATATTAATTAGGCAATAATAATGATTAAACGAATAATACTTTTACTATTAGTGGCAACAATAAGCACTTCATATTCGCAAGAACTACCCGAATACCTTAGAGTTGAGACCAAACACTATAATACAGAATCTACAGAATCAGGTACCCACTATCACAAGAACAATAGAGTGCAAGACTACGGCGATGTAGAAAGAAGAAACTATGATGTACTTCACTATGATTTACATTTAGATTTAAAAGATGCATTAAGATCTAATTTGGATGCACCTGTAGAGGAAAGAAAAAGTTATTCTGGGTATAATAATATCACCGTTCTTCTAACATCTGACGTTGATAGTATTGAGTTTGATGCTTCCAATATGAAGATAGGATATAATACTGTAAATGGAGTTTTTCCAGCAAATGTACCTATAGCAGAGAATGGATTAGTTAAAATTTATGTTGGTGATCATAAGGCGGGTGATACAATTAAAGTTTTTATATATTACACTGCAATAGCGGATGACGATGAAGGCTTTTGGAGAAACCGAGGTATGCATATATACCATAAGGGCTATGATGTCGGAAACAAAGATAGATTTGGTGAATCAGTAATTGTTGAACATAATGTAGCTTACTCAATGTCTGAGCCAGAATTAGCTCGATACTGGATGCCTTGTAATGATAGACCTTATGATAAAGCAACAAGTTCGATGAGTATAATTGTTCCAAAGGGTTACACAGCAGTTTCTAACGGTTACCTTGCAGATATTGAAGAGCAAACCTCTACGTCACTAAAGAACACTGTTTTATATTATTGGATAAATAATGAACCAATTGCTACATATTTGATGAATTTTGCGGCATCAGTGTTTGATACTTTGCAACAGACTTATGTGAAAAATGGTGTTAGTATCCCATCTACACATTACTTCTGGCCAGAAGATAGAGATACGGATTATTTCACAGCAGTTAAATCTATGGAAACGCACCCCGGAATGATGGATATACTAGTAGATAATTATGGAACATATCCTTTTGCTACTTATGGGACTGTTTCCGTATTTCCTTTCCCTTATGGGGGTATGGAACATCAGACTATGGTAACTCAGAACAGATATTGGCTGAATGACGAACAAGACGCTGGCTTTGTACACGAGATGGGGCATCACTGGTTTGGTAATGCTATGACTTGTGCTACTTGGGCAGATATCTGGATAAACGAAGGTGGAGCGTCTTATACTGAAGCAATATACCTAGAGAATTTAGAAGGAGAACATAGATATAGAGAAGTAATAGAAAGACAAGTAAAGCAGGTTTTAAAAAAGAATCCGAATAACGCTTCTATACCCATGTATGCTATTCCGATTAATTCATTTTTTAGCGATAATGCTTTTCTGATTTATGATAATGCTTCAATAGTTCACCATCAGATGAGACTTAATTTAGGCGATGAGCAATTCTTTAGAGTTCTTAAGGAGATACTTGTTGAATTCAGATACAAATCTGTTACTACTGCTGAATATAAGGCAGCTTGGAAAGAGAAATCAGTAAACCCACTAGTGGATATTGATACTTTCTTTGACCAGTGGGTATATAAGCCGGGTTATCCTGATTTCGAGATAAAAACTAAAGTAACTATCTTGGAAAATGATAAATTTGATGTCTATACTACTCTAAATCAAATTCAAAAAGATAATATTCTAGTAAATCCTGATGTTACTGAAATATTTGAAACGCCTGTAAGGTTCAAACTTTATAGAGACGATGACAATTATGAGCTGAGTGAGCTATTTATTAATAAAGATAAAAATCAAACATTTAATTTTGAATTAGATTTTTTCCCGATTAAAGTAGAGATAGACCCATTAAGTACTATTCATAATACAGTTAACTCTGTCATTACTTCAGTTCAATTGGAAGATTATGTTGGCGAATTGGAGTTATACCCTAACCCATCAACTGATGGTATTTCCCAGCTGAATATGAATATAATAAGTACAGTTCAAAATGCTAATATTGAGTTGATTGACCTACTTGGAAACAGAGTTCAATCTGTTTATAATGGGAGATTAAACCCAAGTAGTATAGGATATAAAATATTTACAAATGGACTTGCAAAAGGTATATACATAGTAAATATCAATTTAGACGGAGTTAATACGTCTAAGAAGTTGATAGTCCAATAATAAAAGAATATAATAATTTTGAAATAAGGAAAATTGTCCTTATGTTTGTATCTAATTGATCGCGGGGTGGAGCAATAGGTAGCTCGTCGGGCTCATAACCCGAAGGTTGCAAGTTCGAGTCTTGTCCCCGCTACAAAAAAGAAAATCCTTTCTCTTAATTGAGAAAGGATTTTTTTTGTTTTATTCTGATTTTAACTCGATTTGGAGGGATATAACTATTAGTTAATATTCAAGAATTGAACTGTTTTCTCTTCTCCTAAGCTAACTACTTCAATTTTATATACACCCGGAAGCATATTGTTTGTTTTGATTTGTAAGCTATTCGACGGAGTGAAATTAGTTTCGTAGCTACCACCACTAACTCTGTTGAAGTTAACTTCTAGTATATTGCTATTGTCTGATTGAATCTCAACAATATTTTTCTTTGCATCAACATCGATATTTACTGCCGCGAAAGTTGACATAGTAGTTAATGCTAATGCTGCTAATAGAACTGTTAATTTTTTCATCTTATCTTTTCTCATATATATTAATAATAATTATCTTACTTCTAAAAACGAGAAACTGAATAAAAAGTTCTAAGAATTTTCAAATATTTATAAAATAGCAACATTATGACATTGAGAAAAGTAATAATTTAGATTAGCCAACGCTATACCCACAGCTTTCCACAGCATCTTTGATTGTAGATTTATCAACATTTCCGCTATAGTATGCCTTTTCTTCAGATAAATCAACCTCGACATTCTCAATCCCATCTGTTTTATTGAGGGCGTTGGTGACGGTAGCTACGCAGTGGTTGCAAGTCATACCTTCTACTAGTACAAATTCTCTATTGTCTACTGCTTTGCTAGTTCTGAAGTATTTAGCACCGTACTTTCTATATAAGGACGATAATACTAATAAAGCAAAAATTGTAGCTAGAACAATCTGTATTTCATAAGGTATTAGTCCCGAAGAATGATCGTGATGAGCGTGCGTAGCTAACTGCACTTGAGGATTAATACCGGTATAAGCAAATACAAAATCTAGCAAGTATCCAAAGCCAATTGACATAATTATCAGTATAAATAAATAGTATGTGATAAGTTGTTTTCCTAAACTCTTAGAAAGTATTCCTATACTCGCTGCATTAGTAGCAGGGCCAACAGCTAGGAAAACAAATGCAACTCCAGGTGAAAATCCTTTTAGTATTAGCGATACAGCAATTGGTATAGATGCAGTTGCACATACATACATCGGTACACCTATGAGAATCATAATCAGCATTCCCAAAATCCCAGATTTCAATCCAGTACCTTCTAGGAATTCCGTTGGTAGGAAGTAAGTTATTGCACCTGCTATCACCAAACCTATTAGAAATTCAACGACAATATCATCAAGAAAATCAGCAAATGCATACTTAATTGATGATCTAGCTCTCTCTGAGAAAGGTTTGCGAATCGTGTCATCAGTCATTACCGGAGGTGCTGTAATCACATTAAGTGATAGTTTCTTCTTCTCTGGCTGTGGTTTATCTTTATTAGTAATATTGATAAATAACCCACCAACTATACCCATAATGAGTGCTGATATTGGTCTAAAAATACCAAAGACTGGACCCATCATCCCATAAGTTGCTATTATGCTATCAATTCCTGTTTGAGGTGTTGAAATTAGGAATGAAGTCACTGCTCCTTTCGATGCTTTGCTATCAGCCATATAGACAGTTGTCGGGATTACACCACAAGAACACAACGGCAAAGGTACTCCGAAAAGAGCGGCCTTGAAAATAGACCAAATACTATCTTTCCCAATCTGTTTTTTAACAAATTCTTTGGTCATATAAATGTTCAAGATGGCAACGAATGCAAGCCCTATCATAAGATAAGGAGACATTTCTATGAAGAGTACATATATCTCGTAAAGGAAGTCAGTAATCATTTTTCTAGTCTTTTTTTATCTATAAACGAAATAGATGAATGTGTATTATCATATACCAAATCTCAGAATTATGATGGCTATAATTGTCAATATTATTATATTGTAAGTTCAAATTATGAAAAAAGAGAACCAAATAGATGAAAGACATACAAGAAATAGCTAAAAAAGCTGGTATTAATGAAGATGAATTGGAATTATACGGAAATACTAAAGCAAAAATCAAGTTAGAAATAAATAAACGATTAGAAAACGAAAAGAATGGTAAGTATATATTAGTTACTGCTATTACTCCTACTCCACTCGGAGAAGGCAAGACTACTACATTACTAGGTCTGACACAAGCATTCGGTACGGCTCATAATAAAAATGTTATGGCTTGTATCCGTCAGCCAAGTATGGCACCCACGTTCAATATAAAGGGTGGTGGCGCTGGAGGAGGGAAAAGCTTGGCAGTACCAGTTGATGAGATAAATCTCGGTCTAACTGGCGATATACACGCTATAGGAGCTGCTCATAATCTTGCAATGGCTGCACTCGATACTCGTATGTGGCACGAGACTAGGCAAGACGATGAAGCTCTGAAATCGCGAGGAATAGACAAAAGATTAGACGTTGACCCGAATACAATAATCTGGAATCGGGTAGTAGATGTTTGTGATCGTTCCTTACGTAATATAAATATTGGTCTAGATGATACGGAAGCGAGAGACGGCGAACCGAGTGATATTTTCCCTAGGAATACGCTTTTCGATTTGACAGTGGCAAGCGAGCTAATGGCTATTTTGGCTTTAGCAACTGATTTGAAAGATCTTAGGACTAGAATAGGTAGAGCAGTAATAGCACTTTCCAAAGTTGGCGAACCTGTTACGCTAGAAGACCTTCAAGTAGCTGGTGCTGTTACGGCATTGCTAGTAGATGCTATCAAACCAACTTTAGTGCAGACATTAGAAGGGCAACCAGTATTAGTACATACAGGGCCTTTCGCTAATATAGCACACGGAAACTCTTCGATAATAGCAGATAAAATTGCTTTGAAATTAGCTGATTATGTGATTACTGAAGCTGGATTTGCAGCTGATATGGGAATGGAAAAATTCTTCAATATTAAGTGTAGATATTCTGGTTTATCTCCCGATGCAGTGGTTATGGTTGCAACAGTTAGAGCATTGAAGCTCCACGGTGGTGGGCCTGCTGTAACTCCAGGTAAACTAGACCCTGTATATACATCTGAGAATCTTGAATTACTTGAAAAAGGATTGGCAAATTTAGGTGCACATATCAATAATGCTCGTAAATATGGCGTTTCAGTTGTTGTTGCGATTAACCAATTCCCAGAAGATACAGCTGCAGAAGTAGAAATGATTCGCAAATACTCTATTGAGAATGGTGCTTTAGATGCCGTAGGTACAACGCATTTTAGCGAAGGTGGTATTGGCGCTTCTAATCTAGCTGAAGCAGTAATAAAAGCTGCAGAAGTTGGCTCAAATTTCGAATATTTATATGAATTGGATATTCCTATAAAAGAGAAAATCGAAACCATAGCTAAGAAAATGTATGGAGCAGACGGTGTAGAATATTCAGAAAAAGCTGAAAAGCAAATCGAGGATTTCACTCGATTGGGATTTGATAAAATACCAATCTGTATGGCGAAAACGCCGTTAAGTATTAGCCACGATGCTAAGCTGAAAGGAGTTCCAACTGGCTTCACAGTTCCAATATCGGAAGTTAGAGCGAGCGTTGGAGCTGGGTTCTTGTATCCGCTGACTGGTAGTATTAGCACTATGCCGGGGCTTGCTACTCGTCCATCATTTATGGATATAGATGTGAACACGGATACGGGCGAGATAACTGGGTTGGAGCATTAGGTATAAAATAGTATAGCCCTCTTGCCTGTCAAGCCAAAGGCATGAAATTTTAAGAGGGTTGGGTGATTTATTGAAAACCTGTAACGTGGTGTATGCCTTCGCTGATCGGTGTCAAATTATGGAACCTAGGAAAATTAAACACGTTAGTATTTAAAGCAATTATAGATTAAAAATAAAAAATTACGCAACTATGAAAATCACTCTTTTAGTATTAATCACATTTCTTACCCTCAACATCGCCTCCGCCGAGGTTATAACTGGTACTATAGTCGATTCCAAATCTAAGGAGTCCGTTGTGTCAGCTTCAGTTCGTCTCGTAGGTACGAGCAAGGGAACTTACGCTAATAGAGAAGGGATATTCAAGCTGCCCGGTGTGAACAAAGGCGACAAGCTAAAGTTCACTGCTATCGGCTATCAGAGCGAAACGATAACTATTGCTAACGAAACTAATGTGGAAGTAAAGCTCGTTCCCGAAAGTGTGAAGATGTCCGAAGCGACGGTAACAGATGACATAGCCGTAGAGGAGATTATCAAAAGAGCTGTTGCGAACAAAGAAGCTAATCAAAAGAAAATAAAAACTGTCGAGCAATCATTATTCTCTAAAGTGAAAGTTGAGTTGGGTGGCGAACTATATGAATTCCAAAACCCACTTCCTGGGACTGAGGACAAAGAGCTAGAGCGAGATTTATTTGAGAATATAATAGCAGAGACTTACTCTAAAAGCTATAAGGATTATGAAAAAAATATCTCGAAAGATGTGATAATCAAACGCAGGAATACTGCGAATTTTAAAGCTCAGTATAATTTAATTTCACTTTCATCTTTTATTAATTTTTATAGAGATGAGATAGGGATAAATAATACACGTTTCACTAGCCCCTTGAGCGAAGACGCATTAGGTGAATATGAGTTCAAGCTTATTTCGCGTGAATTATATGACGACAAATTTATTTATGTGATTGATTTCGAATCTATTAGTAATATTTACCCCGGTTTTGTTGGTACTATGAGCATACTAGAAGATAGCTATGAGCTAACATATATCAAGGCAAAACCAACGAGTGATGACCTAATCGAGTTTATATCAAACATAGAATTTGAAGAGAAATTTGAGAAGATGAACTCTGATTATTGGTATCCGACTTTGCTCAATACAACTGGTCAACTGAAAGTAGAATTACTCGCTGGAATGTTCGATTTTACTGCTACAGCAAGTGCTATGACAGTAGTTGAGGATTTGAAAATCAACCAGCCACTACCTGATTCTATTTATAATAATCCTGAAAGAAGAGTAGTAGCATCGCCGGATGTTGATAGTGCAGCAACAGAGTTTTGGGCGAATAGCTCTCTAATAAATACTACTGATAAAGAACGAGAAATATATCTAAAAACTGATTCATTGGCCAAAGAATTTGCTGCCCTCGATAGTGTTAGGGAAGGCAGTTTCAACTTTGATTATGATCCTTATTTTAGGTTGAATAGAGTAGATGGTTTCACTCTTGGACTTTCATCTAAATTAGAAATTAGTCGCTATTTTAGCCCCAAATTTTTCGGTGCTTATGCTATTACTTCCGAAAATTGGTACTTTGGGGCAAGTGCTAAGTCACGAATAACAGACTTTCTACAAGCCGATATCGGCTTCGAGCGAAACACTTACCCACTTTCTGTCAATAATAATTCGGATATTTTGCTTTCTACTGCTACTTCTTTGTTTGTTCGTGATTACTATGATTGGTATTTATCAGATAGAGTCGATGGAGGATTGAATTTCAGTTATGATAATTTGATTGTAAGGGGGAGTTATAGAAACGAGCTAATCAGCAACATTCCTAATAATAATCCTAAATTAATCTCTCAATATAATTGGCGAGAAAACAGAGTTATTGATGAAGGACGATATGAGCAATACGGCTTAGCAGCGGCTTATAATAATGGTGGTAATGTTAAGCACAGCCGTTGGGAATATCGTATTAGAGCTGAATATCAGATGGGTAATAACCTAACTACTGACAAGAATTACGATTATCTATTCGGTGAGGTAGGGGCAGCTGTACCTATTATAAATACAGGATTTGAACCGGGTAATATATATGCAACTGTGAAAAGTGGAATCTCAAATGATTTACCTAAACACCAACTTTATAGAATGAATACACAAATCGTTGTTTTCAAAATTAGAGATAGATTCCTTTCACCAGACTATACTAGGTTCAGTGGTTCTGAATTCTTGGAGCTTCATACAGGGCTAGACTTATCTGATTTACTATGGAGGGCTGCTGGATTACCTAAGTACCGTGGTCGTGGATTGGGGTTAGAGCTAAACTACTCTGGTGGATACTATAAGCAAGATGAGTACAACCTTTATAGTGGAACTGACGAGAGGTTCTACAACGAAGTCGGATTCAATATTACAAAAATCCCGTCATTTATTAGTCCGCTAATCCAACTCGAAGCTGGCTTCAGATGGGGGATAGGTGAGCTAGGAAAAGGTAACTTTGGCTTTGGAATTAATGTGTCGTCGCCTTTGTTTCAGTAGGGTGGCTTATTAATTAATAGAATATTATATTGCCCATTGTCTAATTCCGAAAGCAATACTATCATATTAATATCCTTAAATTCTGTAAATTTTGATTCAGACAATATAGACTCTCCACTTCATTCTGTTCAGAGCGACATATTATATCTGTATATCTACTTCATCTTGTAACCTTGTTCTGACATTTTGAGACGTATTCAATACGTCTCTACGTTTCTATAACTATTTCCACTACCTAATCTTCCAGAAAGTAGTATCTATTTTGCTCTCTAGTACTGCCTCTACCGAGTCATCTAAATTGTGGAATAGGTCGTAACCCAATATAGATTCGAGTGAATCAGTTGTGATAACAAAATTGTTTAGATTGTCATCTTTGGTGTATTGGTACATATAGTATGTGACCATTGATTGACGTTTTTTGTTGTATAGGAGTATTGATTTATAGTAATAATCGGGGATTGCTACTTTGCTTTTGCCTAATCGAGTTAGCTCAGGAGTCAGTACTGCACCAGTTATGATGTGTAATGAGTCATATTCGCATGCCCAGTCACGGACTTGCTCTTCTAACTTTTTCCATATTCCACGGTTGAAACCCGGAATCTGCGGTGAAACATTGGACATCAGAAAACTATCGTGCATTGAAAGTTCGTCCGATTTGTTATCACCAGCAGGCATTAGATGCCCTTTATCATAACCTGAAGCATAGTAATCATCGGTGTTGGGGCTGTATTTACCTAATATCTGATCTTCACGGAAGTAATTTCCTCTTGGTACATTGCCTCTAGTTTCTCTGCAATCCAGCTTATATGCTACCCAATATGCATGTCTATACTTTTTCGAAAAACCGATGGTAAATCCATGTTTTTTCATTGCTGTTGCTTCTTCTGTGTAGCTCGGTAACTCAAGTGAATTGTGATGTTTATAATCTACTTGAGTTAATGGTTCACTGTCACTTTGCTTATTCGAGTACCAAACGAGTAGCAATATAAAAGTGGCGATAGATGTCATTAATGGTTTTTTCATTTCGAGAGTGCTTCTCTTTGGAAGCTATCTAATGGAGAAAAATGTGCTATTAGTGCTACAATAATAAGCAATACGAAAGAGATTATGAAATTCATCTCCATACCAAAAACAGAGCTTATTACTCCTGCGAACAAGAAACTAATAAGAGAACCAAGTAGGTTCGCCCCTGATGCCAATCCCATAATACCACCTTTTTGTTGCGGTATAGTCCGTTTGCTGAGTGCTGAGTAAAGTGTTGGTATCAGTGCCGCGTAGAAAATACCTATCACTGCTCTAATTGGTATTAGATAATAGAAGTTCGGTGCAAATATATGGAGTAGATACATCAGTGCTGATGCAGCAGCCGATATTTTCAGTGTTTTTTGCCATATTTTGGCATCATTTCGCCTACCCCATTTGGGAGAAAAAGCTATGTTGAAAACAGCTATTACTCCGAATAGAATACCAGTTACAGTTGCTAGTAGATCATCAGGAGCACCTTTTTCTTCAACGAAATATGTGAAAATAGGGATAGTGAATTGCACTCCCATCTGAACTAAAACTATTAGTGTCATAAGTTTGAAGAAGACTTTATCACGAAAGATGAATTTGATGTTCCAAATAATACCATACATCTTATCTTTTCTTCGGACGAATTCTTTTTCCTGTAAGTAAACCATAACAAGGATTGCAGCTAAAGCACAGAGTAACCCAACTACTAAAAATACATATCTTATCCCTACAAAGTCAGCCATCAACCCACCAAAAAATGGGCCGAATACTTGCCCCGCAGCGATTGAGCTTTGGAGCCACCCGATAGCATAACCCGACTTATTCTCGGGTGTATTGGCGCTAACAAAGGATAGGGAAGAGGCAATCATTCCGCTCATAGTACCTTGGAGTACACGGAGGAAAAAAAGCTGGTAAACGTCTTGTGCAAATGCCATTAGTACAACTGATAGAGCTAACCCAAAGATTGCCCTCACGGTCATAAATTTTCGACCATATTTATCACCGAGCGAGCCCCAAATTGGAATCATAATAACGGCAGAGATATAGACACCAGCGAATACCATTCCAGACCAGAATTTCGCTTCATCGGGGTCAGTAATACCTAATTCACGCACATAAAGTGGTAGAAATGGGAAAACACCACTCATACCTATCATAGCTATAAATTGTGCTACGCATAGGATTACGAGGTTTCTTCGCCAAATATTATCATCTTCAGATGAGAGAAGTTCTTTGAGGTTTATCAAAGTCTATGGAGTCTTTTTATTTTCATAATTTCTAGAAGCATACTGATAGAATCAGTGATGGGGTTGACCTTGCTTCTGTCATCATTGTACCATTCTACTGGTACTTCGTCTATTTTGTAGCCCGCTCTTTTGGCTAAATACAAGGCCTCTACATCAAAGCTAAAGCCATCTATTTTTGCTTTGTTGAATATATCTTCTGCGACTGCGGCTGTGAATCCTTTGAACCCGCATTGAGTATCTTTAATACCCTTTATGACCATCAGTTGTACGAACTTATTGAACGTCTTACCCATGAACTCACGGTAAAATGGCTGATGTTCTTTGACCATACCGTAATCAAGTGCACGTGAGCCAATTACAATATCAAAGTTATTTTTCAAGCTATAAATTATTTTTTCAATTTCGTAGATAGGAGTCGAGAAATCAGCATCGGTGAATATTCGTATTTCGCCAGTAGCTTTGAGCATACCCATTCTAACTGCAGCTCCTTTACCCGTGTTCTTAGGCAATGCATAAGCCTTTACTTTATCGCCAAACTTATTTGCTATGGCAACTGTATCGTCAGTCGAGCCATCGTCAGCTACTATTATTTCATACTCATAGTCCTTTTGCCCTAGGTAATCCACGGCTTTTTGGAGAGATGCTTCTATTCTGTCAGCTTCGTTATATGCTGGTATTACGATAGATAAGTATGGCTTCATTAACGATAATCGATTAAATGCAGTTTTAAAATACAAAGATAATGGATTAAGAGGTAAGTAAGAAATAAAATGAGAAATTGGGCTGTCGGAGATTATGTAGAGACGTATTGAAAACGTCTTAAATGTCAGAATCAGGATTTACAGGATTAAAGAATTTTCAGGATGGGTTTGCCGTTTGCTTTAGCCGAAAGCTATAATTCTATTATAACAGTTTTTTGTTTTACTAGATTTCTGTATTTTGAATCTCAACAATTGAATTTTATTTGAGGAAACACCATGAAAAAAACAATACTACTTATTCTTACAGCTATTTTAATTTCTTCAACTGCATATTCTCAATATTGTGATGATACGGATAGTATATTCGAATTTAGTTATCATGGTAAAAAGTATGAGTTTGTAAAGAAAAAACAAAATTGGCATAGAGCAAATGCTTGTGCAGATGATCGAGGAGGCTACTTAATTGTTATAGAGGATCAAGATGAAAATGATGGAATTTTAGAATATCTAAAAAATGGATTTAAACAACAATACGGTTTTAATATTTTGGATGAGGATGTAACGACTAATCACAATATTTGGACAGGTGGGCTTCAAGATTTTGAATTATGGTTGTGGTTTTATAGAAATTCGAAGATTCCTCCACCTTTTCATTTTTTTAAACGTTACAATTATGATGGTTACCCTCTTAATGAAAGTTACAATAACTGGGGTAAAAAAGATGGGGAAAAAACTTTCCCAATTAAATATGTGAATATATTTACAGCTGTGGCGATATCAATTGAAGCATATTACGATACAACCAGTAAAAGAACAATTACATCACCTGGTGAATGGATTAATGATTTTGTAGATAAATACAACTATTTTATAATAGAATATGATTGCTTTGATACTATTCGAGTAGAAAGTGATTTCAAAATCTGTTTTGGTGAATCTATAGTCTTCGATGGCGATACTATAACTGAAGCTGGAGTTTATAGTGATACTATAGAAACATACTCATATTGTGATTCTATACATACTTTAACTGTGTATAAAAATGAACTAGATGATGAGATAAGAGTTGATAATAAGACCATAAGATGCCTAGAAACAAAAGCCGATGAATACGAATGGTATTTGTGCGATGGTTTAATTGAAGGATTAGGTTTATTAGTTAGTGAGAATAGAATCCTATATACACCAACAAAAACTGGGAAATATAGAGTAAAGTTAACGAAAGGACAATGTGAATTTATATCTGGTTGTTATGAAGTTTGTTTCCCAACAACTTATATGCTAGATACAGTAAAGTGTGCAAGTGACCCTATTACTATCAATTCTGTCGAATATACAAAGCAAGGAAACTATACACAGAACTTAAATCAAAATGGTTTTGATTGTGATTCTACATTAGAGATTGATATTAGAGATGTAGCTATAAATCTAAGCGTAAAGCAACAAAGCGGTAAGTTGGTATCTTCTGATGGTGCTGGCGAATACCAATGGTACAATTGTGAAGGTGATGTGCTAATTGCAGATGCTACTCAAAAAGAATTTACGCCTACGGGAAATGGAGATTACAAGGTAGAAATAACAAAACAAGGTTGCATAGATTATTCTGAATGTGTTGCATTTTCCACTTCAACTAATAGCGTAAAAGATATACAAGATTCAGAGAATATCAGGCTAGATTTAGATAATAATCTAATTGTATTTGACAATATTAACTATACCCAAATAGAACTATTAGATATGAATTCTAAGACTATTTATAAATCAGATAAATATAGTCAATCAATTAGTATTGAATATTTGAATGCTGGTGTTTACTTCCTAAAAGTAGTGAACGGAAATGAATTTGAGATGTTTAAATTTATGGTGGTTAAATAGTTATATTTCAATGTATCTTAGTGTGTTTCTAATATTTTTATCTATTTCATTAAACTTATAAGATTTTGGAATTTTATTCAAATAAACTTTGGCGGTAATGCTGTCTCCTTGTAGAAGCAAATTATTAATCATAAGTTCTTTTAAATAATTGTTATCTTGGTTGATTGATTCGGCCTCTATCAAGTAATCAATTGCCTCTTGATAATATCGATTTTCTGTTAAAACTATACTTATACCTAACCTAACCCACATATTCTTTTTTTCAAAATCTTTTTTATATGCAACCTTATAAATCTCCTTAATACTGATATAATTTAAACCTAAATTTTTACCTAAGAATGCATCAAAGAATTCCATCGAATCAAGACTAGTACTTCTTCTGATTTTTGATAAATAGTAAAATAAAAGTCCTGTCTCATGGTATGTATTAAATTGAGTTTCTTCATAGCCCACAAATATAGCTCCTTCAATTGAATCCTTATCATTCTTTGAAATAGCAATATTTAGGAGGCATGAATAGTAACCGGACTCTTTATCTATTTCCAATAAATCTAGAAAAGTATAAGAAAAATTACTATCTACGAATTCATTGTCAATATTCTTTATCTTGTTAAAATTTAATTCATTATCAAGACATGAACAAACAGCAATTAATAAAAAAATCATTAATGCATACTTTATCTTATTCAATTTTTACCTTGGATTAATTGTGGTAATTGTTCTTTTTCTACACCTTCAAATCCGCCATTCTGATTAAACTTTTCTGCCATTCTTTGAAATTCTTCGTTTGGAGAAATATCATTATTTTTAATTCTTTCTACTCTAACTAAACTTTTAGCAAACTCATAAGAACCAAGTGATTTTTTTCTTTCTTCTGAAAAGCTAGAATATACTTTATTAACATCTTTATTAAATTCAGCTTGATACTTTTCTTCTCTGATTTGAAGTAATTTCAAGTCTTCACCTTCAGCGCTATACAAAATCGAGGATGAATAACCAGTATATACTTTTCCAGATTTCTGAGACACTACTTTTTTAGTTATTGTGATATTTTCAAGACCCTCTAGGTATTTGAATGATTGAATTAAATCAGAGACTAAGTCCATTGAATGAGCAGTGTATGTATAACCTGTTGATGAAGTACCTTCATCCGGGCGACCATGTATTATAATTCCTTTTAAAGGATCAGGTTCATTATCTCGATTTTGTCTTTGAATGTAGTTCCTATTATTGGATTTTGGAGTTGATCTTTGAATATAGTTTCTATTTGATAATCCTCTTAAATATGTCTGTTGAGGTGAATTAACATATATTCTTCGATAGAATTCTAAACCTTCTAATTCAGCCCCATCAATTAATCTATTCTCACTAAATGCGTAAGGACTATTCCATGGATAGCTAGAAGACAGTGGGTCAATTGAAAAAAACCTTCCTAATCTTGTATCATCCATTCTATATTTATAATTTACACTATTCCCCTCACCCTTTATCTCATCATCTTTCTCCTGCCCTTGGAAGCCATATCGATACCACTCACTAGACCAGTTTCGCTCTGGCATCAGCATACCAAATGGGTAGTAGGTGTTAGCGGATGATAAATCTACTTTATACCTACTTGACCCATCTTTCAACTTTAAATCAGTTATAGTTGCTCTTACATTTCCCAAATGGTCTTTTAGTTCATAATCTTTATAACGGATATACCTGCTAAAATTGTTTGTAGGGAATGGGTAGTTAATATAATCATCAAAATAGTGTAGTTTTTCCCTCTCTGGTCTTCTTATCCCAACTCTACCTTCGCTTCCACTACCCCAAATATGCCATTCAGCTCGTCCCCACCTCAATACCCAATATTCAACATCTTATATATAAGAGAAGCAGTAAGTATATCGGGATGCGATAGTGATTCCATTGGTGCTAGTTCAACTACATCGAACCCAATTACTCGCTTGCCTGATGCCTTTATCTTGCGGAGTAAATCCAAAGTCTCGTGATATAAGAAGCCGTCTGGCTCTGGTGTACCAGTCGCTGGCATAATAGACGGGTCGAAATAATCCACATCGAAAGTAATATATACTTCATCGCTTAACGTATCGACTACCGATTGTTGCCAATTCTCGCCGTGAACTCCCCTTCTTATTGCATTTGCGAAGAATGTATTTACCTTATTTTCCTTTATGAAGTTTGCTTCTTCTATGCACTGTGCTCTAATTCCTACTTGCGTAATCTTGTCATTTGGGAAAAACTCAGCTACTCTTGCCATAATACTAGCGTGTGAATACTTCGAGCCCTCATAAGTGTCTCTAAAATCAGAGTGTGCATCGAATTGCAAAACGCTCATTTTCGGATATTTCTCGTGGTGTGCCTTAATTGGAGCTGATGATATAGTATGTTCACCGCCTAGTGTGATCACAAATTTATCTTTCGCCAATAGCTCTTTCACTTGGTCATATATCATATCCAGCGCTTCTTTATTAGCTTTTCCAGCGAAATCAATTGGCTCTATTGTGCATATTCCCTGCTCAAAGCATAGCTCTCTGTCGAACTCTTCATCGTAGAATTCCACAAACTGGCTAGATTTGATTATTGCTTCGGGCCCATTTTTAGTACCACCGCCATAACTTACTGTATGTTCGTAGGGAGCGGATACAATCGCCACTTTGCTATTTTCTAAACTGGAATTCTCATTTTCTAAAGCAAGAAAGTTGTTTTCTATATCTAATATTTTCATTATCATTTACCTCTCTTATAAGTTAAATTATTAAGTTTGTAGTCTATACAATTGTTAATTATTGTAAAACTAAAAAAAGTTATCAAATAAACTCGAATATAATATTATGTTAAAACTAATTGCTAAAGCTTTCGGTGGTAATAAATCGGAAAAAGATATAAAGAAAATCACTCCGATAGTTGATGAAATCAACGCCATCTATCCATCACTAAAATCGAAAACTGACGATGAGATAAAAGCTAAGACTGATGAATTCAAGCAGAAGATAAACGCTGCTATCAAAGAATTGGAAGATCAGAAGAAAGATATCCAAACAAAACTAGTCGAAAATTCTTATACTCACACTGAAGTCCAAGATTTCTACGACCAAATAAAGCAAATAGACAAAGATATATTCGAAACGATTGAAGAAGTACTAGACGAAATTCTTCCAGAAGCTTATGCTGTTGTTAAAGATGTATGTCGCCGATTAACAGAAAGCCAATTTACTTATGAGTATGTTGGCAATAAAAACGTTTGGAATATGATTCCTTATGATGTGCAACTAATAGGTGCTATAGTAATCCATCAAGGTAAAATCGCAGAGATGCAGACAGGAGAAGGTAAAACATTAGTATCTATTATGCCTATGTACCTGAACGCTCTTTCTGGTAAAGGACTTCACCTAGTAACGGTGAATGACTATCTTGCTAAGCGTGATTGCGAGTGGATGAAGCCAGTATTCGATTTCCTAGGTATAACTGTTGGTTCTATCGAAGCGAAAATGAATAATGCTCAAAGAAAAGAACTATATAATAGAGACATTACTTACGGAACGAATAACGAGTTCGGTTTCGATTACCTTCGTGATAACATGGTTGTGGATCAAGACCACATGGTACAAAGAAATCACTGGTTCTCAATAGTAGATGAGATTGACTCTGTATTAGTTGATGAGGCACGTACTCCTTTGATTATATCAGGCCCAGTTGGTAAAGGCGATCAGATATTCGATGAGCTGAAACCAAAGGTAAATCAGCTAGTGAATGAACAGACGAAACTAGTAAATGGTTACCTAAAAGAAGCAACAGAGCTATTAGAATCTGACAAGAAAGAAGATAGAGAAGCAGCTGGTTTACTTATGTTAAAAGCATCACGTGGGTTGCCTAAGCATAAACGTTTGATGAAAATGATGCAAGACCCTGAAATTCAGAAGCTAAAACATCAAACTGAGATGGATCACATGCGTGACCAAGGCCAGATGATGCGTGAAGTTGATGATAATCTATACTATACTATAGATGAGAAAAATCATGGGATAGATATACAAGAGAAAGGTAGAGAACTACTAACAGCTAATCTAGATGATAAAGACACATATTTACTACCTGATATAACTGCTCAGATGAGTGAGTTAGAAGGTGATAAGGAAATATCTGAAGAAGAAAAGCAAAAGAAAATAGTCGAAATCAACAGAGTTTATTCTGACAGAAGTGATAAAGTACATACAATTCAACAGTTACTAAGAGCTTACTCGCTTTACGAAGCTGATGTAGATTATGTAGTTCAAGATGGTAAAGTACAAATAGTAGATGAGCATACTGGTCGTGTACTAGATGGTCGTCGTTATTCAGAAGGTCTTCACCAAGCAATAGAAGCAAAAGAGAACGTAAAAGTAGAGAAAGACACACAAACTCTAGCTACTATTACTTTACAGAACTACTACCGTCAGTATAACAAACTAGCTGGTATGACAGGTACTGCTGAGACGGAAGAAGCTGAATTCGAGAAAATATACAAATTGGAAGTTGTAGTAATACCTACTAACGTTCCAATACAAAGAAAAGATTTGAATGATTTGATCTTCAAAACAAAGCGTGAAAAGTATAACGCTCTGATAGATCAAGTAGTAAAGCTAACTAGTAACGGACAAGCTGTCCTAGTAGGTACTCCTAACGTAGAAGTATCCGAAATCCTAAGTAAGCTATTACAAAGAAGAAAGATTAATCATAATGTACTGAACGCAAAGCAACACGCAAGAGAAGCTGAGATAGTTGCAAATGCTGGTAAAAAAGGTGCTATAACGATAGCTACTAATATGGCAGGTCGTGGTACGGATATTAAGATTGCCCCAGAAGTAAGGGAAGCAGGCGGTTTGGCTATCTTAGGGTCTGAGAGACATGATTCTCGTCGTATAGATAGACAGCTTCGTGGTCGTGCTGGTCGTCAAGGAGATCCGGGAAGCTCGCAGTTCTACATCTCACTAGAAGATAATCTAATCAGATTATTCGGTGCGGGTGGTGATAGAATCGCGACTGTTATGGAAAAACTAAAAATACCTGAAGGCGAGGCGATTGAGCATAATATGATAACTAAATCTGTAGAAAAAGCTCAACAGAAAGTAGAAGAAAACAACTTCGGTGTTCGTAAGCGTCTAATTGATTATGATGATGTTATGAACCAACAACGTGACGTAGTTTACACTCGTAGAAGACAGGCACTAAGAGGCGACCGTCTGAAAGGTGAATTCTTTGAATATGTAGAGGATTTGGCTCACGATTGGTACGAAGAATTCGTAGGTCAAGAAGAAAGTGTAGCTGAAAGAATAATGAATACAGCTCGTGCTAAACTGCTTTTGAATATACATATTACAGATGAACAGTTCAAGAATATGACAGTAGATGATTTCGTATCTGAAATTCACAAAGCTGCAGAAGAATTCTATGCTAAGAAAGAAGAAATGACTTCTCCTGAATTCATGAAGCAACTTGAGAAAGTAGCTGCATTACGAACTATAGATGATAAATGGAAAGAGCATCTACGAGTAATGGATGACCTAAAAGAAGGTATTCACTTACGTTCATACGGGCAAAAAGACCCATTATTAGAATATAAGTCGGAAGCGTACACTACTTTTGTTGAATTTATAAAAGAAGTAAACGAAGAAACAGTACATTTTGCATTTAAGTACTTCCCACAAGTTGTGGAAAGAGAAGTAAGGTCAGTTGATGAGAAAGGAAAAGAATCAACTCAGAAAGAGCAAACTTTGGTGCTAGCTCCTAGTAACGCTAATAGAAATGTTAAGTACGAGAGAAGAGACGACGCCCCTGCTAGTCAAGGTTACGGAGCTGCAGCAGCACCTAGACAGCAAGGCCCACAAGGCGGACAGGCAACTACTGTACGTGACGAAGGCCCTCAGAAAATAGATATAGGAAGAAATGACAAGGTTTCTGTTCGCTATGCTGATGGGAAAGTAGTAAAAGATGTAAAATTCAAAAAAGTAATAGAAGACGTAGAAAACGGACGATGTGAAGTAATTGACAAATAGAAGACAAAACACTACTTTTTTCAATTATTGAAAGAAGTGGTGAAAAAAGCTATAAAAAAGGAAAAAGCCAATCGTGAGATTGGCTTTTTTGTTAATCTATTGGGCGAACGACGGGGCTCGAACCCG
>JBLWYD010000019.1:0-58692 GCA_048267165.1 Bacteroidota bacterium
TTCAGATATTTAACCTGATTAATAATTTACAAATCTAATTATTATAAGAATGCTAATCTAATAGCGACAGTCGAAGTAAAGAATCCAGGAAAACCACTGTGCATTGGAATGGATACTTCTCTCCATCTCGCAAGCTCAATGTCGCTCAGGATGACAATGGCACTTTGAATGCGGTGAAGGATCCCCTCCCTTTAAATAAAATAATCACTACTAAAATTAAAATTCGGAACAGTTTTTGTATATTAAACATTAGAATACATAATAAACAGAAATTGTAATGGAAAACAACTATTTCCCTATTGGGATAGATTCCGAAATTGAGCTTTTTCAGCAGAAATTAAAAGACCTGAAAAACGGACGTGGCTGTGTGATAGCTATCGAAGGTGAGGGCGGTGCTGGTAAATCATTTCTGATGACGGAGATGATGAAAATCGCTCGTAAAGACGAAGAAGTTATATCACTGATGTTAGAAAATGAAGCACCGATTGGGAATTTCAATGTTGGGAATTTGCAACAGCTAAAGCCATTTTCTACAGCTATGGATAATATGCTTGAGGGAAATTACAAATCTGCCAAAGCCCGATTCAAAAAGCGATTAGGTATATCTATACTTGCATCGTTGCCGCTAACGGGTGAGATATTCTATGCCGTGAAAGAGATAAGCAAGGATTGGAGAGATTACAAAAAGGAATCGAGCCAAGAGAGAACGGACGACAAAGTAAGTGCTATAGACGAGTTCTACAATGCGTTTTGTAGTTTTGCTCACAAATCCCCACTAGTGCTAATGATAGATGATATGCAATGGGCTGATGCCTCATCAGTAGAGATGATACGAAGGTTTGCTGATGGTGAGCAACCAATATTGTTTATTTTCTCGTATCGTCGTTCTGATTTTTCAGATCCATCTATTCCGCTATTTCCGCTTATAGTAACTGAAAACCGTGACATAAAACGATTACGATTGAATAATTTGGATAGTCAAGAAACCGAAAGCTATTTCCGAGTAAACCTCAGCCACTACAAAGATAACGAGGAGTTCGTAAACTGGGTGATGGAAAAGAGCTTTGGAAACCCAGGAATACTTAATGAATACTTGCATTACTTTGAGAAGCATCCCCCATTCAACGAATCGGGTGAGTTAACACTAAATCTGAATGATGTACACATGCCTGTGACTGCTAGTGCAGCTCTGGCAGAAAACATCAATGACCTAAGTGATAGCGATAAGAATCTACTAGCAATTTGTAGTGCCGAAGGACGTGAGTTTTCGGCTTATATGATGAGCAAATTGCTTAACACAGACGTGGTGGATGTAATTCAAAGATTGCGTACTATCTCACAAAAATCATCGGTTGTACGCAGTATTGGTGCTAATTTAAGATATGGAGTTAAGACTACTATCTATCAGTTCACTCAGGCGTTCTACTATGAATACTTCCTGAGCGGGTTGGAATATGAAGAGAAAATCGCACTTCATGGAATAGTTTCCAAAGAGCTGAAGGAGCTATACGACAATGCTGATGAGGACGAGAAAGAGCAAATAGCACCCTATCTGGCAGCGCATAGCAAAGAAGCCGAGAACGATGAGTTAGCCGAGCGCATGACTCAGATTAGTAATGAGAACGCTCAGAAATATAACCCCGAAGATGCTCCTGAAGGAGAGGGAAATGGGAATGGCTCTGGAAACGGAAATAATAGTACCGAGCAAAGTGAAGAAAGCAATTTAAACGGTACAGTTGTTGTAGGAAACATTAGTAATGATTTCGATTTTGTAATAGCAAGAAATGAAGTTTTGGATGAGATATTCGCCACTAGGTATGAGAGTGCTATTAGCAAGGCAGAGAATATGTATTACACTAATACCCATAGATTGCGATTGATTGAAAAAGTGCAACTACTATCAATAATAGCTAAAACATATATAAGCATTAGTGATTTCACGACTGCCGAAAACAAGATAAATGAAGCAACTCAGCTATTAAAAGGATCACCAAATGCACAAGCCGAATGCTTTGTACTAAACACAACGGCCCTACTCGATGCAGAACAAGGGCGGACAGTACAAGCGATGGAAAAGCTACGTTTAGCAGCACGTATGTCTATGAAGTTGCCAGTAGAACTTAAGCTACTAACTATCACTAATATATCAAAAATAGTAGAACAGCAAGACCCCGAGATGTCCGCCAGTTACAAAAAAGCAGCCATCAGTCTAGCCGATAAGCTAAACTTTGCAGACTTTAAAAATGTGATTGGGTAGATACTAAATCGCGGATACCGATAGGGAACTGAGCGACCCAACCCATTTATTCAACTCCTAGCGGAGTTGTGGGATTCAACTGTTCAATAAGCTCTACTAATATTCAACTACTCTGTAGTTGATTATACTTACCCAAAGATCAAAGATTATTCTTAATACAACAATATTTTTGTTATTAGGTATAAACTCCATCGGAGTTTAATATTAGTAGCTATGCAATAGAAATATTAGAATCTACTCCGCTAGGAGTAGAATAGTTATTTTTTTAGAGGGTTAAACTATAAGAATAGGGGTTTATTTGACTTAGCCTGAATACCTACTCCTGCTGCAAATTCCCAACAACTTTCCTAGAAATACATATTCTGAATACCAGTATTCATCATATTGATACCAATGGCGCCAACGAAGAACCCATTCAGCCTAACAGCAATTTCCATATTCTTGTCGAAGGCAACTCGGAATTTCTCTTTCTTTAATTTGTCACGTACAAATTTTAAGCCCATCACTACTATAAAGCAAAGGATCATAGCCAAAACTAGAGTTATAATTCCCCAAGTATAGTTAAGCTGTTCTTTCATTAATATAGCGAGCGATATTGTACCTGCACCTACCATAAAAGGTAATGCAATTTCATTCGCTAAATCATCGAGGTTCTCCTTCATCTTAAGCATTGCCTTTTGCCCTTTGACTATATAGAAATAGGCGAAGGAGAATAGAACTATACCACCAAATATCCTGAATGATTCGAAGTTTATATGTAAAACTTTAGTAAAAATAACATCTCCGAATATGAAGAATACCAAGTAAATTAGAAATGATGTCAATGACGCTTTGAAAAGTACTTTTCGGAATTCTTTATGGTCTAATTCGAGCATTATCGGCTGTAAGTATAGAAAAAGTGCTATCGGATTAAGCATCACGATAAATGAAATAAGGAGTGAAAACATTAGTACTATGGGGTTTTGTTTTTGTGAATTATGCGAAATTATGTTATTTTGAACTTATAAACGTATTTACATTAATATAATTTGAGGAATTCTATGAAAAAATTACTAGTATTAGCCGTTCTAACTATCGCAATGTCGCTATTTATGTCTTCTTGCGGTGAAGATGAGCCCACAGGACCTTCTGAACCCAAAATTGGTGAAATGACTGCAACAGTAAGTGGTAGCAATTGGGTAGCTCAAAATGCTGTTTATAAAAATCAACAACGTTCAGTTCATGGAATACAAGCAGATATAAGCAACCCCACTAGCCCTTCATCTAAAACAATTTCTGTTGTCTTATTAACTACTGATGCACAACCACAGCTTAAGACTTATACTGCTGATTGTTTTTATGAAGAATCGACTGGTATGCCAGGTAGTTATACACTCAAAACATGGAATAATGCTTCCGGTTCATGTGAAATAACGGAAGTAACTGATAAAGAAATAAAAGGTACTTTTACGTTTACTGGCACTAACGACGATGATAATAGTACAAAAACTGTGTCTGGTAAATTCTATACTCCAAGACAATAATGTCTAAATAAGAAGAAAATATACTTACATAAGACCCAGCTATTTAGCTGGGTTTTTTGTTTCTTATCGTTTCTCATTGATTATCGTTACTAATTTGATTATTTTTGTTTTTTGATTCTAATCAATTTGGGTAAATCTATGAGTGGAAAAATGTTTCGTGGTACGTACACAGCTATTGTAACGCCTTTTAATTCTGACTTGTCTATTGACTTCGACGCATTCAAAAAGCATTTGGATCACCAGATAGCCAATGGTGTGAACGGTATAGTAGTTTGCGGTTCTACTGGCGAATCGGCTACGCTTTCTACGAAAGAGAAAGTAGCTATGTTCACTACAGCTATAGAGCACGTAAACAAACGTGTACCTATCATAGCTGGCTCTGGTTCTAATAATACCCAAGCTACAATTGATTTATCTCTTATTGCAAAAGAATTGGGCGCTGACGCTACTCTACTAGTAGCTCCTTACTACAACAAACCATCTCAAGAAGGGCTTTATAATCATTACCGATTGATTGCTGAAGCTGTTGATATGCCACACATAGTTTACAATGTACCGGGTCGCTCAGGGGTGAATATACTACCTGAAATTCAACTACGATTAGCTGAAGAATGCGAAAACATAGTCGCTACTAAAGAAGCTTCTGGTGATGTAGAGCAGATAATGACTATGGTGCAACATGCTCCTGCTAATTTCTCTGTATTGTCTGGTGATGATGCTATTACACTACCACTTATTGCTGCCGGTGTAGATGGCGTTATTTCAGTACTATCTAACTATGCTCCTAAAATGTTCTCTGACCTTGTGAACTTCTCACTAGAAGGTAAATTCGCTGAAGCGAGAGAGTTGCAATACAAATTATTAGACCTAATGAAGTTGAACTTCATAGAACCTAATCCTGTACCTGCTAAAACTGCTTTGCAAATGATGGGGATGATGGAAGATAGATTCCGTATGCCACTGATGCAGATAACAGATGCTAGCCGTGAAAAAATGAAAAATGCACTACAACAAGTTGGGCTAATCTAATTTTGATTAACAAAAATCAAGCTGAACTAGAGCAGATACTAGACGATGTTACTGCTAATGATTATGACAATGAGTTAGAAATTCTTTCTGATTTCGTAGAACAATTAATACAATCAACCGACAAGAAAATAACTGGTGGAAGGGTTTGGAAACTAAGCCCTGATAAGTTTGCGTACATACTTCAGTTCCAAGCTGGGGAAATGCGTGAGATACCACTAGGGTTCACTCGTTCACTTTCCGACGAGTTATTCCACAATGAATTACTAGTATTAAAGAAAGATAAAGTACTGAATAGCCAAGAATCAGACGAAGAACTAAAGCAATTCGGTATAGGCAACTATGCTGGAGTTGGAGTTGGCGAGGTTATTCACTTGCAATCTGGTAAATACTTCGAGTACTTACTTGGGTTCAATGCAGAGGAATTCAATGATGATTTCTTCGATAATCTAAGAATTATTGCCCGATTAGCTACTATCGCAATTCGCGATTTGGCTATCAAAAAGAAAGATGAAAACTACGGCAAAGAGCTAAGCAAAGCCGGCGAGATACAACGTAATCTGCTACCCGAACACTATACAGAATTCCAGGACTATAAGCTATTCGGTGTATGCGTGCCCGACCAGCAAGTCGGTGGCGATTATTTCGATTATATTCGCAACAGCGCTAGTGAAACAGAGGAAGAATCGCTAGGAGTGCTGATATGCGATTGTGCAAGCAAAGGTATGCCCGCTGCTATCCAAGCATTATTCGTGTCTGGAGCTGTTCGTATGGCTATGGGTTTCTCTCCTAAAATATCTAATATGTTTGGGCGATTGAATAATATAATAAACAGAACTTTCTCTCGTGAGCGGTTCGTTACTTTGTTCTACGGAGAGCTAACGCTATCCTCAAACCGATTGATACTATACGCTAACGCCGGCCACTGTCCTCCTATCCATTATCGTCCATCAAAAGATAAGTTCCAAGATTTGCCTCCTACTGGTGGATTCCTAGGTATTATGCCCAACCAAAAATACAAGCTAGAGAATTGCCGAATGCTACAAGGCGACACGCTAGTGCTATACACTGACGGTATTTCTGAAGCTATGAACGCTGAAGGCGATCTATTCGGTGAGCAACGAATAAGAGACATAATAAAAGAAAACCACGAACGAAGCTGCAAGGAAATAGCTTATATCCTCCTAGAAAAAGTTCAGAAATTCTCCGCCAATTCTATCTACAATGACGACAAGACTTTGGTAGTGATCAAGAGAGACGGCAAGCAGAAGAGTGTGAGTAGCTAAAACTCTACCTAACTAAAAAGGCATCTACACCATTGTTCAAGCGTATAGCCGGCAATGGTACCTTGTACTTTTCGAGTAGATTGATTATGAATTGAAGATAATAACTATCTTGCACAAGCTCGAATTGTTTGAAGTAATTCCAATTAACATCTAGTCCCAGATAGAACTGATGCCGCCCAGCTCCGTATCTGTCAATACCATCTACGCTATGCCCCAGAGCAACAGCGAACATCCCAGGGATAGCATTATCATCAGCCTCTAACATTCCAGCTAAGTCTATGCTAACCCAATGATTCGTGTTATTGTAGTCGTTGAAGACAGTTGGATTTCTTTCAGTTGTATAAGGATAATAACTTATTTTCGGTTTCACATAGTTTAGATAAGGCTCATAGTATTGTGCTACACTATAAGATGCCCCGAGTACATTAGCAACCATATCCCCACGACTAAACCCTAGATAAGGGCGACCATCGGAATAGCCATCATAAATTTCTACATAAGTCTGGTGCAACATAGATGCGCCGAACCCGACCCAAGCCGATGTTTCTTTGTCCAAACCCGTCCATTCAGTTGCTTTTGCGAATGAGTTAGCAAGAGCATAAGAGAAGTAAAAATGCCCGAGTTTATCAGCCATCAGCGCATCATCATATTCCGTTTGCCAATCCATAACGTGCCATTCGGCGGGGTCATCCCAATACTCATTACTCTGGAAAATATACGAAGCAGCAAAACCACCCACGGTTCCAGCTCCGAATATTATGGATTTGGTAACTGATAGAGTGTCTTCCGCCCGTAGCTGAGCTAATGAAACGAACAACAATAGTATGAAAAAAAACTTTCTCAAATAAATCCCGTCTTTTGGATATTAACTTAACAAATTAGTAGTAAAAATGCTTACTAGTTATGAATAGAATTTTAGAGGCGTATTGTTTAAATTGAGTGAAAAAGGAAGTAAAGCTTCTAATGAAGTTGACCGTCACTAAGAGGATACGGAGTATCCGAAGAGTCCAGGGTAACGGCGTTAGCAGTTCAATATTAGTAGCAATAGATTAATATAATCACAAGCGTAGCAGTTGAATAAATCTATATTCTATCCTTAAAGGGGCAGATAATAGTTTTGTAATTCTGAAGCTACAGATATTTCGCCCCGAAGGGGCTAAAAGAGGGTCAACATTTGTCTAACTTACGCCTTCCCCTTCTTTTTACCACCAAACATACTGCTGGTGTATTCGCTGTATAAATCAAACAAGAATTCTATACATGCGGTTTCGCTAGTTAAAAATAAATTTACACCTTCTTTGAGACGTTTTTGCTGTTCGTGTGTCTATATAGATATGAAATCAGCACAAACTGAAATACTTATTCTAATTTTCAAGAGATGGTACATAAAATGAAATACATAATCATTATACTTTTAGTTTATGGTAGTGCAATTAGTCAAATACCAGCTGAATCTAAATATTTATATACTCCCGTAAATGTAAATATAGATTCGAATGAAAGTTCAATTGAATTTAATAGGCTTGAAAATTCTCAAAGGTATGAGTTCTATATTGATCGTTTAAATATTGATAAACAAGTTTTTGAAAGTATAGCAAAAGCAAATGAATTACAAGATTCTATTTATACTATAAATAATATAGAGACTGGAGAATTATATGAATATATGTACACTTCTTACTCAACTCTATTTTATAAAGAAGTAGCAGAAGACGGTTTCCCATATTTTAAAGCAAAAGGGAAAACATATCTTGCTTGCGGTAGAGAGTTGGAATCGTATTCCGCAAAAAGGACTGTATTGCTATTAGTGGATTCTACAGTCTATTTTCCTTTGGAAACTGAAATAAAAAGATTACGTGATGATTTGGTTACTGAAGGGTGGGGCGTCAGAATAGTGAAAGTTGGTAGAATGGAAAAAGATATAGTTAGAGTTTGGAATGTTTTAGATATATATTTTCTTGGAATAAGAGATTTCTTAGTTTCTAATCCAAATTTAGAAACTGATGCCATATTCATAATTGGCAAGACGCCAAAATTTTATTCAGGAAAGTTTGCTCCAGATGATAAATTAAATCATATTGGTGCATGGCCTACAGATGGTTTTTTTGGGATGAAACAAGACTTTATAATTGAAATGGGTAAAGTTGAAGGTTGTTTTAAATCTGATTGGTTAAGGAATAGGTATGGGCGGAATGAACTTTATTTCGATTTCAATACATTCCCTCATAATGTAAATTTTATGATTGGTAGTTTAGATTTGTCAGAACTAAATTCTTTCCCAGAATCAGAAGTTGAGTTACTGCGTAGGTATCTTAACAAGAATCACAAATACAGAACGGGTCAGCTATCTTTCCGTAGACGAGGGTTGATAGATGACAACTTACCTGCTGAGTTCAATAGAGAAGCACATGCCTCTTCGGGATGGAGAAACTTCAACTCGATGTTTGGGGCAGATAGCATTAGCGAAGGGGATTATTTCTCTACTCTAGCAAACGAATCCTACATGGCTTCTTATGCTTGTGGAAAGGGTCAGCCATTCGATTCACTTGATGGTGTGGGTAGTAGTAAGGACTTTGCTACAAAACAAGTGAACACTATATTTACTATGCTATACGGCGACTTTATAGGCGATTGGGATAGCCCCGATAACTTTCTTCGTGCATCACTAGCATCAGAGCCGTCTATACTAACTGCTGCTTGGGTCGGGCATCCACATTGGTTTATGCACCACATGTCAATAGGTTATCCGATAGGTTACAGCACTCGACTAACTCAGAATAATGATATTTACGTTCCACTAGAGCATTTCCAAACGGACACTACTTCAAAGCCTTATGACCCATATAAGAATGGTGTACACGTCGGTTTACTAGGTGACCCAACACTAACTATGTATCCATTGGATTTGGAGAATTCGGTATCTAATCTGAAGGCAGAGAAAGTGAACGACCATACTGTCCGTCTAACTTGGGATATATCTGATATGAGTACTACTCATTTCTATGATGTATTTAGATCCAATTATGCCGATGGACCTTTCGACAAAGTGACTGAAGTTAGTTTAACTAATATAAGTGAGTTCGTAGATGAATACCACCACACTGGCGATGTGTGGTATATGGTCAGAAAGAAGGTACTAGAGTTTAGCCCAACTGCTTCTTTTTGGAAACACCTACGTGGCAAGCTAGTACAAACAGATGTGAAATCGGGGGTGGGGGATGTAAGCAGAATTGGACTAAGAATCTATCCGAATCCAACATTTAATAAATTAAACATTGAATTAAATGAAGCGGCACTAGCTGTTAATTACAAGATAAACGATATGCTTGGTAAGACTGTGTTAACAGGTACATTAACACCAGTAAGTACTTTTACAATCGATGTAGAAAATATTCCAAATGGTTCATACATAATCGAATTAAAAACAACGAATGGTGAAATAATTAGCGATAAGTTTATCAAGAAGTGAGGGGATAGTTGATTTGGAAAGGAAACGTAGAGGCAAAGTTTACGTTACAGTCTAAAAATTCAGAATTATCTTCTAATGAAGTTGACCGTCACTCAGAGGATACGGAGTATCCGAAGAGTCTAGGTAACTGCGAAGCAGTTCACTATTAGTAGCAATAATTCTTATAATGAGGAGTTGAATTGTTTTACCTGGATCCTTCGTTTCGGCTACCCTCAATGCAAGCACTACATTCAGAATGACCGAGCTTCGTAGAGACGTATTGCATACGTCTCCCAAACGAAAGAGAATTCTTTAGCCGTATGCACTTCGGTTCTAAAGTTTGTTTATAAAAATATAAATTGTGACACTCATTTTTCTCCCCACCAATAAAACGCAAAATCACGTTTATTCGTATCTTTGTAGAATTATTAGAAACTAAAACCGATAAAAGAATATGAATCCGAATGGTGATGTAAATATACTGATAGAAAACCACGTAGCTACAATCGAGTTCTACCACCCATCTAGCAATGCACTTCCTGGCAATGTACTCCGTAAATTAGCAGAGACTATCGAGGAAGCTGGTAAGAATGATGATGTGAATGTGATAGTGCTGAAATCTGGTGGCGACCGTGCATTCTGCGCTGGTGCTTCGTTCGATGAGCTAATTTCTATTACTGATTACCCAACTGGTAAGAACTTCTTTATGGGATTCGCACTAGTTATAAATGCTATGCGTAAATGCCCGAAATTCGTAATCTGCCGAGTACAAGGTAAAGCTGTAGGTGGTGGTGTAGGGTTGCTTTCGGCTGCTGACTATACTCTAGCGACTAAGTATTCATCTGTAAAGTTGAGCGAGTTGGCTCTTGGTATAGGTCCATTTGTAGTAGGCCCAGCTGTCGAACGTAAGATAGGTACTTCATCATTCGCGCAGATGTCAATCGACTACGATTGGTATGATGCTGAGTGGGCGAAGAATAGAGGTTTCTACGCTAATATTTATGACAGCATAGAAGAGCTAGACACTGCCGTAGCAGAGTTTGCGACTAAGATGGCGGGCAATAGCCCCGAAGCAATGAAAGACCTAAAGGAAGTAACTTGGACTGGCACTGAGCACTGGGACACTCTACTAGAAAGTAGAGCCGAGATTAGCGGTCGGTTAGTACTATCGGACTTCACAAAAAATTATATCAAACAATTCAAAGAAAGTAAATAATGTATTTGTTTTTTGACACAGAGACTAGCGGTTTACCGAAGAATTATAATGCACCAATTTCCGATTTGGATAATTGGCCACGAATAGTGCAAATAGCTTGGCTAGAGCAAGATAAATATGGCAATGACATCTCTACGGGTAACTATTATGTTACTCCAGAGGGATTCGACATATCACCAGAATCAGAAAAAATCCACCGCATAAGTAAGGAAAAAGCTACGGATTTGGGCTACCCAATAGCTGATGTTTTGGAAGTATTCAATGCTATAATTAAGAAATCAAAGTACGTGATTGCTCATAATCTTGATTTCGATTATAAAGTTCTCAGCTCCGAATTTGCTCGTATATATATGAACAGCGATTTAGAAGATAAGACTAAAATCTGTACTATGCGCGAGACTATTGAGTTTTGTAACTTGCCCGGTAGCCACGGACTGAAATTTCCAAAATTAGCGGAATTGTATTACAAATTATTCGCTAAGAATTTCGACAATGCCCACGATGCCAAAGCAGATATTGACGCAACAGCAGAATGCTTTTGGTCGCTAAAACAACGTGGTATAATTGACACAGAAGAGCTAGTATCACCGCAGGTAATTGGCTCGCCTAAGAAAGAAGAAGAAGACGATGCCAGTGATGATGGCAATATATCAATGTTTTAGAACATAAATAGAACACCCCCCAATGGCAAGAATAGCAGTAGGTTTATCGGGTGGAGTTGACTCCGCCGTAGCGGCTCATCTCCTCATAGAAGAGGGGCATGAGGTAATTGCTCTGTTCATGCAAAACTGGGATGACCCCACAGGCACACTACGTGGCGATTGCGAGTGGGAAGAAGATTTCGAAATAGCGCAACTAGTAGCAAGGCATTTGGGTATTCCCATCCACCACATTAATCTAAGCAAAGAATACAAATCGCGAGTAGCCGACTATATGTTTCGTGAGTACGAAGCAGGTCGCACACCCAACCCCGATGTGCTATGTAATCGTGAGATAAAGTGGGATGTGTTTCTGAAGGCCGCATTGGAATATAATGTGGATTTAGTGGCAACGGGACACTATTGCCAAAAAGACTCGCTAGGGAGCGAATATCGCTTACTGAAAGGTAAGGACGATAACAAAGACCAAAGCTATTTCCTTTGTCAGCTAGATCAGGAAATGCTGAAATATGCTCACTTCCCAATAGGCGGAATTGCAAAACCGGAAGTCCGCGAAATAGCCAAATCACTGAAGCTGCCGAATTACGATAAGAAAGATTCGCAAGGGCTATGCTTCATAGGTAAAATAGATTTACCGACTTTTCTAAAGCAACAGCTAGAAC
Organism: Bacteroidota bacterium; assembly: GCA_048267165.1. Taxonomy (GTDB): domain Bacteria; phylum Bacteroidota; class Ignavibacteria; order Kapaibacteriales; family UBA2268; genus PGYR01. Next base: position 12,078 of record JBLWYD010000019.1, read on the forward strand.
CGAAGAAAGGTGACGTAATAGAAATGCCAAACATAGCTTATGATTGGGCAATCGGCGACGATTTGCTAGACCAATGTATGCTCGATGAGATATGCTATCCCGTACATCTATCTGCGGCGAAAGGCAAGAAGCTAGGTGAACACGACGGAGCTCATTTTTTCACTGTTGGTCAAAGGAGAGGACTAGCAATAGGTGGCACTGAGTTACCTCTTTTTGTAGTAGCTACGGATACCAAGAGCAATTTAATATACACCGGACAAGGTGAAAACCACTATGCGCTCAATCGCCCAGGGATTCATATTAAAGCTGATGAAGTGCATTGGGTACGCCCATCGCAAGAGATGGCTATAGACGAAGTCCGAGAGTATGACGTAAAAATCCGCTACCGCCAACCCAACCAAAAAGCTAAGTTAATACGCAAGGAAAATGGAATGTATATAGTATTCGATGAGCTACAAAAAGGCATAGCAGCAGGGCAGTTCGCTGTCTGGTATGACGGCGATGAGCTAGTTGGCTCTGGTGTTATTTTTGCTTAGTTGTTGCTTCGCAATGTAGAGACGTATTGCCTGTGCTAAGCGGAGTCGATGTGCATAGTCTCAAGAACCCACAACTTACAATTATAAGAGGTTTCAGGCTGTGCGTTACTCTGAGTGAAGTGCCTGTGCTGGGCGACACAGAAGTAAAGAGTCTAGCAAATTCATTTTTTGAGGTTATCCCATTTCGATTGGATATTTTCTTCACCGCTATTATAATCAACCTTATTATTGATATCAAAAATCTCCATAAAAGGCAGAATATTAATCTTTCCTGAATCTGGGTATTCTGAAATATCAATACCAAAAGTGGTTCTAAGATCCAAGTATTCGCAGGTATCTTCACTATGATTATAGAACTGATGTGCACCAGTTTCACCCATTTCAAAAAATACAACTTGACCTTTATTCAATACTTCAAAACCAGTTGATGTTCGCATTGTCATCGTACCAGAAAGAATCATTACTAATTCTTCTGCATTTCTATGAAAATGGTATGGGAAAGAATATTTGCCTGGGTCCAATTTCCTTATGTCAAAAACAAAATTCTTTGAGTTTGCAATCTTTGTTAATCTTGGAGTAAGAGTCTGCAAATCAAATTCTTCTAAAGAAGAGGAATCGTGTTTATATTCTAATTCAGATGGAATAATTATAGTAGGCATAATAAATCAAATAAAATTAATTTAAGACATGTTAATATTGCAAAATTGGAGCTTAGTTAAGCCCCCACAAAAATAAGTATATTTCTTTACCTAATAAAATATTATAATAAAAGTCGAAGCTAAATTTATGGCGATACTGAAATGAAGAACCTGGGAACTTAAGTAGTAGTTGAATATTAGTAGCACAACGAATTGCTCAAAAATAAGTCTACCCCAGCGGGGTAGAATAAACTAACCAAGATCATTGTTTCTCCTTATTCTACTCCTACGGAGTAGTTTTTTGGGTGTTATCCACTAGCTACTAATATTATATCCCTACGGGATATTGGGTGTGGAGTAATATTTGCTTAGTTTTTTCTTCGCAATGTAGAGACGTATTGCATACGTCTCAGAATATCAGAACAGGATTGCAGGGTATTTGAAATGGGTGAGAAGAAATCATTTGTGGTACAATATCTATTCAGGAGTAGTTCCCCAGCCATCAAAGTCGCAGTCGTTAATATAACCTAATACACACATTTCATTTGTCCAATCTGTGATGGTTTTTAAATCCATTTTCATTTTTTTAGTCCAGCCAGTTATTGACCAAAGTGTTTCCATTTGATGAACTTCCCGCGTTTCATAATTCTTGGCTTTTAGTTCTACAGTTAAATTTTCGGCTTTTTCTTTCGTATTTGTATAGAAGAAATATTCAATTTTCAGTTCAGTGTCATCGGTTACTTCGTACTGTGAAAGTTGGTCTAAAACTTTACCGTTCATTCCTTCTTGAGTTGAAATATTATCAAGATATTCTATTTTTGAAATAAACCTTTTGGCTTCTTGTCCTTTAAGAAAGTTAAATAGTCCCATAATAATTATGATTGTTATTATTAATATTTTCATTTTTTATTTGATTGAACCCTTTCCACAAATATACAAAATCCCCCCACCAACCGTTATAAAATAATTTTATACAACAAATCGAGACGATTTACGTACTTTTGTTAGCACTCGGATAACAAGAGTGCTAATAGTTTTAAAAAATCAATTTTTACAAATTTAATATGTTAAACGGAGAGTGTTAATATGGCTTTAACTCCATTACACGACAGGGTGTTAGTTCGCCCACAAGCGGCAGTAGAAAAAACTGCTGGTGGTATTATAATTCCAGATACAGCTAAGGAAAAACCACAAGAAGGTACTATAGTAGCTGTTGGAAATGGCAAAATCAACGAAGACGGTAAAGTATTGCCTCTTGCTGTTAAGGCAGGCGATAAAGTGCTATACGGTAAGTATGGCGGAACGGAAGTACTAGTTGATGGCGAAGATCTACTTATCATGCGTGAGAGTGATATCTACGCAGTTATTTCATAATAAAACAAAATATTTAGGAGTTTTACAATATGGCTAAAATCATAGATTTTGACATGAAAGCAAGACAACAGCTAAAAGCGGGTGTAGATAAACTTGCCAATGCTGTGAAAGTTACATTAGGCCCCAAGGGTCGTAACGTTATTATAGATAAAAAATTCGGTGCACCGACTGTTACTAAAGATGGTGTTACTGTTGCAAAAGAAATCGAATTGGAAGATCCGGTAGAGAATTTGGGTGCTAATATGGTACGTGAAGTATCATCTAAAACATCGGATGTAGCTGGTGACGGTACTACTACGGCGACTGTTTTGGCTCAAGCGATTTACCGTGAGGGTTTGAAAAACGTTACTGCTGGTGCTAATCCTATGGATTTGAAACGTGGTATCGACTTAGCTGTAACTGAAATCAAAGCAGCTTTGAAAGAAATGTCTCGTAACGTAGAAGGCACTAAAGAGATTGCTCAAGTGGGTACTATCTCTGCTAACAACGACGATACTATCGGTACTCTTATAGCAGAAGCAATGGAAAAAGTTGGTAAAGACGGTGTTATCACTGTTGAGGAAGCGAAAGGAACAGACACTTCACTAGATACAGTAGAAGGTATGCAGTTCGATAGAGGTTATTTATCTCCTTACTTCGTTACTGACACTGACAATATGGAAGCTGCTCTGGAAGATCCGTATATCCTTATTTACGACAAGAAAATATCTGCTATCAAAGATGTACTTCCAATTTTGGAAAAAGTATCTCAAGCAGGTCGTTCTTTGCTAATCATTGCTGAAGACCTAGAAGGCGAAGCGTTGGCTACTTTGGTAGTTAACAAGCTACGTGGTACTCTAAAAATCGCTGCTGTAAAAGCTCCCGGTTTTGGCGACAGAAGAAAAGCAATGCTTGAAGATATAGCTGTTCTAACTGGTGGTACTGTTATCTCTGAAGAGAAAGGTTACAACCTAGAAGGCGCAAACATTTCTTCATTGGGTACTGCTAAGCGTATAACAATAGACAAAGACAACACAATCATAGTAGAAGGTGCTGGCTCGTCTGATGATATCAAACGTAGAATCAACGAAATCAAAACACAAGTAGAAAAAACTACATCAGATTACGACAGAGAGAAGTTGCAAGAGCGTCTTGCTAAGCTTTCTGGCGGTGTAGCTGTAATCAAAATCGGTGCAGCAACTGAAATAGAAATGAAAGAGAAAAAAGCAAGAGTAGAAGATGCACTTCACGCTACTCGTGCAGCAGTTGAAGAAGGTATAGTACCAGGTGGCGGTGTAGCTTACATCCGTGCTTTGGCTAACCTAAAAGACATCAAAACAGAAAATCACGACCAAACTACAGGCGTTAGCATTATCCTACGTGCATTGGAAGAGCCATTGCGTCAGATAGTAACTAACTGTGGTGGAGAAGCATCGGTAGTAGTGAACAGAGTAAAAGAAGGCACAGGTGCATTCGGTTACAACGCTCGTACTGACAAGTTCGAAGACTTGTTCGAATCTGGTGTAATAGATCCAACTAAGGTATCGAGAGTAGCATTGGAAAATGCAGCATCAGTATCAGGTCTATTGCTAACAACTGAAGCAACAATCGTAGATAAGAAAGAAGAGAATGCAGGCGGCGGTCACGGTCATCCAGATATGGGTGGCATGGGCGGAATGGGCGGCATGATGTAATAACATCGTTGATTCAGTAGAGACGTATTGCATACGTCTCTGAACGAAGGAATTTAATGAGACGTACACAGTACGTCTCTACAAACACAAAACCCACTATTGGTAAAACAGTAGTGGGTTTTTTTGTGGGGGAATTGTAATATATTTTTGGTAAGTTAGGTATTATGGAAATGTAGAGGCGTATAGATTTTGGTGAATGTAGAGACGTATTGCATACGTCTCAAAAAGAGACCGGCTTATGGAAGATAAATTTCAGAATAAATATAGAACCCAATCAAATAGATTAAAAAACTGGGATTATTCAAATGCTGGATATTACTCTATTACGATTTGTACAAAAGATAAAATCAATTACTTCGGCAATATCACAAACGGAATAATGCAGCTTTCTAAAATAGGAATAATTCTAGAAAAAGAATGGTATAATACTCCTGAACTAAGAGCCGATTTGGATATAATACTAGATGAGTTTGTGATAATGCCAAATCATTTTCATTTTATAATAATACTCAATGAAATAGACTCGAAACATATTGGTAACGAGGGGCTATCGGATGGAGACGTACGCAGTACGTCTCTACAATCAGCAAGTAAAAACTTATCTTCTATAGTTAGAGGTTTGAAAAGTTCAACCACTTCGAAAGCAAGAAAGATAAATCCAAACTTTGGCTGGCAATCAAATTATTATGACCATGTAATCAGAAACGAAAAATCTCTTTATGAAATAAGGAAATATATAATCGAAAACCCATTGAAGTGGGAGTTAGATGAGTATAATAATACCAAACACAAATGAACCTTAGAAAAATATTGCATACGTCTCAGAACAACACCAAATGATTGGAGACGTACGCAGTATGTCTCTACAAAAGACAGAACCAATTTTGGAGAATGTAGAGACGTATTGAATACGACTCAGAAAGAGATTAACAGCAGCACCGATTTCTCGCTAGTGTAATCTGCTAATTTAATACTTTCAAAACCGCTTAGACAACAAAAAAGCCGACTAAATAGCCGGCTTCTTTTTTCATCTTAATCTAATGCTTACTTAGCAAGTAACGAAAAGATTCAAGCCATTGTAGAATAGCTCTGCACCTTTGTCAAATCCAGCTTTGTACTCATCTTGATCAGCATATTTTTCTTTCAAAGAATTACCATATTGGATGTGCTCTTCTTCTTTCATGTGCTCATCAAAGTATTTTGTTTCTGTTTCTTCGAAACCGTAAAACTTCAAAAGACCAGCTTTTTTAGTTTCAGCAACTTCTGGTTGTTGAGTTTCGAATGCTTGTACAGCACCCAATAGCTCGCTAGGAGTCATTTGGTTCATTGTGTCGATTACTTCGCTCATACGAGGGAAATCTTTAGTAGCTGGTAATTTGTGTGACCAGTCAGCCCAAAGTGGGATATGAGACATTTCATCTTGTACTATGTCCGCAGCTTCAATTGTGTTTTGGTTGAAAGCTTTGTTTATCTTGTGCCAGTATTGAGGCATAAGCTCTATGAACTCAGTGTAAGATTTGTGATACATAGCTAGTTGTTCTTTAGTAACAGTGCCTTCTGACCAAGATTGGTAGAAAGGGTGATCTAATAGTCTGTACTTCAATTCCATGTTTTTCTCCAGATAGTAAAATTAATTTTAGTAAATTTAATAAATTATTTAATATTAATGAATGATATTTATAATTTTGTTTTCAATTTCGCCAATTCATTCGTTTTAGAATGATAATTATTGCATTTCATTAAGTTACCCCTTACCCAAAAGTCGTAGGAATTGCATTTTTCATATATACCGCTCCCATTTTGAAATTTTATCTATTAAAATACGTATAGTTGAAAAAAGGAAAACTCAAATGAAAAAGTTAGCACTTATTATTACGACAATTCTATTAGCGTTTAGTCACTCTTTTAGTACTGAAAACCTAGACGAAATAGTTGACGTAAGTATTTATTCCAATGTAAAACAAATACAGATTGGAAGTGATTTCTACATAGCAATTAAGCTTAACGTAGCTGATGAATGGCACGTATATTGGAAGAACCCGGGGGATTCGGGATTACCGACAGAAGTAAAATGGACTCTCCCAAAAGGAGTAGAGAAAGTCGGTGCTATGATATGGCAAGTTCCTGAGAAAATAGAATGGTCGGGAATGGTGAATTTCGGATTCGAACACGATGTATATCTAATTCAGAAATTCAAGACTAGCAGAGTAGTAGAGCTTAGCTCTGTTGATATTACTGCAGATGTCAGCTGGTTAGTTTGCAAAGAAATATGTATTCCTCAGAGCGATAAAGTTAGTATTAAAATAGCTGTAGATGAGATGTTCGAGAAAAGTCCAGAAAGTAAGTTGATTCAAGATCTTTTGGGTAATGCTCCTAGCAATTTCAAATCAGTAAAATCAAAATTTAAGGCTGGTAAAGAGAAGCTTGAAATAAGGCTATTAGACTTGCCGAATGATGTAGCAGAAGTAACAGATATATATACTATAACTGATGGAATAGTAGATAATACTGTCCCAATAAAAATTGAGAATAATAAGAATTCGGCAGAAGCTGAATTAAAATTGAGTCCTTATTTGGACGTGATGCCAGCAGAGTTAGAATTTTTGGTATTGTACAAAGATAAGAACGGCTCGCCAAAATCGTATGAAACAATAATTAATAATAAATAAGGGATTAGATATGAGAAAAATATCATTAGTATTAGCAATGATTTTATTGACGGCGACGGCTATGTTCGCTTCAGAAACTGCAAAAGTGGGAAGTAAAGCTCCAGAGTTTACTTTAGTAGATAGTAAAGGCGTTGAGCATAGTCTTTCGGACTTTGCTGGTAAATATGTGGTACTAGAGTGGGTGAACTATGATTGTCCATTCGTTAAGAAACACTACGAATCAGAAAATATGCAGAACCTACAAAAAGAGTTCACTGCTAAAGGTGTAGTTTGGTTAGCGGTTTGCTCATCAGCAGAAGGTAAGCAAGGTAACTTCTCGAAAGCAGAACTTACTAAAAAACAGAAAGATTACAACACGGCTGAAACTGCTTACCTAATAGATGAAAGTGGTAAAGTTGGTAAATTGTATAATGCAAAAGTTACTCCTGATATGGCTATTATCAATCCTAGCCAAGAAGTGATCTACTTAGGTGCTATAGACAATATGCCTAGTACTGATAAAGCAGACATAGACAAAGCTGACAATTATGTAATGCAAGCTCTGAACTCTGCTATGAATGGCAAGAAAATAGAAGTAAAATCATCTAAGCCTTATGGCTGTGGTATCAAATACGCTAACAAATAAGATAGCTACAATAGATAGTTATAAAATGAATCCTAGCTTGAAAAAGCTAGGATTTTTTTGTGCAGAAAAGAAAAAACCCCAAGCCGTGATTGGTTTGGGGTTGTGAAAATTTTTATTATGTAAATAAAGTTTTACTCTACAATCGACCAAGTTGTACCATTTATATTGATCAAGGTTGCAGTTCTTCCTGCTGTTATAGCTTTACCTAAAACAGAAACAGCTTGTGAACAATATAAATATAAAAATGTACCGGCGCTTGCCGTGGGTAAATCAATATTAAGTATGTTATCTGTGAATGTATAGTTAATAACTGAAGTTTTAGCTGATGTAACTTCTGCTTTTGAAGTAGCGTCAGTCACCTTATTCTGTACAAACCCAGAAGTCCAAACATCACCATTCTTTTTTACTATCATAGCATCTGATTTGCTTCCTGAATTTGCACCATTACCTATTACAAAAAGTCTATCAGCTAATTTCCATTGGGTATCACCGTCTGTGTCAATTGTATAGTCTGTATTATAAGAACCAATTGAAGTTTCTGCTAAAGATTTAGCAGTCGTATTACTACCAACTGCTGTTGAGTTATTACCACTTGCAATAGAATTGATACCCAAAGCAGTTGAATTTCTTCCACTTGCAGTTGTTCCATTCCCCATTGAAGTTGAAGATTCTCCACTTGCTGTCGTACCATTACCCAATGCTGTTGAATAATCATTATTGGCAATTGTATTTATTCCTGTTGCAAATGAATATGCTCCAATATTTGCAGATAAAATATCCCAAGCGTTACTGTTAACACCACCTGCCCTGAATGCCCCTGATGAAAAGAACATTTTAAATTCTACATTTGGAAAAGCTCCATCATAAGTCAAATCGTCATCACCAAATTTGAATTCTTTAGTGTTATCACCCGATGGGTTGGCAGTTATACCACCAGAGATTTTAACATCACCTTGAAGTTTCGTCTCAGTTATTGAACTATTACCTATCACAACTTGGTTGTCGGCTGTAGTTGCAGCATTTGTTCCAATTGCAATTGAATTATCTCCTTGGGTATTAGCTAAAAAACCGATAGCAATTGAGCTAACTGCATCGACTTTCTGAGTAGTCATAACTGACCCAGACTCACGCCCAATAAAAATATTATTAGAGCCTGACTCCAATCTATTACCTGCATTATACCCATTAGCTGTGTTATTTGTTCCGCTTGTGTTATTCTGTAAAGCTTGATACCCGATTGCCGTATTTCTAAATCCAGCTAGATTACTTGTTAGAGCAGAACCACCAATGGCAGTGTTTTCAGAACCAGTAGTGTTTGAACTAAGTGCTGATACACCTACTGCTGTGTTAGTAGCTACATCTCCAGCACCCTGTCCTACAGTTATTCCGTCAATTACTGCATGCATAGGTACATTAAGTACACCGTGTAGATTTGTCTCTGTAATGTTCGCATCACCTATCACTACTTGGTTGTCGGCTGTAGTGAATGCATTTGCACCTATTGCGATTGAGTTTTGAGCATCTATTTTTTGTAAGGCGTTATCACCTGTTTTATAACCTAGAAACAAATTATTGCTTCCAGTTGTGATTTTATAACCTGATCTAACACCTAAGGAAAGATTGTTATTTCCAGTTTCGTTGTTTCTTAATGCTTCGTCTCCACTTGCAGTATTGTTATTACCAGTTGAATTTATAAATAATGAAGCTCTTCCTGTAGCGGTATTGTTGTTTCCTTCAGTATTGTTGAATAATGCCGCTTCACCATTAGCCGTATTAAAATTTCCAATCTTATTTTTACGTAATGAATTGACTCCATTAGCAGTGTTACTATTTCCAGATTCATTATCTCTCATTGCTTCGCCACCAGTAGCTGTATTGTTAGAGCCTGTAGAATTCAAGTACAGAGAAGCTCTTCCCATTGCAGTATTATTATCACCGGAAGTATTAGCTTGAAGAGAAGCCCTACCCGTTGCGGTATTATTATCACCATCTTCGTTTGATTGTAAAGCCAAATGCCCTATTGCAGTATTGACACTGCCTGTGGTATTAGTTTTTAGCGCATCCGATCCAATTGAAGTGTTTCCGTTTCCAGTAGTGTTTGAACTTAGTGCTGATACACCTACTGCTGTGTTAGTAGCTACATCTCCAGCACCCTGTCCTACAGTTATTCCGTCAATTACTGCATGCATAGGTACATTAAGAACACCGTGTAGATTTGTTTGTGTCATTGATGGGTCACCAATAACTACTTGGTTGTTGGCTGTTGCAGAAACTGAGTTACCAATTAGTATTATATTGTTATTTGTATTTCCAACAGCGCCAGCATAACCAGCACTAGTACCTATTGCAATAACATTTGCTGCAACGTTCTTTCTAGCAGAGTTTTCTCCTATAGCTGTAACATTAGATCCAGTATTTTCCCTACCAGATGCAACACCTATAAGAGTAGCATCTGCACCTGTATTGTCTTTACCTGAATTGTACCCAACGGCTGTTAAATCATCACCAGAGTTACTTCTACCGGCATCGACTCCAACAGCGGTTAGTTGTTCGCCAATATTACCTTTACCAGAAGCATGCCCGATAACCGTTACTTGTTTTCTAGTATTTCCTTCAGCAGAATTATACCCAATTGCTGTTAAATCATTACCCGAATTGTCTTTTGCAGCATTTGCACCGAATGCAGATACATTAGTACCTGTATTATTCTTCAATGCATCTTTACCAAATCCAGTAGTCCCATTGCCAATATCTTGGCTAACTAACTTTTTAAAGGTAATTACTTCGTCGTCAGCTTCAATCAAAGTTACATTATCGACTTTCAAACGAGCTATACCAGCATTATAACTTAATGCTAGCTCGGTATCATCAGCTTCACCACCAGCGGGACCAATATGAACAGTGTTACCAGTTAGGAATGCACTTTCCCATCTTTTATCATCTGTCCCAACAGTTCCGTTGCCATTTTCTGCAGGAGTTAGGTTACCCCCTGTATCAAATACTCCTCCTTGACTTTGTGCCAATAGTAATTGGTCAAGTCGGTACTGAGAAGCTAATATACCACCTACATAAACATCTAATATGTAGCTAGTAGTAACTGTATTTGGTGCAATTGCTGTCCAACCAGCACCAGATATATTCGCAACAATTATACCTGAACCATTAGGTGTATAGTTAGTTGCTGCTTGTGTGTATAATACAACTCCAGTTCCGGAAGCGTAATTCGTGAGCTTTACTTCTACACTTACTTGGACTGTACTCGTGTTAACTATTGCAACTTTGACTGGGTCAAGTGCCGATGCAGTGCTCATTGCAAGCAAAATTAGTACAATGGATAGAAAGATTTTCTTCATAAGGGTAACCCCAAAATTATTTAATAGAATAAGTTTATTTTCGATTCATTTTTCGTTAATCCATAATTTAATAAATAATTGAATTTATTCCCTGTTTTTGAGTTTATTAATGCCGTTAAATTGACCGGAATGAATATATATAAGCTTCATTAATTAAAAAAAATAGGGCTTGAATGGGTGATGGAAAATTTAATTATCTTCCAAATTCCAAAATATAAGACGGCGAGTAATTTAAATAATCCTAATATTTCGATAGCAGTAGTTCGAGGAAGATTCCACCAACAATACTTTTTCACTCCGAATAAAATAAAATCTTCATTTATTCTTTAAAAATCATATATTCGTACTAATGAATACAAAGTATATGATAAATAGGTTAAAAGAAGCAATAAAAGACCCCAAAGGTACTTTCAAAAAAGTGTACCGGTGGCTGGAACTATTCGAAGAGCGACTCGATAGACACCAGACATTTATGATGGCTTCGGGTATTGCTTTTAATATTCTACTCTACCTCTTACCAGTATTCCTTATACTTGTACTTGTTATTAGGGTCTTCTTAGGGTCAGAGGGTATAGTAGAGCTATTTAGTGGACTGCTTTTCGATTTCCTTCCTCCCACTCAAGAAACCTATGCTATGCTTGAAACTATTTCCAAAGAAGTAGAGATATTGGTACAGTATTCATCCGTATTCGGAATTATAGGTGGGTTGTCATTGCTTTGGCTATCATCACTACTTATCAGTTCTTTCAGGAGTGCACTTAACGAGATCTATAGTCTGAAAAGTCCTCATATCTTTATATTATATAGATTCAAAGATATGTTGCTAACTCTAGTGCTGACAGTGCTGATTCTTATATATTCTTATGCCGTACCGATAGTAACGTTTTTCATTGATTCTATTACCCATTTACTTCCAGCCGTTTTCACTGGGTTTCTGACTAATGTACTCCTTACATTATTTTCGTTATCAACTTCTTTCTTACTGATTTACTTCATATTTCGATGGGTACCGAACCAGAGAATACCTCGCAGACCTAGAGTCTTTGCCACAAGTCTTACAGTAATTATGATTGAGATTTCGCGTCACGTATTTGCCTGGTACATATCGTCAGTAACTGACTACGGTAAGTTCTATGGCACTTATGCTGTTATAGTGTCAATTGCCGTTTGGGTATATTATTCCTCTCTGATTATCCTGCTTAGTGCAGAGCTTGGCAAATACATTTATGATAATAAATGGAGTCGTGACCACTTGTCTGATGAGCCATTTGAAGAGTAATCCACCTTAGAATTTCAGATACTTCTGCCATACTAAGAATAGCTCCCAAGTTGCATTTATATCGCGAAGACAATAATCAGAAATGGTCGCTATTTCGCCTTTCTTATATAGCTCAGAAACCATCGAGCCATCTACACCTTCGCTTTTCGGCGAGGTAATACCAAAAGCACGAGTATAAAAATCGAAGTTGAACCTTTTAGATGCAGAATAGGGTGATGGATTGAAAAAGCTAAGCTCGTCAATCAAATCTGTATGCCCTGGATAATTCCACTTAGTTCCGTTCATCAGATTGCGAGATGGACGAATCTTGAGCAAAGCACTTCGCAGCATAAGAAATGGCACATCGAAGCTACGTCCGTTGAATGATATAAGAGTTGCACCGCTGTACTTAGTTACTATTTTCCAAAATGCTTCTAGTAGCCCTCGCTCAGAGTAGAGCAGGCATTGCTTACCACTTGGTAAAGTTAGCTCGGCACCTTCCTCACCGTCATAATCTGGTAGAGTAGAAAACGCAGCTTCATTTTTTATCTCATATTCGCCATTTACACCTTCCATTAGCTGCAAACCAATACATACAACCTGAGCAGTAAACGGGTAAAGCCCTAACATAAATTTCTTCTGTTCTATTTCTTCATCAGAAACTGCACCACGAATTAAGTACTCTTGTTGCGATTTGGAGAATGAATCAAAATCCATCGAAGCTGTTTCTATATCGAATACTATATATCGTTCCATTACTGTTTTCTGCCATTTAATTGATTCTATATTTGTAAATATAACAAATTAATCTCTAATAATTACCCAATCATTCTTACTTTGTATGAGTGTATTCATGCTACTTTCTGACATCAACAACACCTTTAAACAAAAATAATAATAAACTCTCAAACATTATCCTTCTATTTTTCGGCAATTATACCAATATTTTGTAATTTTATAATTATACTAATTAACAAAATTGAAAATTAACCATAGGATTGGATATAATGGATTTGAAAATTGCTTCCCTAGTCGAATTAGGAAAAGATAAAATTGAAAAACTTCCCTTCTCTATAAGAATATTATTAGAGAACGTACTGAGAAATAAAGATGATTTTGCTATTACGCAAGAACACGTTGACACACTACTTAACTGGAACCCAGCTGGTACTGACAAAGAAGTACCATTCAAACCAGCTAGAGTATTGATGCAAGATTTCACGGGTGTACCTGCTGTAGTCGATATAGCATCTATCCGTTCGGAAGCTATCCGTAAGGGCAAAGATGGCTCACAGATTAATCCACTTATTCCTGTTGATTTGGTTATTGACCACTCTGTGCAAGTTGATTATTTCGGTACTGATTATTCATTGAAGCGTAATGTGGATTTGGAATATGAAAGAAATATGGAAAGATACCAATTCTTGAAATGGGCTCAAAAATCATTGAAGAATTTCACTGTAGTACCTCCGGGTATGGGTATTTGTCACCAAGTGAACTTAGAATATTTGGCGACTGGTATAGTTGAGCGTGATGGATGGGCTTTCCCTGATACATTGGTTGGGACTGACTCGCACACACCTATGGTAAACGGTATTGGTGTGGTAGGATGGGGTGTTGGTGGTATAGAAGCAGAAGCAGCCATATTAGGTCAACCACTTTTCTTTACTTGCCCACAAGTTATTGGGTTGAAACTATCTGGTAAATTGCAAGAAGGCATCACTGCTACAGATATGGTATTAGAAATCACTCAATTGCTTCGTAAATTCGGAGTAGTTGACAAATTTGTAGAAGTATTTGGCGATGGTCTTAATAACTTAAGTGTTACTGACAGAGCTACTATTTCTAATATGTCACCAGAGTTCGGTTGTACTGTAACTTATTTCCCGATAGATGCTCAAACTCTTGATTATATGCAAAGAACTAACCGTTCTGATAAGCAAATCAAATTAGTAGAAGATTATACAAAATCTAATATGCTTTGGAGAGAAAACGAAGATAAAATCGTTTACTCACACGTATTAGAACTAGATTTGAATAAATTGAAACCAAACGTAGCTGGACCAAAACGACCACAAGATAAGATTTTAGTAGAAGAGCTAGGCACTAGCTTCCATAGCTTATTGAACGATGGTTACAATCGTAAATATGTTAATCTGAAAGACAGAAAAGAACAAGCATGGTTAGCAGAGGGTGGTTCTGGAACTGAGTTCACTTATGGTGAAAACCACAATGTAGATGCTGACGTTGCCGTAGAAGTTGAAGAAATCAAAACTGTTAGAATTAAACTAAAAAATGAAGAGTATGTAATAAGTGATGGAGCAATTGCAATTGCTGCTATCACAAGTTGTACTAATACTTCTAACCCTAATGTAATGTTAGGTGCAGGATTGGTAGCTAAGAAAGCTATCGAGCGTGGATTGCAAGTTAAGCCATGGGTTAAAACAAGTTTAGCACCGGGTTCTAAAGTAGTAACTCAGTACTTAGAGCGTTCTGGTTTACTAGAAGATTTGGAAGCATTGAAATTCCACTTAGTAGGATACGGATGTACTTCTTGTATCGGTAATAGTGGCCCATTGCCTCCACACATGGAAAGTGCAGTTGACAAAGCAAACTTAGTGTTAACATCAGTTATCTCTGGTAATAGAAACTTCGAAGCACGTGTTCACCCTAAAGTGAAGATGAACTTCCTTGCTTCTCCTATGCTAGTAGTTGCTTATGCACTAGTTGGTAGAGTAGATGTGAATATATTGGAAGATCCATTGGGCTATGACCCGAATGGTGAAGCTGTTTATCTAAAAGATATATGGCCAACTCAAAAAGAAATAAATGATGTTCTTGCTACTTCACTCACTAGAGAAGATTTCGAGAGCACTTATAGTGTAATATTCGATGGCGAAGAAGATTGGCAAAATCTACAAGCGCCGACTGGAGAAAACTACGCTTGGGGAGACGACTCAACTTATATCAAAGAAGCTCCGTTCTTCCAAGATATATCTGACACTGTTGAAGAACCGAAAGATATAAATAATGCTCACGTATTATTGAAATTGGGCGATTCAGTTACGACTGACCATATTTCTCCTGCTGGTTCATTTGCACCAACTTCTCCTGCTGGTAAATACTTGCAAGAAAATGGTGTAGAAAGACCAATGTTCAATTCTTATGGTTCACGTCGTGGTAATCACGAAGTAATGATGAGAGGAACTTTCGCAAACGTACGTATCAATAATTCGTTATCGGAAAAAGAAGGTGGTTACACGACTTATCTTCCTACTAACGAGCCAATGTCAGTATATGATGCAGCTATGAAGTATGTCGAAAACGATATTCCTCTAGTTATAATTGGTGGTAAAGAATACGGTAGTGGTTCGTCTCGTGATTGGGCTGCTAAAGGTACTACGCTATTAGGTGTGAAAGCTGTAATAGTAGAAAGTTTCGAGCGTATTCACAGAAGTAATCTAGTAGGAATGGGAGTAATGCCATTAGAATTTATAGGCACAACACCAGAAGCATTAGGACTAAATGGTACAGAGAAATACACTATCAATGGTATAAGCGAAGGACTAACACCTGCTAAAACTCTTAAAGTAGATTTCGTGAGAAAGAATGGCGAGAGAGGAAGCTTTGATGCACTATGCCGTTTGGACTCAGAAATTGAAATTGAGTACTACAAAAATGGTGGTATTCTTCATTATGTATTGCGTGACTTCTTGAAGAAGTAGGTAACGCCAACTAGCTAAAATTAGAAAGCCATTCTCTTAATTGGGAATGGCTTTTTTTTGTTTTATTCGTTAGGGAGGAGAAATAAATTCGTAGATATGAGGTTATTCTAACTCTCTATTTCTGTCTTGTGACGTGTGATATATAGTGACGACTACTATTTTTTGACCTTTAAACTTATAATAAATTACAAAAGGATATCTTGATAGAAATGTATATCTTAAAACTTCTTTTTCAATTATCAGAGGGGATGCTAATGGAAAGTAACGAATGAATTGGAATTTCTCATTTAGTGCATTCAGAAATTCTTGTCCAAGATTTGGTTTACTCTCATTATACCAATCTACTATATTTCTAATTTCTGATTTTGCAGAATCAGTTATTTTCAGTTGGTAATTCATCTATTTGGTTTGCATACTTGCCATAAATTCGTCTAGATCTGACTCTGGATCTTCACCCCTGTTATAGCTTTCTAATCTTTCTTTGAGAGCTTGAAGATGCCATTCTGGAACAGATGCATTCTGACTGTTAGTTTCATTAATAACTTCTAGGAAATGCTTATAAGCCTCGATTGGAATTATTGCTGATACAATTTTCCCTTGATTGTCTGAAATATATTGAGTAGTTAAGTCCATATTACAATAAACGAATTAGTACAGAAATATTATTAATTGCAAAATAGAAATAAATTCGTAGATTTACAATTATGATAACAAAAGTAATATTAATAATATCTATGTTTATCACGTTAGCTCTAAGTACTATAAGTCTTGAGAGCCAATGTGATTGTCTTGAGCTAGGTTTAATCGAAGAGAATCAATACAATTGTGATACTACTTTTTTCGATAACGGTGCATTTCTATATTGGCAGTTAAACTGTGATTCTACTTGGTTAACATTTGAAAATAGACAAAAAGTGATTCTAAAATCATGTGAAAAAGAAATGCTATTAGAGTGTAAGCGTATTGGACTTTTGTTTATAAAAGAATATCCAAATTACATATTATTTATTCACGAATGGATTTCTGGATGTTGTACTACACCTGACTTAGTATTTATAAGTAAAGAAAATGGATTAGAACTTAATCGTGTTAGTAAATATCAATTTATTTGGGGTGATGCGAATCTAACTATGCTTTATATTTTTCTGATTCGACTTATACGAAGCTTATTTATTTAGATCATCTTACAGATATAGAATACTATTACAACTTCAAAGAAGGTAAAGTAACTGAATCAGCAGAAAAGA
This sequence comes from Bacteroidota bacterium, assembly GCA_048267165.1. GTDB lineage: Bacteria > Bacteroidota > Ignavibacteria > Kapaibacteriales > UBA2268 > PGYR01. The sequence continues at coordinate 29,176 of JBLWYD010000019.1, forward strand.
ATCTTGTTATCTCTCACGATCGACTATTTGACAATTTTCATATAAATGGTGATATATTCGAGTTTGAGTTTGTTAATTCTGAAGGTAAAACAGAAGAAATAAGTTTGAAGATAAAATGAAAATATTTAAACTAAGCTAAACACACTACCCCCCTTTCCATTTTCTCCCAAAAATTTAGTATATTTGTTATAGATAAAACTAACAAACTATGCTACTATGAAAATTGCAATTTACCCAGGGTCGTTTGACCCTATTACCAACGGACATATAGATGTTATCGAGCGTGCGGCAAAGATATTCGATAATGTACATGTGGTAATAGGTATAAACTCTAAGAAAAGCAGTCTATTCACTCAAGAAGAGCGATTAGAGATGGTACAGCAGAGCTTGGCTCATGTTCCTGCTGTCGAAGTTGCTTTTCACGATGGGTTGATAGTGGACTATGCTGTTTCGGTTGGTGCTACGGCTATTATTAGGGGACTTCGCTCGGTAACAGATTTCGAATTTGAGATGCAAATCGCTCTGATGAACAGGAAAATGCAGCCAGAATTGCAAACAGTTTTCCTAATGCCGCACGAGAAATACACGTACCTAAGTTCTAGTATCATTCGTGAGATAGCTCGCTACAAGCAGAACGTTTCGGAGTTTGTGCCTATAGAAGTAGAGCAGAAATTAAAAGAGAAATTCGGTTACTAATTATGATAGCTCAATTCAATATAAACGACCACTTGTATCTCGCTGACTTGTCTAAGCCGATTAGCATTGCTATTCAGCTGGACTTCGTTGGCAAGCAGCCCAATACCTATGCCGTTCCTCATGCTCAGAGCAGAGCATATAAAGACGGCACATTCGTTGGGGATATAAGGCAGGGCGGATCGTGTAATTTTGAAACTATCGAGCTGACTCCTCATTGCAACGGTACTCATACGGAATGTATAGGGCATATTACTCGTGAAAGAGTACACATAGCTGAGACGGATTTCAAGCGAATATCAACGGCATTGCTTATTAGCATAGAACCGATAGTTGCTGGCGACCACGCTCATCACTATAACTATACACTAGAGAATGGGGATTTGCTTATTACTCGTGAATTGCTAGAAGCAGAGATTAGTAAGCATTCAATAAGTGAACTTGATTCACTTATCATCCGAACAAGACCTAACACAGACAAGAAACTAACAGATAATTATGATGATCTATCAGCATACTTTTCAAAAGATGCTATGGAATATATATTAGAACTCGGAATTAGCAATCTATTAGTTGATATGCCGTCCATAGACCGTCTTTATGACGATGGTTTGATGATGAATCACAGAGCATATTGGCAAGTGGGTGAAGAGCGAGACGTGAACCCTAGAACAGCTCACAAGACTGTAACGGAGTTTATATATGCTGCCGATTCGGTAGATGATGGGTATTATCTTTTGGATATACAAATACCACCGTTCTTGTCAGACGCTGCTCCGTCAACGCCCTTATTATACAAATTGGAGAAAAAATGAGCGACTTTTTTAGCTTAGAATACGCGCAAAATTTAGATAAAAACGACGAACTTCGTGAATACCGTAATCGCTTCCATTTACCGCTGGATAGTAATGGTAATGAAAAGCTGTACTTCACAGGTAATTCACTAGGATTGCAACCCAAATCCACACGCGATTATATTAATCAAGAGCTAGACGATTGGGCGAAGTATGGTGTAGATGGACACTTCGAGGCAAAGAACCCGTGGATGCCCTACCACGAAATAGTAACTGAGAAACTAGCAAGAGTAGTAGGTGCTATGCCAAAAGAAGTAGTGGCAATGAATAGCTTAACTGCTAACCTGCATTTCCTGATGGTTTCATTCTACAGACCAGAAGGCAAGAAAAGAAAAATTGTAATCGAATATGATGCATTCCCTTCAGATGTTTATGCTGTCAAAAGTCAAATAGAGTTCCACGGCGGTAACCCCGATACTGACTTAATCTACCTAAAGGCAAGAGAAGGTGAGCATACAGTAAGGTTTGAAGACGTAAAGAACGTATTGGAAACTCAATCAGATGAAATAGCTTTGATTATGGTCGGTGGTGTGAACTACTATACTGGTCAGCTTTTCGATATGAAAGCTATTACAGAAATTGCCCACAAAAATAACATCGTAGCTGGATTCGACCTAGCACACGCAGCAGGAAACATCCATTTGCAGTTGCACGATTGGGGTATTGATTTCGCCGCTTGGTGTAGCTATAAATACTTGAACTCTGGGCCTGGTGGTATAGCCGGTATATTCGTTCACGAGCGACATTTAGACTCAGATTTACCACGATTCGAAGGTTGGTGGGGACAAAACAAAAAGACTCGTTTCCTAATGGGACGTGAGTTCGATGGGATTCATAGTGCCGAAGGGTGGCAACTCTCTAATCCTCCTATATTCCAATTAGCAGCTCTGAACGCCTCTTTGGATATATTCGAAGAAGTGGGAATGGAAAAATTAAACGTAAAAACTAAAAAATTAACTGGCTATTTGGAGCAATTGGTTAACTCACTCGGTAGAGATACTATTGAGATTATAACTCCTTCTGACGTTAGCCAAAGAGGGTGTCAGCTCTCAATCAGAGTTAAAAAAGCAGACAAATCCCTTTTCGAAGAATTAACTAAGCAGAATATTATTTCGGATTGGCGCGAACCCGATGTTATTAGGGTAGCACCAGTTCCATTGTATAATTCTTATGAAGATTCTTATAAATTTTCGGATATTCTAAAAACGACATTGACTAAAAGCTAAAACAATATGAAGAAAATAACATTAATTGGTGCTGGACTTGCTGGCTCACTGATGGCTCTTATGTTAGCCAAACGTGGCTACAAAGTAACCGTATTCGAAAAGCGACCAGATATGCGAAAAGAAGAGATGTCCGCGGGCCGCTCTATCAACTTAGCTCTATCTAACAGAGGTATTTCTGCACTTAAAAGGGCTGGACTGGGAGAGAATATACTAAAGGAAGTTATGCCGATGAAGGGCAGGTTAATCCACAGTATAAATGGTGAGAAATCGCTTCAACCATATAGTGGACGTGATGGTGATTATATAAACTCCATATCGCGTGGTGGACTAAACATTACTCTTATGAATGCTGCCGAGGCAACTGGCAATGTTACTTTTGAGTTCGGTTGGGGTTGCAAAAGAATTGATTTTAATAACAATATAGTAACATTAGAAAATAATAAACAAGAATTAAGAAAAGAAAATTTTGAAACGATTATTGGTTCCGATGGTGGTGGTAGCTATGTTAGATTAGCTTACCAACTCGGCGGTGTGAGACGTTTCAACTTTTCGCAACAATTTTTAGACCACGGCTACAAGGAGTTAGTTATACCTCCGAATGCTGATGGCAGCTTCCGTATAGCAGATGATGCACTTCATATATGGCCACGTGGTACATTTATGATGATTGCATTGCCTAACCTTGATGGTAGTTTTACTTGTACTCTATTTATGCCATTCGATGGTAAAAACGGATTCGAAGATTTAGACAGTGAAGAAAAAGTGCAAGCATTCTTCGAAGAGTTCTTCCCAGACGCATTGCAACACATGCCAACTCTTATAGAAGATTTCTTCACTAATCCTCACGATAAACTTGGGACTATAAAGTGCTTCCCTTGGGCAATTGGCGATAAAGCATTGCTAATAGGTGATGCCGCTCACGCAGTTGTACCATTCTACGGACAAGGTATGAACGCATCATTCGAAGATTGTAGAGTGCTGGACGAATTACTCGATAAGTATAATGACGATTTTGGTATTGCTTACGAAGAATTCGAACAAGTGAGAAAAGCGAATGCAGACGCAATCGGCGACCTTGCTGTACAGAACTACTACGAGATGAGAGACCATGTAGCACACAAGGATTACCAGATAAAACGCGATATAGAAGTAGAGCTAGAAAAGACTACGGACTATAATTCTAAGTACTCACTTGTAACTTTTTGTGATAATATTGGTTATGCAGAGGCGAAGAAACGAGGAGAGCTACAAGATGAGTTTTTACTCGATTTGATAGACCGAGGCGAACATACTGGTAAAACCACAAAAGAAATTTTAGATCTAATTAATAAAAATGTAAAAGTATAATGATTCATATTCCTGACCATATAAAAGTATTAAAACCATATAAATCTGGTAATCAAGTCGGAAAACAAATATCAAGAGAGGCGTTCAAGCAGCTTGTAAACTTGGCTTCTAATGAAAACCCTTTGGGTGCATCGCCACTTGCAATTGAAGCTATAAAGAACAGTGTAGAAGAAATAGCTGTATATCCTAACCCCGCTGCACCGGATTTGGTTAATGCTATAGCTAAGCATTTCAATAAGCCACCAGAGTGTATTATAACTGGTAGTGGCTCGGATTCTATAATAGCAGATGTATTCAAGGCGTTCACTGTTGAAGAGCAAGAAATAGTGATGGCAGACGCTACATTTATCGGCGCTTATGTGAATGCGAATAAGCTAAACAGAAACATAGTCAAAGTACCTCTGAAAGATGATTATTCTTATGATTTGAAAGCTATGCTAAAAGCTATCGGTAGAAGCACTAGAATTGTTTATTTGGCTAACCCCAATAATCCGACTGGTGTAATGGCTACTAAAAGTGAGTTTGAAGAATTCATGAAAGAAGTACCATCTGATGTATTGGTAGTTCTAGATGAGGCATATTATGCTTACTCTGGTGAGTATGATGATTGCCCGAATGGATTGGACTACGAATGCAGCAATCTTATCGTATTGCGTACTATGTCCAAATCTTATGGGTTGGCAGGTATTAGAGTAGGTTTCGCATTTGGCCCCAAGGAACTAATAGACTATATGTACAGAGTGAAACTACCTTTCGAGCCGAATGTATTAGCACAAAAAGCAGCAGTAGCCGCTTTGGATGATTCTGATTTTATTGACAGAACAATCGATACTAATAAAAGAAATTTAGCTAAATTGAAAGAGTTTTTTGGCAATGCTGGAGTAAAGCATACAGATGGAAAAGCTAACTTCACTATGATAGAGTTGAAAGATGGTGACACAGCAAATAGATTTGCTGCAGAATCACTAGAACAAGGATTTGTAGTAAGACCACTAGGTATGTTCGGGTTGCCGAATTGTATAAGAATAAACTCTGGAACAGACGGTCAGACTGACAGAGCAATCAAAGTATTTGAAAACGTATTAGCGAAAATAAAATGAAGAAAATAATTATATTATTGGTATTATTAGCATTATTCAGCTCATGTACTAACAGTAAAAAAACTGAAAAAGAAAAACAGACAGTTGTTGATTCTACAATGGGAATAATAGACAATAGCAAAGTAGGTTTGGTAGAAGAGAATCTAGACCACGAAGGTAGTTTCGAGGGGCAAATCACTTTCCAAATTATAATGCAAACTAAAGGTAATCAGAAGGAATATGCTCCTCTGAAAGGTGTTTTTGGTGATACTGTTATCTATACTTTCAGCAAAGGCAGATATGCTATGCAATATATAGATGGTAAGGTAGAATACCTCAAGTATCTTCGTGATAATAATCAGTATAGAAAAATGCTTTGGCTGGACACATTACACTTCCTAGATGCAGGAATCGAAACCTCGACTTTGTATTCTGTTCTCAAAGAGAAATCGGATTTCGAAGTCTTGGGTAGAAAGTTAGAAATGGTTAGTATAATTACAGATAACTTCAAAAAATTCTATTATTATGACCCTAATATGTATATGAATCCTGAGTATTTCAAAAAGCACGTTTATGGTTACGAGAATAAGTATTACGAAAAAGCAAAAGCCCCATATATTTACGCTGAAATAGAATACGAAAACTTGAAAATAATACTCAAACCATTATCAATAGTAGAAAAGAAAATTCCCGATGAATTTTTCAAATTGCCAAATTATATAATAAAAGCTTCACCAACGATGGGGAAATGATGACCAAATCTATACTTTTTTTACTATTTCTATTACCAGCAATTCTATTTTCTAAAAACATTCATTTAGAAAAAGGAATAGAATTTTGCAAAAATGGTAATATAGATTCTGCACTTTATCACCTGAATGTAATAGGTGACGAAGTGACTATCGAAACTTCACTCGAAGATATATTCAATAAACACTACTACACAGCGAAATGTTACGACCACATTGAAGCTAACAAATCTGCTGAGTATTATTATCTGAAAGCTATTGATATAATGGATAGTGCTGAGTTTAATAATGTTTCCATATACTTCGATTTGGCTAAATTTTATCAACGAATACAAAATTATGAAGGTTCAATTGAATATTTGAATCGCTTCTATGAGATAGAATTAGGCAGATTGGGGCAAGAGGCTATGACTGGCTCTGAAAATGAAAGTAAGATAGACACACTCGAAGCAAATATAACTGAAATGACAGCCAACGAGAAGAAACTAGAATCAGATATTAGACTATTAATTGTACTAATCACTGTATTTGGTCTAGGTTTCCTAGTTTCTCTTTTCTTGAATTTCAGGAAGAAAGGAAAAAAAGAGTAAGGAGCAATCTCGCTTAGGAATTAAAAAAACTTAGTAAAAAAAATGCCATCTTGGAATAGCAAGATGGCATTTCTAATTTCTGATTGATAATTGAATATTATTCTACTATCAAAGTTCCTCTCATCATAGCCCAGTGGCCAGGGAAAGAACAGATAAACTCATAAGAACCAGCTGCTGGAGCAGTGAATTCTACAGCAGTTGTTTCGCCACCGCCAATAAGTTTAGTATAAGCTATTACAGCGTCGCCTTCAGTAGGAACATAATCGTTAGCTTCGCCAGCAGCAACTGCACCTTCTGCAAATGTAGCTACTTCAGTACCAGCTTTCAATAATACCCAGTTGTGACCCATAGCCGCTTTAGCCATAGTACCAGTGTGTTTCAATGTCAATGTAACTGTTTGTCCTGCTTTCACTGTCAATTCTTTCTTGTCGAATTGCATCTGATCATTACCTTCTATAGATAATGTCGCTTCGTTGCTTTCTTCAGCCATTGTTTCTGTATTAGTTTCTGGCTCTTGTTCCGCAGTATCTCCGCCGCCACATGCCGTTAGTAGAGACAACCCAAATAGTATCGCGATTATTGATTTTAACATATCACTCTTCACATTATTAAATGATTAAAAATAAATTGAATACAAAATTAACTAATTAGATTCTTATCTTAAAATCTAAAAGTAGATTTTAGTCTTAAATTGTATTTATCTTTACTTCTATTTCTGCTTTCCAACCGCTAGGCGCGTATTCCGTGATTCTTTCGGCCTCGACACCATTTTTTAATAATATCACTGTAGGGACTCTACTTATATTATATTCTGCTATTCTGTCTGCTGGTTCTGATTTGAAAGCATTTACATTTATTACTTCAACCGTATTCTCATCTATCTCATTAGCCGAGACGAACTGAGCTATTTGCGGCATTGCCATCACACACATAGGACACCAACTTCCTTGGAAAACTAGTATTTTTATATTTTCAGTTTCTATTTTTGCTTTGATACTCATCTAATTCTCTCTCTTCTATTATGAATTATTACTTGACTTTTGGACGATTTTGACTATTGTATAGTATATAACAGCTCCTATCAGAGACCAAGTCCACATATTTTGCCCAACGGTAAAATCATCATATAAGACATAACCTGCTATCACTTTGAAAAGAAAAATTGTCAAGAATATATTCAGTATTCCAGATTTTTCTTGCTTTACTACTTTCCATAAGCTGAAAGTACCTTCTGGCTTTACCCAATTCTTAAAACTAGGTATTATAGAAGGAGTTCGCTCTGCCCACTCGGTGTATGTACTACTATATTTGTCTCTTAGGAATTCTTCTTCTGCGTACATAATTCGTTCATAGTAGAGCCAATACATGAATATAAAGGCAATTATAAACCAAAAGTTAGCCGTAAAAAGTGCAATACCTAGCCACATAAAGAAATTACCCAGATATAGCGGATGCCTTACAATTGAGTAAATACCTGTACTGTTAAGTGAGTCAGCAACTTGCCCTACGGAAGTATTTCTACCAGAAGTATTTTTGGCAGCAAAGCCAACTGAATACGCACGAATGAATTGCCCCAAGAAAGCAACAGCCAAGAATATCAGCTCAACTTTAAAGTCGTTGAATTGCTCTAGCGTAGTATTAGTAGCATTCAAAGTATAAATATAGACAGCCAAACCTACAGCGACTATTATTAGCGGTAAATAGCTTCTGTGTTTGAATAGAAAGTTTCCTTGAACACGGAACTCTTCTTTTAATGGCATATTTCCTCATTTGAGAATGATTCTAATTGGGAAACTACAAAATTTCGGTGTAATTTTAAATTGCTGTTGGAAAATGGGTAGGGGGAACGAGATAATTGTATCAAACTAATAATACCATTATAGATGTAAAACAGTAGTGGAGTTATTTTGTGGGTTAGAATGTAATATATTTTTGGTAAATTAGATATTTTAGAAATGTAGAGACGTATTGCCTGTACTGATCATCGTCGAAGTGCATACGTCTCAGAAAGTTAGCTCAGCAACACCGATTTCGCGTTGGTGTAACTGCTAATTAAACACTAACAAAACGGCAACTACAATAATAATACCTACAAAAAACATATAGGCGGAGCCATTACTTTCTGGAATCTCGATTACTGGTTTGTTGTCCACGTATAGGTCGAATATCGCACCGTTTATAGTAAGTTTAGTGCTGAGCTGAGCATGTTTTTCTTGTCCGTTCTCTCGGATAGTGAACCTATGACTAGCACCAGTTATAGAGTATTTCTCTGATATTATTTGTCCGTCAACTATTATAGTTTCCTTACCTATCCAAGAGTTGAATAATTCTATTTTGCTATCGCCAATATGTAATGTTATGAATTTCATTTGTGTAATTTAGTAAAAAAAGGTGAAACTCGCAATCGAATTTCACCTCAAATAAGTTGATTTCAAATGAAGATTCTACTTCGTCACTAATATTTTTTGAGTAGTTATCTTCCCACCTGGAGTTTGCATTCTCACAAAATATACTCCTGAAGAAATTTCGCTCAAATCGAAATAGGTAACCTCTTCGTTTTCATATTTATCCTTATTCGTAGAGTATGATTCTTGTTTGATTATGCGTCCTGTTGCATCTAATAAAACAAATCTAAAATTCCCTTGTTCTTCAGTCGATAGTTTGATTATAATCCTATCCTGATTTACTTCTGACAAGAAAGATGTAACCGATGTAAATACTATTCGGCGAAATGGGAAAGTGCAACTTTCATAATTTATAGTTGTTTTTGATATATCATTCATACAGATTTCCTTCTCCGTCTCTTCGTCCGTATAGACTCTTAACTCTGCTACATTAGTGTCTCCGAGGAGGGCTACAAAACAAACTGAAAAAGGATTTTTCTCATTTTTCAGAACAGAACTATCTTCAAAATTTAATTTTACTATATTAATATCATTCCTATCAATTAACTGATAATCAGTAGAAGCAGAAATTAACTCCATTAACTCAGAATTATATTCAAAGTAAAGGGAGAAATCGACTATTGATTCATCATCTTGACAAGTAGGTACAAATTCACCATCTACGCAAAATTGCTGACCCAAATCAACGCTATCATCTTCCATATATATTGATACACATGGGATACATTTTCGCCAGCAAGTGTCAATGTTAATATTGAAGCTATTAGAGTATTGACAACTATATTTATCAGTTATACTAATAGTATATTCTGTTGTTTCAGTAGGGGAAGCAACCGGATTCAAGATATAAGGATTGCTCAGCCCTGTAGTAGGAGTCCACTCAATGTTCGATATTTCACCTGAAAATGAATTAATCAATTGGAGCTGCTCACCTAAGCAAAGGGTTGTTTCGGGGTGTAAGACTATCTCTGGGTCTTCTGAAAGTATCAAGCTAATATCATCTATTCCGAAACCAAAGGAAGTGCAGTTACCATAGGGGCTAGGACAAGTACCTAAAACCCATATTTCTAGCTCCGCATGATAATCTGTGGCTAAAAACTCATCACTAATCTCTACCCAACCGTCTTCATATTTTATATCGTCTATTCTTCTGAGAGTTGTAGCAACGCCGTTCGTTTTTACAGCTAACCACATACTCAGTTCTTTTGAATCACTATCTCCGTCACGTACAATTTTCTCTAAGTTAGTTATATGAGCTGTAAAAGTATATTTCTCTCCAATTTGAGTTGCAGCATACTGATACCAAGCTCTTTGCTCCACATTAGGTTTTGGATCACCTATAAGGAAATATGGTGGTACTTTCGGGGCTCTATCAAAATTCTCATTATGCCATTGCGGCTTACCGCTAGTTGCTATCTGGCCACTAGAGGTAAATACTAATTGGCACCCAGCTTTTTCACTAGAATGGAATTCCAAATCTGTGCTAAATTGAATTGGTTTACAATCTTTCCCAATGGAAATAGATGAAAACTGACCATTGTTTGAAGTGTTTCCACAGCAATAGACATTATTAATTTCAAAAGAAAGTGTATCACGCTCTCCACTTTCGGTAATTATAAATGCTCTGTAGAATGCTATTCCGACCGATGCACCATATTCGTTCGAACTTTCGATTGTGATTGATGAATCTATACTATTATGCGTACCTAAATCTTCAGGGAAAGGTAATATTCTTTCTAACTTCAATTCGAAAGATTGTTCGTAATCTGACTTTATATTTATATCGAAATCAGCACCATAACATGCATATTCTGGTATATTTATTTCATACTCTCTTTCTACAGTAGCCATAGAGCATTTGTCATACTCACCGGTGAAATAACTACTGATAACTGTAGGTAAGCCACTACGACAATAGCCACCTACATCCAGTACATTTTCCATATAATTGCAACTTGCTCCAATAATATCTGGGTTCAATATAGCGTCCAATTTATTACTATAATCTCTAACACAATATATTATTCCATTGGGGCCTCGCTCTATAGCATTGCTAAAAACTGATTTAGAAGTTTCGATAATATATCTTGTTCTGATTGTCTCTTCAATATCACAATGTGATAAATCATATTGTATAATCCGATTTTCTGACCTAACATAAAGAACTTCACCATTTGGTGAGAAAGCAAGTGAATAAGAATCTTCATTCATTTCTAAACTTCGGACATTTGTTATATTACCTTTGCGGGGCTCGAAGTCATATATTTCAACGTTTCCAACAGGTCTGTTTAAACTATCACTTTCATCAAAGTAGGCTAAAGTAACAGCTATAGTTGTACCCGTTGGAGAAGCTGCCATTCTGCCAGAAGCGGCTTCAATTCCTTCTGATATGTGGTTCATACCTATATTAATTGTTTTGACATTGGGGTCTAATCCATTTTCATCAATTTTGATCAACTTGAATGCATCTGTATTCCATTCGTGCGTTATTACCCAACAAATATTATCGACTTCATTCATCACACCAACTATTTTCTCAGTAGAGTTTGGATACAATTGTTTAGTTCTTTGAACAACTTCACCAGTACTACCTTTTGATTTGTCAATAATTACATATTGCATTCCATCGTTATATCCGATTCCAGCCCATTTTGGCTCAGTTGGAATAATTACATAATATAAATCAGGATTAGTAAAGTCATTTATGAATAATGCTGAACTTGCTACATTTGTATTAGTTTTGATATAGTTTCCATTTGGAATTACATTTGTCAGATGATCTTTGATCTTTGCACCATTACCATGCCCTCCGTTACTTCCCGGATTTGGGAATATATAATAGAGTAGCTCTCCATTATCATCAGAAACTGAAGAAAACCCTTCTAAACTATTATATACATCGTCTATTTCAAGTGTTTTAGGGTTTCCATCGACCGTGGTGAATGTAATACCTGCTCCACTACCAAATACCCAATTATTATAGTGTTCTATCCTAGGTCTTGAATATAAACTAGCCGCAATGAATAGGAATAAAATAGAAGTTATTAGATACTTTTTCATATAGTTTTTTCAAATTTGTAATTAGCACTACCTATATAGACACATGAACAGCAAAAACGTCTCAATTTATATGAACTTTTTTTAGTGATGCCTTATTTCTGATGAGGCACTATAAACAAAAAACCCACTAACTTCTCAATTAGTGGGTCTTAAATTTAGCTTAGAATTCGTAAGTAATAATTACTCTTTTACAAGCACTACTTTTCTTACAGTCGAATATTTATCAGTTGAAAGTTTCACCAAATAGACACCAGCGTAAAGAGTTTGAGTATCAAAATAAGAGATAGTGCTTCCACTATTTATTACCTTAGTCATCAATAGTTTACCAGAAGCGTCAAGCAAATCGATAGTTAGCTTATTACCGACTAGTTCGTTTATCTGCACAGCTAACAAATCAGAAGATGGATTAGGGAATACTGTTAGGTTGATATTCTCGAAATACTCGTCCGATACACTCGAAGTACCGCCAGTATAATTCGTAGTTTGTTCTGTTACCGAAGTGACTTTTCTGTTTGTAGAAACACCATAGAATGTTGGGCCTACTACGTAAGGGTAAGTCGAATTCCAATTCTCATCTACAGTAGCGAAGTAAGCATAAGTACCTTCAGGATATTCGGGAGTAACGCAAAATCTACCATTGTGTTCATCTAGGTAATCTTCACTTGGTTGAGTTACGAACTCATAATCTTCTCGGAAATAACCGAGGAAGTAAGTATCACTTACATCAGGACCATTTGAAACAGTAGTACCGTCTGCATGAGTATTTCTTTTTGTAATGTCTCTTAGTGAATAGCCAGATTTGATACGAGTAATTCCGCCAGTTCCGTCAGCATTTTTGTAGCCATAAGCACCGTAAATAGGGAAGCCATCATAAGCAAAACCGATTAGTGGTGAGTGCTTTTCTTCGTCTATTGCATATAGTCCATCAGCATCATATAGATTACATATTTCTGAAACAACATCTTTGTCCAACTTGAAAGCCGATGGGTTCTGATGATGATGATAATTTCCCATTGCAGGGTGTGCTTTTGAGCAATCAAAGCCAGCTCTTTCGGCAGGTATTGCGTCTCTGTTCCAATCATTCACAGCTTTTGGCCCACCTGGGCAAGGTGGATTACCTGGGCCGCCACAAGGTGCATTAGTGTTCGGGTTCCAAGCTACGCCATCTCTATAATCGAAGAGAGCAACTCCATTAATAAATAGCCCGATATTACCAGCAGTCGAAGCATTAAGAGTACCTTCGTTTTTAATAGGATTAAGAGGTATCTTATAAATCCCATTTTGATTACTCGCCTGAGATGGGTTTCCATCATTGAAAGGGCCAGTTGGATACGCAGGAATACCAGTCGCAGTTACGTAAACAAACTCAGCCGAATATTCCACTTTCTGACAGTTGTATAATATACCATTGTCTATAGCTGTGCTATTTCCATTTACATAGTAGGTGCCTGTCTCTGTTGTGTTTTGCAACCACGAAGAGATAGCTGGGCTAAGTTGTGCCTCAGCCGTCAGAGCCAGAGTACAGAACGCAAGAAAGTAAATTATTTTTTTCATATATATCCATTATTAGTTTGTTTGATTTTCTATTTAGACAAATGATTTTTCATTTTCCTTCGGTAGGTATGAATATAATTCCAAAATAGTTCATAATATGTTAAATTACTAAATAACCAATTAGAAAGTAGTAAAATGATATGTTAAGAATTCCCCTCTTTAAGCGTAGCGAAAGAGGGGTGGCAGACACGCTCAGCGTGGCTGACGGGGTGTTTATATTAGAAGGCGAGGATGTTTGAATTAGAATAACACAGGTTATAAATAGAAAGAAATATCCTGTAGGGATATAATATTAGTAGTAAAGAATAACAAAGAAGAAACTACTCTAACGCCTTTGGCGTCACAGGCGAAGGAGTAGAATTGGGATAATATATGAAAGAAAAACATTTTACAATCAATGTATTAGCTATTCATTGGATTGATGATGATGATGATGAAATTGATTTATGTGCTCATGGTCACGTAAGAGTTAAAATTGGAAATGAAGTAATAGCTGATTTAATCGAAGAAGCAAATCATTGGACATTAAGTGCAATGGCATTACATTTACTACGAACATTGGAGAAGAATCACACCATAGAATGCTTAGTTTCAGAACATCTTATTCCATGTTGTGGTCATAATATAGATCATTTAGAAGGTGAATCTGATGTTTCTATCCAGAATTGTTTTAGAGGAGTAAATTATTGGGTAATGCATGAAGGTGAAAACATAATACTTGAAACAGAAAATGGATATCAAGTAACTATTACTCTTGAAGAATATAAGAAGGAAGTTTTTGGTTTCGTAGATGAAGTAGAAAAGTTCTATAAAGACAGTAATCCTAAAGTATTACCTGATGATAGATATCAAAGGGAGGGTTATGAAAAGTTTTGGAAAGAATGGTATCGTAGAAGAGGGTTTAAGGGTAATTGATTTCTAGGCTATTAATTTTCAACTCCTAACGGAGTTGTTCCAATGCTCAATCTATCTTTGCTACTAATATTTAACTCCTACGGAGTTGGTAGGACAAATTCAGGATAACACAGGTGTTATACATAAAAGATATATCCCGTAGGGATATAATATTAGTAGCAAGAGAATAACAAAGAAAGAACTACTCCGTAGGAGTAGAATTGGTCATTCAACTATTACGTAGTTGCTTTAGTCGTGTACGAATTAATTGCTATAATATTCAACACCAACAGAATTGCCGCCCTACTCCCTCGGAAACTGATGCTTCGGGTTAAACACAAATTCCCTGTCGTTCAAAGTAAGTAAAAAGGCAATCAAATCTGCCTTATCATTAGAAGATAAATTGATAGAAGTACTATTACTCAAACTTGGATTGCTAGTATAATGATTGAGCACATCTTTAAGTTTTTTGTACCTACCGTCGTGCATATATGGGTAAGTGTAGCTCAGATTTCTCAATGAAGGAACTTTGAAAAAAATGCTGTCTTTGCTGTTATTACTTATCTTCATTCTACCGTAATCATTCAATGTAGTGTCTATACTTAGCCCATTCCTCTCGAAACTATTATTAGTGAATAGCGGCTCTGTGTGGCAGCTACTACAGTTTGATTTGTATAGCTCATAACCTTTGCTTTCTTGCATAGTGTAGCTAGATTCTTTTCTATGCACACTATCATATTTTGAGTTAGCAGAAACTAAAGTAAGCTGAAACTGAGAAATAGCTTTTAGTAAATGCTCACCTGTTATGTTTTTATCGCCAAAAGCAGCCTCGAAAAAATTGGGATACTCTTGAGTACTTTGAAGTTTTTTAACAATGCTTTTTATATCTTCGCCCATCTCACCGGGGTGGCTAATAGGGGCTAACGCCTGAACGTCAAGGTGATGAATTGCACCATCCCACATAAATGATTTACCCCAAGCTAGGTTGAACAAAGCTGGTGCATTCCGAGTGCCGATACTGTCGTTTATTCCGTGGCTTAGGTCGTGGTCCGTATGGGCAAAAGCATTATAAGGGGAATGACAAGAAGCGCAAGAAACTGTGCTATCTTTTGACAATATTGGGTCGTAGAATAATGCCCTGCCGAGCTCTATTTTTCGTTCGCTTAATTGGTTTTCAGTGAAGTCGTATTCTGGTTTAGGAAAATAATCTGGATATACGAATACTACTAAATCGCTTGAAAATGCGGTTAGCAAAATCATACAAAAAAGCGATATTATTATCTTGTATTTCAATTACTGAGCTTGAAGATATTAGGAAGATTATTAGCTATTTTTAGGGCTTCACTACTCGGACTCATAATCTGATTTGTAGTTGATAAATCTAGGTTTTCAAGTAATGAGGATATATCAACATCGATAATTATTTCTCTACTTTTGAGGGGAATATCTATACTAATTTCTTGATACAGATTTAGCGGTTCTTGATACCCACCGAGGTGATATTGGAATCGATTTTTCCTCGTATTACATTTATCCGAAATGCCTTCTAATTTGAAGTTAATATACCCGCTTTGCCAAGTCCAATACATACCATTAGTGGGGTCTAGTGCTCCACCAAATACGCCCTTCGAGTTTGTTGCGCTATCTATTCCTATCCCGAATATTATGTTATTATACTGTGTTATATTTAACAGGGGAAGAGTGATATTCAGACTTTCTGGATGCTCCAAATCTATTAAATAATAGCCATCGTTTATCGTATGAACTACATCGTTATTCTGGAGAAATACTATGTTAGAAATATAGAATCTTAACGACTCTATTATCAAGCTATCTTTACCCGAGTTATAGTATAATACTTCATCTAAGGGGATAGTTTGATTCTCAAAAATTGGGTTAAAAGAAATTGAAATCTCATCTTTTTCCGCAGAGAATAGACCCGAAAAAGAGATAAAAAATATAAGTAATACTAATCTCATTTACGTCTAGGAGGTGGAGGCATTTCTGAATTTTTTGATAATAATCTACTAACGGCCTTCTCGACAAATCCTTTGTAGGCTCTCATCTGCTCTGGTTTGAGGGAATTCTTCACTTCTTCAAAGTGTGCGTAAGTACCAGTTATTTTCTTAGTTTCCAGCTCATTGTATTCAGAAATAAAGTCTGCTTTTTCAGCTTCATTTATTCCATCGTTCAGCCCTTTGAAATACTCTTGTAGAATGTGTGATTGCTTTTTATTGAGGTTCATCATCATCTCATTATGCTTTTCAGCAGATTCGGAAAATAGCTTTTCTTGCTCTTTATCCAATTCCAGAATCTTTACAACTTGATGTTTGAACTCGGCTTTTCTGTTATGCGGATGTCCATCTCCGCCTTTCGTAAATATAAAAAATCCTATTACAGAGAGGTTTATTATCAGCAGAACTATTGCTGCTGTTCTATAGAAACTTAGCTTATTCATATAGGTTATAATTTGATATTAATTCAACTTCAGTGTTTGATGGACTTGCGTTTTCAGCGCTATAGTTTAGAATTGAAAATACATTCAGACTAACGATAACAAACGTTGCGACTATAGAATATGTGATTCGAGAAATAGGCATCTTCTGAACTTTCTCTGATTCTAATTCGCTAAGTATATTATCAAATACAACTGCCCTTGGTACTTCTCTTTTTATAGAGCCAGCACTGTCAATTATATTATCTATCCATTTATCTTTTTCATTCATATCGTTTCCGCTTTTATTATTTAGACAACTATAATTCCTATTTCCTTCGGTTAGGATAGTATTTTTCTAATTCTTTTCTAAGATTTGCCTTTGCTCTTTGCAATAGCGACTCCACCGCTTTGAGGGAAGTCTCCATAATATCGGCCACTTCTTGTCTAGGTAACTCTTCTATTAGACTAAGGATAAAAGCTGTTTTCTGGGTTTCGGGCAGCTTGTTTACTGCTACTAGAAGTAATTGATTCTGCTCATTGCTTACTAGTAAGCTTTCGGGGTGATCGAAATCTGGTTTCTCGAACTCACTATCCGATAGACTATAAAATGTTGCTTGTTTTTTCTTCTTTTGATAATTAAGGGCTGTATTGACGGTAATTCGATAGACCCAAGTGCTAACTTTACTTTCCGATTTGAATTTACTTGCATTTCGGTAAATACTAGTGAATACATCTTGAGTGATTTCCTCGGCATCTGATACGTCTTGACTATACCTAAGGGCGGTATTATATACTTTTGAGCTATGGAGGTCGTAGAGCTCACGAAAAGCCCTTTTATCACCATTTGCAATCTGCTTTATTAAGTCAATTTCCGACAAAAAACCCTACAAGGAATAATTTTAAATGTAAATATACAAAAAAACCCCACACACTGTGCAGGGCTTATAGAATTCTAAATTATTGTTTACAAAAGATTACTTTTGAAACATCTTGTCAACTGGTACTATCTTCACTTTGTCAGCTTTGAAGTTTAGTTTGAAAGTTGATATTTCTTTATCAGCTTCGTAAACCTCATCTGGCTTTGGCGAATCGTATTCGATAGGACTAGCAGTGTTGTTGACCAAATCATTTTTGAATGATTCTGCATCCGATGTAATCATAGCAAATTTTACATTGTTGTATTGTATGTGCTTTTTGATTGCGTTATTCACTTGTTCCACTGTCAGATTCTTAATTCTCTCACGGAAATAGTTGATATAATTCCCACCATCTTTCACACCATAGAACTCCGAATCCACTTGGTAACCAAGTCTTTCAGACGTAGTTGCAGCCCAGTGAATAGAGTACTTGTTCAAGAATCTCTTAGTAGTTTCTACTTGTTGAGCAGTCATACCGTTGTCAACTACCATTTTCAACTCACGCATTGCTGCTCTTAGAGCGAAGTGTCTGTGCTTGTGTTGTACAGGTCTTAGCCATACTTCGAATAGTTGATTGTGACGTGCATTATTAGGGTCTGGCTTGCTTAGTGAACCACCGTTTAGGAAGCGCTCGATATAAGCATAATCACCATAGTTAAGTCCTCTCTCGCCTCTTATCACTTGGAATAAATGACTTGATTGATTTCTATGCTCGCCGAACCATGAGCTGAATAGTGCTAGTGCGAAAAAGTCATCATCGCCGCGAAGTACATCGATTGGGAAACCGAAGCTTATAGCCGTTGAATTGTTCTCTTTTTCTACTATTACTACTTCAAGCCCATCTATTGACTTAGGTTTGATATCGACTTTAGTGTTAGTTTTCGAATCTGCTAACTTATCTAATCTAGACTTCACAGTCTCAACCAGATTATTATCAAATCCGCCACCAAGTCCTATTACATAGTTGTTTTTGTTGAAGTAATTCTTGTGGAATTCCTTCACATCTTTCAACGTGATGCTCTCCAAACCTTCCACAGTACCAGCCATTATATGCTCGTAAGGAGTACCAGCAAATACGAAACTGTTAAAAGAAAATTTGCCTAACTCTTCATCAGATGAGTAGCGTAGTTCATTCTTTATAAAGTTCAAAGTGTTGTTCTTTACTCTATTGAAATCATCCTCTGTGAAGGCAGGATTCAATATAGCGTCAAGGAATAATTCATTGTATTTCTTGATATTATCTTTGTGAACTCTACCTTGGAAAGTAGTCATTTCTTTGTCTATCTTAGTTCCATAGCTAGTCGCCATAGGGTATAGTAACTCTAGTATTCCAGAGTAATCGTTCTTAGTTGTAGAAGCATCAGCCATTAGCTGTGCAGTCATATAAGCCAATCCTTCTTTGCCTTTTGGGTCGTTAGCGGAGCCAACTTTGAACCATATATTATAAGCAATTATTGGGTCTTCGGCTATTTTCATTATCACTTTATCATTACTCATTTCTTTACTTGATAAATTAGAAGTAAAAGTCATACTTAACAAAAGAGCAAGAGACAATAGTTGTACTTTAGTTGTGTTTTTCATTATTTAGTCCCCTTTAGCTCTATTACCGTTCTCTGTGATGCGTTCATTTTCTTAGCTTCGTTTTGTATATCTTGCGGAGTAAGTGATTCAAGAGTTTTGAAATAATCTTCAATAGCATCAATACCGCCAGTTATAGCAACAGTTCTAGCTAGTCCGCCAGTCAAATTACTAGGAGTATCTAGCCCCATTAGGAAGCCATACTTTTGTCTCTTCTTCAAGTCTTCTAGTTTCTTTTTATCTACAAGATTAGTTTGGAACCAATCTACAGCTTTTTGTATTTCAGTTTCAACGTATTTAATATCATTTACATCATTCACCATGGTGAATATTATAGATAAAAATGGGTCTCTATTCTGTGGGAAATAAGGCGAGATATACTGTACTTTTTGTTCTTTTAGATATAGCTTTTTGTAGAGCTCGCTATTTGAACCAAAAGCCAAATCACCGATTAATTCTCTAGCTACAGATGACTTGCTCTTAGAGTCGAATGAGCTTGTCTTATAGCCAATACCAAGCATTGGGTTAGTCTTTCCGTCATAAGTAACTTGAGCGTTACGTGGAGCCGTTTGAGCAGGTTCTGTCTCTATTTTAGGAGTTACATAGCCTCTCTTCCATGGAGCATAGTACTTCTTAGCTTTAGTGATGATATCACTTGTTTTAATATCGCCAGCTATGAACAAAATGCAGTTCTCAGGTCTGTAATATCGGCTATAAAATTCCTTGCTGTACTCATAAAGAGTAGGCATTGCTTTTATATCATCTTCGAAGCCGATCGTTGAATGCTTGTATGTATGCTTGTCGAAAGCAGTGAATTTCAATTTTTCCCAAATCACATTACCTGGGTCAGTTATATTCTTTCTGTATTCGCCATATACCGCACCCGATTCCGTTTTGAAATCTGGCTCTGGGTAGCTAAGGTTTTGGAATCTGTCGCTTTCTAGCTCCATTACTAAATCCAAATCTTCGTTAGCTAAGTTAAGGTGATAAGCCGTGTAATCATCAGTAGTATAAGCGTTGCCGTCTGCACCGATTGATATTATCAAACTATCGTAAACAGTACCTGGGTACTTCTTAGTACCACGGAACATCATATGTTCAAAAAAGTGAGCGAAGCCAGTTTTACCTACTTCATACTCATCTCTTGATCCCGTTCTTACTATTGTATAGTATGAAACTATACCATTAGAAGGCATTGGGATTGTAATTATTGTCAAACCATTTTCCAGCGTATTTACATCGTATTTATACGGGAAAACATTATCTGCTGACATAAGCGATATGCTACTCAAAGCGAATATCCCCACTGCCAGTGCAATGATATTTTTTATCATTAACTATCTCCTTTCTTTTCATTAGTGTTTTCTTTATTTTCTAGTGCTTTCTTATTCATTCCAGATACATCATCTAGCAAATCGTCGAATTCCGAATATGTCTCATATTCTATCTCATAGTCCGATGCCTGTCCCAATCCTACATCGAAGAAGGTTGTAGATTCCATCTCGGAATCTTTGGACGACATAATAGCTATCATCATTATTATACTCGTACCTAAAATTACGAAAAATAATATTCCTTGACTAAGCCCTACTATCTCATAAGCAGTCGGGATAGAAAAGAATAATAGTATTGTAATCAAACCTCTAGGAGCTAGAAATATCTCAGGGAAAACATTTGTTTTCAAAAATACTTTGAAGTTCACATAGCGGACTAAGTACAAAATTACTAAAATAATGAAGCCAATAACCAATACTCTCGGGTCGACCAATAGGTTAAGATCTATACTCATACCAAATGTTATGAAAAAGAATGTACGAATAACAAAAGCAGTCTCAGCCGTCACTATTCTAAATTCATTTCCAATTGACTTAACGTTATCAAAGTTGATATGATTCGCTAATTTAGATCTATAGAAAATCTTAGCATTATTCATCACTATACCGAAAATGAATATCATCAGTAGTGAAGATAAATGAAGTTGCTTGCCTAATGCATATAGCAATGCTAATACCGCTATCATTAGGAATAGCTTAATATGAGTTTTTATTTTACTAAATACGAATACTAGAACGTAGCTGACTATTATAGAGAAAAGCACAGTAGCCACTATCATCATAATACCAGATATAGAGAGAATGCTCCCTTCTTGTATAACTACGAAGTTGAAAAACAAGATACCGATAATATCAGAAAACGTAGATTCATAAATTAGAAATTCTTTTTTGCTTTTAGTAAGCGTATGCACCGAAGGTATAAGCACCGCACTACTCACAACGCTGAGCGGAATAGCATATACTAGGCAATGAAAAAACGGCTCATTATCCAGTATATAGAATATAACCCCTGCTATACCGAAAGAAGTAGCTATTAGGATAAACAATGCAAGAGCAAAAGATTGCCTTATTACGGGTATCTTTTTCTTGGAAATTTTTAAGTCAACTGCAGCTTCGAGCACAATCATAATCAACCCTACTATCCCGAGTAATTCAAGTATACTGAAGAATTCCTCTTCGAAAGTAAACCCGTAAACTTCACCTGCATATTTCAAAATCAATCCAGTTGATATCAAAAACAGAACTGAAGGGATTTTAAATTTCTTCGAAGCTACATCGAAAAAATAGGATAAAACAATGATTAAACTAGCTGCTATCAATACTATGTAAGAATCGAACAAACGCCACCTTCTAATTGTTGACAATAATAGAATGTAATATAATACATTTTTTACACTATAAAAAGCGTCTGACTAATTATTTTACTTTGTATTGTGGAAAAGTCTTCTTAATTTTGCAGTCAAATTAAAAAATAATATCTGGAGTTTATCATGGCGAAGAAAGGTCATAGAATTAAAGTTATATTAGAATGTACAGAAGCGAAAGGCGAAGGCAAACCAGCTTCTAGATATTCTACTATGAAAAACAAGCAAAATACACCTGACAGAATGGAAATCAAAAAATACAATCCATTCCTAGGAAGACATACTTTACACAAAGAAGTAAAGTAAGTTTAGTAAAAATTAAGATTTTTGAAGCCGACTTTTGTCGGCTTTTTTTGTGCCTGTCTGAAAGAGAAGGTGTTCAGTGCTACTCAGCACAGGCAATACGTCTCTACGGGTTCTGATCAGTTAAATCTGGAAAATATATCTGTGAATTCTCCAAATCCGTTCAATCAGTGATTCAGAATATGTTTACGGCAAGAACCACTTCCTTGTCATTGAAATGTACTTTCTGAGTGCCGATTATCTGATAGTCTTCGTGGCCTTTACCAGCTATAAGTATTATATCACCAGTGTTAGATATACGAACTGCGTCTTTTATTGCTTCCGCTCTGTCCTTTATTACTAGGTAGCTACCGGGTTTTATAAATCCTTTTTCTATGCAGGCGAATATATCATCTCTGTCTTCTGTTCTAGGGTTATCATCAGTTACTATAACTTTATCCGCGTACTTCTCTGCTGCGGCAGCCATAAGTGGTCGTTTTGTTTTGTCTCTATCGCCACCGCATCCAAATACAACTATCAGCTTTGCATCAGTTACAATCAGCTCTTTGCAAGCTTTTCCTGCTTTCTCTAAAGCGTCGGGAGTATGAGCATAATCTATTATAGCGATTGCTCCATTGCTGAGTGGTACTCGCTCCATTCTACCGGGGGCAGAAGAGATATATGACAGGTCACTAATAAGAGTATTCAGCTCAACACTACAAAGCTTAGCCACTGCTACTAGCGATAACGAGAGGTTCACTATGTTGAATTGCGCGACTAGGGGAGAGTGGATAGTATGATTTGTGTCGCCGTCTTCTATTATGAAAGTACTGCCTGTATGATCGAATTCCTCGCTCATTAGCTGATAGTCAGCATCTACGTCCCAACCCACTTTAATTACTTTAGCAGCAGTATCATCTATCATTAGCTTGTAGCCAGCATCATCTACATTTACTATAGCAAATGCTGTGCTTTTTAAGTTATCGAAAAGAAGCTTTTTGGCTTCCGAATATGCCTCGAATGTTCTGTGATAATCAAGATGGTCGTGAGTTATATTAGTGAATATTGCTACATCGAAGTCTATATAATCAGCTCTGTTTTGCTCTAGTGCGTGCGACGAAACTTCCATCACTACATAGCCGATTCCTCTGTCTGCCACCTCTCGTAGTACTTTATTCATACTAATAGGGTCAGGAGTAGTGTGGGTAGCATCTAGCTTTTCATCGCCTATATATATACCAGTCGTTCCGATGATAGCCGTCTGATGACCGAGCTTTCTGAGGAGTTTACTTATAAGAAACGTTACTGTTGTTTTACCATTAGTACCCGTAACTCCTACTATTCTTAACTCGTTCGAGGGGTTAGCGTAGTAATTAGCACTTACTCTAGCTAGTGCTTTTCTTGCCTTTTCCACTATTACAAATGTGACATTATCGAAGATAATCTTTGGTCTCTCTTCACAGATTACAACCTTAGCGCCAAAGCTAACAGCTGATTCTATGTAATCGTGACCGTCCGACTCTGTACCTCGGACTGCAACGAATACGTCGCCATCTTCTATTTTCCGGCTATCGAACTGGATTCTATTTATCGTAATATCTTTATTACCAATTACTTCTATGTAATCTAGATTCTGTATTAATTTAGTAAACTGCATTGCAAACCCTCTTTTTTTCTAAATTAATGAAAATCCCACAAACTCCCTATTATTAAGTGTTATAGGTTCGTATATTATTGATATACAACTACATACAGGATTATTATTTTGGATATGAAATTGAAATTATTTACGTTGCAATTATCATTTATCAACTTTTCTTTAGGTGTGTTATGAAAAAAATGGTTTTACTCTTTTTAATATTTGTGATGTGTTCCAGTGCTACGTTTGCTGGTAACGCTAGTTATATAAGTACTAATATGTTAACTAAAGCAGATCTAACCGATTTAGAAAGTGCAAAAGTGCAATACAGAAATTTAAATTCCACATTTGCCGTTAAAAATATTGTTTTCTATATGTATATTCATTCAATATTAACTGCTGAATTAATATATACAAAATCCATAGAACAAGCTGAATTAAACGCTTTAAAGGATATAGAAATAGATTTTGGTAAAGATTATATTTCTACTTTACAATCTGGACAGAAATACCGTTTTGAGTTCACAACAACACAAGATTATGATGAGGATTTATCAAATAATACAGGAATTCACTTTTTAGAAATAAATGATGATGTACCTCCAAAAGGACCAGATATCGTAACTTCAGGAGCATCATATTTCAATAAAGCCGAATTCATCCCACTTAATAACACTCAGAAAGTTAAGTGCGTTTATTTTAATAATAGCCAAACAGAAACGGCAAATAATGTTACTTATACGCTGGATATACAAGATTCTACAGGTAAATCAATCCACAAAGTAGTAATTAATAAACCATCGTCTTTGGCTCCGTTTGGTGCAACTGTTATTGACTTTGGGCCAATTCCGAAATCAGTTTTTGATAAGATAAAATCTGATCCTTTGAATTCATTTCCTTACACATTAGTTACATCGTCTAAATGTGATGGTGATATCAACCCTACGAATGATACAAGTAAAGTAAAGAATCTGTTTAAGCTTGAAGTAAGTTTGGAAGATTTGATGAAAGGCCTTCAGAAAGAGCTTGAGAAAAAAGGTGCTGATTCCAGAACACCCGGTTATATGCACAATGAAAGAGTAGCCAGCGGAAAGATAAAGTCTGAGTACGGTGAAGGTGAAATAATGATAAATTCGGACTCCTATGTAGGATGGTTGGATTTTGAATATGGTTCAAAGTTCGAACATAAAACAGCTATTTATGCTTATGATATTGATAATTCTAGCATTGAGTTTGTTGAAAGCACTTCTCACCCTAAATTATTTGATTTAGATGGTATGGAAGTATCTTGGATTGATGTCAATCTAGTTGGGGAAGAGTATGATATAGAACATTCAGTAGAAGGTGAGAACATTTATTCGATAGGAACTCCAACTAATCAAAATAGAGTTTGTGCCTTATTGGTGTCGGGTGATATGGGAATGTATTTAAATCAACAGGAAGCTGTTGATCGTGATGTAAAAATAATGGCAGAAAATTTACGAAATGAAGAATTAGGACCACAACTAGGCGATAATAATATAAGAACTGAATATGGTATTAGCTTTGATTCATTGTATTCCATAATTAAGAGTATGAAAGGAAATTATGATAAAGTGTACTTTTATTACTCAGGTGGTAATAGGTCCGTATCAAGTAGTATGTACGGTTTATTCGGTAATTTGAGTCAAATTGGTGCAGATGAATATAATATTCTGATTGACGCAAGTTATTCTGGTTCATTAGAACAATACCTATCAGGAGAGTATTCAACAATAGATTTTTCAGATGCAAAAGTAACTATGATTACATCTTGTAGAGATGATAAAGCTGCATTAATTGATACAGACCCAATGGGTATAAGTCTTACAGCTGCAAGTTATTTTTCTAAAATTTTTGGTATAGTTTATGGAACAGAAGCTGCTGATCTTGATAAAGATGGATATACTTCTTTCGAAGAGACTTTCAAAGCTCTTAAGATATATGACAAAGAAGTAAATGGAAATGATTTGACAGTTAAACAACTTCCTAATCTATTGAAATTTGATAAACCTAAAGTCAACAAACCTGAAAAGAAGATTTCTTTTGAAGGAGTCGGTGTTACATTTAGTAATGTTGGTGAGTTAGATATTGACAATTATTTTAATGTTCTTTTGGAGTTTGGATATAAGGACTTTGTTTCATTAAATCCAAATGTAAAAGATATTTCCGGTACCCGTAATTGGTATTTAGAGTCAGATGTTGAAAATGGTAAATTTGAGTTAGACGTTGAATTCCAATTAGATTACCAATACGAAAATCTTCTACCAATGATGAATGAGATACTTGGAATGGTCTATAGAGAGTCTAGTGAAGAAGACTGGCTTCCACAATATCCATCAGTTTATAACAAAGATGATAATACTATTACTTGTCCCGGAGTCAAACACTTTAGCCAGTGGGCAGCAGGGGTTATTTCATCTAATCCATCAAGTGTTGACAGCAAATTCTTAATTAACAATGTGGAATATGGACCAAATCCATTCAAGAATGTGATGAACTTTGAGTTCAACCTCGATAAGCCAGAATCATTCTCTATTGAAGTAGTGGATATAACAGGAAGAAGGTTTGACTTCATTAATTCTCAAGACTATGGTGTAGGTACATTCAGTGTTAACCTAGATGGGTCTAAATACCAAAGTGGGACATATTATTGTAGGTTAATTTCTGATAGTGGAATCAGGACAATTAAGCTAGTGAAAGAATAAATCCCTTATTGTATCAACTACTATAAATACAAAATCCCATCTAGATTAGATGGGATTTTTTTTTAATCTCACTTCAGGATAATAATTATTCTAATTAGGTTAACTTACTTTTCATCTTTATAAGTTCTAATATTGAAAGTAGGGGGTTTATAGTTTTTGTCTAAGTACTGTGCTGGTATTGTCACCATATTACCATCGCGAGCTGCTCGGTAGTGAGGCGAAAGAATCTCAATTCCTGCTTCGTTGCAGCAATCTTGTATATTCTGGTGTAGATCGGAATAGATTTTCGCTTGTTTTGCAAATTCCTTAGTGTAAGCGTTTATTTGATATGACACGTAGAAATCTTCCAAACCTGTTTGTAAGACAAATGGTTCAGGACTATTCAAAAGAAATTCAGTTCTACTTGCAGCTTCTAGTAAAGCGTTATGTATTTTTTTCCATGGTACATCGTATCCAATTGTAATTGTTGAATGTAGTATTAATCCATTGCCACTATCTGCTTCAAAACTGTAATTAGTAGTGTGGTCATTCATAACCGTTGCATTAGGAATAGATATTATTTCATTCTTTATAGTTTTGACTCTTGTAACCAAAAGTGATTTTTCAACTACATCGCCCACTACGTCTCCTATTTTTACCCTATCGCCTATTCTGAATAGACGCATATATGTTAGTACTATACCTGCCATTATATTTGATAATGAACCAGCTGAACCAAAAGTAAATAGAAAACCTAAAAACACGGAAACACCCTGAAATACCGGTGAATCACTACCGGGTAGATATGGAAAGATTAAGACAAACATAAAAGCGTATAGTACAGTCCTTAGAATTTGATATGTTGGATTTGCCCAATCAGGATAAAAACCTGTCAATGTCAGATTCCCTTCTTCAATTTCTGTCTTTAAAAACCCAACAAATTTGATTATATATCTGAATACTATGAATATAACAATAATTGTAAATAAACTTGGTAGATAGTTCCATATACCAGATAACATCTTCTTAAGCGGATTAAGTATATATCCGAATAATGTTTGAGCAAAGTCCTGAGTCCACGGGAAAAACCCGAAGATAATTGGCAGTGATATGTATATAAGTAATAAGAATATGAACACTTTTACAAGTTTATTCAATGTTGCTACTATTGCAACTATTTTGTTAGAATCAAATAGGGTATAATTCTTAATTTTTATATCACTTATACTAAGACCATCTTGAGCAATTATCTTATCACCAGTCCAAGTAAATAGCTTATTAACATATACCAATAATATTATTAATATGAAGATAACTAAAGCAGCCGAACCAATTTCTTTTAGTAATTCGGTAACGCTAGTTTCATTCTTATATCTAATTATTTCGGCAGCAATTATATCTTTATACTCATAGGCCAAAGCTTTGTTCGACTTATTCTCCCAAATAGCATCATTATCTGAAATACTAAGTATTATAATTTCGCCACTTACTATATCATAAGTAGTTTCTGATTCTATAACTTGCAAATCTAATTTTTTAAAGGTTCTTTCAGATAACTGTTCAATTCTTTCCGTAGTCGCCGCAGCTCTATCCGATGCAGTAAAGCTACCATACTTACTGTATATGGAAAATAGTGTATCATTGAATAGTCCGAATACGGGGAATGATTTTGCATTACCTCTTAATGCATCTATTCTTGCCTTCTTTTGAGCTAATCGTTTGTTCTCTTTCTGATTCAAATCAGCTAACTGTTGTTGTAACTCTTCCTTTTTTAGATTATCAGTTGTTTTGAGTTCATTTATTTTAGATTCTAATTCAGCTCTTTTTATCGAATCTTGAATATTTTGCTGTTGGCTCTCTACAATTTTATCTTGATATTCTTTTAGTAATTCTGTGTTTACCGAATCTTGTATTTTTATACTGTCTTTCTTTAATTCTACAGATTCATTCTGACCAAATAGAAGAAATGGAAATGTTAATATAATCACAAATAATATCGCTTGAACTGTTTTCATATTAATCATCTTTATTTTTTCTTGTATTTAGTTATTCTAAATTAAATTACTGCTTTTATAACGTATTCTTCCAATTTCAGCACTACCTAGTCAAAAGTCATTTTACTATAATATCTAACAACCAGTCAAGCTATGTATCTTGTCCACTCTTCTCTCGTGGCGACCACCTTCGAAATCTGTAGTAAGGAATGTATTTACCATCTCTGCTGCTTGTTCCGCTGTTAGGAACCTAGCTCCTAAGCAAATTACATTAGCATTATTGTGTTGGCGTGCAAGTGATGCCATTTCTGAATTGAAGCAATTTGCAGCTCTTATACCTTTAACTTTGTTTGCAGTTATAGATACGCCAACCCCAGAGCCACATATTATAACACCCAACTCATTGTCGCCATCAGCTATCGATTTTGCGGCAGCGTACGAATAATCAGGATAATCTATAGAATCGGTACTATTCGTTCCGTAATCTGTTACTTCGTATCCAGATTCTTTTAGTCCTTTAATTAATATTTCTTTTAACTCAAAGCCAGCGTGGTCTGCAGATATTGCTATTTTCATCTTTTATTTATTCAATTTATTGATAAACTATAACTTACTAAATTTTAAACACAAAACCCTTTCTTTCTCAACATAGATGCCTATTTCTGTGGATTTCCACTATCCACAATTTTAACTCAATGTGGAATAAATATGGGTAAATAAATTTGCATCGTGTTTGTCAACATTAATCCAACATTTCCACTTTTTTATACAGAATTATCTACATCGCTTTTTGTAGTTTTTCGGTATATCCAAACT
>JBLWYD010000020.1:0-57640 GCA_048267165.1 Bacteroidota bacterium
TCCTCTTGGTTGTTCAGATATTTAACCTGATTAATAATTTACAAATCTAATTATTATAAGAATGCTAATCTAATAGCCCAGTCGAAGTGAAGGATCCAGGTTAGAAAAATTCAAATTGTATTTGTTTTAACACGAAGACCACGGAGTTGTGATTTTTTTTAATTTTTACACAGAGAACACAAAGTGTGGTAGTTCTATAAATGGAGTGAATGATGAAATGTATTGCCGTCGGTTTTAACCGACCGGTTTTGTGAGTACACAACAATTATGGACTTTAGTCCCATTGTATTTTAAGCGTATAAAGCTAATGGGATTTCCTTTTTTAATGTGACTTGAAGTCACTTTTGGGGGGAATCAACTCTATCCGCTGGCTGAAGTCAACGGCAATACAATTTTTTTCTTGGATTCTTCACTCCATTCCGTTCAAAGTGATCATGTCTAGGATTGACAGTCTGAGATTATCTTAATAATCTTATTCATCATGAAATCTTGGTCTGATAATAGAGTGGCACAATTATGAAAGCCCTCTTAGAATCTAAGAGGGCATAGATAGTAATTTTATTTTTAATTCACCTTATAGCCCGATATATCCTCTTGGTCTATGCTGAAAATGAATTTCCCAGTTGGAGAAATTATGAATTTCGCATCTGAGTCTTCTTCTGCAGACCATAGTTTTTTACCAGTACCGTAGTCTATCACTTCTAACTTTTCAGAGAAGCAATATACTATTCTATCACCCAAAAACATAGGTGTTAGCTCTACTTCATCGGGGTCATAATCCCAATCTAGCTTCCATTTACTATCACCCGAAAGTCGGTCTAGTCTTGCTATACCTTTGCTACCGAGTACTAGCACTTCTTCTCCACCTACGTAGAGACCAAGTGTTTTCTTAGCCGAAGCACCCCAATAGTTTCTTCCAGATTTGTAAACTATCGACGCGTCTGATGTTCCCATTTGATCAACGAATTTGCTAATACCTTCGTAGTCAGATGAAGTGTGAGTTGTCGTTACTTTCCAGTCATATCTATAACCACTGTATGTAGTTGTTGAAGTGTATTCGTGACTTAGGAATTGCTCAGTCACGGCATATATTTTGTCATAAGGTATAGCCCCAACTCCAATGTCGTTGTAGTTCT
The DNA here is from genome assembly GCA_048267165.1 of Bacteroidota bacterium. Classification (GTDB taxonomy): domain Bacteria; phylum Bacteroidota; class Ignavibacteria; order Kapaibacteriales; family UBA2268; genus PGYR01. The sequence continues at coordinate 1,137 of JBLWYD010000020.1, forward strand.
TTTTCCAGTTGTATTTTCCATTCGAGCCAAGTGCATATAGATTCTCTTCATCGGAAAATAATAGGGTCTTATTCTTATTTGAGTAATAGCTACTCAAGCTGAAATTAGGAGTTGCAAATGCAGGGTCTTGCTCTATTTCTGTATTGAAATTAAGCTTACCAGTTTTGGAGTCAAACGAAATCACACCAAATGGGTCTTCTTCGTCATTCTCTTTTACTTCTATAGAAGCTCCAAACCATCCTATTATGCCTGGTGGTGTTAACTTTACTGCGAAATCTAGATATCCGTATTTCAGATAAACATTATCATCGAGCATAGCAGCATCTACTATATACTTTTCTTCGTATTCCTCAGTTATCCAAAGTCTTTTGGCATTTTTTACATCGTAAAGTGCCGATTTTATATTCCCACTAACTAATAGTTTATTACCCAAAAACCAGCTCTCAACTCTGTTTACTGGTTTACCGTTTGCATTACCATAGTCATTTAGTTCATTGTAGTCAGCTAATAGAATCTTGCCCGTTTTGCTATCAATTATTGCAACCCCATCTCCCCCTTCCTCTCTATTAGTCGGATTCAGCGTAGTTGCTCTGTGGGAAAGCGAAAGCACTAATTTATCATCGACCATACCTGAGTAATAGTAAAATCCTAAGTTATCCCACTTGGAAAAACCGAAAGGGTCGGCAGTTAAACTAGATATAGTACGCACAAAAGAGGCAATATAAGTTTCTGAAAGTAATAGAGGTTCGGTATTGAAATTTACCTTACCTGTTTTCGCATCTACTCCTGTTGCTCTTATCCATGTACCACCGTTGGGAGGGTTTTCGCCATATACATAAGTCATCAATAATTGACCGTGGTTCAACTCTACATACCTATGCGGATATCCTTGGAAATTCTTATCCTCTTCTTTCGTTTGCCACATCACTTTACCACTATTCAAATCTATACCCATTAACTTGTTTTTGAAGCCAGCGAAGAGATACGCATTCTCGCCTTGGTAAAATACTTGGTATGTCCTGAAATCATCTACAGCTACAGCTATAGAACTGTTTCTGCCATTCTCTGTATTAAAATAGATTATCTTATCTTCGCTCAGAACTATTACTCCGTTCTCAACAGCAATGAAAGGAGGAATGTCATCATCCCAATCCATAGCTGTCCGCATTGCTTCTCGTCCAGTTTTAAGGTCAATTACTAGCAGCTGATCATCTATAGTGAACATTATATAGTTCTCGTCCTTATCAGTATATGACCATTGCAAACCAGCTTTAAGTATAGACTCTTCTGGCTCAAAATCGCCGTAGGTACCGATTGCATTACCTGTACTAGCACTAATCAAATTTGCAGTTTCATCAGGTGTGATAATCATAAAAATACCCTTGCTTTCAAACTCTTTGTAGTTCCAACCGCCTAGGGCACTTATCTTCCCATCGTAACTGAAATTTTTACCCCATAGGAATTTGCCTGTGTTCAGGTCAGTAGCTATGTGAAACGAGCCATATTGGATTACTGGCTTCCCACCAATACTATGCAATTCGGTGAAGTCCTCTTGGTCCAAATCATCATATTGCTTACGCCATTTCTCTTTACCAGTTAGGGCATCTATAGCTAACATAGTCTCATCATCAGGCGCTACTAGGAAAGTAGTACCAACTAGATTATACAATCCTTTATCCAGATAGTCCTCTAGCTCTATCTCGTAGGTAGCTTTACCCGACTCGGTGTCATATAGATATATATAGTCTTTTGCGGCTATAAATAGTTTAGAATCATTATCTAAAAATTCGATAATTTTAACTTCTTCTTCTAGCTCTTTTTTCCAGATTTGCTGTGAGTTTAGAGTATATCCCATTATCACAAAAAGGACGAAAATTGCAATATTTTTCATATCTTTATCCTTGTTGAAAGTGTATTAACCAAAAATAATAAAAAAATGAATAAAATCAGACAATTTTTACTGTTCGCAATAGCTTCACTTATTGCCGTTTCTTGTTCAGTACTTAAAACCGAAGATAAAGGAGAAACTTTTATGTGGAAAGTAGAAGATGGAAATTCGCATATTTTTCTTCTAGGTTCTATACACGTTGCCAAACAAGATATGTACCCTCTGGACTACAGGATAGAAGAGGCCTACAGAGGTAGCGATATAGTAGCGTTCGAAATAGATATGACAAAAGTTGACCCTATGTCGATAATGAAGTTTATGACTTATACTGATGGGACTAGACTGAAAGATAGAATAAGTGCTGAGAACTACGAAAAGGTAAGGCAAAAATTCTCTGCGATGGGAATGACGGAAGCAATGTTCGGTAATATGAGACCCTGGGCAGCTGCTATTACTTTGCAATCGAATATGCTCCATAGTGCAGGATATGACCAATCCTTGGGTATAGACCAACATTTCTTGACTAAAGCTGCGAATGATGGTAAGAAAGTAAGAGAGCTGGAAACAGCAGTGTATCAGATGGGATTACTATCCGAATTCGACAACGTTGGTGATAGTTTTATCAACTATACTTTAGAAAGTAATGATGGACCAGAAGCAGAAGTCGATAGAATGATAAATGCTTGGAAAAAAGGAGACAAAGTTGAACTAATGAATCTACTTGATAGCTCACGCTACGAATACCCTGAATTCGAAGTCATGTACGAGAAAATAATAGATGAAAGAAATGATAATATGACTATAAAAATCGAAGAATGGCTAAAAGAAGATAAGACTATTTTTATTGTAGTTGGCGCAGGTCATATAATCGGTGAGAAAGGTATAATCAATCAACTGAAGAAGAAAGACAAGTATAAGATTACTAATTTCTAGTTAGAGAATAGTGACTACTTAAGATGATAGTTAGGGGAGAAGATTAAACTTTAGTCTTCTCCCCTTGTCATTTTGTGGCTAATATAATATCCATATTGTTTCCTAATAAAGAAACTATTATATTTGAATTATTAAATTAAAAATGAGAATCAATAATGAAAACTCTTACATTAGATGAAATAACCGACAAATACATCGGTAAGAAAGGTACAGCAAAAAGAGAAAAGTTCGAATATGATTTGAACTTAGATTTGCTAGGCGAAGCAATAAAAATGCTGAGAAAAGAAAAAGACTTAACACAAGAAGAACTTGGAAAGCTAGTAGGTGTTCAAAAAGCACAAATATCTAAAATCGAAAATAATCTGAATAATGCTCAATTCGATACTATTATGAAAGTCTTCAAAGTTTTAGATGCAAATGTTAGGTTCAATGTAGAGTATTAGATTAAACTTTAGTCTTCTCCCCTTGTCATTTTGCTCATTTTGTGCTATTTTTATATTAACCATAATATAGAAAAGACAATAAAATGACTGATAATAAGAAACCTTACTGGCAACCAACAGAAGAACAGATCAAGAACACCAATATGTACAAGCTAATGACCGACGTCAATAGTAAGTATAATCTTGAATTGGATAACTACGCAGACCTACACAAATGGTCTGTCGATTATAAAAAGGACTTTTGGGCAGAGGTCTGGAACCTTGCTGAAATAAAGCACTCCGAGCCATTCACAGATGTATATATGGAAGATTTGAACCGCAAGAAAATACCCCGCCCAATCTGGTTCCCAGGGGCAAAGCTTAACTTCGCAGAAAATTTACTTAAGTACAGAGACAATTCTACAGCTTTGATAGCGCATCGAGAAGGCAAGGCGAACACTCGCATTAGTCATAGTCAACTATACCGTCAAGTAGTGAAAATGGCACACTCTATGCGTCAATTAGGTGTAGTCAAAGGCGACCGTGTAGCGGGATTCGTAACCAATGTACCCGAGACAATAATCTGTATGCTTGCTGCTACCTCGATAGGTGCTATATGGTCTTCTAGCTCACCTGACTTCGGTTTCCAAGGGATAATGGATAGATTCGGACAGATAAAGCCGAAAGTACTAATAGCAGTCAACGGATATTCGTACAATGGAAAGCCCTACGACACATCAGAAAAGCTTTCACAAATAGTAGAAAGCATAGATTCAATAGAGAAAGTTATAATCCTAGAAGAGATAGACGTACCAATGCTAGAGGGCGATAAATACGCCACATTCAGCCAAATGGTGGACAATGCAGCCGAGCAAATCGAGTTCGAACAGCTACCATTCGACCACCCAGTATATATTATGTACTCGTCTGGTACTACGGGCATACCGAAGTGTATAGTCCATGGTGCTGGAGGCACTTTGCTCCAACATTTCAAAGAGCATTACCTACACGGAGATTTGAGCAAAGGCGATGTACTCAGCTATTTCACCACTTGCGGATGGATGATGTGGAATTGGTTAGTAGGTGGTCTTTCAGCAGGAGCAACGCTGTATCTATTCGACGGTAGTCCAACTTACCCCGATGCTAGTATAATGTGGAGCGAAGCATCCAAAGAGAAAATCAAGGCACTCGGTACTAGCCCCAAATTCCTAACTCATTGCCAAAAAGAAGGGGTTGAACCCGATGAAAATTATTATCTTGAAGAACTAAAAACAATCTACTCTACCGGCTCACCCCTAGTAACAGAGAACTACCAATGGGTGTACAGCAAAGTAAAGCCAGACGTTCAGCTTGCCTCCATCAGTGGCGGCACGGACATCGTATCGTGCTTTATGCTCGGCAACCCAATGCTCGGAGTCTATGACGAAGAGATACAGAGCCGCGGCTTGGGTATGGACGTGCGAGCACTATCCGACGAAGGGGAAGAGGTAATCGGCGAAAAAGGCGAGCTAATATGTCATCCGCCATTCCCGTGTATGCCAACCCAATTTTGGGATGACCCCAAAGATGAAAAATACTTTGGCGCATACTTCGATTACTACGAGGGGATATGGCGCCACGGCGACTACATAGAGATAACTGAACGCGGTGGAGTAATAGTCTATGGTCGCTCGGATGCAACTCTCAACCCCGGTGGTATTCGCATAGGTACGGCCGAGATATATCGAATAGTAGAGGCGATGCCCGAAATCACATCCAGCATAGTAGTAGGGCAGCAATGGGATTCGGACACACGAGTAGTGCTATTCGTAACCCTACGAGAGGGAGCAGAGCTAACCCCTGCCCTAATCGTGACTATCAAAGACAATATACGCAAAGGGGCAACCCCGCGCCATATACCAGCCGTTATCCGCCAAGTGCAAGACATACCAGTCACCCTAAGCGGTAAGAAAGTGGAGCTAGCAGTCACCAAAATAGTGAACGGCGACGAGGTGAAAAACCGCTCTGCCCTAGCCAATCCCGACTGCCTAGACGAATACGTGGGTAAGGTGTGATGCTAAAAATTCCGATTAATTCCCCTCTTTAAGCGTAGCGAAAGAGGGGTGGACTGCGAAGCAGGACGGGCCTGCCAAGCCAAAGGCATGGGTGTTTAATTAGCTCGCAGAATTTTTTGCCACCTCTGTGCCTAACATCAGTATGCACATATCTAACATATTCAACGACAGTGAGTTAGATGCAATTTCAGTTGTAAAGAATTACTTTACAACTGCTGCAGATGGCAAGGAGTATGTCGAAATGTTCGTAGAGACGTATTGAATACGTCTCAAAAAAAGCACGCTGGTGGAGCTGAGCCAAAGCGAATATACCCACTTCGTAGTATAGGATAGTTTCAGAATTTCGGTTATATTAGTACTTTCAACAGTAGTACAAACACCAGAAAATTATGTCATTATTTCAAGAACTACAGCAAGCGACCAGCGAAGAAGATGTAAAAGACGCTTAGATTAAAGCTCTAGGGCTAAAAGATTATTCTAAAAATCTATATGATATACAGACTAAAGAAGTCTGGTTTGAGGCAAAAGACGGTTATAAGAATAGTACTTACAAAATGTTCACACAGGTTTGCACTATGTCCAACAAGCACTGAACAAAGGCGAACACGTTCCTCCTTTTTTGTGTGTGATTGACACCCAAAAAGCAGCTATAATGCGTAGTGCTGATGTGATTCCTTTCCTTGCTAAAAAGACGATAAAGTGGGGCAAGCGAGCGAGTGATGTCACTCCCGAAGCCTTGGATGCTGTTTCTGCATATATAGGTACTCATTTTGTTTCTTATAGAATAGAGACACACGAAGATGAGTTTATTAGCACTCTAAAAAATGCCATCAGTAGTGGCGAAATAGTAAGAACACAAATCACACCCGATAACCTAAAGCAAGTATTTGATAAATGGGTGAATATGATAGGACGTGAAATAGAAGGCGTAAAAGAAGAAGATTATGCCTTGCTCTTTTTCGCTGATATTATGCACGACGGGACTATATCAACCCACACTAACTTGCCAGCCGAACTAATGCACAAAAACAACGAGCCGGTTTTTAGCTTGAGTGGTAAAATATATGAGTTAGGAAACAAGGAAGGCTACAGACGGTTTTGGGCAATATACCACAAACCACCTAAGTCTGAATACCGTGATTATCTTTTAGAAAGACGAGATAGTTTGATACCATTAGACGAGCGAAGTTTCAAAGGTGCATATTACACTCCTTTGGCTGTGGTGGATAAAGCGTATGATAAACTAAGCGAAACACTCGGTAAAAACTGGCAGAAAAAATACATAGTTTGGGATATGTGCTGCGGAGTTGGCAACCTAGAAGTAAAGCACAGTAACCACCGAAAGATATATATGAGTACTCTCGATGCTGCTGATATAGACGTGATGAAAGCCACCAAAACTTGTGTAGCGGCAGAGCGATTCCAATACGACTACCTTAATGATGACATAGCTGATGATGGAAGTATAGACTACTCACTAACCAACAAAGTACCAGCTGGCTTAAGACAAGCAATTGCCGAAGGAAAAAAGATATTGGTACTGATTAATCCCCCTTATGGTGAGGCTGGGAGTGCCCATGCCACAAGTGGCGGTAAGCATAAAACAGGAATTGCAAAAACGAAATTAGCTGAAAAAGGAATGTCTGAATTTGGAAAAGCAAGTAATGAATTATATACACAATTTGTTGTAAGAGTTGCAAAAGAAATACCTACTGCTACAATAGCAATGTTTAGTACTCTAAAATATATTAGTGCCCCAACACTTGAAGTTTTTCGATCAGTATGGAATGCTAAATATTTGGGTGGTTTTGTTGTACACAGTAAATCATTTGATGGTCTAAAAGGGAATTTTCCAATTGGCTTTTTAATATGGAATACAGCTCAAAATGCAGAAAGAAAGCATGAATATAATGAAATCATTACAGATGTTCTAGATAGAAAGGTTATGCCAATAGGTGAAAAAGTTTTTACAATTGTAAATAAAAAACGACTTTTATCAAATTGGATAAAGCGGACAAGAACTAATGATTTTGATATAATCCCATTGAAAAATACTATTACACCAGCAACGGCAACAAAAGATCTAAGAGGAGTGAAGTGGTCTGATAATGCAATTGGATATTTTTTCAGTAAAGGGAGTGATTTTCAAACAGCTACTCAACAAACGGCTTTATTTTCTTCAGGATATAGTAGTGGAAGAGGATTCTATGTAAAACCCGACAATCTTTGGAGATGTGCTATTGTTTTTGCCGTTAGAAGATTAATAAAAGCAACTTGGTTAAACGACCGAGACCAGTTCTTACAACCAACCGAACCTTTAACAGACAAGTTTAAAACTGATTGTTTGGTATGGATGCTATTTAACGGAAGTAACCTAACTGCAAGTGCTAACGACTTAGAGTGGAACGATAAGAAATGGAGTATAGTAAATCATTTTATTCCTTTTACAGAGCAAGAAGTAAACGCACCCGAGCGATTCGAGAGCGATTTTATGGTGCAATATATGGCAGATAAGAAATTTTCTCGTGAAGCCAAAGCCGTATTAGAAGAAGGCAAAAAGCTATGGCAAGCCTACTTCGCTTATACTGATTCCCGAACTGTACGTGACGAATTAAAACTAAACCGTGCCGATGTAGGGTGGTATCAGATAAGAAAAGCAATAGAAAGCCGAAATTCGAGTGGCGATTTACCACCAGTAAGTTTCGATTCTTTCAAAGAAGCTTATGCCACTTTAACAGAAAAACTACAACCCAAAGTATATGAATTGGGTTTTTTGAAGCAGTAATTAAAATAATATTTCACTTATAAGTAAAATTTGTTAACTTTGTAAACGTTACTATATGAAGTATGAATTAGTTAAGATAGAAGAACTGTGTGGCGATAAAGCTACGATATATAGCATAAGACTGAATGATAGTGAAGATACACTATTGAATAGGTTTATTGAGAACTATAAGGATTCACATTTAAGTGAAGTAAAATATATTTGGGAAGTTTTAAAAGTAGTATCGAACGAAACAGGATATAGAGAGAATTACTTTAAACCAAATGAAGGGTTTCCCGGTAGTCAAATCGAAGCCATTTTTGATAAGCCAAATAGTAAGTTAAGATTATATTTTATAAATTTGGGTAAAACGATACTAGTAATCGGCGATGGTGGAGTTAAACCTAAAAATATTAGAGCATTACAAGAGAGCGAAGAACTTAAAGAAAATAATTATTTTCTAAGGCAAGTAAGTCGTGACTTAGAAATAAAAGTACAAAACAGAGAAATTACTTTTAGTCCCGATTTTATGAGACTATTAGGAAATTTAATATTCGGAGAAGACAATGAATAGAAAAAGAGATAGCAATAATTCTGCTATAAAATGGCTTAATGACAGGATAGACCCTATAAGTTATAAGAAAACAAGCACAAAAATGAACATAGCTGCTATGATAGATGATGCTATGATAGCTAAGGGTTGGAGCAAAAAAGACCTAATGGAAAAGATGGGTAAAAAGAACCAATCGGAAGTTACTAAGTGGCTAAGCGGCACACAAAATTTCACTGTAGATACACTAGTTGAACTTAGCTTGTTGCTAGATATTAAGTTAGTAGCTATGTATGAGGAGAAGGCAGAAAAAGTTATTGATGTAATTTTTGAAAAGCAAACTCAGTCTGCACAAATTCGTGATGAAAACACTAAAGATGGTTTTATTGATGGAATTGTATCTTCATTTAATACTACTGTCCCTGAAATAAACCCAACAATAAATTCGAATTATCAATATAATGGTTACTATTCATGAGTGTTCAATTAACATATGGGATAAAAAATATTTTTGTAGATGAGTATAATCTAACATCTTTTAGGTCATTTGAACAGGAGGAAGAGCTAGATTTTACAATTAACAATAGATTTCGGATACATGAAAAAGATAATTTTGTCAGAGTTGAAACCGATATAAGAATTACAACTAGAACTAATAAATTACTAGTATGTAAGTTGGTAACAATCATAGATTTTTCTGTAGAAAATATTAAAGAATTAGAAAACAAGAAGACAAAAGAAATTATACTCCCTAAAGAATTTGCACAAGCTTTAAATTCCGTAGCTATCTCAACATCAAGAGGGATATTATTTACTTATAACCAAGGCACATATTTAGACAAAGTAATTATGCCGCTAATTGATACATCTAAGATTAGACTAGAAAAAGAAGAAGATACATAAGGGTGGATTAGATTTAAACCACTTAGTCAAGGTGTATAGCGATGAGACTGCTTCGTCCTTTCAGTCCTCGCAGTGACACAAATTACGCTCCCCAGCTTTTTTAGTTGTGGAGTTTTTTTGTCTAGTGTTCCCCCCCCCCACTCTAGAATAATCTATATTTTTTTGAAATTCTATATGCCAATATTATCAATCGATTTACATAGATTAGGCAGCCGTTATTATGAAAAAATCTTAACAAATAAAATCCGATGTTACATTAAAATCGTAAGTGTACTAAAATTATGATTCAAAAAAAGAATCGAATTTATTCAAAAATAAAAAACAATATTTTATAATTATTATTGGAGTTTATCATGAAAAAGTTACTTACATTATTACTGCTAACAGCGGTTGCTACCCTTAATTTAGGGGCCATAGAGTTCAACAAAACGAGTGAGTTAACAGCTAACACTTACACAAAATTTCTAGTCGAATCCGACAACAATATTTACCAACTTACCGACTTAGGATTGCTAAAATCAACCAACAATGGTATGTCTTGGATAAATCTGGATTCAGATTTAAAACTTAATCAAGTAACTGATTTGGAAGTAATTTCTGAAGGGCAATTGCTTATCGTTCAAGATGGTAAAGTAATGATTTCTGACAATGAAGGCTTCAGCTGGATGGATATTACTAATGAACTGTCTGGCTCAGTTGTTACTAATCTTGAAGTAATGACTAGTGGAATGGTATTAGCAGCAACAGAGAACGGAGCTTTCAGATGGGAAGGAAATTCTAGTTCATGGATTAAGCTTAACCTAAATAGCCAATCGAATAACGATGCTATCCTAGCTTTAGGCGAAGATGGAGATGGAAATTTATTAGTGTCTGGATTCAGCTCAGGTATTAGTATTTCTAATGATGGTGGACTTACTTTTAGTTTATTAGATTTAGGTCTTAGTATAGGTGGTTCATTATCTACTATTACTGCTATGGAGCTTGACGGTTCTGGTAATTTGTGGTTGGGAAGTGACATAGGTGAGTTAATGACTTTGAATAAAACTACTCTAGAACTAGAAGAAGTATTAAATTCTGATGTCATTGCTGATGCAATAGTTGATATAGAATCAAATACTAATTTGGGTATTCTAGTTTCAACTATGAATAAAGGTGTCTTTAGTTCTACAGACGGAGAAAATTTCACGAAGATTCAAGGTTCAGGTAACCTAGTTTCTAATCTTGAAATAACAAAAAACAATAAGCTATTAGTATTGGATGAGAACGGTGTATCGTTGGGCGAGAACTCTAGTACGCTAACTAAGCTAAACCTATCTTATGACGGTTCTTCCGTTCTAGCTTTTTCTTCAGATGACAATAACAAAATTGCAATTACTAATAACGGATCATTAAGCGGAAGTGCTAATGGTTTTTTAAGAATTGGTAATGGGCCAGAAGAAGAAATGGAAATAAATGATTTGAAAGTAATGGGTAATATTACTTTGGCTGCCACTAATATGGGTGTATTCAAGTTAACAAACAATACTGGAATTTGGACTGAATTAGTTTCTGGTACATCAACTGGTAATGCTTCCCAAATAGAAGTATCTGCACAAGGTAAAGTATTAGTTGGAACAGAAAACGGATTATTAATTTCAGAAAATAGTTCTTTTAGTAATTACGAAATTGTAGATTTTACTGGTTTGCTTGACCTTGATAGAGAAGTTACGGATATAGACGTAGCTGCAAATGGAAGAATTAGCGTTACTAACAAGACTTTCCTTTATATAAGCGATAATGAAGGTGAGACTTTCGAATCATTAGATCTTGGATTATCATTGAATCTTATTGGAAGTATTAAGTGGGATTCAAAAGGAAACGTTTATTTAGGTACTAATTCGAACGGTCTCTTCAAATCATCTAATAATGGTTTGACATTCACTAAACTTACAGGTGTTTTAGATAATGAAAACATAATTAGTATAGAGTCTCAAGGAAGTAAATTATTCGTACAGACAGATAATTCTCTAATGTTGAGCGAAGATGGTGGAGTTATATTCGAAAACTTGACTGAAGAATTGAGTATTTCTAGTATAACATCATTCAAACTAGTAAGTAATAATAGAATAGAACTACTTACAAATAAAGGAATATTTACATCAGATGATGATGGTGAGACTTTCACTAACGAGAGCCTAAAGCTAAACTTAGGTACAATGACAGATATCGCTTCTAATAGTAATGGCGATTTTATCCTTTCTACAATGGCTAATGGACTTTTCAAATCTGACGACAATGGAAAAACTTGGTTTAATTTGTCAAAAGAACTAGAGTCAATATCTATTAATGCAATAGAAGTAGATGGGGCAAATGATAATAAGTTCTATTTGGGTACAACTAATGGTCTGATGGTATCTATTAATGGAGGTAATTCATTCGAACTATTCAATGATAATCAACTATCGGGCGAAAACATAATATCACTTGAAAAATCTGCTGATAATAGATTGATGGTTAGATTCGGAGAAGAATCGAGACTGGGTTTAATCAATAGTAATGATGATTTGAGTTTGATAAGTGTAAATGGAAACAATGAAGGTATCATAACTGCGAATGCACTAGGAACATATATATCAGTTTCAACTGGCAATGGTTTATTCGTCTCATTGGATGGTGGAGTTAATTTTCAAGAAGTGGAAGGAGAGGAAAATGGCACTGAATTAAGTGGTGTTTTAGATTTCGCTTCTAGCACTAACGGATTAGTACTAGCTACTAAAAACAAACTAATGCTTAATGCCAATAATGAAACTACAGATATAACTGGAAACTTAGGATTGAATAGTATAGTTAGACTAGAGTCTTCTAATGATGGTAGTCTTATCGTATTAGGTGATTCTAAATTGAAACTTTCTAAATCAAGTAATTTGTCATTATTCACTGATGCAAATGGGAGTATAGGAAGTTCAAATTCTATATTCAATTTTGATTTATCTCAGAATGGTAATTTACTACTAGCAACTAAAAATGGTCTTTTCAAAGGTAATATCTCAAATAATAATAGAGAAGAAATAGAAATTGACTTGACAAATATAAACTTTAGTGAAATTACTATTATATCTGAATCAAAGTTATTGGTTTCAAGTGAAGGTGGTCTTTTCGTTAGTGAAGACAATGGTAATACTTTTGATAGAATACTACTAGAAGGTAGATTCGTATTAGATGCAGCAGTGAACAGTTCAAACGAAATATTTGTAGCAACTAGAGATAATGGATTCCTAAAAATAAATCAAACTGGTAAGATATTAGCTGATTTAAGTGCTGAATTCAATGGTCAGGTTGTTGAAAATGTAGAATCAGATGGTGAAGCTACAATTATTGCTAGTACATCTAGTATAGTTAAAATAAGCAAAGACGCTGGAGCAAGTTGGACTAATATACAAGGAAATATAACTTCAATGTCAGAAGTAATTGCAGATGCTGAGGGTAACTTACTAATAGTAACGAACGAAGGAACTACTTTTATGTTGAACTCAACAACTAGTGCAATTAGTGAGCTAAATTATAGTGGTAATGCAAATGATATAACTGGATTTGGTACAGACCTAGCTGGTAGTTTATTTATTTCTTCCAAAACTTCTGGTGTTCTTCGCTCTGAAGATAATGGATCAACATTTGTAGAAGCGAATAATGGACTAACAACTAATGCAATACTTGACTTAACAAGTAGTGAATTTGGTAATGTGTATGCGTTGACTTCTCAAGCGATTTTCCAATTCGATAGCGAGACGAATGTATGGGCGAAAGTGCTAGATGATACACAAGGAAACTTCTCAAACGCTACAGATTTAAAAGCTGTGACTGGACCAATAGTAACTTCTATAGAAGGAATTAATGACCCTAATAATGATTTATTAGTAATGTCAACTGACAGAGGTATATTCTATACGAGAGCATTAAACCCGACAAGTGTTGGTGAATTAGCTGATAGAGTAATAAATATATACCCTAACCCATCTAATAGTCTTAACAATCTAACACTTACAATGGACGAGGCTGCAGTAGCTAACTTGAATGTATATAATACAAACGGACAAGTCATTGCTTCAGTAGGTAACTTAACACTGAACTCTGGATCAAACAGAGTAAATTTACAGCTGAATAATATCATAGCTGGTACTTACTTTATTGAATTAAAATTAGATAAGGTCACTTTGACTAAGCAATTAGTTATAGTGAAATAACACACACAAGTATTTGAGTACAAGAAAGGCAGTTCATTATGGACTGCCTTTTTTTATTTCCTCTTCTTACTCGATTTAGCCAATGGATTGTAGTCTAGGCAGAGTTGCATCCAATAGTCTAGGGGGTGTGTGGCATCTACTTCTTCTAGGGTTACTATTACGAATCCCTTCATTGGGCGACCAGTGAATTGCATTTCGTTGCAGCCGTTTTTGGTTATTGATTGCTCGTAGATATCTGGGTTTATTCTGGCCATTAGCTCTGAGCCCATAACGCCAACACACATCTTTTCATCAACCATAAAGCATAGCCCACCCATCATCTTTATTTCTCTATTTTCTACGTTGTGGGTTATAAAGTATAGTCTGATTTTCTCTGCTAATAGTTCGTCGTACGCCATGTTTTTTCTTGTTGTTTCCATTCTAAATAAGGAACGCTTTTTGCCTGGATTCTTCACCCCACTTCAATTTGCTCAGGGTCATTCAGAATGACGAACTTGTAAAGGGGAGTGCTGTAAATTTGAAATAATTAGTAAGGTTCTACTATAATATAAACGTCCCTAGAACTTAAGAGCTAATCCGTATTGGAAGCCCCATTTGTGGGTTGATAATAACTGCGAATCGAACTGGTAGAATCCAGAAGTCCACTCAGGGCCGCCGAATACAGCTAGTTTGTTCGATATATCATATACTAATCCGGCAGATGCTTTCGTCACCCAACCGCGATTAGTACCACCCATTAGTATAGATGTTACAGGTCTGCAACCTTCAAATATCTGCAAATCATTGAACTTGTATGTTGCTCTTACTCCACCCCAAAATGTAAGCTGGTTTTCGAGCATAGTTTCTTCACTACTGAATGTATTTGATTTGATTTTCTTCACGAAGAATTCTTGTCCGAACTCTAGTCCTAATTCGAATTCATCGTTTACAGAATACATTAGGGCAATACCAATATCATTGATAGCTGGAGCTTCTATAGTTGACATATCAGCCGTTTGAAGCGAGTTGTTAGTAATTCCTCTACCTTGTAAGCTGAATAGCATTTGCTGTTCAGATTCATTAGTCATAATTCTATTAGTTGGGTTTACTATAAACCCACTAGGTCTTTCATTTTGACTAATTGGTATTATCTCCTGATTCATGGCAATTAGCTCTGTCGAGATAGGCAGTATTTGCGCATCTTGATTAGTACTATACTCTCTGTTGCTTTCGCTTACACCGTAGAAATTATTGTTAGTATTACTACTCGTAGTAGTGTTCTCATTATTTGCGGCTATTTCTCTAGTCGTAGTGATAGCAGAGCTTCTATTCGAGTTATATCCACTACCGTTTCTATTCGTTTTAGTGCCTAGAGTACTATTATTCTTAGCTATTGACGAGACTACTGGCACTTCCATTTCTATAGGCATAGCGCTAGCTAGTTCACTGAACTGCGAATTGCTGATAGTTGGTGTTGTATCCACTACAGTTGTTGGTTTATCACTATTGTCCATCACCATAAATGTAGCTAATACTCCTACCATACCAGCTAAAAGGGCAGCACCTAATTTGCTGGATACGAATGCAGCCGATGCAGCTACCATACCGCTATTCTGTAAGTAATACCATAGTCCACTGCCACCTAGTCCAATCCCTGCCATTACAGTACGGCGTAAATGTTCTGGCGGTGCCTCGGTAACTCCACTCATCATTTGTTTCATTTTCACAAGGTCTAAGAACTCTTGAGTTAGCTCTGGGCTATGCGAAACTTCATTAAGAACTTCAGCAGTATCTATACCTTGTGATTCTCCGTCTAGGAGTAGGTGTAGTTTTTCGGAAGTTGTCATATTTGTATTTTCCATATTCATCTAATTAAAATCTTTCATTTCTTCAAAATAAGGTGCTAAAAGCTCTCTGATTTTCCCTTTAGCCCTGTATAACCTGATTCGTACAATTGGCATAGTAGTGTCTAGTGCCTTTGCTATATCGTTATAAGACATATCTAGGTACTCGCGCAGTACAATTACTTCTCGGTACTTTTTGGGCAGTGCATCGAGTGCCGTTTGTAGCAATTCGTTTAGCTGTTTATTACCATAGCTCACATCGTAATGTGGGAGATGTAAATCGTCCAAAGAGACCTTGTCATTGTACTTTTTTGATTTCTCATTGAGGCACAAATTACGAGCGATTTTTATAAGATATCCTGACACATTTGTCATTTCTCTATCTTGTTTAGCTCCCTCGAAAAACCTAGTAAAAGTCTCTTGGAATATATCCTCAGCCATTGGGTCATTATTCAAAACTTTACGACAATAGGTATAGACATTCGTAGAATGTCTCCTATACAGCTCGTCAAATGCTTTCTTTGATTCTTGTTTAGAACCTTTCAGCATATAGTAGAGCTCTGCATCCGATATGTTTTTATAATTTTTGCCCATTGCCCTTATTACATTAACAGGTATGTTCCTTATTTGTCACAAAATAATGATAAATATTTTAATATTAGTAGTATTTATATAATTATTATTATAATTCTAATAGTATAGATACAAAAAAATCTACGTTCCTATTACAGGAAGTAGATTTTTTAGTGTGAATATATATAAGGAAATTCTTATTTCATATTGCTAATTACGTCAACTGCAAAGTTGTCTAATATCCTATTGCTGTTAGAAAGAACAGCTACGAATTTACCTGTAGAAGTAAAGCCAATAAATGCCGAATTACCATAGGTGTTACCATTGTGCCAATAGACTGTATTGCCATTAAGTGGAGTAATATGCCATCCCAAACTCATACGCATATTTGGGTTTGCCTCGAACGTAATAGTCCTAGATAGGTCTAATACTTTTGAGTCAAAGACTGGTGTTTTAGTTACGAATTGGTTCAAATACTTCGCCAAATCTTGACTTGTACTATAGTAAGCACCAGCCCATTTTATAACGTCAAATTTCCATGCAGGAGTAGTTGAGTTCTCAATGTAAGGTTGTACTTCGCGTACTTTTTGCTTTGCTGAAAGTTCTAGACCAGTATCTTTCATTCCTGCTTTGTCGAATATTTCTTTGTCTATGTATTTCTCAAGCGTTGTACTCTTGTTTTTAGTCAAGTATGTATCAAGTATATTACCTAATAATCCATATCCAAGATTGGAGTACTCATAAGATGTACCCGGTGCTCTTACCATTTCATAGTTTGCTAAGAAATTGTATAAACGAGCCGTTGTGTAGTTCTGATATGGTTGCAAAGAATCCGTCATCCCTACGAAAATATCGACAGGTAATCTCGGTAAACCAGAAGTATGGTTAGCTAACTGCAACAAAGTGATATTAGCTATGTTTGTATCTTTGAAAACTACAAAAGGTAATATTTCCTTCACCTTTGTCTCCAATTTCAAATCACCACTTACTACCAAATTGCTCAAAGCATGAGCCGTAAATAGCTTCGATACACTACCTATCTGGTAGATTGGGTTATTGTTGTCTGATTCTTTGCTGCTTAGTAGGTAAGTCTTGTAGCTTCCGTCATCATCTAGATATGTAAATGATGTTATATTATTTTCCAGACTATCGCCATAAGCTTTGTAATCTTCGTTTATAAGCATAGACAAATCAGCAGCATTAGCACTGAGTGTTAGCGAAATAGTAAGCAATAAAAGTATTCTAAATAATTTCATGTATAACCTATATAATTTGTTTTCCATTTATCCACGTTTGATCAACGTGGTTAATACCAAAATGATAAAAAATATCGACATAATCAGCACAGTTGCAGATAATAAAATCAGCTTTTTTACCAACTTCTAAACTACCAACTTCGTGTGATTTGCGAATAGAATATGCTCCGTTGATAGTCGCAGCACTAATTGCCTCCTCGGCAGTCATACCCATATTAATAACTGATAGTGACATTATAGTTTGCATATTCTCAGTAAAGCAAGAACCCGGATTACAGTCAGTAGCAATAGCCGTAATTACTCCTGAGTCTATCAATTTACGAGCTGGGGCATAGGGCATTTTGATGAAATATGCAGTCCCCGGAAGTAGCCCAGCCACAGTGCCAGAATTTTTCAGATTTGCTATACCTTCATCTGATACAAATAGCAGATGGTCTGCCGATATAGCGCCAGCATTCGCAGCCATTGTAGCGGCTCCTACGTCAGCTAATTCATCGCAGTGGGCTTTGGGCATTAAGCCATATTCTTTACCTGCTTCTAGTACTCTTGTACCTTCATCAGTTGTGTAATATCCCTTATCAACGAACACATCGTTGAACTCAGCGAGTTTATTCTCAGAAATATAAGGCAGCATCTCATTTACAATTTGGTCTATGTATGCGTTTCTATTGCCTTTTAGTTCTTTTGGGAAATCGTGAGCTCCCATAAATGTAGGAGTAATACGAAGTGGTAGAGTTTCACTTAGGTAGCGAATCGCTTCTAGCTGCTTTATCTCACCTTCGACTGTCAAGCTATAACCAGATTTTACTTCCATCGAGGTAGTGCCATATTTAGCAGCGGACATAGCCAAGTTTCGCCCGACTTCGGCTAGTTCTTCTACGCTTGCTTTTCTAGTAGCATTGACCGTAGTTTGTATTCCACCGCCAGCTTCGGCTATCTCAGCATAAGTAGCTCCTCGCAATCGCTTGCCGAACTCTGCACTTCTGTTCCCACCGAATACTACGTGAGTATGGGAATCAACCAAACCTGGGAGTACAGTCTTCCCTTTCAAATCAATTTCTTTATCTATATTATAGTGTGCTATTATGTCTGCCAAATCGCTAGTTTCACCTATCCACTCTATAACATCGGAGACAATCATTGCACCGTTTTTTATCTCGCCAATATCTTGCATTTGCTCGCCTATCTTGTAAAGTGCACTATCGCTATTGACAGTGACTAGAGAGCTAATATTCTTGAATAAAATTGCCATTATAAATACCCTTCCAATCCTTGTGCTTTCATCGCATCTACAATCTGTTTTACGTGCTGTGAGTCTTTCTTGTTGCAACTCATAACCGCATCGTCTGTTTGTATTAGAACAGTATCGTTAAGCCCATAAGCTGTGGCTAATCTATCGGACGAGTTTATGATAATAGAATTATTACAGTCAATAGCTATAATATTTCCTTTGATAATATTGCCATTTTCATCTTGATTATTTACCCTATCAAGAGCATCAAACGCACCCAAATCATCCCAATGGAAGTTAGCTTCTGTTACTACAGCTTTCTTAGTTTTTTCCATAAGGGCATAGTCAATTGATATACCAGCGAATGATTCGAATATGTTTCTCATTTCTGCATTTGATTCTGTTAGCTGTTCAATTTTGTTACCAATTTCTGGAGCATTTAGCTTCATTTCTTCAATGAAAGTATCTAATCGGTAGAAGAACATACCGCTATTCCAAAGGTATTTACCCGAGGAAAGGTACTGCTCTGCAGTTGCTTCATTCGGCTTTTCCTTGAAGCTAATTACTTCAAATATTCCGATTTCATCTTTGTTCAATTTATTACCGGTTTCTATGTAACCATAACCAGTTTCGGCTCTATCAGGCACAATACCTATAGTCGAAATAACTCCATGTTGCTCTACATAGTCAAGAGCTTTCGAGATTGTATTTCGGAAATTTTCTTCTGGTTCTATAATCTGATCGGCAGTAAGCACGGCTATTGATTGCTCTTTGTCAGCATGTTTATTAGCTAATATACCTGCTGCTAATGCTAGGCACGGAGCCGTATTTCTCTTAGCAGGTTCAGCTATTATGTTTTCCTTTGAGAGCTGAGGTAGTGCGTCTTCTATCGGTTTTTTCAGGTGTTCACCAGTTATAATATAGATGTTCTCGTAATCTATCATAGGTGCAACTCTGTCTATCGCATCTGCTATCATCACTTTGCCCGATGAAGTCAGCTCTAATAATTGCTTTGGTTTATTTTTTCTGCTCAATGGCCAAAATCGCTCACCAGAGCCACCAGCCATAATCACTACGTTTCTAATCATATATCATCAAATGTTTTTTATTTTGTAAATCTAAAACTAAATCATCAGCCAAATAACTTATTCTGTTGCCAAGAGTATATTTACCGACGATTCCATCTCTATATTTTACACTCTCGCCTTGCCATGAGACTTGACTACTTTTCACATCAATTATCTTCATCTGCATTTGCATTTCTATTTCTAGAATCCTATCCATTTCCTGATGAGTAGAGACTGATGTTGTAGTTTTAGTATTCTTTTTAGTTGTGTCATTATCAACTTTCGTTTGAGTCTTTGTAACAACTCTAGGGATTAGTTCATCTCGCACAACTTCTTCTGACAAAGTTACTAATAAAAATGCATCATAGCCATTTTTGTTCAATACAGTATTGTAATATTCTTGCGTCCATTCCTCTATAGGCGGGAACAGCACTGACCCTTCTATCGCTTCAGTCCCGTTATCACGGAATGAGCTAACCATAATTTCCTCGTAGAATTTTCGTTCGGCAAGAGTTCGTCCCTCTACTAATACGCAGACTTTTTTGTAGGTCTTGGCGAAGTAGTTGGGGTGAGTGTATGAGGTCATATCCACCGTCCTACGTATGCAAGATGTGAATATAGTAGTAGCGATTATTAGCACTGCAATTAGTATAAGTTTTCTTTTCATTTTTCCTCCTATCTTTGAATAGTATCGCAAATTAAAAACAATCCTAATAACAATACAAATTTTTACAAATTTAGTTTCAGGGGAGGAAAGGGGTAACTTGAGGGTGTAACCCATTATGCTGTAGTCTATCCTGATTCGATTTTTGACGAGTATTACTCTCTTACCTGCCTGCTCCTGCTTTCAGCTTGGCTGGCAAGCCGTAGGCATGGTCAAACCAAAAAGGCTTGAAAATTCAAGAGGGCTACAAATGGAATTGTTTTTTCCCCGGATCCTTCGTTTCACTCTGGAAGACGAGTCAAACTGTAAATTCTGATGATTGCTGAGCGACGGCAAAGTACAGAAAGCAACCCTAAAAATCCTTTTTCATAGAGATTCTGTTGATGAAATAGACTGGAACAACCGTCCACAGCATTAGTGCCGATAGTGACAATGTGAAACCTAATGAACTACCAAAGAACTTGTTGAACACAGCTCCCGTATAGCCTAGTAGTGCTGAGATGTCTAGTTTAAGCATCAGCAATACTCTTGATAAATCGATGGGGTTAAGGAATGTCATTACTAATGAGATTTTTTCTAGCGGATAATTATCAAGAATAGATAGTATAAATAACTGCATACCATCATATACCAATGCTAGTAGTAGCCACGATAGTATAGATAGCCCAAAACCTTTGATTTTATTATCAGTTATTAGTGATATAAGAAATGACAACGCCGAAAAAATAAATGTAAGAAATACCCCTACAAATAGCAGTATAGAAAGCACTGTATAGTCAACTGTGTAAGCGAATGAGTGAATAACAAATGGGACTAATACTCCCAAGAAATAGCCGATTGAAAGCGAAAGAGTCATACCCAAATATTGACCGATGAATATATCACGTCTCTTAAGCGGTTGGGCTAATAGTAGCTCCGTAAACTCACGCGAATTATAGAAATTCACTGTGCCGAATACCGTAGCTATTAGCGGACAAAGTATAACTACAACGTTCAGCAAACCAACTATTGTCTTAGCTTCATCACCAGTTATGTAGAGGAGCCCTTGAGTAATCAATAGGAAAAATAAGAAATAAATCAACGTCCATTTGCTACGTAGCAAATCATAAAAACTATATTTTAATATTTTCAGCATTCTTGTGTTCCAATAAATGTGCAATCGACTTTTCTAAGTTATCTTCGCCAGCAAATTCCTTTAACTCAGGTATTGTACCACGGAAGTAAACTTTCCCTTCTAATAGGAAGAGTATTTCGTCTGATAAATCTTCGACAAAACTCATAATGTGAGTTGTTATTAATATGTTCTTACCTTTAGCTCTCTCTTCTAGTATTAGGTCTTTTAGTCTTACCAAAGCTATTGGGTCTAACCCCGTAGATGGTTCATCGAGGACTATCACAGGGTTATCATACATCATAGCAAGGACTATGTTAACTTTCTGCTTTGTACCGCCAGAGAGGTGCTTTATCTTCTTACCTAAGTGTGATTCCAAAGTGAAGAGCTCTATTAGTCTTTGCTCATTCGGAGTGCCGCCCCTAATGTCTTTGATAAGGTTTATAAGCTCGGTTACTGTTAGGTTTTCAGGGAATCGTGCTATTTGTGGTAAATAGCTAATATCGTTTTTGTAAGCCCATTCTTTCTTTATTGGCTTTCCATCGAATAGTATTTCGCCTTTGTCAGGGTAAACCATTCCTAATAGCATTTTGATTAATGTAGTTTTACCAGAGCCATTGGGCCCAAGTATAGCAGTTATTCCACCGCCATCTACACTAGCACTAACTCCTGTTAGTACTTCTAATTTACCGAATGCTTTATATATGTTTTGAAACTGTATCATTATCTATTTGTTTTACGAGTGGTTGCAAATCTTTCAAGTTCTCTGGCGTTAATACAGGAACTATATTTTCTATAAAATTAAGTAGTTCTATGAAAAAACTTCTTAGCAAGATAATTGCTTCGGGGGTATATCCCAACACTTGCGAGAAAAATTTTACAGGTCTATGGGGTACATCGCCTATACCATCTTTATCAAGATCGTATCCGTTGTAATCGCTCCAGTAATTCTTCTCGTAAACATTGTAGTTTCTAGCATTCTGATTTGTTGACACATTGAATGTGTTATGAAGGAAATTATTATGTCTGATTGTGTCTTGCTCAGAACTTCCCATCATCTGCATAGCCCAACCGTTCTGTACGAAATCATTGTTGAGTATATTGATTCTGATTGCACTTTCGCCGTATATTCCTTTCGTATTTCCTTTGAATAAATTATGGTGTATTTTGCTATCTTTTATTTCTTTTAGTAGCAAACCATACGAGGATTGACCCCAGTTATTCAGGAATTTATTCTTATACATTTCTATATGGTGTGAGTACATAACTGCAACTCCAGCACCGTTCTCTTCGAATATATTGTTCTTATATTTGTTGTTATCGCTGAACATAAAGTGCAAACCGTAGCGTAGATTTCTATAGCTGTGGTTGTTCTTGATAATAGAGTTGTCGCAAAACTCGAAATATAAGCCGTCTCTGTGACCTTCTACATAATTATTTTTGACAGTTAGTTTCTTACTTGACCAGCAGTGAATTGCGTTTGCACTATTCATCTCTACTTTATTATTGCTGGTTAGTCTATTGCCAATGATTTTAGTGCCAGTGGATTTGGCTGTGTATATACCGAAAAATGTGTTAGTGAACTTATTGTTTATTATAGATATGTAGTCACCACCTTGTATATTGATAGCGGCTCTATCTTCTGTGAAGCTTCGCTTGACATCCATAAACTCTAGTCCAGTAATTGTAACGGAATCACCAATAATATGGAATATTTTCTCGCCACCCTTTGCTTTTATCTTCGGGAAATTTTCCCCGATTACAGTAAGCGGTTTATCTATTTCGATTAGTGATTCTGTATAGACACCAGATTTGATTAAAATAGTATCTCCCCTCTCGCTCATATCGACAGCGTTACTGACCTTACCAATATGACAATCACTGCAAACAATATGCGTATCTGCCAATATAGGAAAGGAGAGTACTAATAATAATATATAGACTAGTCTAATCAATTGAACTTAGTCATTAGTTCTTCCCATCCGTATAGTACGCCATCCCATTCATCTTTCAACTCTTGTGCATTTTTCTTTTCTTTGAAAGCAGCCAAATTAGCACCCATAGGGCTTTGAATTTTTTCGCTTACTAAGAAAGTAACATCTGCTACAGGTATTAGGACTTTAGGTTTAGTCATATCTATAACGTAGTAATTATCTACATCTTCAGTTGTGAAGCTTTCGCTTCTATTTGCGTCACGCACCATACACTCTATAGAGCAGTATTTTTGTGCTTTACCAGTCTTCAGAACTAGTTCCGAAGCAAACCTATCATCAGAGATTGTCATAGTACAGAAGTGACAATTCTCAGCACCATAATCTATGTCCTGTGGCTCAGTAGAGCACGCAGCTAATAGCAAAAATAGCGGTAGTAAATTAAGCAGCTTTCTCATCTTTTTCCTCTTTCTTTTCTTTACTCATAAAAAATGCTAATCCAGCGAATACAGTTGAACCACCTAAAAATAGTGAACCTAGTGCAGGGTACGAAATAGCTCTAAAGTTGAGCAACCATTCGGAACCGAACAATGGTGGTTGATAAACCATACCAGGTACTTTAATAGGGGCACGCGGGTCTAAGTTATGACCGTAATCGTATTCCCATAAATAGAAATCATATATTCCCAATATACCTAATACCGACATAAGTATAGCCCAAATTAAGAAAGTTTTTCTATTTCCAAATAGTCCGAATAGAACACCTAATGCACTCATAAACATTATTATATAAGGGAAATATTGTAGTTCTGGAATAGAATCGGGTTCTATTTTCTGCATGCCAATATAGTGATTAAGTATGTTCATATTCTGTAGCGTTGATTCGGTATCACCAGTTATCTGATTAACCCAAATATACATATTTATACCTTCTGGAAACTGAGGTGCTTCTAGAGTTATGCTCCAAAGTGGGAACATAAATACAAGCAGAAGCATCAGAGAGCCGATAACCATTACTATTCTTGCCGATTTCTTTTTCATTACCAAACCTAAACTTATTAAAAAGACGCCCCATATTTCAGGGGCGTTTATCTATCGTTATTTACTTGCCTTGTTTTTCGTCGTCGCCTAGTCCCCAACTCAGCTTAACGTTAGCGTTAGCCGGATGGACTCGAACATATCCTTGCATCTCTTGGTGGAGTGCAGAACAGAAGTCAGTACAATACATAGGGAATACACCTACAGATTGAGGAATCCATTTTAGAGTTTCAGTTTGCCCTGGCATAACTAAAAGCTCTGCATTGTTAGCACCTTTCACAGCAAAACCGTGTGGTACGTCCCAATCTTGTTCTAAGTTAGTTAAGTGGAAGTAAACTACATCACCTAATTTGATACCTTCTATCCAATCAGGAGCAAAGTGAGAACGTATAGAAGTCAAGTAAACGTGAACTTCGTTACCTTTACGCTCTACTCTAGTGTCTTTCTCATTCTTAGTTACGTGAGGGTGTTTGTTGTCATCTAATTTGTAATATTTCAATGATCTATCTTTGATTACACTTGCTTCAATTGCTTGAGCATAGTGCGGCTCACCAATAGTAGGGAAATCTAGTATAAGTTCCATTTTATCGCCAGATATATCATACAGCTGTGCTGAGTGAGCTAACTCTGGACCAGTTGGTAAATATCTATCCTTAGTGATTTTGTTCAATGCAACTAAGTATTTACCCCAAGGCTTACGTGAATCACCACCAGGTATCATCAAGTGACCTACAGAGTAGTAACAAGGAATTCTATCTACTACTTCCCAAGTACCCAATTTCCATTTTACAACTTCAGAAGAGATAAAGAATGTAGTATAAGCAAAACCTTTACCATCGAATTCTGTATGCAATGGACCTAATCCTGGTTTTTCAACTATACCAGCTATAACTTCGTCGAATTTAAGTACTGGAATACCGTCTATTTCTTTTTCAAATGATTTTGCTTCGATTGCTTTCATCATATTAGTATAAGAGTGAACAGTCAAATCAGCTGATAATTTACCGTTACCTACTATG
Source organism: Bacteroidota bacterium (assembly GCA_048267165.1). Classification (GTDB taxonomy): domain Bacteria; phylum Bacteroidota; class Ignavibacteria; order Kapaibacteriales; family UBA2268; genus PGYR01. The sequence continues at coordinate 26,584 of JBLWYD010000020.1, forward strand.
TATTCACCAGATGGATCAACATCCACACCGTGTGGTGATTTAGGAGTTGGTAGATAATAGATCAAACCAGGACATTCAGAAGGAATAAGTACTCTAGTACTAGTCATCTTTTTGCTAGTAGCCGAATGAGTATGATCGCTATATTCGTTATTCAGATAGTTAGCAGGCATAGTTTTGAATTTACCAGCTTTGATATACTCTTGAGCTTTTTTCCAGTTAACTGCAGCTATATAATCTTTGTCATTTTGAGAAGCGTTAACTTCTTTCATAGTACTTGCTTTTTCAGTATTGTAAGTAGTAAAGAAAGTCCAGCCGTGTGATGGGCCTTTACCTGAGTGTGCTAAATCATAGTCAAATCCAGGTACTAAGATTTGGAAATCAATTTCCATATCGCCAATATCGTCGGGAGTAACACTAACGAAAGTTAGCATACCTTGAAATTTATCAGCGTATTCTTTGATTGAAACATCTGTTTCAGTTATTGGAATACTAAATCTAGTACCAGCTACTAAGTACTCCGAGTTCTCTGTAGTGAACGGAGAAGAGTGATTACCAGCACTGTTAGGTATTTCGATTATCTCAGTAGTCTCGAATGTTTTCAGATCAATCTTAGCTATACGTGGTGTATTGTTACCATTGATGAATAGGAATCTACCATCAGGAACACCATCTGTTTGAGATAGTTCAGGGTGGTGAGAATCATCCCAAGGCACGAAGCCATGGCTAGTTTCTAACATTGGTTTTGTTTCTTCATTGAAACCATAACCTTTTTCACCATCTACAGAGAATACAGGGATAACTTTGAACAAACGACCAGATGGTAAACCATATACTGAGACTTGTCCACTAAATCCACCAGACATGAATGCATAAAATTCATCATGCTCGCCCGGTGCTACATATACCTTCTCAGCCGCATTCGAGCCAACCATTCCGGCTTTACTGTCTTTACCGCCGTCGCTATCGCATCCCGCAAGCACAATCGATAGTGCTAATGCTAGTAGGATAAATAATTTGGTTTTCATAACTTAACTCCTAAAAATATTAAAATGATTAATTTATTTGCTATCTACTTGTCTGAAGTATTCTACTATTTTTCTAGCTTGGTCTTCAGTTATATTTTGATTCGCCATTGGCGCCAAATACTCTGCTAATAACTCCATTGCAACAGGATCTTCTTTTACCATTTGTTCTGGGTTCATTATCATATTCATTATCCATTCTGGCTTACGTCTTTCAGTTACTCCAGCTAGTGCTGGTCCTACAAATCTCTTATCCATTTTGTGACAAGCTGCACAGTTCGTAGTGAATAAAGTTTCACCTTCCGCAGCCATTGCCTTGTCCAAATCGCCAATTGTAACACTCTTGATTGGGCCAACGCCTAATCCGTCATTTCCAGCTGTTTCACCAGCTGCTGTTTCTACTGCTTCCGTATCGCTCGATGCATTTTTTTCTAATTGTGCATCACCTGCTTCACCACATGCTACCAATAAGAATATTGATAGTGCGAAAAGTGCCATTGTTTTAATCATTACTAACTCCAATAAAATTATTTTGAAAATATTTGTTTCTATCTTTACTATAAAAGTTGTCTAGAAGGTTTGTAACTGCGTAAGCTATCAACACAAACGCTTTTATTACTTCTAGTATTACTATTGCTAATTGAGTTCCTATACCGTATATTTCATTTACACCATTCATCATAGATGAATATAGTATTGTCACTTCCAATGCGAAGAAAGCTAACAAAGCTATGTTCTCGAGTCTTATTAACCCGTGATCTCTGTTAACTACTAACTTCACAAAGAACAATACTAGTTGAATAGTTAAAAATACTCCGAATAACTCGAAGCGGAGATTCTCTATTGACACTATATTATCTTTGAATATTTCAAGATCTAAAGACATAGATACTATCATATAACTTGCTATAATTCCTATCATAACAAAGTAGATAACCGCATTTTTTATTCTATATAGTTGTTCTTGTTGCATTCTGTTATAGTTAATTAATTACTGTTTTTTATTTCTATTAAATTCTAATATATCTAGTTGGCTAAGAGTTCTTAGTCTAAGCCCTGCGTCTTCTACATTGGCAGCTAGTTTTTCTAGATTTTCTGTTTCGAATAGTGTTCTTAGTACTACTTTATGTTCTGACCATTTTTCGTGGAGAGGACAAGGTGTCGCAGTACCACAGCCATGAAGCCCCAACGCACACTCTTCGAATAATTCCAAACCATCTATTGCCGCTACTATTTCTATTAGTCTAATCTCTTTTGCGGGTCTGCTAAATTTCACTCCACCTTTCGGGCCTCTATGAGATAGCAATAAACCTTCTTGAGTTAACTGTTGCAATATCTTAGTAAGAAAATGAGCAGATAAATTCAATTCTCCGGCTATATCTTTTATAGACACAAAATCCTTCTCGCCCTTTATGGCCATTAGTATCGCAGCTCTTATTCCGTACACACATGATTTAGATAATAACGCCATTTGAAAAACCTTTTTTAAAGTATTAAAGACTCCTTTATCCTAAACTAAGGGTTTGCAATTTATCTTCCAAATTATTTTTAAACTTTTTTTATATTTATAATAGCTATAAAGAATATATATTTGTATAATTGCAATGTAATAAATAAGTTACAATATTAAATAAATCAAAAATTAATTCAATTAATTATTATCTATTTCGTTAATAATACGTATTCAATTAAACAAATTTAAAATATTGGGATAGTCACCAAAATGATTTTTATAGAGAACGAAGGAATAACTGACCCAAGCATTAATCTTGCACTAGAAGAATATTGCTTGCGTAATTTTGATGGTAATAAGGACTATTTATTATTCTACATAAATGAGCCATCAATTATTATTGGTAGAAATCAGAATTCGCTGGAAGAGATTAACCACGAATACGTAGAAGAAAAAGGCATACACGTAATCCGCAGAATATCGGGAGGAGGTACTGTGTATCATGACTTTGGTAATCTGAATTTCAGTTTTATGACTGACTATAGCTTTGAGAGTTTGAATAATTTTAAGAAATTCACGGCTCCAGTTATAAAAGTATTGAATGATATGGGAGTAGCTGCCGAGCTAAAAGGCAGAAATGACATAGTTGTAGAAGACAGAAAAATATCTGGAAATGCACAGTTTTCGAGCGGTAAAAGAATGTTTAGTCACGGCACTTTGCTATTCGATAGTGAGTTAAGCGAGGTTGCTAATGCACTGAACGTAAAGATGAGTAAAATAGAATCGAAGGGACATAAATCAGTTAGAAGCCGAGTCGCAAATATAAGTGAATTTATGCCTAATAAAATTGATATAAATACTTTCAGGGCTAATATACTCAAAGGACTATATGCGGAAAAGGATGATTTCGAGACTTATCATCTGACAGAAGCTGAGTGGGAAGGAGTGTACAAACTTAGAGAAGAGAAGTATGGCACTTGGGATTGGAACTTTGGACATTCTCCTAGATTCAACATAAAGAGAACAAAACGATTCCCAATTGGTGAAATTGATTTAAGAATATTTGTTGAAAAAGGGATAATTAAAGAATTCAAAGTTTACGGAGATTTCTTCGGTAAAGACCCAATTGAAGATTTCGAGAAATTATTTTTAGAGCAAAAATATGAGCATCAAACTATACTTGATATAATTAAACCACTTGCAATCGACCTCTATTTCGGGGATATAGAGAAAGTTGATTTGGCTGAATTGATTTTCGGGGCAGATGAAGATGCGAATCCGAGTAAAATAATATAGTTGTTTGTGTAACTAAAATTACTTTTGCGACTTATTACATATAGAGAACGAACAAATTACGAGAAATAAAATGTCTGATAACATACTTTGGTACTTAGAAAAATTCAATTTATTCGAAAAACTGGATATGAGTTGCCTAACAGAGCTAGGTAAAAAGTCTTCTATGGTGAAATATAAGAAGAGTGATGCTATATTTATACCAGAGGAGTTGCACAAAAATATTTTCTTCTTAAAAAAGGGTAAAGTAAAAATATCGACTTACAACAAAGAAGGCGAAGAGCTAATAAAGACGATACTAAAACCGGGCGAGATGTTCGGTAAGTTACCATATTCACCGGGGTCAGAAGCAAATGATTTTGCTTATGCTATGGAGGAATGTACTGTGTGCTTTATGCCAGCTGATGACTTCGAAAAATTAATACAAACAGACGCTGGGCTTAGTGCAGAGGTAATGAAGTTCGTTGGCTATAGATTACAAAAACTTGAACGCAGAGTGGAGAGATTATCGTTTAAAGATTCAAAATCACGATTGATTGAAATGATTCTAGATTTCAAAGAAGATTTTGGAAAAAGAGTAGGTGATGAGTATTTCATAGAGCAAAACTTATCTCATAAAGAAATAGCCTCGCTTATCGCTACTTCACGTCAGACAGTAACTAAGCTTCTGAATGAATTGCGAGGGAAGGATCTGATAGATTTCAATAGAAAGAAACTAATAATTAGAAACTACAAGGGGTTGAAGGCCGAGTTAGTTTACGAAGTGACTTAAAAAAAGAAAAGCTCTCTTGAAAAAGAGAGCTTATTATTTTAGAATTTTAATTTATCTTTTTATTTACTTGAAGTAAATAATAGCACCAACAGAAGTAGTACCTAAAGAAATAGAACTTGAAGAAGTATTCTCTGAAGTCTTAGTTGAGCCATAAGAAACACCAGTTGCAATGTAGATAAAGAAATTCTCAGCAATCTGTGTTTGACCACCAAACATAAAATTAAGACCTAAAGTGGTAGGGTCAAAACTTCCACCAGTATCACTCATTCCATAACCAATTCCAAGCCCGAAAAATGGGTCAATTCTTTTATTATCTACGAAGAAATAACGGAAACCTACAGAAACCTGAGTTTGACTTGTAGAAGACGTTGTATTGCTTACATCATTAGTGCTACTATTCGAAGTGTAGCCCAAGTTCAATCCCATGTCGAATCCTGGTGAGAACGCATACATAGCACTTAAAGTTGGTGTTCCAGCAGCGAAGCTAGAACCAATACCAAATGCACCATCAGGTAATTGTGCTTTAGATTCGTTCGGCGTAAAGAAACAAACAACTAGTGCTAAACTCAATACAGTTAAGAACTTTTTCATAAGTCCTCCATAAATTTGTGAATAAAGAATAAAAACAATGCACTAATAAATGAAATTATTGGTTAAAATAAAAATATTGTGAAAAAATTCCCCGATGTCTGCGAATAAATTTTTGCTTTAAATTCACTTTATTAGTAAGTTTAGTGCAATTGATAAATAAAAAAATATAATTATGTCTGAAAGTAATAAATATGATTTTCTAGAAGGGAACAGAGCTACTTTCTTTCTTTTTCTACCTATTATGTTTCTTGTAATGGAAATTTATGAAAAAGGGTGGATGAATATAGATATTATAGGATACATTGTCTCTACTTCTGTTGCGTTATTAGTTCTAGTAGGACTAAATTGGGGCGCTAAAAAGTTCAATTTGTGGCTCGATACAAGAAGAGAAATAAAGAAAGCCAATATGAGAAAAGTTTAATAAATGACTATCAGTTTTTAAGTAAATAAGCTTCAAATTCATTTATCCTATCTTTGAGTACGAATTTTTGTTTCATTCGCTCTAACCCTGCATTCCCCAGTGTTTCTCTCAGTTCGGGGCTACTAATCAGAGTCGCTAGTTTATCTGCGAACATATCTATATCTGGGTAGTCTATCAGATAACCGTTGACGTTATTCTCTATTAATTCGGGATTACTCGATATATTATAAGCTAATACTGGTTTCGATTTCATCATAGCTTCTACTAGTACAAATCCAAATCCCTCAGATTCTGAAGTCTGCAAGAAGATATCGATAGAACTCATAAAAGCGCTCATATCGTCAACAAAGTTGAGTAATATTACTTTTTCTTGTAAACTGTTCTGCTTTATCTCAGCTTCCAATAGTTTACGTAACTCACCTTCACCAGCTATAAATAGGGTGAAATCAATATTTCGTTCGGCTAGTTTCTTAGCAATTTGGATCAAGTCTACTTGACGCTTTTGTTCAATTAGTCTGCCCGCATTACCGAGTACAACCCCTTTAGCTCTTTGAGTAATTGAATCGAGCTTTTTAGTTCTATCTTCGTCAAGTTCTATCCCATGATAAATAGTATGTACTTTGTCATTGGGTATATGTTGCTTTAAATGTGTTAGTATTTGTCGCTTTGTCTCGTTAGAGCTTGCTATTATGTGAGTCAGACATGATTTGAAAATAAATTTATTTATAATATTCGCTTTTATTGGTGTAGCTAATCCACGTAGATAAACTACTTGCTTTACACCTGCCAGCTTTGCAGAAATAGCGCCGAACTTCAAATCCTGTGAAGAAGAGAAGACAATAGTGTCGATATTATTCTTCTTTAAAAATGATGCAAACTTTAGTAGTTTGAATGGATTGAGAAAGGAAAAATTGCTAACTGTAATAGGGGATAGCATCAGGTTATGAGCAGAAGATTTCTCCCAAAGAACTGACTCAGGGTTAGCAGCAACTGTAACTGTGTATTGCTTTTTATTGAATTCAATAGCGTTTTCTAAGTGGAGTTTTTCGCCCCCTCCCCAAAACTTAATACTATTCAAAAAGCAAATATTCTTCATTCTATTGATTTCTTAGGATATGTAGTTGTTTATATTAGCAATATATAGAAATTTAGTTGCTTCTATGAATTCTACTTGCATTTTGTGTCATAAAAGGTTGGTGATTTTTTGTTTTAACACAGAGGTCACAGAGATTGTTTGGAGGAATTCAGATGATTTTAGAACTACTTAGTGTACTTTGTGTTATTAAAAAGGTTGGTGCATATTTGTTTTAACACAGAGTTCGCAGAGATTGTTTGGAGGAATTCAGATGATTTTAGAACTACTTAGTGTACTTTGTGTTGTAAAAGGTTGGTGAATATATGTTTTAACACAGAGGTCACAGAGATTGTTTGGAGGAATTCAGATGATTTTAGAACTACTTAGTGTACTTTGTGTTATAAAAGGTTGGTGAAAATATGTTTTAACACAGAGTTCACAGAGATTTGTTGAATGAATTTCTGATGTATTTAGAACAACTCCGTGTACTTTGTGTTGTAAAAGGTTGGTGAATATATGTTTTAACACAGAGTTCACAGAGATTTTTTAACTAAACGTCTAATCTACCATTTATAACTCTTTTCACTCCATTTTTTAATAGATTAACATTAAAATTTATAACTAATCCTAGTTTATAATTCCCTAACCTTAAATATGTTAATATTTGGGCTAAATGAACCTTATGCAATTGTTCGATACTTTTTATTTCAATTACTACTCTTTCATTAACAAGTAAATCCATTCTATAACCACTTTCTAATATTACATCTTCATAAACTAATGGCATTTGTTTCTCTTTCTCAACTTTCAAACCTAATTTTTGTAATTCGTAGCAGAGACATTCTTGATATGCTTTTTCAAATAAACCTGGACCTAATGCTGTATGTACTTTTATAGCAGCACCTATAATTAAACTGGACAGTTCATTTTCATTCAAGTTATTCATCTCAAACCAAAAAAAATAGAGAATTGGATTAATAATAGATTGAATATAATAAAAATTGAAATAAGCAATACCCCATGTACTTTGTGTTAACTAAAAGGTTGGTGATTTTTTGTATTAACACAGAGGTCGCAGAGATTGGTTGATGGAATTTCTGATGTTTCTAGAACTACTTGGTGTGCTTTGTGATAATTAAAAAGATTGTCGGTAATTTGTTTTAACACAGAGGCCACAGAGATTGTTTGAAGGAAGTCTGATCTTTTTTAGAACTACTTAGTGTACTTTGTGTTATAAAAGGTTGGTGAATATATGTTTTAACACAGAGGTCACAGAGATTGGTTGCATAAATTTCTGATGTATTTAGAACTACTTGGTGTGCTTTGTGTTAACTAAAAGGTTGGTGAATATATGTTTTAACACAGAGGTCACAGAGATTGGTTGATGGAAGTCTGATGTAATTAGAACTACTTGGTGTGCTTTGTGTTAACTAAAAGGTTGATGCTTATTTGTTTTAACACAGAGGTCACAGAGATTGGTTGATGGAATTTCTGATGTATTTAGAACTACTTGGTGTGCTTTGTGTTAACTAAAAGGTTGATGCTTATTTGTATTAACACAGAGGTCATTGAGATTGGTTGCATAAATTTCTGATGTATTTAGAACTATTCATTGTAACGGGATTATCAAATGTTTAATACAAAAAAAAGCCGTTTCGGATTACCCCAAAACGGCTTATTGATTCTATTCCAATAGCTTGTGTATCTTACGTTCCGCTATTATAATTTTCTATGTAAGCTAACTGCTCTTCTGTCAAACTATCAATAGTCATATTCATAGTAGCTAACTTAGTTTCAGCAACGAACTCATCTTGCGAAGTCGGGATCTCAATCACTGAGTTAGGTAATTTCTCACCTTTTGTGTGTGCTTGAGCTAGAGCTACGTGTGACAGGAATTGATTAGCGAAAGACATATCCATTACTTCAGATGGGTGACCCTCAGCCGCAGCTAAGTTGATTAATCTACCTTGTGCAAGTAGGTACAATCTGTTACCATTTGGCAATGTATATTCTTCACAATTTTCACGGATAGTACGCTTAGAAACAGCGATTGCTTCTAATTCTGGAATATTGATTTCACTATCATAGTGACCAGTATTACAGATTATAGCACCGTCACGCATAGACTCAAAGTGTTGTTTTCTAATGATGTCTTTAACACCAGTAGTAGTACAGAAGATATCACCGATTTTAGCAGCTTCATCCATTGTTAGTACTTCGTGACCGTTTAGCACACCTTTCATAGCTGCCGTCGGCTTAACTTCAGTAATTATGATGTTAGAACCCATGCCTTTAGCACGAAGAGCAACACCAGAACCGCAGTGACCGTGACCAGCTACTACAAAGTTTTTACCAGCTAATAGTACAGATGTAGCACGTATAATACCGTCCAAAGTAGATTGACCTGTACCATATACATTATCAAAATCCCACTTAGTTTCTGCATCATTCACAGCGTAAACTGGGTAGTATAGCTCACCAGCTTTTTCACGAGAGCGAAGTCTATGAATACCAGTAGTTGTTTCTTCAGTACCACCAACTACGTGGTTCTGAGCCATTTCTTTATATTTCTCATGCATAGTATTGATCAAATCGCAACCATCATCTAGTGTTAGATGCGGCTTAGGATCGATAGTTCTTTCTATACACCAGTAAAAATCTGGCCCATTATTGTGCCAAGCGAACATACCAATACCTTCTTCTGCTAGAGCAGCAGCAACAGCGTCATTAGTCGATAGTGGGTTACAACCCGACCACCAAACTTCAGCTCCAGCTTCTTTCAAAGTTCTAATAAGAATACCAGTCTCTTTAGTTACGTGCAGACATCCTGCGATAACGTAGCCTTTTAGTGGCTTAGTTTTAGAGTATTCTTCTCTCAATTTTCTCATAACGGGCATACGTGATTCTGCCCAATCCATTAATAATCTTCCTTTTGGAGCTAGGCTAATATCGCGTACGCAATATTTACCCGGAACTTCAGATAGTTGTCCTTGCTCTGCTTTTGCTGGAATATTTTCAGTCATTGTTGCCATTAAAAAGCACCTTAAATTTATTTAAAACATTTATTTTACATTTGTCAAGTTTCAAATATACGGATATAAATATAAATTATTAGAATGGGTTGTAAAATATAAGACTTAAAGACAAATAAAAGTTAGTAATTCCAAATTAATTATATTATATTGATTTCCTTGTGAAAAAAAGTTTACAATAAAAGTAACAAATCGCATGTTGATCTGTTAGTTAATAAAATAGAAAAATAAATTTCAAAATTATATAGGACAAGTTATGAAGAAAACAATACTACATCTGATCTATCCGCTGATAGCATTGCTGCTATTAGGCACGGTAGATACTCAAGCTCAGAGCTATGAGCAAATGAAACAAAAGTTCAAACATGCTATGACCCAAGATAGAAACTCTAGTGGTCGTGAGTTTTATGTCGCTTTCCCTTACAATGATGATAAAAGCGCTTTTGCTCAAAACTTAGCTATATATATAACTTCTAGTGTCGATACCAAAGCAACAATATATAATGCTGCACTTGGAGTTAATGAAACTAAAAATGTACCGGCTTATGAAATCGTTGAATTTTCATCGGTAAAAGGCGGTATAGGTTGGGATGTTGAGGTTTATGATCTTGAGAAGAAAGTTGATGCTGGTCTTCGTATCACATCACCTGACCCGATTGCAGTATATTGTATGAACTCCAAAAATGTTACTTCAGAGGGTTACTTAGCTATTCCAACAAACTATTGGGGAACAGATTATATTCACAATAGCTATTATGACTTTGATGAAGTTAGAGAGTGGGCTGGTGGTTTTATAATTTTAGCTAAAGAAGGTGAAAACCCTGATGACATCACAACAGTAACTATTCATGTTCGTGATGGAGCTAATAAAACGGCTGGATTTGGTACTACTGCAAAAGGTCGTCAACATGGTGATGTATTTTCTGTGTCATTGAAAGCTGGTGAAGTTTATATGGTACAAGGTAATGGTAAATCTATTGCTCAATTTGATTTAAGTGGTACATTGATTACTTCAGACAGGCCGATAGGATTAATCTCTTTTCACAATAGAACTACAATACCTCAATCAGGTCGAAATAATGGTCGTGATCACTTGATAGAGATGCCTCCTCCTGTAACTGCCTGGGGGACAGAATATGCGACCGTAGAATATGATAGAGGTTCTGATAAAGGAGATTATTTCAGAGTAGTAGCTGGTGAGGACAATATAACTTTCAATATTGATTGGTATGAAAAAGCTGGTGGCGGAAATAATAAGAAGATTGGAAGTATTGGTCCTATCAAATTAACACAAAAAGGTGATTGGTTCGAATATAATAATACAGCTGTGGAAGCACCTCATAATCTAGAATCAATAAGAGGTGTATCAAGATTCAAAGCTAATGGCCCTATACAAGTTATGCAGTATTCTTATTCTGCAAACTATGATGGTGCGTCTGCATATGATCCATTTATGATATTAGTAACAGCAGTTGAACAATACACGAAAAAAACTACTTTCCAAACTCCTGCTAACTACGGTAACAATGAGTACAAAGACAATTTCTTTAATATTATTGCCATTGGGGATACTTCTGACCCAATTCGTCACCAAGAGATAATGAACTCTATTACTATTGATGATGTTAGAGTAGTGGATATTCAACCTGCTTTTATTGGTGCTCGTATTCCCGGTACAAATTTATATTGGGCGTTTATCACTTCTTTGAAAGCTGGAACTCACAGAATAAAAGGTGACACACCTTTTGGTGGTTATATTTACGGTTATGCAAACTTCGATTCTTACGGATGGCCAGCGGCGACAGCATTTGGTAACCTAAGTGAGATTGATACATTACCTCCTATCGTAACTTTCCCTCCAGGTTGTTTTGAGTGGTTGGTTCATAACGTAGATGATCCAGAACATAAAAGAAATGGTAAAGAAGGTGATAACCCACGTCAGAAAGACGTTGGGGTTAGTGTTCTTCCTACTTTACAAGCTGGAAGTTTTAACTTCGATGAGCCTATAGCTGTTGATAAAGACGGCAAAGAAATCAATTGGAATACATATGATCCGAATTATGACTTCTACTATTTAGTTAAAGTAACTGACCCTTATCAGAATGCACAGGCAAACTTAAGAGTAATAGATGATGTAGGGAACTTTACAGATACAACTATTATTTATAATGTAGATAAGATAACTTCTAACCCAGATCCAATTGTATTTGGTAAAGTTAGAGTTAAAACATCAAAAACAATTGATGTAAAAATAGCTAGTCAATCTCCTGCTGAAGTAGAGATATCAGCAATTAAATTAAGACAAAACAAAACTATAAAGATAACAACTGATCTTAGTTTCTTACCATTGACATTGGCTCCTATGGGTGATACAACTCTAACACTAGAGTATATACCTGTAAAAGAGTACATTGATATAAGTACAAACCCAGACTTACAATTTGATTTTGATACACTAGTAGTTACTACTGGTTGTTTGGAATGGGAATACGCAATTAGTGGTAAAGGAGTTCAACCAGAGATTATAGTAGGCGACTACGATGCTGGTAAAACTAAAATCGGTGGAACAACTACTACAAGAAATAGTGGTCAACCAAGTGTCTCTATAATAAATAGAGGAACTGACACACTAATAATAACAGGATTGAGATTAGTAAAAGATCCTTTTAGTATCCTATTAGGTGCACCTGATGCTAATAATGAGATTACATTTATTAAGCCAATTAAAGTACCTCCATTCCAAGTTGCTACACCTACAGAGTTTGGACACGGACTAGACAATAATTACACGATTACATTTGAGCCAACTTCAACTGTGAATGCAGATAATACAATAGATGTAACATTTATTAATAACGCAGGGGCTGAAGTAACGAATGACAGTATCTCTAGATGGCACGGTTTGGCAACTTCATCTGGACCACTAGTATTGGGTGCTAAATACCCAGATACAAGAGTGGGTGGAGTATCTGGCGTACAGTATGCTACAGTTCAGAACTTATTGCCTACTGGTGAGACAGACCCTTCAAAAGGAACTCCAGTAGATGTAAAGACTAGTATAATCAGAATAGAATCAGTTGATGGAACTTATGAGAAGCATCCGACGCTTAAAATACAAGGTTTTAATACAGCAGGTGATTTAGTAGCAACGGCTACAGATTTGAATAATGTAGTTTCGACTAAATTGCACCCTGAGTTTACTCCAGACAAAGATAAGGTAACACTTATCAAAATACCTATTCTATTTACTCCAACGGCTAAAGGTACTCAAACGAATAACATTTATGTAGAGTTTGTAGGTAAAGATAATGAGCCACAAAATCCACTATTAACTGGTAAAGGATTTATACCAGAGGTAGAAGTAAGCAACCAGACATTTGCTGATGTGTTATTGAATACAGGTGTTTCACCTGAAAAAGGTATATTAACAATTAGAAACAGTTCGCAACCAACAGCAGACAACGAGTATAGTGATTTACTTATCCGCTCTATCGAAGTAGATAATACATCACCTAATCCCGATCAGTTTACTAATTTCACGTTAGCATCTAATGGTTTACCTATATCCACACTTAAAGATGTTGTATTACCTCTGAATGATATAATAACTATCAATTATGAGATGACATCTGATGGTGGGAACGTAGGATTGCATTTTGCAAGACTAAAAGTCCGTACGGATGCAGGTCCTGCGAATGCAGATAGAACTGACCCAATAGCTGACAATAGATATGATGCAGTATTTGATGGTAACTATGTAGATAAAGGTCTTAACCCATCTGCAGAGTTAGATGGTGGATATATACAAGCTAGATTCTATAGTGAAGGTGTATCAGCATCTAATGTTGATTTTTTAAGTGTATCTTGTAATCTTCCTACGAAATTTACAACAGTTACTAATTCGGCTAGTGGAGCATCTGCAATTGATGAAGTTATAACTGATATAGCTTATGTAGATGGAACCAATGTATTTGAGTTTAATAAGTATCTTAATGTAACGGTTCTAAAAGAAGGCGGAACTCACGATGTAGAAGTTGAATTTGCTTATGGAACACCTCCGGGAGTCTATAATGCAAACTATAATGTAGTATTCGAGTCTGGAAAAACTGCTCGATTCAATGTTCAAGGAACAATAACTAGTGATGTATTTAGATTTAATTCTGGAACTTACGTTAAAACTCCAGGTGATGTGTTTAATTTAGACATAACAATGTTCCCTGAGCCGGGTAGCTCATTCCAAAATGCACAAATCTCTGAAATGACTGTTAGAATAGCATACAAAGCGGAATGGCTAGCATATCAAAATGAAGCACCAACTGGTATTATCCCAGGTTGGAATATACAAGTATTGCCTGATGAAGAGGAATTGATTAATGGTGAGATTTATAAAGTTAAAGTATTTAACTTAAATGGGAATAATTCTGTGATACCTAATGGTAATGGTGGAATATTGTTCTCACCTAAGTTTATGTACTTACTACACGAAGTACCTGAAGAAGACAATGGTATATCAAGCATCAAACCTTTAATTCGTGGCGTTTCGTTTGGTAATCAAGAAGGTTGTAACGCAGCTATACTTGGTGAAGCAGAAATCACATCAGAATTCTGTGTTCAAAAGTACAGAGCCTTAGAAAATCTATTGATAACAGATAGTAGAATGTCACCAATTAGCCCGAACCCAGTGAATGGTTCTATGAATTTAGAATATACAGTGAGTTCAGAATCTAATGTGACTCTAGAGTTAACAAACCTAGATGGTATAGTAGTAAAACAACTAGCTAATACAAGAATGACATCTGGTATATATAATGCAACAGCAAACGTATCTGACTTACCGTCAGGAACATATTTCCTAACATTCAAGTATTTAGGTGTTAATGAATCTCAGAAAATAATTATTGCTAAATAATTATCTCTGAATGATAAATTTCAAAAAGGGCAGTGTCTTCAATGACATTGCCCTTTTTTTTGTGCTGTATGCCTATTATAAATGATTTGTAATACCGTAGAGACGTATTGCATACGTCTCTGAATCCCCCTAAACCCCACGTAAAACTGTCACTCTGAGCGTAGCGAAGAGTCCAGGAGAGGCAGTTCTGAATCAGGATTTTCAGAATAGTTTGTCAGAACAGGATTTCAAGATTATTAAGATATCTATGATTATATAATGTATTGTCGTTGGCTTTAGCCAACGGATAGTATTGCTACCGTAAACCTGTTTGGTCTTTAGTCCCATTCTTTTAGCTAGGTAAGCATGATTAATTCGAACAGAATAAAATGGAGTGAAGTGTCTATAGTATCAGAATCAGGATATTTAGGATGGTTTGTAATACTGTAGAGACGTATTGCATACGTCTCTGAATCCCCAATACTCCCTTTATAAGAGGGCTTCAAGCTAGTCGTTGTCTTAATAAATGTAGTGATGAAGGCTCACTATTGTCAGAACAGGATTTCAAGATGATTAAGATATTTATGATGATATAATGCATTGCTGTTGGCTTCAGCCAACGGATAGTGAAGATACCACAAAACTATTCGGACTTTAGTTACATGCTTATAGCTTGGTTAGTAAGTTGAAAGTATCGGGCATGTACGTTCTGTTAGTACTCTTTGACTCTTCGGATACTACATATTCTCATTATAATGATAGATTATCTACCGCCTGCAAGTGATATACGTAGGTCTAATCCGATTTGTGTAGTACTGAAACCGGGGTTAGCAGCTCCAGCAGTTATAGTGGCGTCATAACGGAAGAAGAAGGAAGCCGTTACTCTGTTGCTTATAGAATATCGTATTCTTGGTTCTAGGGTTATCTGAGTGTCTCCTTGTAGCTCACGGCCATCATTGTCTTGTAAACTAGCTTCGTCTGACACGTCGAAAGTAGCTCTTGAGTTATCTTTAATAGAGAATAGGAAACTATACTCAATGTTGTTTTTCAGATTCAATCCTAAGAATTCCCACTCCAAACTCTTCATAGTGTAGTTAGCTTGAGCACTTATCTCATTCGTACTAGTCTTCTGGATAATACTTCTACTAGATGAGTTAAGGTTGAAATTAGTCGTCGCATTCCATCTTAAATTTGCAGTCAATTGCCCGTCTAATTTCTCTTCGTCAAATGTCCAAGAAACTCCAAGCATCGGTTGGAAGCCATATTGAACCATCTGATTTTCGTAAGCTTCACCCTTATCAGTGATTTTTATACTTTCGTCATATATAGAACTGTATCTATGCTCTAACCTAACCTTTTTCACATAAGAGCTCCAAATTCCCCAATTCTCAAGCCCTTCCCAAGTTATACCATAGTTTGGTGCAGGCAAGAATTTACGTGCGGCTCCACTACTGATACTGAACGCTTCTAGCTCTTCAAAGAATGCCTCGGAGAGTGCACGTTGTTTAGATCTGTTTTGCTCTAATTCAGAAATTCCACTGTTTTCGATTTCAGTTGATCTGGTATTATATACATCCACGACATTGTCAATTGTATTACCGAAAGGGTTGAACCCAAATATAGTCGGGAATGACACATACGAGCGGCTGAATGAACGCATTGCAATAACGTTAGTATAAGTTGGTGTACCGTTTATATCTGTCAGTACAGTTTCATTTCTATTATAAGCGACAGTCGAATTCCATTTCAAATCAAGTTGAGCTCCTGGCCATAGTGGTCTAGAGGTAGATATATCGAATGATGTTGATTGCGTAAAGTTGTCTTGCATTATCCCATTAGGAGGTCTAATACCATCAAATGCTGAGAACCCAAAGAAAGGGAATGCTGATGAAGCTACAGTTTTGAATCCACCATGTGGGCTACTTACTAGACCTAATTGGTAAGGTAAGCTAGGGCCATTTGCTAGAGAACTCCCACTGAATCCCCATACATTATTGATACCTGTACCGCCATAAACACCGGGGTTAACTGATGAATTATTCTGGTTAAGACCGAGTCTTACAGTTTCAAAATCGAGGAATATAAATTTGAATACACTACCTACATTATCAAGGAATGTAAGGTTCGTATCAACAGGAGTCATTCTTGTGATAGATGGTTTCGTTACCTTGAACCAAGTGTCACCTAGCTGTTTCAAGCTAAGAGTACCCGTGAATCTCGTAGTACTGTTATAGTTTGCTTGCTTAGATATGTCTCTTAGATTCAAATCTGGATGCAGTGGATTATTCCATTGGTAATTAACTACGTACTGACCAGTTAATTTGAAAAATCTATTGATACTAGCTACATTCGGCAATTGAGGTGTAAAGTTCAGAGTCACATTTTGAGTATGATTTATATCATCACCAAAATTAATCGCTGCACCATCATTGAAGAATATAGTTTTTGCCAATTCGCTACCAGTTCTTTGGCTACCGTCATCTGCAGATTCGAATTTAACAAGAGTTGAACGAGTATTGAAATTATAATCTAGAAGTGGATTCAAAAACCCACCTTCTACGAATTTCCAAGAGAAGTTTATAGTCCTATTCGCTGTGAAGTCACGAACTACAGGGCTAGCGAAATCCAAAAATCTAGATTGCTCAGTTCTTCTTTGTCTATTCATATCCAATCCAAAACCAATGGAATTAGGTAGGAAGTTGAATTTGGCTTTACTATAAGTATCTATCAGAGGTATGCTATCAGCCCAAGTAAGTGGCGAAACAGTAAGTAGTTCTGGAACTCTGTTAGCATATCTAACATCAGCTCTCCATTGCCAGTTGAAGCGTGTTTCATAGACAGGGGTTCTCTGGTATTCTTGAGTATAGTTATACCCAAATACTAGCTTATTAATTGTTTCATTAACAGTCCAGTGACTGACGGGTAAACCGAGTTTAACCCCATTCATACCCCAGTTATCCCTTACTACTAGAGTCTGAGAACGTTTTACGATATTGTCAGCTATATCCTGCGCCTCTTGTTCTGTTGACCCATTGTCGATTGCTCGCTCTTTGGCTATATTAGCAGCAACATCTAGGTTAACATCATTATTAGCTTGGAACTCTGGCGTTTCTACTCTCTCGGAGTGACTATAGTTGATAGGAAGGTTCATGCCACTAAAACTTTTTGGCATAAACTTGTTCAACTGCCCTTGCATAGAAACCGTGAATTCACTCGTTTGCATACGATTACCGAACCGTTCTTCTAATCTGTGGAAGTTTGGTTCTTGTGTTTTGAATGAAGCGTCAATGGTACCTAAATCAGCTAATTTAACCGAGGCACTTGCTATGGCAGCTATATCACTACTTGATTCGGGCGAAGTCAACCTAAGCTCATCGTACCAAACGGTGGTTGTCAATTCGTTGGGGTATCGTTCTTCGGGATTTGCTATACCAAGTCCTATGAATGAAACACGTGTAAGCACTGGGTTACCTTTGATAGCAAATACTGCTATGGGGTCACCCGGTACAGGGAATTCTTGTCTTTCTCTTTTGAAAATAGAGTCTCTAACTTGCTTAATGGCAGTTAGGTCTTCTAGATTGATCTGTACATCTGTCCAGCCCCTTTGTATTGGCTTTCTGTATTCATAGTAGTTAGCCGAATCGGTACCGAATCTTATAAACGCATATCCTTTGGGGGTAACACCTGGTAGTATTTGCCCAGGCATTGATCCATCACCGTGAAAGAAGAATTTCAGTTTCTTGTAGTAGAACAAATCTAAAGCTCTGAATACACGAGTAGCCATTCGCTCTTCGCCGTAGTTAAGATTATCTACTCTTAGTGCAAGCGATTGCTCATTTAGCTCCAAATCTTCGTTATTAGGGCTGTTCAATTGTCTAGGAGGCCTAACGCCCGGAGGCATAGTATAGAAGTCAGGTGCACCTTTGTTTTCGAATCTATTCACGAATGCTAAAGACATAACAGAATCATTAGCTGGTACATCGAGGAAATTACTAATACGTTGCCATTGCGAACCTACTAATTTCCAATCGGCTATCTGTACATAAGCTGGTCCACCTTTAAAAGATACTCTAATATATTGTACATTAGAGAATAGTGGATTGCCGACTCTACTCGTTGGTCTTCTGATTGGTAAACGGTACTGGTACCAACCAGCTGCCTGATTACCACCGACTATTTGCGGATTTGTGTTCGGGTCTAAATTTGTAACGTCTATTTTGTATCTAAAATAACTATTGTCAAGTGTAATAGTCTGACCATTATTATCATTTAGTATCTCATTATCTGGGAATTGACCTAATTCTGATTGAGTTGCGTTACCTTCAAAATTATTATAATTTAAGAAGTCATCAACTGTTTGGTCTTCGTTATTCTGTCCGAAATTAAAGTTATAATTATCTCTCGCAGGGTCCGCTTCTTGGTTAAGTGGGAAAGGATATTCTTCCTTTTCCTGTGCATCATTTATAGCATCTATACCCACATCCTCACCTTCATCTATTCGATTATTAGGTAATGGGTTTGCTTCGGTAATACCATCTTCCGTATTAAGTGAATTGTTCGCTATTATATCTTCACTTATCTGACCCAAATCTATATACATCTCTGTAGAGTTGTCGCCTCTATTGTCTATACGAAGCATTATCTCTAAATATTCTATATTCTCTGTGTCAAAATTAGTGTTGAATGATGACAGCAATCTTTGCATACCACCCCAAACTCTATCTCGGTTACTATTCTTGTCTAAGAATCTATCTGCTGGATTGTACTCAGGGTTCAATGAATCTAAGTATTCAGCATTTCTGTTATAAATACCACGGAACTCAGGATTGTAGAATAATTCCAATGGGCTTAAGTTATTATTACCAACAGTTGTTTGTTGATCTGGATAAACTTCTCTTACAGGAATACGAGGAATAAAGTATTTGAACCAAGATAATCTACCACGGAAAAGGTTTCTATCTGGCCCAGTCTGAGCTATCGAGCTATCCAAAGGAGCTGAAGAGAACTGCCATTGCGATGGATTAAGCCCTAAACTAATAGAACGCTCGCCACCCTCGAAATTATCTAGGTCAACTGCCGCTTCACCATTATCAGATGCTGCTGTTGATTCCTTCTTATTTGGAGTAGGGAATATTATTGCCATCTCGCCACCAACTGACATACTTGATGCTGCTTTCGTTTCATAAAATGGCAAAAAGTCTAATGCTTTAGTTAGCCAAGGAGTATCCCATTCTAATCTACCGTCCAACCCGAATATTGAATTTGCTATTGGCTCGTTACCTAATTGCACACGGTCGTTAATAGCAGCTAGGTTATAGTGCATAAACGTGAAACCAAGTGTAGCAGTAGCACGGCGACCTTCGTAGAGTAAATAATCCCCTCGGATACCGGCGAGTGTTTTCGTGGCTATTTGGAATACGTCTTGTTGTTCATATTCAACTTTCAGATTTGCACCTGGTGCCGAAGCTGATGGATTACGAAGAGTTAAAGTACCAGAGAAATAATCTACTACATAGTCTTGGAACTCCCTTAACTGACGACCATCAAGGAAAACTCTAACACTACCTGGTGCTAAGTTAAATGCACCTAGTGAAATTTTACCTGCGGCTCTACCAGTCACCTCACCTGCTATGATGAATCTGTTCCTAGCTGTATTACGCTCGGCTACCACACGCACTGTATCATATATATCAGCAAATATATACTGGTCTGCCAATGCTGGTGAACCTTGTTTTTCAAAATAATCTATTAATCCATCTCTGAATGGTTCTACTGATGGGAAAGTAATTTCACCAGTTCTTTGGTTGAAGAATGGAGAGCCAGCTGTTTTATCAAATTCACCATCTGGTTGAGCTAATCCCGAAGTATTTGTTCTATCTACTCCAAGTATAGTTACAAGTTTGTCTGGTGCATTTGGCAATACATCTGATGAATCATTGTCTTGATTTATATACCATAAGTTGATAGTAGTTTCATCTAGGTTAACATTAGTGTTGCCGATTGAATAAATATTTTTCATCTGACGTGACCATAATGTATCAAAGCCAGGTTGCATATTCGGAACTGAAACTAATTTAAGTATCAATGTATCTTTAGTACCTACTGAATTGCTGAAAGCACCATGGTAAAGATCATCATTAGGAGAAGGGGTAATTCCCTCTGTTATGTATGCTACGGCATATTTTCTATCTTCTCTTAGGTTCTTTATAGTTAGTGTACCTAAGTTTCTATCTACTTCATATTGATTAGTATCTAACTTCTCAAATCTACCCCTCTCAACTATACCTGTTAGTATAGGTACATTGGGATTATTAATTGCGGGATTCTTTATAAAATTCAAGGGGTCAGGTTCAGGTTTAATATTTGCATAAGCTATTACTTCTGAAACTTGGGGACTAGTTACAGTATTAGTAGACTCCCAAACTTCAATATCTTTTACCCTTCCTAAGTTCGCGGATTGGGGTATTATTGGCTTCGGCGAAGACCAATAGTCTTTGTAAACAGCTTTGTAATCATTATCCAAGAAGAAGTGATTACGTGCAAAATCGGGTGGACGTACTTGGAATGGTGTTTTATTTGATCCTCCGTTCACATCTACGAACTTCTTCTCGCCTCTTCTCTGAGCGAAAATAGTTTTCAAATATAGTGGGCCAAATTGATAATCAGAGCGAACACCAAATAGTGTCTGACCACCATTTATTAGCTGAGAGTTAAGCGGTAAATTAACATTACCGAATTCTACCAACTTGACTATATCGTCCTCGTAGCCCTCGTATCCTACTTTGAATTGATTGTCATTACCGAAATTATTACGACTAGTATTCCAATCCGTACTTAGCTTTAGCTTATCACCTATACCACCACTTACGTTTACCCTAATATCTTGCGAGAAAATAGGTGTGGACTGTGTTTGACCGAATGCAGATACAGTTCCAAGGTTTTGTGAATCCCATCTCCAACCTAATCGAAGGTTTACTTCACCGTTTACATTAATGTTGATTTGTGGCTTACCGAATATACCCATAAGTGGGTTAGGAGGAATAGGGATAGATATACCCGTAGCATCAGCCATCAATCTAGCCAAATCACGGCTTGACATAGCTTTTTTAATATCGTATCTAGTTAGTAGTGAATCCCAAACTTGCTCTGTTATCACTTTCTTTCGGTAGTTCAGATAGTCATCTATTGACATATCTATCCCCGAACTTAACTCTATATCATCAATTTTTTCAGTTGCTTTGACCGTATTACTAGCCGAATCTATCTCGCTAGAATAGCTATAACCCCTTAGAGAATCATCTATCCCGAAATTATTCTGACCATATTTCTGTCTGTAATAACCATTGTAATCAAAGAATGGGCTTTTGTAAGCAGCAACTGTATCATCTTTGAATAGACTTTCGTTTATCTCTAGATTTTCATAATCCGGTTGGAAATAGTACATATACAAACTAAGTGGCATCAACGCAGAGAATACAGATAAGGGGTTATTACCTTGCATTGTATTCTGTCCAATATTAGAATTCGGCGTACTACTTTGTGTTTTCGGACCCAAAAGGACGAAAAGCATAAGTACTAGGAGTATATGTTTGAAAATCTTATTTGTCATACTGCCGCTATAAAGGGGTACTATTTGACTACAAATAATGTACCACTATCGGGGATTGATTTAAATATATTAATAAAAACGAGTAGCAGATTTAAAATAAGCTTTACCAGAGAAAAAATTAAAAAACAATTTCAATATTACGCATTCAAAACTTTCAAGTTACCTATAAACTTCGATTTGATAAAATTATAATTAAGCTATGAAATAAGAGGTACTTCTGAACGTTAATAATTATAAGATTACATGTTACATTTTAAAACAAAGGTGATTTAATGAAAAACTCAACTGGGCTAGATACTAAAAAGATAAAAGTAGTTACTGAAAAACTGAACAAATTACTTGCAAATTATCAATTGCATTATCAAAATATTCGTGGATTTCATTGGAACATAAAAGGTAATGATTTCTTTACTCTACACGTAAAATTCGAAGAGCTTTATAATGCAGCTCAACTATCAATAGACGAAATTGCAGAGCGAATAGTTACACTTGAAGCAACTCCTTTGCATACTTTTAGCGATTATTTGGCTAATTCGGATATAAAAGAGCATAAAAATGTCTCAACAAGTAATGAAACTGTAAGCAAAACGGTAGCAGATTTATTAGTGTTGATTGAAAAGGAGAGAGATATAATCGAAAGTGCTGATGAAGCAAATGATGATAATACATCGGATATGATGACAGCCTTAATCACATTCCAAGAAAAGACAATATGGATGCTAAATTCATTTAATCATAAGTAAGAAAGCCCCAACTTAATTTTTTACTTATGGGTGAGAGCAGTTAGAAATAACTGCTCTTTTTTTTTACTAGAATCTATACTGAAACTGAATGCCCAAGGGAGAGATACCGATATCATACTTCTTGTCTTCAGACTCTTTCTTTTCTATACTATTCTCGTAGGCCTTGATGACTGCCATAGCACTAAGTACACCAATTGAAGCACTGACGAATGTATCTGAAGCCCAATGCTCCGAGAAATATAAACGACTAGCGGTATTGAGTGCTGCTAGAGTGTACAAACCAGTAGTTGCCCACCACGTATCTATTCTGTTCGAAAGTATAGTGGCTAAAGCAAAGCTGATTGTTATATGACCCGAGGGAAATGAATGATATAGAAAATCGAAAGTAAATGGAGTAAAGGTACCATTGCCATTTTCATTATATGGTCTAGATCGACCAATAATAACTCGTGAACTAATTGTGATAAACCCAGAAAGAATTAGTGTTTCAACCATTAGGCGGCCTGTTGTTCTTATATACTCATCACCAATAGTAAGTCCAACAAGATAAGTACCAACTGCCAGACCATCTGCTACTGGTATTGTTCCAAAATTATCTACTACTTCTAGAAACTCTTCTTCGGCTGATTCTTCAACTTTATTATTTTCTATATAGTTATGTAGTGGCTCGTCAACTGGGATTAATGCCGCTGTTCCTATGCCTATTACTCCTAATTTCATTGCTGTGTAAGTATCAAAATTAGAAATATCTCTGTAGATAAAACCTAAATCACCGAAAGCACTTTTAAAATCATTGCTGAGAATATCTATCACCCCTTGCTTGCTTTCATCTGCTGCCAAACTAGAGCTAAATAGGAATAAGAATGAGAGTGTATATAGTAATATTCGATTCAATTGGATTAATAATCTAGTTTAAAATATATTAGAGATTATCAATTTAGCATTTTTTGTAATTAAACAAAGTAGAGATTGGAATTTTAGATCAAAAAAAAGCACCATACCTAGTGATATGGTGCTTAAGAAAAACAAATTATTTAGTTAAAACCGCACCATTTAAAGGTAGCATACCCGAAGGTACTGTAGTCGGTACTTCCATTAATTTAGGGTCTAGTAATGAACCATTATCTTCTAATGCCATCATAAAATCAACAAGCTGATTTACTTCGTCTTTTGTCAAACCCAATGGCTCTCTTAAAGTAGGGTGAAGCATATCATCAGTCACTCTTGGATGTCTAGGTTGTGAAGCATTATTATAGAACTGAACTACGTCCTCTAAAGTTTCTAATACACCATCGTGCATATAAGGTGCAGTAAGAGATACGTTTCTCAAAGTCGGAGTTCTGAATGCAAATCTACCAGAAACTTGCTCTGTGAATTCTTCTCTACCAAAATCTTCTCCAGCTTGTAGCTTTTTACCAGGGCCTATTTGCGGAACTCCCTGAACTACAAATTTATAGTCAGAGAAATTCGGACCGCTATGACAGGTGTTACATTTTGCTTTTGTGAAGAATAATCGAAGTCCTTTCTTTTGATTATCAGAAAGTGCATTTTTATCACCCAGTACGAATCTATCATAAGCCGTATTTCTAGTTACAAGCTCACGTTGGAAAGCTGCCAATGCTTTACCTAACATATTTCTTGAAATCACAAATGGGTCACCTTTATCCTCAAATTCTTTGGCTTCTTTTGGGAAAGCTTTTTTGAATAACTTTATATATTCTGGAATTGCGTCCATCTTAGCACAAAGGAAAGTTAAGACGTTATTTGGTGAATATATATCGCCTTTCATTTCCTCTCTTGAAGTCGGCGGCTTTACTGCCTGAGCTTCAAGCCCTCTAGCTCTTCCATCCCAGAACATAACCCCAAATGGAGTTAATTTGCCAGTAGAATCTAGGTTAAAAGCTGTATTAAATACAGTGGGAGAATTTCTGGGTACATCACCAATTGGTAATAGTGATTGTTTTGATATACCTAATTCACGTTTTGGTCCTATATGAAGTGAGTTACTAACTCCAGCAGGTAATTTTCGTCCATCTCCAAAACCTAATCCGGGGTGATGACAAGTACCACAAGTAGAAGCATTCTCACCAGATAATATTGGGTCATAGAACAATAGTCTTCCTAGCTCTATTCTGTCAGGATTATATTGATTGTCCACAGGGTAAGGGATTTCGGGTAATGTTTCCAATCCGAACTCTGTTACCAAATCACCATCTTCAGGGTTGATGATAGGGTCATCTTCTGCGCATGAGTTGAATAAAACTGAGCTACTTAATAGCATCAACAATAATAGTTTGTATATAGTTTTCATATTTTTTTATATTTTTTAGTTTGATGTTATAATAATAACAATCTAACTTACAAAAAGTAACATAAATAACGAAGATATTATTGATTTTGATTGAAATTATTTATTTTTTGTAATAATATGTTTTTATTGACATTATCACCTTTGTACTCTGAGTAGTTCAAAGCAGCTTTCAAATTAAGTAAAGCTATATTTCTAGACATCTCGTGTAGTTGGTCGTTCTTGTCTTTTGTAGATTTTGCAAGTAAGTCTAAATTGAATTTCGTGTAGTCTAATCTTATATTATCTTCAGCTTTACTCAATCGAACTAAAAAACCTTCAGGTACTTTTACGTAGCCCTTAGCTATATCAGGGTCTGTTTGTAGTATATCGAAAGTCAAATATATTGGTTTTTTGCCATAATTTTTATCAATCATCGTATTTATCATAATGGTAAACCTAGATTGTATCAATCTAGCATCATAAGGCAAATCAGATTCAAATTTCTCCAATTGTTCTTGATAGAGCTCTATTTCTGTATTACATTGTTTTTGTATATTTGGATACCAATTCGCTAACGAATTAACGTACCATGTTCTTCGCAATAGTTCTTTTTCTATTAGAGTTATATCTTGTCTCTTGCCTTCTATTTTGTCTTTGTACCAGAAAGCCGATACCCAAAAGTCCCATTGTGCTGAAATTATAATAGCGTTAGGTTCAGCCGATTCGGTAATTAATCGGTAATACTCACTTACTGTCCTATCTTCTGATAAATCATTAGTCTCGTAGTGCGAATATAGATTGAAAATAGGTATAAAAGCGAAAAGATATACTAAGTTACCTTGATAATTCATAAGCTGCTTTGCTGCTAATCCGACTATTATAAACAGTACTACATAAGCCGTTACAAAGTACGAATCTATATCATGAATCGAATAATTCATAGAATACAGTACGCATAGTATAGCGGTGGATATTAGTGCCCAGAATATAGTTTTACTACCTCTGTAAACTACATATAATCCATAAAAAGAAAATAGAACCCCAATCCAAGTTATTTGCGAAGGAATTAATTCGAAGAAAAGTTTGAAGTTTTCTTTAGACGCTGCCGAATCACTGAACATCCATACCTGATACTGTGCACCCGTAACGTGGTACATGAACTTATCGAAACTACGGTGAACCTCACCCCAATTGAATATAGGTGATTGCGACGAGCGTATAGGTAAATACAAGTATAGCAGTACTCCGAGAAGCGTTGCACCAACCACATAAGTTAATAACCTGTATCGACTTTTGGTGTTCATCTTTTTCGTTTTAGCAAAGAATATAATTAGTCCCGCTGGTATAAGCATGAACGATGTTAGGTGATTAGCAAACCCAAGCCCTAGTACGAAGCCAGATAATATTAGAAATACGTCTGATTTATGCTCACTATAATAGGCCTTAATTATAACAAAGATGAATGTATTTATTAGTAATAGTTGAAGAGAATAAACCTCGACGGACGTGGCTTGCTGCCAAGTAGTTAGGGCAAACGAATAACCTAAAGACAAAAATAAAGCTAAAAGTAGATTGTTCAATTCACTAGTTTTTCTAACAACTTTAGTAGTAAATCCGAACTTGTCAAATAGCATATTTAGACTTAAAAATAGGAACATAGATGATGCAGCAGTCGCAAAAGCAGCCATCAGATTCAGATTATATATTGGAGACCAGGGCAGTATATTAGCCCAAAGGTAGCCGACTAAAGTGAATAGGGGATAACCCGTAGGGTGAGCAATTCCTAAACTTGTAGCCACAGAAGCTAGTTCCCCACTATCGGTGAAATACACATCTGGGGCAAGAGTAAAAACATACACTACAAGCGGTAATAAAAATGACAACGCAACAAATATTTTCTTCATTTACTAATCTACTATTATTTTTAGTTAGCAATTTATCATTGACCCACATTTTTACAAAATATATTACAGCATTTTGAAGAGAAATTTTCAATTAAGCATCATTTCTGACTTTAATACTCACATAAATAGATGAATTAGAACAGATGATTATCTCAATTGCAAAGCTAATTCCTCAAATAATCGTTAAATTTGCATAAACTTTCAATCATTTGAGACGTTTTACGTGTTCGGGTGTCTTTATAGTTATACAATATACAAATTCTAAAAAACATGAAATATTTACTACTCTTTTTATCATTTTGCACAGTTGCTTACTCACAATTCGAAGCAGCGCCTGCGTACCAACCCTATAATCTTAGTTTCGAAAATTCCGTAGTAGGTGCAATGCCATCTAGATGGACGCTTTCAGAAGAAGCCAAAGGAAAAGGGTATTACGCAGAAGCCACTGTTACTAAACCATTCGATGGTAAGTACTGTATGAGTTTGGCAAGACCTATGGATTCGACAGGTACGGAGAACGTAAGTGGCACTGCAGTTCAGAGCTTTGACGCCAGCCAGTATATTGGCAAAAAAGTCAGATTTACAGCCCATATACGTGCTGAGATCGAAGGGAAAGGACATGCTGGATTCTATATATCAGAGCGTACATTCGATAATCAGTATCCATTTATCAATACTAACGAGAACGACCACATTGTATTTAATACTTGGGAGCGTTACACTATTGAGCATATTATTTCGGATGATGCCTTTTCGATAAATATTGGTCTTTTCTTACAAGGTAGTGGTAAGGCATGGATAGATGGAATTAGCGTAGAAGTCATTGACCAAGTGCAGGACATCTTGATTGCAGGTTCAACAGATGCTAAAACAGCAAAGAGCTATCTGGGTTTTGCAAAGGCTTATGGTGATACGAAGTTCTTCCACCCTTCGGACGAAATAGAAAAACTTGATTTGGAGACTTACCTTTACCATAGTGTTAAAGAGCTATCAAACAGCTCAGATGTATTCTCGACTATCCATAAACGGATTACGAGAATTGCCCCAACGGCTGGATTATACAAAGATGAGGCAAGTGCAAAAAAACATAAAGTCAATAAGCCGAAAAATGCTATTGACAGAGTTGCTGTAGCCAAAATAACTAATAATATATACCATAAGAAGGGTGATCTGAATGTAGGCACTAAACGTTTAAATGTTTATGATTCGAGAATGCCACGTGAAGCCGCTACTTACCAGATAATTAATGCTAAGCAGTTAACTGGCAAGAAGATAAAATACTCAGCAATGGCTAAGGTTATACCTTATGGTAATGATGCCCATGCGGAGCTTTGGTTTCGAGTTGATTTCGAAGATCCATCAAAAGAACCTCTGAATATAAAAATTCCAGAAGCTATTACTTCCGATAAATGGAAGGAATATAGTATGGATATAGATATACCCAAAGATGCTCAACAGATAAGAACAGGGTTAGTCTTTTTCGGAGAGGGGAGAGGCTGGTTCGACAATGTGAAAATGACTGCGAAAGGCAAAGGAAAGGATTTGGAATATAGTCCTAAGAATAATTCGTTTGATATGAAATGGCAACCCAATAATATAGAATATTGGAGAATCCCTGAGTCGATATTAAAGTCGGGTTATGAGTTTTCTATTGATAAAAGTGCAAAATCACTGGACGGCAACTCATTATTAGTTTCAACTGACGAATCATTATATATCCCTTTGCCAAAACCAGAAGAGATATGCACGAGCAAAGTTGATGATGTAATGTGGCTTTCACTACCGCTTACAGTCTATGACGATGGTTATTCTACTTTGCCAAAATCAGAGTTGAAGCCAGAAACAAGAATAACTATGAATCCGAATGATAGAATAACCAAAATCGCTGTGTTTATAGAGATGTGGAACTACTTGCGATTCTATTCTAATGTAAGTTATACTAATGATCAGTGGGATAAACTTTTCACTGGCAACATCTCTAGAATTACAGAAACAAAAAGCGCAGATGAATATGTAGAAGTGCTTAATAGTATAATGAAAGTGACAAACAATATACGTTCCGAGGCTTGGTTATCATCACAATCAAGTGATTACACTTTACCCTTTTTAGTCGATTTTGAGAATGGTGAAGCGATTGTAATTAGTTCGTTCGATCAACAAATTGAGAAAGGCGATAAGCTAATATCTATAAGTGATAAAAATGTTCACGATTTTGTGGCTAATAAATTGGAGCAATACCCTGGTAATTCGACAATATGGAAGCAAAAGAAAGCGTTCTACGAGTTATCGACTGGGGATTTCAAATCTGAAGAGAATATAAAACTAAATAGAAACGGTGAAGAACTAGTAATACCAATCACTAGGAATCTGACTAATAGAGAAGTAGTAATTGCTCGCCCATATACTTTGGAGTGGATAGACAGTAATACTATCTACATAGATGGAACTAGGTTGAACGATTTTGAGATGAGTGAAATGATGGGTAATTTCACCAAAGCGAAGGGGATAATAATAGATTTGCGAGGAGATGCATTGCTTTCGGAACACTTTCTTGGGTTCTTTATGGGTGAAAGCGTACCCTCATTTGATTGGGGCTTGAAATCATATATTAGCCCATGCAAAGAACCGACTAAACGAACTATCAACGGTTATGTGAAAGCAAAAAAATCTAATTTTACTAGAAATGTAGTATTTATAACGAATGAAACGAGTGTAGGCAAATCGGAGACCATACTGAAAATAGTAAAACACTATGGAATAGGAAAGATAATTGGTGAGACAACAGCCGGCTCGTATGATATGATGCAAGAGGTCAAATTGCCAGCAATGTATAATATTTCGTTCGATATTTACCCAATGTCATTCGAAAGTGACCAACAAGTAAAATATAAATCAATCATACCCGATATAACTATTAGGGACAAGGACAATTATCCTAATGACCCAAAGATTAAAAAAGCTATTGAAATATTGAAAGAAAAGTATTAAGTTGTAAAAAATAATAATTAATTAAATTAGGAGATAAGTATGAAGAAAGTATTAGTGCCGTTTATTCTAACAGCAATCGCTCTAACAGTATTCTTTTTGCTTCCAAATCAAACAGAAGCAAAATCAGCAAAAACGTCTTTCACTGCATCAATCACTTGTGATGGTTGCAAAAACAAGATAGTATCAAAAATGAAAGATGTAGATGGTATAAACACTACTAGCGTTGACGTAGAGACTAAAACTGTAAGCTTTGACTACGATCCTGAAGTTATTACAGCGTCTGAACTAAAAACTAAAGTAACAAAATTAGGTTATGATGTTGCTGAAGTTTCTACTAAGAAATGCTCTACTTCAGACAAGGAGTGTTCTACTACTGGTAAAGTAGGCGATAAAGAATGTAGCACAACTAATAAGAAAGTCGCTTCTAAGGAATGTGGCACTGAAGAGAACTGCTGCAAAGATAAGGCTAAAAAATAAGAATAAACTTGTACTAAAGTTGTTCTATGAGAGCTATCCACTATGGGTAGCTCTTTTTTTTGCCATAGCTCCGCAATACGCCTCTAAGGTTTAACTACATCAAATCTGTGATTCAGAATAATTTCCTAGACTCTTAGTTACACTCAGAGTGACATGTTTCCCGTCACACTGAGGGAGAGAACCGACCGAAGTGTCTTTGGACTCTTCACTGCGTTCAGAGTTGTAAAAGTCAGATAATTCGATGACAGAATTCAATAATTAATTAATTTTGTTATTTATGAGAAACCATAGCGAAGATTTAACGCTCCAGCGTAACTATATACAGAAGTATAGATTTTTAATTGATGAGTATTTGCAGGTAAAGAACAAGACTCATCCAGTACATAAATATGTAAAAGACTTTCATGAAGCCAATGGTACTGATAGAAGAAGTTTCTTGAAGTATTACAATAGATTCGTTCTAAGCGGTGAAGAAAAAGATTTCTTACCTCGCAAAAGA
>JBLWYD010000021.1:0-55924 GCA_048267165.1 Bacteroidota bacterium
ACAGAATAGAATAGGCAAAATTAATTAAAATATTTTAATTCGTTCTATTTTATTATTTACTATGAGGTTACGAAGGACTGGATATGTATTATTGAACTCAATAAAAACAATAATTTAGTAGGCTGGTGAAATTTATTATCAGATTTTAATAAATAACACAAACAAATGATGTTCGTTAATTTATTAAAATTGATCTAATTATTTTGACTTCAAAAGTTGCTTATCATAGGCAACTTTGATGAGACCCGCAGTATTTGTGACCTTCATTTTTTGCATCATTCGGCGTTTATGAGTTTTTACTGTATGTCTGCTGATGAGTAACAAATCAGCTATCTGTTTACTAGTCATTTCTTCTGCTATATATTCTAGTATCTCTACTTCGCGTTTTGTCAGAAATTTGGGGATAGTAGTAGGGATAACTTCGACATGGTCATCATTAAAAAGCAATTCTAGTATATCATCAGATATAAATCGTTTATTATTTTTTACGGACTTGATTGCCTTTAGTATCTGTTGATCATTGTTCATCTTAGAAACGTAAGCATCTATTCCTAGCTTAGCCACATTTTTGATTTTTATAACATCAGACTCTGCTGAGATGACAATTATCTTTACATTGCTATTAATCTCTTTGAACTTTGGAATTAGGTGCATTCCTTCCATATCAGGCAGGAGTAAATCGAGTAAAACGAAATCAATGTAATTTGCTTTGAAGCATTTTAGTGCCTCATTACCATTTTTTACTCTATAAATTGTACCTATATCTACGATGCTTTCTAACTGTCTTTCTATAAGACTAGACAGCATTAAGTGATCCTCGATTATCAGATAGTTTTGAGCCATAATTAACAGACCTATTAGAAAAACTAATGTTCAGATTAAATATACAAAAATTTAAATGAATTTATCCTTTGAAACAGAAAGTAAATATATGAAATATTAAAATCAACACAAAGGAATGTTACTTTTTTGTTACCATTGGTGTTTTTTAGTAACATTTTCCGATCTTGTAATTACTTTCTACATAGTATCTCAATTCTTAATACAATTTATCTATTCAATTTAGATGCCAATAAATAACTCTCGACTTGTTAATTCATATATTTTACTTAATTTAATTCTAATCTAATATTAGTTAAAGGAAATAATCACATGACAGATAACTCAAGAAGACAATTTTTAAAGAATACTACATTAGCTGGGATAGCCTTTGGAACACTAACAAATAGTAACAGGTCAATTGCAAAAGAACCAGAAACTCCGAATTTAGAATGTAATATCACCACACTTGATTATTATGGAGTAGGTCCATTCTATACAGAAAACCCTCCATTAATAACTGATGGTATTATAGCTAAAACAGGTGAAACGGGTCAGCGAATACGGATAAGCGGAAGAGTGACTAATCTAGATTGTACTGAAATACTTAGTGGAACAATAGTCGATGTATGGCATGCAAATGATGCTGGAGAATATGATAATGTTGGCTACAATCTCCGAGGAAAAGTAACAGCAAATGAACAAGGATTCTATATGTTTGAGACTATTCTACCAGGTAAATATCTGAACGGTAGTAAGTACAGACCCTCACACATACATTTCAAGATAACTCCACCTAATTTCCCTACACTTACTACTCAGTTATATTTTGAGGGTGATACTAGCATAGCCGAAGATGCAGCGGCCTCACTAAATAGTGGGCAATATGATGCAAGCCATCGTATAATTCCGCTCAAAGAATCAGCTGATGGAGTGATGGAAGGAACGTGGGATATAGCAATAGATGGCGAAGGTACAACAACTGGTATCAACGATCTACACATAAACAAAGGGATAATATATAGTGCTAGCCCTAACCCTTTCACAGATAAAGTGACTATAAAATATGGTGTATTTAGTAACTCCAACGTAGGTTTGTTTGTCTATGATATAGAAGGAAGACAAGTTGCCAAATTAGAAGAAAGATATTTGACATCAGAAAAATACGAAGCGACTTGGCTACCAGAAGCAACATTACCTAGTGGACACTATTTTGTTGCTATAAAAATAAATGATTTGCAAGTTCATTACTTGAAATTAGTGAAGGGGTAACCTTAACTTCGATTATAACATAAGAATATGAAAACAAAACTAATATATGGCATTATCACTCTACTACTCCTCTCCTCAGGGGTAGCTTATGCTAGTATAAATAACGATACATTATTCACTTCACCCAATGAAAACACTGCTCTAGTCCAACAATTCATCGACAGCTTAGAATCAGTAGATATGGACTACATAGTCCACGTAAAGAAAATAGATAATAGCACTAGTCAGACTCTCTACTCTAACTATATTTTGTGGGCAAAATTATTCGTTAAGGATACGAATAAGTATGGAGTAAAAGAACTGGACAGAGTTGATATTATTAGTCGGGTTACATCTATTTCCGGCCCTGAAGATATGCTTAAAGTTATACAATATTATGACTTATTCAAAGTGATTAATTCGCATCAGAGAACCTTGTTTGGTGCGACTCCTTTACAAACTATAGAATATATGGGTAATTCAGATTGTAAATTAGATATTGTCTTAAGAAAAAGAGATAAAAAAATAGAGTTTACTGCTCCATGTAATCTCGATTTTTCCTCGGTATATTATGAAAAGTTATCTAAAACACTATATTACCCTATATATATTCTTTTGAAAAAAAGTATTTATAATTATGTGGAAGGATATGATTTTTATTTGAATAAAGATGTTGTTACAATTAAAAAATTAAATGATGAATTAGAGGAATATGTCGATTATAAAGAAAGAATCAATGAATTTATTCATAAAATTCTTGAGGAAGATCAAAAATTTAATAGTCCAGAATTCAAATTGTATTTACCATTAGCAAATTATAAAAATATTGAAAGTATAATAATAGATAGCTTATGCAACAATGGAATAGACGATATAATAATATATTCAGATGACTCATATTGGAGCAAATCTGAAGACACCACTCATAGACCAAGCGGTAATAGTAATTATATAATTTGGAGAGAAGACGCTGATGATTATATCAAAGTTATTAAAAATAGTAAATATTTTATCTCAACTACTATTATTATTAAAAATGAAATATTTCGATTCTTAGATATTAATTTTTCAAGCATCATTAACTCTAACGTGTTATTTCTAAATGGGATAGAAACTAGCTTAGGCAAAGAGATACAAAGGCTAATTAGAATTGAGGATGAAATAGAATGCGAAAGAGAGATGAAAACAGAATATCCAATTTCTATTGGAGATACAATCATAGTTTATGGTAAAAAAATTGCTGAAAAAACACAAGTTAGTAATTGGTCTTCTGATGGCATTACAGAGGACTATTGTTTATATTTTAATAATGAATTTATTAAATATACTAATTACAATGGTTTTGATTCAAAAAATTTATATCTCTACAACGCAAGAACTAACAGTCCTTACTATTCTTTTGAATTATTAATAGATAAATTTAGAAATTCGATTTCAAATATAGATATCTACTTTAAGGATTGCAAAGTAAATACTTTAGATAATAGTGACGCAAAGAAAAAGTATTGGTTAAATGAAATTGAAGCATATAGACAATTAATAAAAGATGTTGATTATGAAATAGAATCAATAAGAAAAGATATAGATAAACTCCAATCCGAAAATAAATCAAAATAATCTCAAATTAGAATTGGGAATTTTTTTATGTTAGTATAATTCCAAACTAGCAGTAACAGAAATATGAATCTCCAAAAATTAGACAAACAGCAATCGCTTAGAAGAATAGACCTTAGGAACGAATACCAAGCACATTTGTGGCGAAAAAACAAAAGTGAGTTGAAGTATTTGGAATCACTATCTAATAGCATAAATGAATGTGCTAATAGATTTATCCTAATTTGGAATAACCTAGATTTCTTCTTGGATGTTAAAGAGAAGTATGATGATATAGATGATGCTCGAGATTTTGTTAATCACTACTTAGATGCAATAAACATAGAAGAAGAGCAGCTAAACACCAACGAATTAGCTAACTATTCTGAAATAGAAGATATATTCAACATCGCTACCAAAGGCGATGAGAAAGCAACCGAAAAAGCCTTGATGAGTTATTTGACTTATTCTGGTGGATATTGCTTATTATTCGAGACAGTAGCGAAATCACTAACGGGTTACACATTTGACGTAGCTTTCAAAGAAATTACAAATGATGTTTTCCCTGATGATTTGTCTGAGTTAGCGGATGCACACAAGCTATTCACCGACTATTTCGCTTTCGATGAGGACGAAGAGTATAGCTTCAATTCACACTATACCAACACAATAAATGAATATATACTTGGCTATGATTTGGTTGCAATATCTGAAATTGTCTCGAATATAACCGATGCCAATTTGCAGATGTACGGGCTGCAATCTCCCAATAGAGATGGTAAAATATTCGAAGAACTAGAAAAACCATTCACTGAACCGTCTGTACTTCACGAATTCACTGAGCAACCCTATATCGAATACCAGACTATTAAGCTAGAAGTTGATGCTCTGGATTTGAGCAAAGAATTATTCGTTTGCTCTATATTCTTAGATTTAGATGAGGGCAAGGTTCGAACTATTTCTGATAAGAGTCCACTCTCAGCAGACGATGTAGCTCAGTGCTTACGCAATCTACTAAGTAAGACTATCTATATTCATCCAGTCACTGACTATGGGGTTGGTGATCAGATAGAGATTAGTTGGATAGAAGCGGTTTAGGAAATCCACCAGCATTGCTTTTTTATCCCTTGCAAATGAAACAAATAATCATTATTTTCGTTCTAATGATAATATAATTTATTAAATGATAGTAAATAATTATGAGTGGAATGAACTATAAGGACTTAAAGTCTATACTCGGTAGCAAGTACGTCAATAGTACAATTGAAAGCAACTTCGACTTTATAACCGCTGCTGACAAAGGGGTTAACTCACACGTTATTAGTAATTTCAGAAAGTATTTCAACCTTTCTTTAGAGGTTACTTCAGAAATGCTTAATATATCTGAACCTACGATCTACCGCTGGTTGAAAAGCGATAAGAACCTAGATAGAAACTCCTCGATAAAGATAATGGAAGTAACTTCTCTATTCTTATACGGAATTGAAGTTTTCGGAAATAAGGATAAGCTATTCAATTGGCTCAAGCTACCAAATATTGCATTGGGTGGCATGTCCCCTATTAGCTTGATTGGCTTACCCGAAGGGATATCGAAAGTTCGAGATTTGCTCGGCCGTATCGAACACGGAATTTTCAGCTAATATGATTGTTTACCGAATAGCAAATATCAAACATTCGAGTGACCTAACCGGTACAGGTGCTGCAATGTATGGCGGCAGATGGAACAGCAAAGGCAAACCAGTTATCTACACTGGCGGAAGTATTGAGATTGCCTTGCTCGAAGTACTTGCTAATATAACCACTCCGCAATTAGATAATTACAAGCTAGTACAAATTGAAATCCCAGATGATTCGATTGAGGAATTAACAGTTACTGATTTGCCAAAGAATTGGAAGCACTATCCCGCACCAACTGAAATAACTATGGTTGGCGATGAATGGATTAATTCTAATCGTTCGGTAGCACTAAAAGTCCCGAGTTGTATAGTTCCAACAGCATATAACTATGTACTTAATTGTTCGCATTCCTACTTTAGAAAAGTAAAGATTATAGACATCTCCCCTTTCAAAATAGACAACAGATTAATGTAATTAGTTATATTACAATTATGAAAGAAACAATAACATATAAAAAATATATCGGAAGCGTGGATTTTTCTCACGAAGACAATCTATACTATGGCAAGATACTAGGTCTAAAAGATCTTGTTACCTACGAAGGTAAGAGCATTAGTGAACTCAATATTGCATTCAAAGAGGCAGTTGAAGATTACGAAGAGCTTTACGAACTAATAAATGAAGAATAAACACAACAAAGAATAACCACCCGAGCAAACAATGATAGACCAATTAAATAGAGTATTAGCCGAATTCAAGCAAATGGAAGCAAGTGATTTATTATTGCAGCTTGGCGGTTTTGTCTTTTGGGTAATTCTGATTTTCGTAATAAGAGGTTTGATAACCAGATATGTCAACAAGAATGTAAAAGATAATTCTGCTCGCTACAGGACTAAAAAAATAGTACGTTTTATTAGTTATGTACTCATAGGTCTGATAGCAATATTCTCATTCACCGGTAATATGGAGCAATTCGGATTATCGCTAGGGCTAATCACAGCTGGGTTGGCTTTCGCACTGCAAGAAGTTATTCTATCTATGTTTGGATGGATAGTAATATTCACGACCAACTCATATAGCCCCGGTGACAGAATAGAAATAAACGGTATAAAGGGCGACGTAATAGATATTGGGGTCACTAAAACTACTCTGATGGAAATAGGCGAATGGGTAAAAAGCGACAACTACAATGGCCGAATAGTACAGATAAGCAATAGCTTTATATTCAAAGGCCCCGTTAGGAACTACTCTACTGATTTCCCTTTCGTATGGGATGAGATAGTATTACCAATTACATTCAACTCTGACTTGGAGATGGTAAACCAGATTGTAAAACAAGCGACGGATGATTTCTTACTCGAATATGCAAGATTTGCCAAAGAGAATTGGGAAGTAATGGTAAAAAAATATCTAATTGAGAATGCTAATATTGAGCCGAACTTAATGTTTGTACTTAACGATAACTGGGTGGAGTTTACTCTCCGCTATGTAGTTGACTACAAGAAGAGAGGTGCAACTAAGCATAAGTTATTCAATGAAATATATAATTCCGTAATGAATAGTGGTGGCAAAGTCTCATTCGCATCTGCTACATTTGAATTAGTAGGGATGCCTGAGTTGAAAGTGAAACTTGAGAAGCCGAGTGAATAATAATTCTATTCGCTAAGGAATAAATACCTGATTCTCATTGCTGTTATTCGGTACTGCAATTTTGATAAAAGGATGTTCGTTGATTTGGTGGCAAGAATTGCAAGTAGCTGTCAAGAGCTCATATTCCTTTATGAAAGCGATTTTGTTTTTCTCTTTAACTATCCCTTCCAAATCCTCTAGTTGTGGATATATCATTTTTATTGATTTGATATTAGAACTTTTATTATGATATCTTTCAACGTCATCGAACCTTTCTTCTAGCTCGTGCAACTCAAAATTGGCTAGTTCCCAATTTTCGTTTATACCAGACTTCCATAACTTCAAGTGATGGATTTGGATGGCATTCATTAGAGTACCTAACCCAGGTTTAAATTTGCTTTGGTTGGCTGTTTCTAGGGATTCTATCTTCTTTGATAGCACCTCTACCCTATCTTCTAACTCATTGTTTGATTGACAACTTATAAGTGTAATTGCGAGGATAACTACTAAATTTCTGAATATCATATTTTATTTTTGATTTATAATTAGAGTTCAATTTACAATTATGCAAGGTCAGATTTAGATTTTATAATATTCTGTAACCATGGTTGTGTGGGGGTAATGTAACAACTGTTAATTGATTTTGTAATCTATTAGAACTGTTTCTATTGCTAATTCCATAGAATCTATTTTAT
The DNA here is from genome assembly GCA_048267165.1 of Bacteroidota bacterium. GTDB lineage: Bacteria > Bacteroidota > Ignavibacteria > Kapaibacteriales > UBA2268 > PGYR01. Next base: position 7,605 of record JBLWYD010000021.1, read on the forward strand.
GCTTACCTCTATATCCTTTATGATGAATCATACCTAAACCTGGTATTACAGTCATAGAGTCTATAGTAAAGTAATAATTTTCTCCATAAGTAGTGTCAATTCCACTTCTTACATAGAGTATAGCTTTTTGTTTACTGTTTTGAAATGTAACGTCTAAGTTCGTATTTGCTACTATAGTAACGTTATCTTCATTTAGTTTATTGAAGGTTTCACCTTCACTACAAGGATACTTTTGTATGAATCTATCTTCAATTCGATTAGAATCTATTTTATATAATAAGTAATGCAAACCATCACTTCTGTTTATATAACTATGTATTTCTCTATCATTCGAATTAGAATAGTCGTGAAAGACAAAATGTCTTTCATTTTCTATGATTGTATCTTTTTCAATTCTAATTTCATAAGTAGTTGGCGGACTGGGCCATGCATAGTTTGTCTTCTGGAATTGCCAATAATTTCCAACGGCTAATGGCCAAATTTCTTTAGCATCATAAGTATGTGGTGGTTCATTTGGTGATTCACTATCACTACATTCTATTAGAATCAAGAGTAATATTACTAATATACTTTTCATATTTTTTCAATTTTTAAAATAAAGAAGATAATTTACGAATAACTTAATAAGTTCTCAGAATTAATACTGTGTTTTAATCAAACGACTTGGGAGAACAGGAATAGTAATTCTTATTTACATTTTAAGCTAACATTCCTATCCCATATATAACTCTAATTGAGTCGGTCAAAAACTTAATCTATAATTTTATAGTAAGTTCAATCAATTTTAGATTTAAATAATTCGTTTGAGGGATAAAATCTAATCTAGGTAGAAGAGTAGTTGTATAATTTTTATCAATTTTGATAGTTCTATACTTAGTTGTGGCAAGACCTATCAAACCACCTACTAATCCAGTACCAGAGCTTATGTAAAGGAATACTAAACTATTAATGCCAACGTCATTTCGTGATGTAAAATAAATCGTAGCAGCGAATATAACTCCTAATCCAATACCTTCAAATAAATAATTTCCAACATTTACTCGCAACATACTTACAAGAGATTTATCTAATGCTCTTGTCGTATCTTGACCTTTCTTAACAAATGTAATTTCTTCATTTCCGATATTGATATTTTCAGCTTTTATTTTACCTTTATTATTTAAAATAATCTCCCCTTCATACGGTTGACTAAAACTAGTTGAAATGCAAAAAATCAATACTATTGTAGTTATTAATATCTTCATTTATCCCTCATATTGTTAAACGTATTATAAACTTCATCTACAGTAATCTCATTCATACACTTAAAATGACCTAGTGGGCAAAAGCCACGACCTATATGAGAGCAAGGACGACACCAAATATCGTGCTCTATTATATAGTGACGGACTCTGTATGGAGTGAACCCCAGCTCTTTCACACTAGAGCCATATATAGCAAGTATTGGTATCTGGCAAGCGGATGCTATGTGCATTAATCCTGTATCATTAGATATAAAATAATCACATTCGGAGATTTTCTCAGCTGTCTCAACTAATGACAATCTACCGCAATAGTTCTCGGCTCTACTGTTCGTGTTTTCTAGAGTAGAACTATCGCTTCCGAATATTCTAACCTCGTAGCCATCAATTATTAGTCGATTGATTAGCTCACTGTACCTATCTTGTTTCCATCTCTTAGTCCTATGAAATGCCTCGGGTGCAATCCCAATTATTTTGTTTTTATTCTGATATTGGGGAAACCCCAGATCTAAACCTAATCCATCATCTTCAATTAAATCTCGGCAAGTATCTAAGTATCTCTCCCCTACGTGTACTATCTCTTTTGGGAACTTTTTGAGGTAAACCATTTCTAGTTTTTGCTTCCGATACTTATCTATAACTCGTAAATCGCCCTTATAATCTTCTGTTAGTTTGGTACTAATACTGTTTTTCTGCAAATCGAGTATAACATCATAACCAGAATTTAATATCTCTTTTGCTATTTGATCTTTATTTTGGGTATCTATGCTTAAAACTTTATCAATTGCATCTAATTTTGCAAGTAGCGGTGCAACTTTTTTATTTGTAACAAGATGCACGATTGCTTCCGGATACTTATTTTTAATAAGCCGGGGTAAATGTGTAGATAAAACAACATCTCCTATAGAAGATATTCTTATTATCAATATTTTTTTTAAATTGTACTTAGTTGACATTCAAAAAGGAAAGTAATGAAATATACAATCGAACATAATGACAATATAGTGATATTCACTTTAAAAAACGATACTTTGAATAGCAGAATTTCTGCAGACTTCAAAGCGGAGTTATTAATTATATGTCAGCCCGATATAAAGGCATTGATATTAGACCTATCAACAGTAGAGACTATTGACTCATCTGGTCTTGGTGGAATACTTCTTGCCTATCGCCAACTGCACGAACAAGAAATACCTATAATTCTAGTAGGTGTGCAAGAAATGGTTCGTACTATTATGAACATTTCTCAGATTGGGAACCAGTTCGTTTTCTGCGATACCATCGATGAAGCGACGAAGTATGCCGAAGACGCTGATTAGAAAATCTTGAATTAAGTCCAATATTTGAAAGAATATTGGACTTTTTTATTTCTATAAATTACACACATATTTTTATCAATGGTGAAAAATGCTTAATTTTTCGGCTATTAAAAATGCAAATAAATAATCTATTGTTCAATTAAATAACATATTTACACTATGAACTCATTAATATATCTGATTCCCTTGGCGGGTGTGATAGCATTGCTATTTACATTTGTCAAATCAGCTTGGGTAAACAAACAAGACCCAGGTAGCGATAAAATGAAAAATATCGCGAAATTTATTCAAGATGGTGCTATGGCATTCCTAAAAGCTGAGTATAAAGTACTTAGTATTTTCGTTATAGTCGTTGCTGCTCTATTAGCATGGCAAGGTAGCACTTCTGTTAACTCTTCACCTTTGATTGCACTTTCCTTTATAGTGGGTGCTTTGTGTTCTGCTCTTGCAGGATTCATCGGTATGAAAGTAGCTACAGCTGCTAACGTAAGAACTACAAACGCTGCTATATCAGGACTAAACAAAGCATTGGCCGTTGCCTTTACTGGTGGTTCTGTAATGGGTATGGGTGTAGTTGGATTAGGTGTATTAGGTCTAGGTGGACTATTCATCTTGTTCGCTAATATCTATGGTGTTGACACTATAGCTAATGTAAACACAGTAATTTCAGTAGTAACTGGATTCTCTTTCGGTGCATCATCTATAGCATTATTTGCTCGTGTTGGTGGTGGTATCTATACTAAAGCAGCAGACGTTGGAGCTGATTTAGTTGGTAAAGTAGAAGCTGGTATTCCAGAAGATCACCCTTTGAACCCTGCAACAATTGCAGATAACGTTGGTGACAACGTAGGTGATGTGGCTGGTATGGGTGCTGATTTATTCGAATCTTATGTAGGTTCTATAATAGGTACTATGGTATTAGGAACAGCATTTTTCGGATTAACTGAATTTGATGGTCTAGAATTTGGGCAACTAAGTCCAATATTATTACCTCTATTCTTGGCTGCTGCAGGTATCATAGTTTCAATACTAGGTACTTTCTTCGTAAAAGTAAAAGAAGGTGGTAATCCACAAACGGCTCTTAACATCGGTGAATTTGGTGCTGCTGGCGGTATGTTGGTAGTTTCATATTTCCTTATCACAAGTTTATTACCTGAAACTTGGTCTATACCTGGTAACGATTTCGTATTTACATCTATGGGAGTATTTTGGGCAACTATCGTTGGTCTTTCTGCAGGATTAGGTGTTGGTAAAGTAACTGAATATTACACTGGTACTGGTACTAAGCCAGTAGTAAGTATAGTAAAACAATCAATGACTGGTTCGGCTACGAATATAATCGCTGGTTTGGGTGTTGGTATGATGTCAACAGCTATACCGATTTTATTAATCGCAGCTGCTATCCTATTATCTTTCGAATTTGCTGGACTATACGGTATTGCAATTGCTGCAGTAGGTATGTTATCTACAACAGGTATTCAGTTAGCAGTTGATGCTTATGGCCCAATATCAGATAACGCTGGTGGTATAGCTGAGATGGCTCAGTTACCTGCTGAAGTAAGAGAAAGAACAGACAAATTAGATGCAGTTGGTAACACTACAGCTGCTATTGGTAAAGGTTTTGCAATCGCTTCTGCTGCATTGACTGCATTAGCTTTATTTGCGGCATTCACTACATCTTACAACGCAACTCACGATACACCATTGACTGGAATCGATATAATGACTCCTACAGTAATGGCTGGCCTATTCGTTGGTGCTATGCTTCCATTCGTGTTCTCAGCTATGGCTATGAATGCTGTTGGACGTGCTGCAATGGCGATGATTCAAGAAGTTAGAAGACAATTTAGAGACATTCCAGCATTGAAAAATGCACTAGAAGTTATGAGAGCTAAAGGCGCTGATCCAAAGAACTGGTCAGAGCAAGACAAAGCAACTTATGACAAAGCAGAAGGTGCAGCTGAGTATGCAAAATGTGTTGAAATCTCGACTAAAGCATCAATCAAGGAAATGGTTCTACCAGGTCTATTGGCAGTATTAGCTCCAGTAGCAGTTGGTTTCATATTCGGAGCAACTACACTTGGTGGACTATTAGCTGGTGTAACAGTATCTGGTGTACTAATGGCTATATTCCAATCGAACGCAGGTGGAGCATGGGATAATGCTAAGAAGATGATAGAAGAAGGATTTGATGTAGATGGTGTTACACTGAAAAAAGGTTCTGAAGCTCACAAAGCTGCAGTAACTGGTGACACTGTTGGTGATCCATTCAAAGATACTTCTGGACCATCAATCAACATTCTTATCAAGTTAATGTCAGTAGTAGCATTGGTAATCGCTCCATTGTTATAATCTGAATTAAGATTAGTTAGAATTTAAGAAGCCATTCGGTTAAAAACTGAATGGCTTTTTTTGTGTGAAATTCCCCTCTGGAGGTGTGGACTGCGACACAGGACGGGCCTGCCAAGCCAAAAGCATGGGTGGGGTAAAAGAATTAGAACTCATTTACTACACATAGTTTTGAAACTAATCCAGAATTTGATAATTTAAAGGAATTAAACAACAGGAAAATTATGAAAAAAGTAAGTTATTTAGTCATTATTTTATTCTTACTTTCTTTTACTTCATGTGAGCAAAATGAATTATCACAAAACCGTATAAATGAGATTGATAATGGTTTTGTGAATAGTGGTTTTAGCTATTCATTTTTAGACTCATTAGATATTAATGAAAAAACAAACTATTATTTTTGTTTGAAAAATATCGCAATTTCAATGAATGACAAGCGTAAAATTAAAGGTATAATTGTAACTTACAAACCAACAGATGAAGGTACTTTTTACAATACTGGTATATTCTTCTATTTTTTATCGAAAATTAGAAGAACAACTGTATTGGATACAAGTCAAGTATTCGTCCATTTTTTAGACAGAAACATTTTACAAGATTACGCATTAAACTTAAAAGAAATTTACGAATCGGCTTATATAAAAGATGTCAGTAAGCAGAATTTATGGGTTAGGTTGGGTATAAGTATTGTTTTAACAGATAATCGTTATTATCAAGATGCAATAGATTATTTGGCAGAAGCAGAGACAATTAATTCTGAAAACAATTATTTAAAGGAACTTATGATTAATAATTTACTATTTCAAGGTGATAGTATTACTGCAAAAGTTTATTTGAATAGAATTCCAATATCCTATAAGTTCAATGAAATTGATAAAGATATTCGTAAGATTCTTAAAAACATACAGGTTAATTAAATACTTTTCAGAATCATTACCGTCTATTTTTTTCGACTAGTTACAATTTCAGCCCAAAAGAAGATGGACTTTAATCCCATTTTAATGTAGCTAACCTAACACTAATTACTTTAATAGTATTGTTTATCACTTCTTCATCGGGTAAATCACCATATACAAAATCTTTAAAATCAATAGCATAATCTCTCTTTATCTTATCCCATACATCCTCTGAGCTGGAGAATATAATAGCATCTCTCGGATGAAATTTTAACCATTCTTCATTATGTCGGTTAAGCTTATCGTCATCTTTTACACTCAATATCATTTCGTCAAACTCATTAGATTCAAAGAATAATTTAACTTTATCAAGCTCTAGTAATAAATGCAAGTCATACAAATGTCTGACTTTCTTTCTTAGGTCTATTATTGGGTTTTCTCCATACGAGAACCTTACTAAGCTCATTAGTTTCTCACAGAATGTTCTCTCTAAACCTAATACTTTGACACTAAAAGGAGTGAGGTTATATTCATTTATTATCTCTGGAAAATTCTCTGCGTTTAACATAGTGTAGATAAATGTGCTAACACTCATATCTTGGAATGGTTCACTTTTACCAAAGACAGAGACCTCTAGTACAATTGAATTTCTTGCTTGACCTAATTTCCCAACCATTGACTTTGGATAATCATAAGCAATTTTTCTAACTCTACCTTTTTTGTTAGTTAATCCTTCTATCTCTATTTCAACTATAAGTTCTGATACTTTATTAGTAATTAACTTTAGCTTGCTTTTGATTTGATTATTTGAAGTGCTTTTGTCTAATAAAAGCAAGTCTATATCCTCGGAGAACCTCTGTATTATCCCATAACATTTTGAAAGTGAAGTTCCTCCTTTGAATACTATTTCATCTTTGAATTCACTTTTGAATAGAATATATAATGCATAAGTAACCCAATAATCCTTTTCTATATAAACTTCTGAGATTTTATAGAGTTCGGCAGTTTTTCTAATCGCCTCTTCGAACAATGGTTTATTCTGATGTAGATTCATTGTATATTCCAATACTCTGTGTCTTTCAATACTTTACTCGCATATTCAAGCTGATAAGTAGTAATTGGATTTAGCGATTTTTTTAACTTAGTTGTTACATTAAAATGATACTTTTGAGACATTAATACTCCCAAGATTGCCCGAGTAGAAGGTGGGTATTTTAAAGCTAATTTGATTATTATTTCTATTTCCTTAATGTTTAATTCATCTATCAATGATAATAATCTAGATAATATAAACTTTGTGTCGGAGTCAGGAATTTTTTTAATTAATCGAATCGAATCCAATAATTGCAGGAAGTATATATTACTTTTAGTGATTATATTCTTTTGCTTTATAAAACTAATAGAATAATATCCTCTTTGTAAACTTGGTCGTATTTCCCTTTTGCCAATTTGGATTTTATTGCTGATTTGGGAAGTTAGCCCCAATTTATTGAAGATACTATATCCGGTGATATAGCCAATTACCTTTCCGTCTGACTCTAATAAGTCCTTTACAACTTGTGAAACTGGTGGCGGTAGCTCACCTAATTTACCCTTTTCGGGTTTATAGAATCTACCTTTACTAAGTTTGCTTATTCTGCCACTTATTGCCATTCTATTCAGAGCTTTAATAGTCGCTTCTTTGCTATCCACATCTTGTATAAAATCATCATAGGTGAACACAAACCCTAGTGGAAACCTATCTACTCTATCTGAAATATTTTTAGTTACTTGGCTCATTCTGCAACTTAATAAAAACAATTGAAATGTCCAGTTTATTATTAAATAAACTGGACATTTATTTATAATTTAGGAATTTATTTTTATGATGATTTGGTGTCAAGCTTGTAGAACTTGACACCTTTACTCCTAACTTGTTGTATTAAATTAATTAGATTATGGAGACGATTAAAGTAAGTTTTGTGGGATTATGAGACAGCCACGTCATTTCAGTCCTAGCTGTGACATTATCATTTCGAGACGTATGCACATCGGCTTCGCTCAGTACAGGCAATACGTCTCTACAATTACCACCTAATACAATTTCCAATCCCTTTAGTTGTCTATTCTTATTTGAAAATATCAAATTTTATATGTCAATCAGAAATTCAATTCTTATTAGTTTTATTGCTATTATTCTTAGCTCGTGCTTTTTTGATGTACCGCCCTATAAGGGTGAGAAGTCAGACCATTTCGATGGGGAGAATTTTTACAATCTTGATAGATCGGACGGGTTCAATTATTGGGACTTGATGTGGTTTTTCATTTCTAGAACCGATGGTTATTGGGCAGATTTTTACCCTCAGACTATCCCTTGCAATCCACCAGCTACTACGGAAAATGGTGAGCTGAAAGTCACTTTTATAAATCACGCAAGTACACTAATTCAGTTCGACGGTATAAATGTACTGACTGATCCTGTTTGGTCTGAATACACTACTCCAGTTAAACCCATCGGGCCACAACGCAGAAGAGCTCCTGGAATAGACTTTGATAAATTACCTCACATAGACGTAGTTGTTATAAGCCATAATCACTATGACCACATGGACTTCGAGACTCTGAAAAGACTACAGGAAAAGTTCAACCCTATTATCCTCTACCCACTTGGTAATAAGCCAATATTCGTAGATAATGAGCTGCCTAATTCCCGAGATATGGATTGGTGGGATACTCTGAACATCAAGGACAGAACTATTACTTTTGTACCAGCTAGGCACTTTGCTAATAGAGGAATTACAGATAGAAATGGAACACTCTGGGGTGGGTATATGTTCGAAACAGCAGAAGGGCCTGTTTACTTTGCTGGTGATACTGGTTTCGGAGTTCATTACCAGATATTAAAAGAGAAATACGGAGCTATGCGTTTTTCTATATTGCCAATCGCTCCTATAGAGCCGAGATTCTTTATGGCAGAGGTGCACCAAGATGCCAGGGAAGCAGTAATGGCTCACAAAGAGTTAGAATCGCAAAAAAGTATGGGTATTCACTTCGGTACATTCAAACAAGCTAGCGATGCAATGCGAGCTCCTATTGATTCACTAATAGTAGGTCTTAGAGATTTGAATGTCTCCCCTAGTGAATTCATATTACCTGGTCAAGGTCGTATAATAGATGTGAAACCACTAGCCAAATCTAAGAGTAAAACCATTCATAATACAACTATTAAGAAATAATTAATCCACTTAATGCCCTAATTGTGAAAAATTTACGAATTTTGTAGCTAATGTATTTACGAAATAGAAAAAATTGGTATTCTAATGAATTTTCAAAAAAGAACAGTTACTTGCGGTGAGCTGAACGAATCACATATTGGGCAAGAAGTTATACTGAATGGTTGGGTGAATGTAAGAAGAGATTTGGGGAGTCTAATATTCTTCGATTTGAGGGATAGATACGGTATTACTCAGGTCGTTGTATTGCCAGAAGTGAACCCAGAATTAGAAGAAAAAGCACGCGAAGTACGCTCGGAAGACGTGCTATGGGTGAAAGGAACTGTTCGCGAAAGAGAAAGTAAAAACAGCAATATGCCAACTGGTAATATAGAAGTTCTAATCAGCGAATTCGGTATTATCAGCAAATCAAAATTACCTCCATTCGAGATAAATAGTAAAACTGAAGTGAGCGAAGAACTGAGATTGAAATTCAGATACTTAGATTTACGTAGAGCATATCTTCAGGACAAATTCATCGTTCGTAATAAAGTATATCAAACTACTCACAGATACTTCGAAGAAAATAAATTCATAGAAATAGAAACTCCAGTACTAATGAAATCTACACCAGAAGGTGCACGAGATTTCCTAGTACCAAGTAGAATGAACAAAGGCAAGTTTTATGCTTTACCGCAGTCACCTCAAATATTCAAGCAGATAAGTATGGTTTCCGGATTCGACCGCTACATGCAGATAGTGAAATGTTTCCGTGATGAAGATTTGAGAGCAGACAGACAACCAGAATTCACACAAGTCGATGTAGAAATGTCGTTTGTAGATATGGAAGACATAATTTCAATCGGTGAAGGTTATATAAGAAATCTATGGAAAGATGTACTTGGCTATGAAGTTAGTGAATTTACTCGACTAACTTATAAAGAAGCAATGGAGAATTACGGCAGCGATAAACCAGATTTGCGTTATGATTTGAAGTTAGTATCAATAGCCGATGAAGTTAGCAACTGTGATTTCAAAGTCTTCACAGATGTTGTGAGCAATGGTGGCGAAGTCGCTGTATTAAACGCTAAGGGCTGTGCCGATTATTCTAGAAAGAACATAGATGAGCTTACAGAAGTAGCAAAGAATTATGGCGCAAAAGGATTAGCTTGGATGAAATTCAACGAGGAAGGTGTAAACTCTCCAATTGCAAAATTCCTTTCAGAAGAAGTAATAGAAGCAATTAAGACAAAAACGAATGCCGAAAATGGCGATTTGCTTTTAATCTCATCTGATGGATGGTCTAGATGCTACACTATATTGGGTGCATTGAGACAAGAAATAGCAAAACGTTGCGGAATATTCGAAAGTATAAAAGATGATTTTCATTTTGGTTGGGTGACTGACTTCCCATTATTCGAAAAAGATGATGAGACAGGAGCTGTATATGCTATGCACCATCCTTTTACTTCTCCTAATTTCGAAGATTTGGACAAACTAGACGAATCACCTGAGAAAGTACGTTCGATAGCTTATGATATGGTTATAAACGGTGCTGAAGTAGGTGGTGGAAGTATAAGAATACACGACCAAGAACTACAATCAAAAATGTTCGAAGCATTAGGGCTAAGCAAAGAAGACGCAAATGACAAATTCGGTTTCCTGATAGAAGCATTGCAATACGGAGCTCCACCACACGGTGGTATAGCATTCGGATTAGATAGATTAGTAATGATATTAACAGGTACTGAAAACATCCGTGACGTTATAGCATTCCCTAAAACTACTAGTGGTTTATCGCTAATGGATGGTTCGCCATCAACTGTGGATACAACTCAGCTTTCTGACTTAGGATTAAACTTACTTATGAAGAAAGACTAGAAAAGCAGACTAGAAATAATAATTTACTGACAGCTCGGCACCAATACCGGGCTGTGGGTAAACTGATTTGATTCTCGACAAGTGATTTCTATAAACTTGGTTTGTTAGGTTATTGAAATTAAGAATCACAGCAAGTAAATTCCCACCCAGATCTATATTCTTCTTCACTTCTGCATTAAGTACTGCATAGCCATCAGTTCTATTTTCGAATTGTCCAGTATTCTCTTGGCTTGTAGCCATTTTAGTATTTAGATTAATATACCAGTCGTCTAGTTTGTAGTTAAGCGCTATGTTCATCGATAATGGCGGTATTAGAGGCAGGTTATTACCACTTTCCGATTCTCTACCTATAGTATAACTAACATTCGAGTTTACAGATAGCTCAGAGCTGAATATATACTCAGTATTAAGATTAATACCATATGATTCTGCCGCCATATTAGTTTGTCTGAATATAGGAAGCAAGGTGCTGTAATTAGTATCGCCAGTCGCCATAGGAGTTATATAATTAGAATAGTCGTAATAGAAAACCTCAGTACCAAAAGTGAAATCTTGAGTATTATATTTTGTTTTCAATGAATAAGAAATTGATTTTTCAAGATTCAAATCGGGGTTACCAACTTCATAAGAATATGCAGCCAAATGTGGCCCATTCGAGAATAATTCTTCGGGTTCTGGTGCTCTATTTGACAGAGAAAAATCGAATGAGAATAACAGATTCTCTGTAGCATTATAATCAATTGATAGTGCATTAGAAAAGGACGAGAAATCTCTATTATTAACTATCTGCGATTGGAAAAGATATGGACTATCCAAATCAACCTTCGTAATATCGTATCTCGCTCCGTAGTGTAGAGCTAGTTTATCTATTAAGTTAATATCTTCTTTAATGTAAGCTGACATCAGTGTATATTGGTTATTAGGGATGAATACGAATCCACCTAGTTCATTTTCTTTTTGAGTGAGTTGCAAACCTATATATCCATTTTTAAGAATGCTACCTTGGTGCTGCTCTAGCTCAAATCTAACAGAATTAGAAATGAATCGGAATTGGGCGCCAATTAGACCGCTATTCTCGTACTCCTTATGGTCATAAAAACTTCTCTCGTAATCGAGTTTAACCTTGTCAATCACTGCTCCGTGAGTGTGATACTCTGAGTTGAACCCCATAGTATTACGCTGCATTTCTATATCTACTCCCTTCGGATGAGCACCAACGAATCCACCGGGAATGCCATATTCCTTTGCAAAAGTAGATAGATATGGATTGATACTAAACTCCCCCATTCCATAGTATAATCCAGTAGAAACTTCATAAAGTTCGTAATCGGTATTATTCAGAACTCCCTCAGGAGAGCTGACGTTACCCGCTTTAGTATAAACCCCATCTATTACGAAGCCATCAAGAATATCACTAAACTGATTTTTTGTAGAAAGGCTAAACTTATCATTAACAGTAGCAAAAGTCCCCGAGACTATATTACTAGTACTCATAATATTGCTTTTAATATTAAAATTGCTTTCTGTTTGAATGGCACTTCCGACTAATGATGAGCCATACCTTACCAAATCGGCACCCGATAGAATCACAATTTTATCGAGTCCATTAAGAGTTTGTGCTTGAGCGTGATCAGGAGAATTACTCGACAAATCCTTCGATTTGAAACCATCATTAATAACTGATAATCTATTTCCTGAAAGCCCATTGACTACTGGTCTAGATACTGCCTCTCCCATTTCTGAGCTAGATATCCCAAGCTTACTATTGAGTAGCTCGGATAGACTTTTGCTTGAATTTTCGTTAATCGATGATTGGTTAATAGTTTTCTGGCTAGATTTCTTATTTAACGAACTCATTATAGTTATATCATCATACTCATAATTCAGAGGAGTCAGAAATACAGAGATAGAGTCATAATCGGGTGTTATATTCAAATGCTTTTCGATATAGCCAGATTTGATAAAATCAGCATGCGTCTTTTTGTCTATATCTAATACAAACTTACCCGATTTATCAGTAAATGATGTACTCTCTTTGATGTTTATGATTATCTTGACATCAGCTACTGGCTCATTGGTGAAGCTGTCGTAAACAGTCCCTACAATTGTTTTCGAAGTAAGAACAGCAACGGATAAAAAGAATAGAATTAGAGTTTTCACTATTTCAATTTTGGGTTATTTTTGTGACGATCTTTATCTCTAGCTGTCTTTTTCTCAAAGTTCTTTTTGAGAGCATCTGTTAGGTCGATATTCGTTTGGTTAGCCAGACATAGCAATACCCATAGTATATCGGCCATTTCATCAGCTTCGTTGTACTTCTCATCGGATTCTTTCGAAGATTGTTCGCCATACTTTCTAGCAAAAACTCTTGCTAACTCACCGACCTCTTCGGTGAGTATAGCAAGATTAGTCATTTCACTAAAGTAGCGGACGCCGTTTTCTTTTATCCAATCGTCAACTTGCTTTTGTGCTTCTGCTAATGTCATTTTATTTCCATTGGTACATAAGGCGAAGTAAAATCAGGATGTTCCTCATGCAGAATTTGAATTCTAAATGTAGTTTCTCCTACTTTTATTGGGCTTATATTTATATCCCATTCCGTAATACCGAACTGAACTAAAGTAAAGTCTTCAATTTCAAAACTTAGTTCGTGTTCTTCCTCTTCTTCTGTTTCCCCGTGATCATTGTGCTCTGGGATACCAATATTATTACCATCTTCATCTAGAAATTCAATTGTATATTTGTGACTACCGTCAGCCAACATCAATACAAATGACGCAGAAATAGTATTATCTACCTGCCCTTTTAGAACTTTGAATACTGTAGAGTCACTTTCATTTTTGATAATATAACCCGCCGCTTCGAAATGTTCCTCAGAAGGAGTTACAGTTTCAGTATCGTCACATGATATTAGAAATAATGATAATGAAAATACGAACAAAAATAAAGATGTGATTTTATTAAACATCTTAAAACCTCAATAAATTAATTAAAAAAAATTATATAACTCTTATTGCTGCTGGAGGGGCTCTACCTTTTATAATGGATGAGCGATTAGCAATAAAATTATTGAGTTTATTGAAGTATATTGTTTTTGTAAAACTGGTATAGAATGAATAATTTCTTACTGGAGTGGAATATTTTTGAAAGTTTTTTAGAAACTCACATTTCAAACATATTTCATAACTTATATGATGAATCTCATCTATTGATACACCAGAGTTATGCTTTCTATAATCATGGGTATGACTTAGTACCCCACCAAAACTAATGGAGAGGAAACTTAGAATCAGTAATCCTGAGCTTATACGTAATATGGTTTTTGGTAAATTCAGTTAACCTTAGGATGAATATACTATACTAATAGTGTATTACTTAATAATTAGAATTGGAATACTATCTTGTTCAACAACAGGATTACCTTCTTTTTCTAACTTAAAGATAAAGTGAGCAATACCCTCATCATGTGGAGTAAGACTGAGTGTGTAACCAAACGCACTTGCAAAAGCTCTTTCATCTTCTTTCGTACTATGTTTCCAAGTCTTTGCATAAGCCTTATAAACTAAATTGTCCGGATCTTTTAGTACATTACCATCTTTATCCAAGTAGTTTATTTTAAAACTTTGTTCACCTTTAAACCAGTTTAATCTAATAGTATCACCTTTTACATTATCTAATTGCCCATTATTACAATAGAGATGAATACTATCATTTAAAGTGAATGTAAAACCGGTTGGAATAAATGGTGTTTCTTCAATTGGTTTAACTGGGTCTTCGTCACAGCCAATAAAAAATAAAGCTAATGCGAATAAAACTAGAATATTTTTCATATTTTTCTCATATTTAAAGATACTTATATTCAAAATAACAATTTTTATCGGAAAAAGTAACAATGATTAAGAAAAAATTTATAGATAAAAATGAATGGGTTGATAAAGTCGGCTATAGTAGGGCTGTTCGGGTTGGTAATATTATTTATATTTCAGGTACTGTTGCTAATGATGAAGAGGGCAATCCTGTTGGCATAGATGACGCCAAATTCCAAACTAGAATAATACTTGAGAAATTTTCAGAGGTTATGGAGTATTTTGGAAGTAGTTTAGATTCAATAGTAAGAACTCGCATTTTTACAACTGATATAAGTAGATGGGAAGAAATTGGATTAGTTCATGGTGAATTTTTCAAAGATATTAAACCTACAACAACTATGGTGGAAATATCTCGTTTGATAAGAGATGAATACTTAGTTGAAATAGAAGCAGAGGCAATAATTGAAGATTAAAAGAAAATATATGCTGATGATACTTGCATTAGCTAGTTCGCTCTGGATTTATTTCGGCATTATAATGCAGAATAAGACCAAATATCAGGATTTCATAAACTTTGAGTGGATGAGCGGTGATTGGTATATGCGAGGCGATGGTTATACTATATATGAGCATTGGGATGGTAAGAGTGAACACGTAATGGAAGGATACTCTATTAGTACAAATGACAAAGGTGATACGCTTGGGAGAGAAGAGCTAAGGATAATAAAGATTGACAATGAGTATTTTTACATAGCTAAACCAAGTAAAAAGAAGAACCCTACTACTTTCAAAATGACAGTAGATTCAGTTAGAAAAGTGAGCTTTTATAATGAATCGAATGACTTTCCGAAGCTAATAGAGTATAAAAGAAAGGGAGATTCCTTGTTTGCTAGAATAAGTAATGACGAGAAGTCTATGATTTTCAAGTTCAAACTTGAATGATCCCTTTTAACTAAATGCTTAAATCTACAGGACTAACTGGATATGTATTCGGGTATCGACCTCTGATAACTCCTATCAACTCAGCTATTTCTATTTGCAACTCTTGTATATCATCACGAGTATAATATTTACTATATATCCATTCCTCGTCATTACCAGAATTATTAAGTTTATTGACGAAAAACAGTCTCGAATTCACTTTCTCTATTTTATCATTATATCTGAATGCGAAAAGTGCGTACATATTCATTTGTAATGAGTATTTGCTTGCTTTAGTTTCTAAAGTATCACCTTCGAAAAAGGCATTAGTCTTCCAATCCCATATCTCAGCAGTATCTCCATCTAAGCTTATAGCATCATATATAGCCATCAGTGTATGGTCTCCAAAAGCTAATTTCAGGTCGAACTCTTTTAATGAATCAAGAAGTATTTGCTGATTATTTGATATGAATCTAGAGCCTAATACCTTTTGTAAATCAGCTGTTAGCTTTGCTATATCCCCGCCTTTTACTTTTATCTGGTACTGCAAAGCAATGTCCGTAAGCACATTTTCTAAAGTAGTGTTTATTATTGAATTATCTTCGTCAAGTATAGTGCTGATATTTTCCATTAGTGCGTGGAAGAATATACCATAATCTGTACCATCAGAGGTCTTATTATCTTCGACTTCCTCATATTCGTCTTTATCAAAATTCAATGTAGATGGCTTTAAAATAGGTAAACCGAAAATATAAACTTCTTTGAATTTTTCCTTGTTCCGAATATCTTGGAGCATTGCCAATTTGGTAGCACTGAAATTTATCTCTTTCTCTAGTGCCTCAACTGTTCCTAAATATCTAGGTGCATTCGGATCTAACTTCTTTTCTATTCGATCTATATTAAATGTATAATCATCAATAGCGGAAAATTCCGAATCAGTGTGAATTGAGTATTGGAACTCTTTGCGTTCGTTATTCCCATCCTTCTTATATAAATCTATTGAAGTATGCTTCGGAAGTTCTGGTGTTGCCTTGAAGTCATCAAATAACTTTTGAAAAACGACAATCTGTTTTGCTTCTTTCCCATTCTCCATTATCAAATGCAAAGACTTTTCGGCCCTAGTTACAGCTACATAATACTTTCTTAAATTTTCTGCTTTAGCCGCTACTTTCTCATTTTCTTTTATCAGTAAGTCTATCACAGTTCCAGTTATAGCGAACTCATCATAGTTTATTATTGATGTAGGTATTTTCATAGTGAAGCCATAATTCTCGTCGAAAATTGCACTATTATTAGCACCACCAGAGTATTTGAACATATCAAAATTGTAAATTATCACGTGAGGGAACTCTAACCCCTTGGCACTATGAATTGTAGATAGCTTTATTGCTTTTTTGCCACTACCAGTATCTTCTGATTTGTTATTTCTCATGAAATCGTAGTCAAGTAACTCGAACGTTTGACCAATCCCACTATAAGACCTATTTTCTAATGAGCTAACATACCCCATAAATCTATATAGGTTTCGAAAAACAGTCGCTTGATTCTTATCCCCTTGATAGAAATAATTCCAATTTGATTCATCTATAATTTTGATAATAATATTAGATAGCGGCAGCTTATTAGATAGTTGGATTGATTTATCTAATATTGCAGATGTATCCTTATCAATTGGGTTATCGCTTTTCCTAGCATACTCTTGGAATTTTTCCCAGAATGTCAGATCATTATTCTTTTCTTTACCAATCGTAAATAAATCATTATCAGAATAATTGAATAAAGACGATTTCAGAGCGGCAGCACATAGCATATCATTTTCAGGAGATTCGATAAATTGGATGTATGAAATTAAGCTCTTAACCTCATTCTTATCAAAAAAACCCTTTCCAGTCATAACATTATATTCCAATCCTTTTTCACCGAGGAGCTTCGTAATCTCAGGAAAATGAGTTGACGAATTTGATAGGATACATATATCTTCTGGGTTAGCTTTCTTCTCATTAATCAGATAATCAATTGATTTAATTAATTGATTATAAGAGCCGACTTTCTCATCTGTTTCCTTAGTTTCTTTTTGCTTATCATAAAGCATAATATTGATTTTCTTAAAATCTGTAGAAACTTCCGAATGAAATGATACGATTGATTGATAATCAATATCAAACTCGCTAATAGTAGAACTCATATAAGGCGAGAATAGGTCATTCGCAAAAGCATTTATCTCCAAATCAGAGCGGAAAGAAGTATTGAGCTCTAATCTATTCGCATCATCAAGACCTCTACGCAAGTTCTTGAATACACGTACATCGGCATTACGGAAGCGATAAATACTCTGCTTATCATCACCAACTACGAATATCTTCACTTCACCAGTATCGCGTATCAAATTAGCAATTGCCAATTGACGGTCGTCTGTATCTTGGAACTCATCTATCATCACATAAGCTAGTTCATCTTGAACAATCTCTTTTACTACTTTATCTTGAAGTAGCTGAACAGCTATGTCAATTGTTGAGTCATTATCTATTCTATTCTTTTCATAATTCAATACTGAATAGCGTTTAGCAGCTTCCTTGGCTAATAATGTTAGACCTAATCCAATTTCAATTCTATTACTTAGTAATGTCTTACTTTCTTCGCTTGTCCCTTTTACTATTTCATCTATTGTACTAATTAGAGAATCAAACTCACCGAATACGGCAGGACCTATAATTTTTTTTACGGCAAGGGCATTACCTTCTTTAACCCCTCTTAAAGTTCGAAGCTTAGACAATATGTCTTCAAGACTAGCATTGTCATAATACTCTTGACAGTGAATATCATTAAGTGCTGCCTCTAATTTCTCTATAGTCTTATCCTTAAGAATACTGCCAGAAGAGCACTCATCACTTACTTGATTCAATATATCAAAAATGAATTCTCTGTTTATATCTTTTGCTTGTGTAAGGAATTGACTGACAATAGTTTCATAGTCTTGGCTATAAAATTGTTCTTGTTTGGCTAGGTGAACTTGCTTATAGACTAGAGAATGAATAAGCGTGATAGTATCTTGAACACCTAAGAATAGTATTGATTTTGCAATATGATTATAAAGTGGACTGCCCTCTTCGCCAAGTACATCATTTATAATTCGTGTGAGTATTAGACTCTTTTCGTTTTCGTCTAATACAGTGAAATTTGGCTCTAATCTAGCTCTAAAAGCATGATCTTTTATTAGCTTTCTACAGAATTTGTGTATTGTACCAACTTCCAGATTTACCAGATTTCTATTTATTCGGTCTAATATTTCGACTTGCCTATCATCTAGGACTATATTCTGGAATGGCTTTGATTTTTTCATCAAAGAATGAATCGTTTCTCTAATCTTCTTTCGAATCTCAGAAGCCGCTTTATTGGTAAATGTAATAGCTACTACATTCTTGTAATTGAACTTTTCAGAATGAAAAAGTTGCAAGTATAGGTACTTCCTAACTAATAAAGTAGTCTTACCTGAACCAGCATTAGCGGTAACTGAAACATCCGCTTCAAACTTAAGAGTTGCGGCTCTTTGCTCTACCGTTAGGTCTTCTAAGAATTCTAATTCGGTCATATTAATTCAATTTCATTTTCGATTTTATATTAGCTGGTATTCCCTTTTTATTAACAGCTATAGCAGTGGTTTTGTGCATAAAGTATGAGTACGACACATACAGGTACCCTTCATGACCGCGTTTCTTAGTACCCCAAGAGTTTTTAACGACGAAGTATTTTCTATCTAATTTATCTTTAACTATACCTACTATGTGCATACCATGATCATCTTGAGTCAGATAATTATCAAAGTCTTCTTGTCTAATTTCTTGAGTTATATTCAGCTCTGTGTATATTGAATCCCATTTCATGACATCTTTGTCTATTATCATCTGCTTCATATCTGCAGGATTAATAGCTAATCCGTATTTTGATTCGAATGACGGCTCCGATACATCTGCTCCCCAATCCACTGAATAACCGTTTTCTAACGCTTTCTCAGTTATCTCAAGCATTTCATTCATAGGTACGTTATGGAACTCGCCTCTAGAGAAGTTATCGGGAACTTCAAGTACGAATTTATCATAGAATGGATGATGATTGAATGAAGTAATATCTACGAATTGTTTCGTGTCTATTCCTAGGTGATCTCTATAAGTAAGAGGCGTGTATTCTACCCCACCTACTTTGAATTTTTTA
This sequence comes from Bacteroidota bacterium, assembly GCA_048267165.1. GTDB lineage: Bacteria > Bacteroidota > Ignavibacteria > Kapaibacteriales > UBA2268 > PGYR01. Next base: position 27,421 of record JBLWYD010000021.1, read on the forward strand.
GGTGCTTCACCAAGATATACATCTAATACAGCATCGAATGCTTTTTTCCATTTAGTGGTTCTATTACTAGCGTCAGTAGCAACTACTCTTTTTAGCATATCTTCTAGTATGCCTGACATCTCAGCATGATTGAGATAACCATTCGCTGGGCGAGTTGAGTATTCTGATTCAGGCACTACACCGTATTTTTCTATAGAACGCATAACGTCATTAGTCAATGCACCTTCGCCAAACTGAGTAGTCCCGTGATAGCGAACATATAAATCGGCTTTTTCCGGATACATATTCCTAACTATGAACATCTCTGATAAATCAATATTACCCTTTCCTTCACGCAATAACTCAGATTCTATAAATGAGTTACCAGCAAAAGTCCAGCAAGTACCAGTTCTATTTTGGTTTTTTACTTCAGTAGTTTCTACATTGATTAACTCTTCAAATTCATAGACAGAATCGATTTTACTCATCATCTCTTCATCTTCTTTTTCATCTGCTATAAGAGATATTTGAGAAAAAGATAACAACAATAAGAGGGCAAGAGTATTATAAATTAATTTCATTTTGTTCTATTTTTAAAATTGTAAAAAGTAAAAATAAACAAAAAGTTGATATTAATTTAAAATGTGGAAGAGTATTAGAAATTGAAGGTATGAGTAAACCCAAATACTAGAGTTTGTTCTAATTGACGGTGACTGTATATTTGTTCATCATAAGTCATATTAGCCGAGTATTCTAAACTAAAGTATTTATACTTGAATGAAGTGAAGAAGATACCGTTAACTGAGACTTTACTAATATCTTCGAAGAAAGTATCTTTTGTAATTGCAGCGATACTGAAATCAGTATAGAATGAGAAATCATCGGCAAGCATAGCATCATAAGTGAACTTGAGAATACCACTATACCCTGTCTCTAAAGTGAAGTGACTTTGTACATCAGAAAGAGGATTATTATCATCTATAATAAAGTCTCTATTTTCCTCAAGTACATATTTGTCAGTGTAGGTTTGCTGTACTGCATAACCAACCCCATAGATAATATTGAAGCTAGAGGTATATTCATCATTTTCCCACTTGTAGTCCTGACCAACGAAAAGAGTGTGGTACAGATATGCTGGGTCTAAGAAACTAATAGGATTCCCATAGTTATCATTATTATCCATAGATGTCTGCAACACATTATCTAAGAACAGTCGAAGCTGCAATGACTCGAATAGACTCATAGATGGCATTATAGATACCATAAGATTATCTTGAGTAGTTTGTGGGATTTCTTCTTTGGAGATAATCTGACCATATTGAGCAGTTACACTTGAATTGAAGTTGAAAGTACTGCCGTATATATCCAATTTGGAGCGAAGTGAACCTAACCACTGAGCACTTATAGTTTCCTCTCCCCTCTCATAACTAGAGCTTTGGAGATTAAAACCAAGAGTAGGTGAAAGCATGAAATCAATCGTGCTCTCACTCTCTTCTTCAATTTCTTCTTCTTCATAATCTTCTGAATAATCAAGAGTATCAGCTAGTTCTTCATACTTCTCACTTGTATTTAGAGTATCTACTAATTCTTCTTCAATATCAACAGTTACCGAGTCAACCTGCGAGAATGCTAGATTGAATGAAATAACGAAAATTATTAGCACAAGCAAAATTTTCATTTCTTGCCGACAATTTTCAATCTAAGATCTCCACCTTTCATTGGGGTTATCGTGACTATCCCACCGCAATCTATTCCGTGTTCAGTTCCATTTCCGCCCTTTAATTTTTCACTAGTGCTATTGTTATCGGTTGAAGCAAGTTTTGGACTTGATTTATCGACATTTTTATTGAATTTTACAGGTTCGTGATCTCTTTTTCCTGTTGCCATTCCACTACCTGCTTCTCTAGTTTTAGAAGCGTAATAATCATACCCTTTTTTAGAAATGAACATAGATTTAGCAGATAGATCTATGCGTATAGGTTTTATACTAGCTGTTGATTTAGATGACGGAATAGTTATTTTCTCATTAACTTGATCACCGATTACACAACTAACACCATTCATCTCTATTGTAACTTTGTAGTCTCCTTCCTTTAGCCCTTTAGCTATGAACTCGCCTCTACCGTTTGTTTTACCTTTTACAACAACACCACCCGGTGATTGCTCTACTGTGATTCCGATACCTGGTATTGGGTCACCAGCAAAAAGTACTATCGGTAGTACTAGTAATGCTATTATTAATTTTTTCATAATTTTTCCATTATCTTTCTAGTGTAACACAACTAACTTTGATTCTTCCTTTACCAATTGAGGTAACACTTATTTCTATATCCCCATCGCAATCATTGTCTAAACCATCACTATTACTAGTTCTTTTATTCTGGTTTTTTATATTAGACCTCGAAGTATTTATATTACCTTGGACTCTTTCCGCACTATTTGTTTCATCTATACTAGCTTCTCCTCTAGAGCCAGCTTTTTGTTGAACAACGTGAGTAAGTTCATGAGCAATTAATAAATCGCTTCCACCTTTTATATCCGATATTTTAGACTCATACAAAGGGTTCTCGCCACTTGTATTATTAGGCTCATGTAAAGGATTAGTCTTTTTACCCTTTGTATTATTAACACCTAAGGTAACTGAATTCCCGTTGTTCGATAATTTTATATCCCAACAAACATCTTTTACACCACTAAATTCAAGTTTTCCTTGTTTATTCAGCTTACCAGTCTTTACAACTTTTCCATTACAATCTAATAATGAAACTTCCATACCATCCAGACAGCGGGGAGCCGCTGAGAACAGGGTCAATGGTAGTACAAATAGTATTAATAGTATTAAATCCCTCATAACAAACTCCATAAGATTCTTAAATTAGATTGTAAATTCTTTGAATACTGCTTTACCGGCTCCACCACCACCGGATACTGTAACTGATAATCCAATACCAACACAGTCTTGATCTTCCCCATCATCTAAATCGGCAACATTCGAAGTTTTGTTTGAACGTGATGAATTGTGGTCAGTTGCTGAAGATTTAGTCGAAGACTTATCTAGTTCTTTTGTTATAGTTACTGGTTTATGTTGTCGTTTGCCTGTAGGCAAACCACTTGCAGCATCTCTACTAGAAACTACTTCATGTCCACCTTTTTGGTCATCTAGTTTGAATGTAATCGGTTTGTGCATCCTTTTACCAGTTGGTAAACCTCTGTAAGAACCAGTCGTCGGCTTATCCAAGACACAAGATTTTCCATTATTAGTTATTCTGATTGTATAAACTGCATCTTCAAGGCCATCTAGAGTGAGTTGCCCTCTATTATCCAGCTTTCCCGATTTAACAACTTTACCATTAGCATCAACTAATGATACTTCCATACCAGCTAAACAGCTTGGTGATGCAGAAAATAGTGCTGTTGGTAGCACAAAAAGTAATAAAAGTAACAAATTTTTCATAACAAACTCCAAATGATTGATAAAACATAGAATTAAATTACAAATTTTATTGTAAATAAATACAGTATTTCTACTGAATTTTGCAAAACAATAAATTCTTCTTATAATTCTCTTTAGATACTAATATTTGTTAATTTTGAAATCTATTTATATTCTTATATTAAAAAAAGGTTGGATAATGTCAGTTAAACTTGCTATTAATGGATTTGGTCGAATCGGTAGATTGGCTTTCAGAGAAATTTTTAACAGGAATTTGGATATAGAGGTTATTGGTATCAACGACTTGACCGATTCTAAAACATTGGCTCACCTACTAAAATACGATTCAGTACACGGTAGATTTGCTGGTACAGTAGAAGCAAAAGAAGGTGCAATAGTTGTAAACGGCAAGGAAATAAAAATATCTGCTGAGAGAAATCCAGAAGATATTCCTTGGGTTAACCCAGACATCGTATTAGAATCTACTGGTGCATTCAGCACTAGAGAAGCTATGTCTAGACATTTCAAATCTGGTGCAAAGAAAGTAGTACTTTCATCTCCAGCTAAAGACCAAATGGACGCTAACGTAGTATTAGGCGTTAACGATGCAGATTTGACTGGTGACGAGAAGCTAATCTCAAATGCCTCTTGTACAACTAACTGTCTTGCCCCTATGGTGAAAATATTAGATGAGAACTTCGGTTTGAAATCTGGATTCATGACTACAGTACACGCTTACACTAATGACCAAAGAATATTAGATCTTCCTCACTCAGATTTGAGAAGAGCTAGATCAGCTGCTGTTAATGCAATTCCTACTACTACTGGAGCAGCGAAAGCTGTTGGGTTAGTTTACCCCAAAGTAGAAGGCAAATTACACGGCTATGCTGTTAGGATTCCTATTCCTGATGGTTCATTGACTGACTTCTCTGTTGTATTAGAGAAATCTGTAACTATAGAAGAAGTAAACGCTGCTTTCAAAAAAGCTGCTGATAATGAGCTAAAAGGTATATTAGAGTACACAACTGACCCAATCGTATCATCTGATATAATTGGTAACAGACACTCTTGTATATTTGACTCTCAGTTGACTGATGTAGTTGATGGTACTCACGTAAAAGTTGTTGGTTGGTATGACAACGAAGCTGGATATAGCAATAGAATACTAGATTTAGTTTCAAAATTAGCCACACAATTATAAATGATAAGAACTATTGATAATTTCAATTTCGAAGGTAAGAAAACTCTAATTAGAGTGGACTACAACGTACCTTTGGATATGAATTTGAATATTACTGATGACAAAAGAATCGTAGCATCTATGCCCACCATCAAGAAAATACTTTCTGATGGTGGCATGGCTATTATTATGTCACACCTAGGTCGCCCAAAAGGCATAAGAGTCGATGATATGTCGCTCAGACCTGTTGCAAACTACTTATCTAACTCGCTTGATACAAAAGTGCACTTCGCAAATGATTGCAATACAGATATTGCGAAACAAGTAGTATCAGAAGCAAATTTAGGCGAAGTAGTTCTATTAGAAAACCTAAGATACTACGCAGAAGAAGAAGCAAATGATGAAGATTTTGCCTCTAATCTAGCAGCACTTGGCGACGTATATGTCAACGATGCATTCGGTACAGCACACAGAGCACACGCTAGTACTTATGCTGTTGCAAAGAAATTTGAAAATCGATTCGCTGGTAAGCTAATCGAAAAAGAAATAGAATATTTAGAAGATGTTGTCAATAATGCTAAGAAACCTTTCACTGCAATTATCGGTGGAGCTAAAGTCTCTGGTAAAATTGACGTTATAGAGAATTTATTCTCAAAGTGCGATAACATACTAATCGGTGGCGGAATGGTATTCACATTCCTGAAAGCACAAGGATTAGAAGTTGGTAAATCGCTAGTAGAAGAGGACAAAATAGAAGTGGCAAAGAAAATATTAGCAGATGCAAAAGCTAATAATGTCAATTTAATATTGCCAACTGATATAATTGCAGCAAAAGAATTCAGCAACGACACAGAATTTGATAATGTATCTATAGATAATATCCCTAGTGATAGAATGGGATTAGACATTGGCACAGAAAGCACAAAACACTACGCTGAGCTTATAGAAAATTCGAACACTGTCCTTTGGAATGGCCCTATGGGTGTCTTCGAAATGGATAATTTCGCCAAAGGTACTATTGGAGTTGCCGAAGCGTTAGCAACAGCTACTTCCAGAGGTGCAAATACTATAGTTGGTGGTGGAGATTCGGTAGCAGCCATCCGCAAATTAGGGTTTGAAGACAAAGTTTCTCATATCTCGACAGGTGGTGGAGCTTCCCTCGAATTTCTAGAAGGAAAGAAACTTCCTGGCATCGAAGCACTAAGATAAAAACAATAATCTATCATAAGCGTCAAGCGTATGATTATAAATTTGAAATAAACATTGAGTTAAATGAACGGATTTGGTAATAGACCTAGTGGATTTGGTGGTGGAATGTTCGGTATGTTCCCACCAGTAATCAAATTCATCCTTATGTTGAATGTTGCAGTATTCATATTGCAATACTTCGTCATGGAGTTAATATACGTTGGCGGTTTGCCAATGAGTGCATATTTCTTCAATTATTTTGCACTCCAAACTACAAATTTCTCCTTCTCATTTGCTGAGAATTCATTTTGGCCTTGGCAACTACTAACATTTCAGTTTATGCACGGCGGATTGTGGCATCTATTCTTTAATATGTTTGCAATTTGGATGTTCGGTATAGAGTTAGAGAACACTTGGGGTAGTCGTAAATTCTTATTTTACTACTTACTTACAGGTATAGGTGCAGGATTAGTCCAACTAGCTATCAGTGCAGGTCCTACTATAGGCGCATCTGGTGGAGTATTTGGGGTATTACTAGCGTTTGGTATGATGAACCCAGATAGAAAGATATTCATTTTCCCTATTTTCATTCCTATCAAGGCGAAATACTTCGTTATGATATATGCTGGTTTAGAACTATTCCTAGGTCTTACAAATACTTCTGATGATATTGCCCATTTAGCCCACGTAGGTGGTGCAGTGGCAGGTTTCCTATTAATCAAGTTCGGCGATCAACTTGGAATATACAAGATACTAAATTCATTTGTCAAATCATTCGGTGTCAGAGGCACTGAAAAGGGACACAGCCAATTTGGTGGACATTATAGCGATAGTTACGGAAGCCCCTATGGTGGTAAAACTCAGAGCAGACAAGAAGCGACTAGATACAAAGTTAGTTGGGAAAAGAAAAGCTCAGACAATGATTATAAAATAGAAGAAACAGATTCACAAAGTAAATCGTATATAATAGACGGCGAAGAGATAACTCAGAATACAGTCGATAGTATTTTAGATAAAATTTCGGCATCAGGTTATCAGAATCTGTCAGAAAGAGAAAAAATGATATTAAACGAATTGAGTAAAAGATTATAATATGAGTGAAACTAAAAACGGTAGTATTGGCTTAGACGTATTCAAGCCAAAAGAGGAAATGCCACAAAGTGTGCAGTATCCTCGAAGACAATCACGTAAAGTAATGGTGGGTAATATACCAGTAGGTGGTGGCTCTCCAGTATCTGTACAAACTATGACTAAGACGAAAACTGCTGACGTAAAGGCAACAGTAGAGCAAATCCATAGATGTGTAGAAGCTGGTGCTGACATAGTCAGAGTAACCGTAAACAATAAGGAAGCCTGCGATGCAATCGGTGAGATTGTAAAGCAAGTAAGCGTTCCTATTGTTTCCGACATCCACTTCAACTATACTTACGCACTACGAGCTATCGAAGGTGGTGTATCAAAAGTAAGGATAAACCCAGGTAATATCGGAAGTGTTGACAAGATAAAGAAAGTGCTAACAGCAGCCAAAGAACGTGGTATTCCTATCAGAATAGGTGTAAACTCTGGCTCACTTGAGAAAGACATACTAGATAAGTATGGCTACCCAACTGACCAAGCACTATTCGAAAGTGCAATGAGACACGCTAACATAGCCGCAGATCACAACTTTGATGATATAATCATCTCTGTGAAATCTACTAGCGTACCTCTTATGATATCTGCATATAGATTATTAGCAAAAGAGACTGACTTCCCACTTCACTTAGGTGTAACGGAAGCTGGATTGATTACCAAAGGTACTATCAAATCGGCAATAGGTATCGGTACATTGCTTGCAGAAGGCATTGGTGATACGATAAGAGTATCGCTAACTGACCAACCAGAAAACGAAGTAGAAGTAGGAAAAGAGATATTAAAATCTCTTGGTTTAGCCCAAAGAACTGTAGAAATCATCGCTTGTCCGACTTGCGGAAGACTAGATGTTGATTTATTCAAAATAGTTGGCGAGCTAGAAGAAAAAACGAAACATATCAAAAAGCCAGTAAAAGTAAGTATTCTGGGTTGCGCTGTTAATGGACCGGGTGAAGCTGCTGATGCAGACATCGGGGTAGCAGCTGCCAAAGGTAAGGGAATGCTATTCAAACACGGTGAATCTATTGGATACGTAAACGAAGAAGATATAGTCGAAAGAGTTTACCAAGAAATTCTTGCTTTCGAACCGAAGGAATGATACAGAATAAGATAGATTAAGAATAAAAAAAGCTCGCAGTTTTGAACTGGGAGCTTTTTTTTAATGTAATTCAATTGCAATTTTTACTCCACCCCTACGCTATCTACTTCTCATCCCAAACAAGTCTACTAACTATTTCCTTCTGTCCCCATCTGTTTAAACCATAATATTCATTTGAATCAGCGTGTGGATACTCAAATTTACCTTTAATACCATCATCTATATGTAAGTCGACAAGTATATATTTCTCATATTCTTGTAAATTGATATCTATATAAACCTTTTTTCTACCACTAAAACCTGCCTCTATTTCAGTCTTTCCTATTATACGTTCTCTCTCAGCACCAGTTGCAGTCTTATAAGCTACTAACCAACCAGCGACTGCTGTCTGAACTGTGACATCTACCGAGCCTTTAATCTTCTGGTTTTCAGCTGTTATATAAGGTGGGGTTAAAATAATTTTCTTACTAATTATTTCTCCTTCCTCATTCTCTATTGGCATATCTTTTCCATTAACATTATCATACTCAAAAGTTCCCTGAACCCCATCATCAGTATGAAGCATTATCCAAACATGCACTTTATCAAAACGAGTATAAATTGAAGGTGAATTTATTAATTTAATGGCAAGATTTTCTGTAGTTCCTGCTTTAACATAAATTGGCTCTGATATTATTGTTTTTTGGTCAGGAATACCAGTACTATCAGGAAATACCACTAACCATCCATCTTTTTCAAAAGTAACTTTATCTATTTTAATTCGATATTGAGATATTAGTTGGTTCTTAACATTAATGGAACCGCCAACTATTATTTCAGTCTCTACTGTATCCGTTTTTGTTGGTTCAGTAATACTCGATTCGTCTTGCTTACAAGAAGAGACAAAGTTAATCGCTACTAGAATAGCAACTATTGTAATTATATTTTTGATAGCTCCTCCGAATTATTCGATTGTTCATTTTTCTAATTTGTTAATTTACTGAAACCTAGTACAAAATCAAAGCCCTTTTCCAGCCCAACTGTATCAACTTCTTTCATAAGCTTGTCAATTCTTGATAATGGTTTATGTTTTCGAATTTCATTTTATTTGTAACCTGTTTTTCTAATATAAAGATGGGAAGGAGTAGATATAATAAAAGTTAATTGAGATTATCCACATTTCGGCTTGGCAGGCAAGAATGAACACTCCTATATACTTCTTTCAAATCACCCTAGCCCTCTTAAATCTTCAAGAGGGTAACATAGAGATAAAAAAAGAGCAGAATCTGATTTTACTCAAATTCTGCTCTTATCTGGTACGGACGGAGAGACTCGAACTCTCACAAGCTTAAGCCCACTAGATCCTAAGTCTAGCGCGTCTACCAATTCCGCCACGTCCGCATCAAAATAGGTTACAAATTTATAACATTTAATATTAACTAAAAAATAAAATTTTAAAGTTTTTTTATCTTTTAGTTATTAAGTTTGAATATATGGAAATGCAAAAACGAAAAGTTGCGATAATTGGTGCCGGTGTTTCGGGTATGACTGCTGCTATAGAGCTGATGGATAGCTGTGTTGTGCATATATACGAAGCAACTGATACCATTGGTGGTAGGGCTACTACTATAGAGGACAAGACCAGTCAAGAGACGATAGATAATGGTCAGCATATCTGCATAGGGGCGTACAAGTACTTCTTCGATATGCTGAAAAAGATTGGTGGTATGGAACATTTCCACATACTAGAAAAATACGATATTCCTTATTTCTATGGTGGTAAGTTCGGCTCACTAACTTCTAGGTTCTTTTCGGGTAAATTCGGTCTGTTAGAAGCTATTATCAGGGATAGTAACTTCACATTGAAAGAAAAATTATACACTATTGTCTTCGCACTCAAAGTTCAGATGGATTCAATCTCATTCCAAAACTTTGCTGATTGCTACGAGTTATTAGTACACAACAAGCAATCGGAGAAAGTAATAAAAATACTCTGGGAGCCGCTCATAGTCTCTACTATGAACACTCCTGTCCGCAAAGCTAGTCCACTAATATTCGAAACTATTATGCTCGATGGTTTCTTGAGTAAGAGCCAAAACGCAGCATTCTATCTCCCCAAAGTACATTTCGGAGATTTATTCAAGCGGTTTGAGTCGATTTTCCAGAAAGATGAGAACAAGATACATTACAACACACCGATTAAGTCGATTAGTGAGAGTAGTGGCAAGTTCCTAGTCAATGACGAGTATTATGATGATGTGGTGATTACAACGCCCTCATTCATCTCTAAACGGATATTAAGCGAATTGCCGATTGAAATTGATGTACCCGACTACTCCCCTATTGTTTCTGTTTATTTCTGGACGGATACCAAGCTCACAGATTCGTATATGATATCTGCTGTTGATGGTGGATTCGATTGGCTATTCAATAGAGATAAATTGATGGAAAGAAGTGCCGATACGTACTCTTACCAGATAACTACTAGCGATGCCGTGCGATATGCTAAGTTGAAAGACGAAGTGATAATGGCAATGATGGAAGCAGATCTTCGTAAGATGTTCGGAGATGAATTCCGGATAACTCATTACAAAATAGTTCGTGAGCTAATGGCTACTTTCCTTGCTGATAAGAAAAACAATAGTAAAAGACCGAAAGTGAAAACTTATATGCCGGGACTATATCTGGCAGGTGACTATTCAGACAATGGCTACCCCTCAACTCTAGAAGGAGCGGCTAAGAACGGTTTTAGGGCAGCTCACTATATTCTGAAACATACTGCAAGATAATATCAGCGATTTCTGATTTCGGTGCAGTTGGCACTTCTTTTATATTGTCCTTGTTGTCAATTATCGTGATAGTATTTATGTCCTTTCCGAAGCCACTATTCGTGCTATTCGCTTGATTAGCTACTATTATATTGCAATTCTTACGCTCTAGCTTACCCTTGGCATATTCTACTAGCTTCTCACTTTCAAGAGCAAAGCCAACGAGTATTTGCTTATCCGTTCTCCTCTTCCCTAACTCTTGCAAAATGTCCTTAGTTTTCACTAATTCTATAGACATAGTGTCATCATTCTTTTTGATTTTACCATCGAACTTGACTTTTGGAGTATAGTCCGCAACTGCGGCAGACATTATTATCACATCTTGCTTTACAGATAAACCAGTTACTACACGGTACATATCATCAGCTGACTCTATATCAACTTTATCTATAGCTGGATTGCAATGCAAGCAAGTCGGGCCAGAGACCAAAGTAACGACAGCCCCCATTTTCAGAGCAGATTCGGCTAATGCAAAACCCATTTTCCCGGATGAAAAATTACCGATGAAACGTACATCGTCAATTCGCTCATAAGTTGGGCCAGCAGTTATTAGCACCATTTTCCCTTTCAGAAATGACATTATAGATGCCCCTTGATTGATTCTATTAGGTTCAGAACTTCGGGTAATCTCCCCTGCCCTATTATACCGCTTGCTAGCTCACCGTACTCTGGGTCTAGCACTATGTAGCCATCTTCTTTTAACTGGGCTACGTTTCTTTGTATTGCCTTGTTTTCCCACATATCGCTATCCATTGCTGGAGCTATTAGCTTTGGTATTCCTTTGGGTATAGCCGTAGTTAGCGTAGTTAGTGCATTATCGCAGAAACCGTTCGCAATTTTTGCTAGAGTATTAGCCGAGCAAGGTGCGATGATGAATAAATCGCATTTTTGTGCCTTATCTATATGCCAAGAGCCAGAGCTTTGAAATTTATCATTGAACATATCGTCTATTGTAATATTACGGCTTAGATTGTCAAGCACTAGCTTACTGACGAATTTTTTACCGCTTGGAGTAATGACGCAATTAACGCTGGCACCCTCTTTTATCAGCTCTCTGACTAGAAAGGGAGACTTGTATGCGGAGATTGATCCAGTGATTCCGAGTATGATATTTTTATTTTTCATTTAATGTTATGTGCAAAGTTGATATTCTTATTTCGTAAATTAAATTTTATTTTCTGAAAAAAGCAAAAAAACATGGTTACAGTAGCAATAGTTGGTCGTCCGAACGTGGGCAAATCCACCCTTTTTAATAGATTAGTTGGTGAGAGAAATGCCATAATAGAAGACGAACCGGGAGTAACTCGCGATAGGATTTACGGCCGCTCCGATTGGAATGGCAAGCATTTCCACGTCATAGATACTGGTGGATTTATCCCCGGTAGCGAAGATACTATGGAAAAAGCTATCCGCGAGCAAGCTATGATAGCTATGGAAGAATCCGATTCTATTATTTTCATGGTAGATGGAAAAGATGGTCTAACTCGTTTCGATAGAGACATAGGTATCTTACTTCGTGGAACTGATAAACCTGTTACCCTAATAGTTAATAAGTGCGATAATCACGTTATGGATCATAACTCGTACGAATTTTACGAATTAGGACTAGGTGACCCATTCCCTATATCTGCGAACAATGGTCGTAGTACAGGTGACTTTATGGATAAGCTAGTAGAGACATTCCCCGTTATCGATTATGACGAAAACGATACTAGATTGAAGATTGCCCTTGTTGGTCGTCCGAATGCTGGCAAATCAAGTTTGACTAATGCATTGCTGGGTCAAGAAAGAAACATTGTAACTAACATCCCTGGCACTACAAGAGATTCTATTGACTCCGTTGTGAAATACCACGGTGAAGAAATAGTGCTAATAGATACCGCAGGACTTAGACGTAAATCGAAAGTAGATGAAAATATAGAAAGATGGAGTATGGTACGTACTCATAGAGCTATTGACAGATGCGATATTGGAGTAGTACTACTCGATGCTGAGCGAGGATTCGAAGAGCAAGATAAGCGTATAATCCAATTGCTAAATGACCAGAAAAAAGGTATCATAATAGCTGTAAACAAATGGGATTTGATAGATAACGAAGAATCTGACACAGCCCACAAGATGAAAAAATCAATATTGGAAGAAGTAAAAACTTTCAGTTATGTGCCAGTTATTTTCACTTCTGCAACTGAGAAAACTAGAATATTCAAGGTACTAGATATAGCAAAAGAAATAAAAGCAAGAAGAGAAAAGAGAATATCAACTGGTAAGTTGAACAAAGTACTTATCGATTTATTCGAAAGAACTCCAGCACCTGCAGTTCGTGGTTATGATTTACGTATTAACTATGTAACTCAAGTAGGAACTGAGCCGCCACTATTCACATTATTCCTGAACCAACCGGATTTACTACCGGGTAGCTATAAGCGTTTTATAGAAAGACAGATAAGAGAGAACTTCGATTTGGAAGGTACTCCTATTAGTTTGCTATTCCGTAAGAAAAACAAGAAATGGGAAGAGAGGTAAGGAATACAATTTAGTGTGTTAACTTAGCAATTAATAGATTAATAACAAAATAAGCCGAAATGAAAAAGACTTATCTACACATATTTATAATGATGTTTTTAACTCTTATTCAGGTTTCATCCAAACCTTGTGATGAGAGTGTATTCCTTAATCAAACTGAGATAGATAATTTCCTAATTAATCATCCCGATTGCGATAGCTTAACTTCTGATTTAGTAATAGAACAGAATGGAGGGCAACCAATTAGAAACCTTAATGGGTTGAAGAATATTAAATATATTGCTGGGCCAATGTACATTGGTGGGACATTAGAGTTAATTGATTTGGAGGGGCTAAATAATTTAGAATATGTTGGTGATGATTTGGAGATATTCAGCTGCCCTGTGCTGGAAGACATCTCGGCTCTTTCTAATTTGAAATATGTAGTTGGTATTGTTAGTATAGAAAGGAACTTTAAACTTCTTTCATTGAAGGGTTTAGAAAATATTTCATTAGATTCCTTAGTGGGTTTTCAGATTAGAGATAACGTATTATTAAGTGACTGTAATATAATTCCTGTTTGTAAGACACTAGAAAACAGTAATAAAATCGTATTCATTTCTAGGAATGGAGAAAATTGTTTTTCAAATACTGAAGTTGAAGAAGCTTGTTCATTATTAAGTGTAGGAAATGATTCTAACAACGATTTAGAAATAGTTACTTTTGATAATCAAACTATTACTTTTAACACACAAATAGATTTAGATAGAATTTTGTTTTTCAACTACATAGGTAAAGAAGTCTCAATGGATATAAAGACTACTGAAAAGACTATTGATGTTTCTGCTCTCTCGATTGGTATTTACTTTATTGTCGTAAATAACAAAAGTTTTAAGGTTTCTATTCAATAGTTTAGTTTTTCACAAAGCGCTTATAAAGCCGCTCATTGATACGGATAAAGTAAGTCCCGCTAATAAGATTTTCGATATTGATGTTTAGTCTATTATCATTGATTTGTGATTGATTTCTAGTTTGTACTATACCCGATAAATCAATTATCTCATAAGAGTTGATAATAACATCCGATTCCAAATTAATAATTGATTGGGAAGGATTAGGATAAAGATTAACTTTCAGATTAGCGTACTCTACACTTGATACATTACCATAATTAAAACGGAAAAACTTGTTTACTCTTGTTAATTCACCATTTTCATCAAGTTCGTCTAAAGAGCCGGCAGCATATACAAAACCCTCATAATAGAAAAAGCCATTAATTGGATTATTATTACCATAGAATTTGTCTTTCTCATCATACAAATCAAACCAAGTATCTCCCCCATCTTCAGTATATAAGAACGCATGCGTTCCTAAGGCAAATCCTTTTTTACCGTAGAATTTTATCCCATGTATGAATTTGCCAAATTCTACAAATTCACTAACGAATACTGGGTCCCATTCTATAAAATCAGTTGATCTCATAATAGATGTTTTACCATCTTTTAGTTGCTTGTATCTATTCTCAACGTAGAAATATGGCGCTTCATAAGTCAGGTTATAGTAACCTTGATTTACTAAATCGGACACTTCAAATAACTCCGATTGGAAACTAGTCCAACTATTGCCACCATTTGTAGTTCTGTAAAAGTGCAACGAATCTTCTACTGTTCCAACCATATATAATTCTTGTTCGCTTTTAGCTACAAAATTCACAATTCTGAAATTAGGTGGGACTGATGATTCTAACTTTGGCAATGGGTTCCAGTTTAGACCTTTGTCTGTAGTTTTGAAAAAGCCATAACTGAAATGATAGCCGATAAACCCTACTGAATCATTAGCAAAACTAATATATTTTACTGGGCCATTAAATTCATTAGAGACTTTAACTTTTTCCCATTTTTGAGTTTTAGAATTTAAGATATGAACTGAACCCGGTTCTGCTGGTGCATATAACTGATCGCCTTGCTTAATCAAATTATATATAGCATTATATTGACCGTCTGAATTTAAAGTTTCAAAGAATTCAACTTCCCATCTTCGGGCTAAATTAGATGAAGAAAGGATTCCATTAGTATTATTGAGGTTAATAGCATAGAAAATACCGAATAATTCTTCCATTTCGAAGGATTTGAAGTGAAATTCATCGCCATCTGGATTGAGTATTGTGGTATTATTATTTATTACAAACCACTCTTTTGAGTTAGTGGGAGTGTGGACTAATATTAACAAAAGTGTAAAAATGTAAAGAAATTTCATCAATTATCCTGTTTTATTTGCTCATACAACTAGTAAGACAATAGATATGCCATATTGTTACAAAATGTTAATATAAATTATAAAATGTAACTTATGACTGAGTAATGTTCGTGAATTTAATAAGGACAAATCACAATGCTTTTTTCACTAAATTGCAGCTAATGAAAATAGATTTAAGTAAATATAAATACAAGCGAATAGTTTGCTTTGATTATGGATTGAAGCGAATAGGGTTCGCTGTATCCGATGAGTTACATATAACCATCAGACCAGTCAAGGTATTCGATGCTACTACCAAATCGCTATTCGATGATATATTAGTGGAGCTGAAAGCTCAGAATACAGGGCTAATAGTAATCGGTCATCCAATCCGTTACGATGGGCAAAGTTCAGAAGTATTAGTGGCTATCGAAAACTTTAGAGAGAAGCTATCCGTTATATCAGGTGTAGATGTTGTCCTATACGATGAAAATTTCTCTAGTAAAGAAGCGATGAGTATGATGGTGGCTAATGGTAAAAAGAAGAAAGACCGCCGCAAGAAAGGAAATTTGGACATGACAGCTGCAGCAGTAATATTAAGAAACTTTATAAATGAAAATGAATAGATTATTAGTTGTTTTACTTTTATTAGCATCGGTTACTTTATCAGCTCAGATAGATAAATCGAAGTATTATTCTTATGGGGAATCGCTATTCTCTGAGGTATTGGAATTACCTTATAGCAACCCCGATTCGGCGAAAATAGTAGTATTAGTGAAAGCGGCGAATGAATCACTCAGATTCCAAAAAGTGAAAGATGGAGCAAATTTCGGTCAGTACTTTGGAGTATTAGATGTAGAAATACTATTCCAAAATAGTGATGGGATAGTTAAAAACCGTTCTAAAATATCTGATACAATCTATTTCAAAGAATATGAGCAAACACTTAGCAAGAGCATATACGTAGAAGGTACGATAGAGATAATTGTTCCTCGTGGAAAGTTCGACTTAGAAATCAAATTTGACATTAAGGACAATAGCTATCTAAATACTAAAAAGCATAGTATTGATGTAAGTAAAAAGCCAGAACTCTACACTCCTGTGATACTCAATTCCCAAAGAACTGACGTATATACAGAGCTACAACCGTTTGCATTAAACCAGATAATATCATTCGATGCTCAGGGAGCGAAAATACTGATTCCTGCTGAAGATTTGGAAGATGCCAATTACACTTACACTTTCACTAAGAAAAAAGACGTCAGTGAAATAGCACTTAAGTGGGATGCTAAAAATGAAGTTAGTGGTATTTGTAAAGTCATTAATAATGTTGATTTTAGTTTCGAGAGTGCTTATTCGGATGTTAAATTCGATTTGAAGCGAAACAAAAGTTATGATGTACTTGATATAGACCTACCCGGAATAAAGGTGATACCCGGTGTTTATAGCTTAGAGATTAGTAAGAATAACGAAAAGCTAATAGATTTTGATATAAAAATAGAATGGATTAGTCAGCCAATATCACTAAATAAATTGCCTTATGCTGTGGAGATGCTTAAGTACATAGCAACAGAAGCAGAGATTGAAAGGATAAATAATTCAAGCGATGTCTCGGCGGCATTCCTAGAATATTGGAAAGTAAAAGACCCAACACCTTTGACTCCTTTCAACGAAGCATTACAACAATACTATGTGCGCGTGGATTATGCTTTTTTCAACTATAAGACTATCTCAGAAGCTGATGGTGCTAATACAGATAGAGGGAAAATATACGTCCTGAAATCATCACCAGCGGAAGTAAAAGAAGAGTTCAAAGACGACAAAACATTGATTATATGGAAATACCCCAATCAGAAGAAAGAATATGTTTTTGAATTAATTGGAATTGGTGATTACAGATTAGTCGAAATCAAAGAGATATAGTCTAATATCTATTCCGAGGTTCCCAAGATTCTCCCTCACAAGGAATATCATTAGTAGTAACGTGTACATCATATAATCGGCAAAGTTGGCTTTCCGAGCTGAAATGTTTGCAAGAACCACAGAGAGTATCTTCTTGGAATTTTTTCATCCTATTCTCAAAGTTCTGATACTGTTGCCACCCCGGATAAAGTGCAATTAGCCAAATCAGAAATAGCGAAAGATACCACACTTCACTATGCCCGAACTCATACATAAGCACCATAGTTATAATCACTAATAGTGCAGAACGAAGCAGAACACCCCATACTATAGAGCCATAAGTAACTACTGGTTCACTATGACTATCATCATCACTAACATCTTTAAAAAGGAATAGATGCTTTAACTTTTCGAGGTCATTCATATATTTTGATTTTGTATTTTATCACTTTCGTACAAATCGTACGTATAAGTAGAACGCTTGAGTATAAATTTAATTACAATTAAGAATAATTATTATTAATATTCTTAAATTATACTTTCCAATGAACTAAAACGAGTAAAAATATGAAAAAGACAAGTTTAACAAGAATTACTATAAAAAATGCTCAGTATTACGCTTACCACGGAGTTAAGGAAGAAGAGAGAAAATTAGGTGGCAAATACGAAGTAGATTTGGTAATGGATTATGACGCCAAATCAGCGATAGTAAGAGATGATGTGAATTATGCTCTGAACTATGAGATAGCTATGTATTGCATTTCGGAAGTAATGACTGGCGATTCTTACTCGCTAATAGAAACAATTGCGAATGAGATATTGAACTCGGTTGTAGAGAAATTCGATTTCCTACAAAAAGCGACTGTAAAGGTTAGAAAGATAAACGCACCTATGAAGCGCTATGTTGACTACGTAGAAGTTGAGCAAACAGTAGAAATAGAAGATAGTGGGGAGTAACCCTCCTAAATCCTCCCTTGTCAAGGAGGACTTGTATCAATCACTTCGAGACTCGTGCTGAGGTTCTCGAAGTAACCTCAGTGAACTTGGGGTTGAGATTTGATTTAAAGAAGAGTAAGATTTAGTTATGATAGATTTAATTAATAACAATAAGATTACTAAATACTTACATAAGAGTATGATATTATTTATCATACTCTTTTTGTTTGGGTGTGGTGGTAATGAAAAACAAGTCGAGGATAAGACTTCGCAAGAAGTTGATGCTTATTTGACCCGTTTACACGAGAACGGAAAGTTTAATGGCTCGGTTCTAATTGGAAAGAAAGATTCGGTTATATTCTCAGCGGCTTATGGTGAAAGCAATAGAGAGCTATCTATTCCAAACAAAGATTCAACTACCTACCTGATTGGGTCTATAACTAAGCCCTTCACCGCTATGGCAATTCTGCTGTTAGAGCAAGAAGGTAAGCTAAACCTAAGCAATAAACTTTCAGAATATTTCCCAGATTTCCCTAAAAGTGGAACTGTCACAATTGATATGCTGCTAACTCATAGCTCTGGCATTAGGGATTATCATTATCTATCTGATTGGGTAGAAATCAGCAAACTTAACAAAACACCTTCGTACACCATAGACCGAGTTATCGAGTTGACTTATGATTTCGAACCGGGGACAAAGTTTAAATACACAAATTCTGGTTATATACTTTTAGGATTAATAATAGAGAAAGTTAGTGGCCTCACATTTGATGAATATGTATCGACTAAGATAATAGAGCCACTAGAACTAACGAATACTGGAATAATTGATAACAGAAAAATAGTTAAAAACATAGCTAGTGGATATAGCTCTAACCTAAGAACAACAGAAGCAGCCGAATATATAAACTACTATCAACCCTTTAGCTCTGGCAATATGTATTCCACAACTTACGATTTGTGGAAGTTCACTATGGCTGTTATGAATAGCAAATTATTACCAAATGAAAGAACAAAATCCATCTTCGCATCGGGTTTGGGTAGCTACGGCTACGGTTGGGGAATAAGAGACTATGACTCGTTATTGGCTTATGGGCATTTGGGAGCAATGAATGGCTTCGTTGGGGGAATAACCTATATACCTGATGGCGATTACTTCATTGCTTTTCTGACAAATGACGATATTACTCCAAGATATACTGTGGCGGAGAATCTGGCAAAAATAGTAATGGGGAAAGTGGTAGATTTACCAATTAAAAAGGAATATATCCAACTCAGAAAAGATCAGATTGAGCCACACTTAGGCAAATATATGATAAAGCCAGGTAATACGCTCGACGTATTTATGGATAATGGTCTAGTATATATGAAGGAATCTGGTCAAATGAGACAAGAGTTATTCCCTATTGGTGATAACAAATATACTTTCTCTATTTTGGAAATGGATGTAGTGTTTGAGGATATTTCGAAAGGCAAAGCACAAGTCTTGAAGCTAGTCGGTAAGAATGAGATAGTTGCGAAGAGGGTGGAGGAATGAATGAAAGTGAAGTATTATAAATCTAATTTAAATGTTGTTCCAATTTTTCCTTATCAACTTACGATTACATTTTCAACACCTAGACTCTTCTCTAACTTCGTTAGCTCTGAGTGACGTTCTAATATAGAAACATAATACGTCTTTACGTTTTAACAACATTCAATTCTGAAAATTCTTTAATCCTGAGAATTCTGATTCAGACAAAAGAATAAATTGGTACTTTTTGTATTTTTAGTTAAGATTAACTAATTCGTGGACAGTTTTGCTATTTCAATTTATCAGGGGTTTTTCCTAATTTCTTTGATTCAGAATTTACTCTTCTTTCCAGTTTCTTAATATCTTCTTCGGGTGGTAACTCTTCAGGTTTAATCCCTCTATTTAGAAGAATATCACGTACACTATTGTTATTAGTAATATGTTCGTTGGAAATTTGTCTCTCAGAAGTTAGATTTTTTTCTTTAGTATTGAAAACTGTAATTTCAGTAGCAAAATCTTTTGCTTTAATTGTAATTGTAGGTAGAAAATCGGCTAAAGCTCGACCGTTTGGAACACCTAATTTTGACTTCATTTGCTGAGTTGATTTGCCAAATAATGCTTGGTCTCCCTTGCTTCTAATTATACCAAAGTTTCTGTCATTACCTGTTTGTTCATATATAAGTTCTGACAATTCTTTTTCGGATAGTGTTAATTTTTGTCTTGCTTTTAATCTTTCCCAATCACTTATTCGTTTTTCTATTATCTCATAATTTCTAGTTTGAATTGCGAAATAATTTTGTGCAAATGCTATTTGTTCTTTTCTGGGGTCTCCATTTTGAGCAATTAAATAACATGCAAATCTAGTCAACATAATATCATCAATTTCTCTTTCTGAACCAGACCCAATTGTAACCATTTTCCCGACGTCAGCAAAATGGTCAAGAATTTCTTTTCCAGTTGCTTCACAAGATATTTTTGATTTAAGTATTACTTTTTTAAAATTATCCCATTTCGAGTAACCCATTAATTGTTGTAGATCTCGTGCAAACCAAAATTCAATTCCATTTTCGGTAGTCTGCGAAAAATCTTCAAAATCAATAGATAGCGATTTTATGATTTCTTTCTTCATTTTTTAAATAATCCCTAATTTTAAGTAACTATACAAACTAATAAAAATAAATAATTTTTCAAAAAATAAATTCTCCATTATTCACCCCTCTATATCCTGGACTGAACCCCAAATTGTTTCTAATTCTATGGGTGCAGTTACTTAAATTTCAAGACCGTTTTAACGTAAATCCCCCATTTTTTATTATATTGAAGTTGAGTAATTATACATACTGCAAATACAAATTGACTGAATCTAACATTAAAAATACATTCGTTTTGCTATCTTTGGGGGCGAATATTGGTGACAAAAAATCTACACTTGATAAAGCTGTAGAGACTCTGGTAGAGCTAGGTGTTATTTCGCAAGCTGTTGTTTCGTCATATTACGGTACAGAGCCTTATGGAGTAAAAGACCAGAATTGGTTTGTGAATATTTGCGTAAAGGGTATGACTCAGCACTCCCCTACTGATTTGCTTGACAAATGTAAAGCAATCGAGAAAATGTATGGCAGACAAGAACGTGAAAGATGGCACGAAAGAGAATTGGATATAGACATTATATTCTACGGAAAAGAAGAAGTAGAAACCGAGAGTTTGACGATTCCACATAAAGAATATAGAAAAAGAAACTTCGTATTAGTACCTGCAGCAGAGATAGCAGGTCACTATATACCGCCGATGAGCGAAGTTGATTTATCAGAAATAGTGAAGCAATGCGACGATTGTTGCAAAATAGAAAAAATGATATAAGATGCATATACCAGAAGATATAATAGAGCAAATTAGACGAGACGCTGATATAGTAGAGATTATCAGTGACCACATGGTATTGAAAAAGCGGGGTAAGAACTACATAGGTCTTAGTCCATTCACTAGCGAGAAAACTCCTTCGTTCGTCGTATCACCAGATAAGCAGATATTCAAGGATTTTTCATCAGGAAAAGGTGGAAACGTATTCACATTCCTTATGGAATATCGACGGATTACTTTTGTAGAAGCGGCGGTAGAACTAGCAAACAAACTCAGCATAGAAATACCAACTCAATCTGGATCTGACCAAAGACAAAGCTCTGAGAAAGTCTCGAAAAGAAAGAGAACACTCGAATTACTAGAAGAAGTGAAGAAATTCTATATAACTTCTATGCGATTAGACGAAAAACACACAGCCATAGAATATTTCATTAAGCGTGGATTCACTAGTGATGTTCAAGAGAAATTTGCTCTTGGATATGCCCCTGATAGTTGGGATGCAACTGTTAATCATCTTAAGAGCAAAGGATACACGGAGCAGATAATGCTCGAATCTGGTGTAATTGGTAAAGGAAAAACAGGTAAGCTTTACGATAGATTTAAAGGAAGAGCCATCTTCCCTATCAAAGATCATCTTGGTAAAGTAATTGGATTCGGTGGTAGAGACCTAACTAATAGCGACAAAGCGGCGAAGTATATCAACTCGCCACAAACATCAATCTATGATAAAAGCGATGTGCTATATGGCTTTTACGAGGGGATGGATTCAGTTCGTAATAACGAAGTAGCGATACTTGTCGAAGGTTACGCAGACGTAGTTTCACTTAGCCAAGCTGGTGTAGAAAATGTAGTTGCAGTCAGTGGTACTGCCCTAACAGAGAAGCATGCAACTCGATTGAAAAGATATGTAAACTCCGTTTATCTGAATTACGATTCGGATAGAGCTGGGGTAAATGCGGCTGATAAATCCATAGATTTATGCTTAGAAAATGAAATAGATGTTAAGATAGTTGTATTACCCGATGGGCAAGACCCCGATAGTATAGTCCGAGAAAAAGGTAAAAAAGAATATGAATTACTACTCCGTAAATCTATGACGTTCGTGGAGTTCAGAGTTGAGAATTTTAAGAAGAATAATGATGTCAAAAATCCAAAACTACTGTCTGAATTCTTACAGAAGATGGTCCGGACTATCAACAAGATAAAAGACGTATTCGTACACGACCACTATATCAATAGTCTTGCTTCATTATTGGATTTGAGTGAGTCCGAAAGAAGTCTGATATACCAAGAGAAAACTAAAGCTAGCGAATCATCAGAAAGAGGAAAACTAGAGTTAGTAAAAGGCGGAAAAAGTACTTGGCAACCAGACAATATGATGTCTGATTTAAAACAAGTACTGAACGAACCTGAAATAAAAATATTCTCGCATCTATTACATAGTAAGGATATAAAGCAATTGATAGAAAAATTGCAGCTAACACCTGAGTTCTTCCAGACCAATATGGCAATGAGGATTTTCGACCATTTAGAATATTTGGAATTTAAAACTACTGAAGAGTTATTCCAACAAATTTTGCATTCGGAAGAAGCAGAAGAAGAAATAAATGGTATATTAACTAATATACTATTGCTAAATGATGAATTTAGGTCATCAGATGAATGGGAAAAGTTCAGACATATAGAGGCTTTGGATGAGGATTTATTAATACGACAAGCAATCAGAAGAATAATATTAGATAATCTGGAAGACGAAATTAACTCTATAATAGAAAGAATAGAAGAAGAACCAGAAAATGATTCTCTATTAGTAAACTACAAAGATTTGATAAAAAGACGAGAAGTGATGTATGAAAAAGAAGTTTAGAGTAAAGAAATCCTTAGTGGGAGCTATATTATTAGCTATCACTCTGTGGGCCTATACTACTCTCAACAATGAGTACGTAACTTTTGTCAAAGTACCACTTAAAGTAGTAATGCCAAACAACCGAGCTATAGAAAACCCAATACCTCAGAATTTGGATATAGAAGTAAAAGGTAAGGGTTGGGATATATTCAACTTATTATTTTTCAATACTTCCAAAGAAATAAATCTAGATTTGTCGAAGCAGAGAATAGATAAGAATGATATAGAAGTTGGTAGACAACAGATACTAAAATCGGTACGATACATAGGAAATCTAGAAACTATAGATGCACTTCCCGATAACGTAGAGATTAGAACTGGAATAAGTGGTGAGTACTTCGTAGAAGTAGAACCTAATGTAAAAGTAGTCCCAAAACAAGGATTTACATTAGTAGAAGGTCCAAATGTAGAACCTGAGAGAATCAGGATAAAAGGTAACAATAAAGTAGTTAGCAATATAAAAACTTGGAAAACTGAATATAGTCTAATCAATGGTGTTGCAAACAAATTCAGAACTAAAATCCAACTCCAAGACACGCTCGAATCAATTGTAGCCAAGTCAAGACAAAGTGTATATGTATATGGGAAGCTTGAACAAGTAGCTGAAAGAACATTCAAAGATGTACCCTATACTCTTATAAATGGAAAAGCTGAGAGTTATGACATTATGCCGAAACGCTTTGATGTTACAGTGAAAGGTGGGATTACAGCTATTTCTGAAATAGAATTATCTGATATAGAGTTAAGACTAGACGCAAATGATGTTTATAATACTAACTCGTCAACTGTACTAATAAAATCTAAGATAAAAGGGAAAGTAAAGTTAAGCAATACTACTCAGATGTATGTATATGTTTTCAAGAAATCTAATGAAAAGAATATGTTAGAGTTTGCGGGTAGATAAATAATTCTATTATTTGATTGAAATTATTATTAATTTCGAAAGTTAATTTTATTTAAAAAGGAGTACTTATGAAAAGAATTATTCAACTTTTGATTGGGCTAACAATCGCTTCTTCCCTTTCTTTTACAGCGAAAGCTGAATTTAATAAAGATGGTGTATTAGAAGTGCCGGGTGATTTCAATCTCTTCACTTCGAAAAATTTGCAAGGATACACAAAGCCATTATTCACAACAATAGGGCAAGGTGCTCAATCCAATCTGTTTACTGTAGCGTCTTATGATGAAAGCTATTCCATAGGAATAGATTTATCATTATCATCTACGCTTATTCCAGGTAGTCAACAAGTATATGACGCTGTTCTTCCAGCTGCCTTCGGCGATACCGATAGAATGGATAATGCAATCTATCAAAACGGCAAAATAGTACGAAATATAAGCGGAACAGTAGAGCAACCAACTATTTATGGTGGTCAAAGTAATGCTATATACGTAGTAGCACCTGTTCAAGGTGGTGACCCTGCTGATAGTATTTATAAAACTATTGCTTTCAACGAAGGTACAAATATTAATACAATGGCTTCTTTGCCAGCATTCCAACTTGTTTTCGGTTTACCAACTAGAACTGAACTTAGGTTCAGATATTTAGGTGCTCCAGTTGATGATCAAATGTATAGCCATCTTGCTATTTCTGCTAATCAACAATTAGACCATTGGATGAACATATTTGATGAAAAAGATAATATGGCTCTTGCTATAAATGCATCTTATCAATTCATGACTTTAGCAGAGACTATAGACATGAACTCATGGGCGGTTGGACTTCACGTAAGTAAAGGATTCGGCGACGGATTTTCAGTTTACGGTGGTTTACAATTAGAGGACTTATCAAGTACTTTCAACATGGTAAGACAAAATGGATACGAAGCTGATTATTATCAAGAAGATGGAAAGACTTTGAAGTCTAGATCAGCTGTAACTGCTGAAAAACAATTAAACTATGATGCACACGTTGCTGCTAGAAAGAATGTAGAAACAAACCCTTATGAAGAAGTTAGATTACTTAAGCCATTATCTTTCGATATAGAGTCGTTTACTAGCTGGAGATTTACAGTTGGTGCAGCTTACGAATTTGGTATTATGGAGCTTCACTTAGATATGGGTTATGCATCACAGATGTTCCTTAATGGTGGTATAAGACTACGATTCAAGGAATGGGCTAACAGTAGTGTTTCTGCTGAATAAAATTTGATTATTAATTATTATAGGTATTTATATTATGAAAAACTTAAAAAGTTTATTAGCTGCATTACTTATAGCTGCTGGTATCATTGGCTTTAGTAGCTGTGATGTTACCAATATAAGTGATGTTATTTTGCAAGTCACTGTTGATTTCGACCCAATTTTTGAAAACAAAATGGTTCCTGATAGTTCAGTCGATTTAACAGATTTGAACGATTATGAGGCATACAGAGACAATAAGGATAAAATAGAAGAAGCAACAATCCTACATTTCAACTATAGAATTGACAGTATAAAAACTGAGAATAATATGGATATTGATTCTATTATTTTTGAATCTGTTAACTTCTATTTGATACCTACTACTGCGGGTGGTGGTAGAATCCCTGGACAAAGATATAAACTTGGTGAATTCAAAAACCTTCATGTTGCTGACTATTACAAAACAGCTAAACATATAATTCAAGTCCCTAGTGAATTGGGTAATTTGATCTCTGAACAAATAAAAGCAACACCTTACTTTGTATTTGTTACTGAGTATAGTGGTTTAGTTGGCGATAACCCAGATAATAAATTTGATTATATCAAATCTCATACAGATATGGTATTGAGATTAAAAACTAAATAGTCATTGATTATTATAGAAAGTTAATTCAAGCCCTCTAGTACTAGAGGGCTTTTTTTGTTTGAAAAAAAATATAGAAAATGAAAACACTAAAGATAAACTCAAACCCCGATGTAAGAACAGTATTCGATAAATATCCCATTGAGATAAAGGAGAAAATCGAGAACTTACGACGTCTTATATTCGAGACAGCTAACGAAATAGAAGAAATAACAATATTAGAAGAAACTCTAAAATGGGGGGAGCCAAGCTATCTAGCTAAAAAAGGAAGTACGGTAAGGATTGATTGGAAACCGAAGGCACAGGAGCAATATGCTATGTATTTCAGCTGTTCTACGAGTCTAGTTGAAACATTCAAGCAAGTATATGGCAATCTATTCGAATACGAAGGTAAAAGAGCTATCGTATTCCAGATGGATGATGAAATACCTGAGAAAGAATTTAAAAACTGCATTAGAGCAGCGCTCAATTATCACAGAATAAAGAATTTGGATAGATTAGGGTTGTGAGGGTCTATTCCTGAATCTGAAAATAATTAATAACTAGTTTTCTTGATTGCTGTTTGAGCTTTTGTTTGAATGTATAGCAATTTAAAAAAATAGAAATACATAACGATAGAAACTAATGAACCAAGTGTAACTGCAATTTTTTGTATTAATTCAAGATTAGTGATTGATCCAATTACAACAGACACTAATAATATCGCTAGTGATATAGTTGCTATTTTGAATACTTTCTTATCAATCGAAAACCAATCAATCATATTTACTAGGCAAAGCATAATAATACTAAAGCTGAATGCCCATTTATTAATATCGTAATTAGTTCCACCAAATATGTCTATCCATGCAGGAAGTACTACTATGAAACAGCTAATATAGAATAATGAATGTATGATTATTTTTAATGTTTTCATTCAAATTGTTCCAGAAACTCCAGATATTCAGAAACATCCTGTACGTAGCCAGAAAGATTTCCGATTAATTCTAATTTTTTATTAAAAACAAGTAGGTTCGGATACTCTTTAGATCTGAAATAATCTAAAAATTCACATCCGTAATAAACAGGAAAATCTAATTTATTTCTTTTTATATATTCGGCTAACTCCTTATCTGAATATTTTTTGTTTAATTCACAATTAACTGAAATAAATTTAAATTCTTTACTTACTTCATTACTTAATTGAATTGCATTTTTTTTATTCAATCTACAAGGACCACACCATATTCCCCAACTATAAACTAGTAAGTACTTGTTAGAATCAAACAACTCTATTAATTTTGAATCTTTGGTATTAATTCCTTCTAAGATATAATTCACGTCAAGGAACTCTAAAGTCGATCGTTTTTTACGTTTAGCTTTTGATTCTACAATTTCATTAAAACTCAAAAACATTCTATCCAAATCAAAAATACGGTTTTCAATATTATTTGGTCTGAAGTCTACTTCTTCCCACATATCTAGTAAATTTACACCATCTTGACTCGCAGCCTTAGTAATTACAAGATAGTCATTACGATTTTTACCCTTTTCTAATTTCAAAGTTCTGTGTAAATTTAGATCATTTAAATAAATACTTTGAATTGTGTAAGTACTTGAGTCCGTCTCACCATAGGATATAGATTGTTCTGCTATACCTTCAGTGAGACTCTCAAGACTTTTTTTTAACTCAATAAAATGAATATACGAACTAACAGGTCTATCAAAATCATTATAGTAGTTTCTAGAACTATAATAGTCACCATTAAAGTAAATAAAGTTTTTTATTGAATCCTTAGTTATATTTGAAACACCGTATTTATCAAAATAAAGGTAATTATAACTAATAGGAGTTGTTTCCAATATCTTCAATAAACTTTTTTCAACTATTACTTCATCTTCTAGTTTAGAATAATACTTATGTGTAATTAAAATCTCGGTGCCTAATTCAATATTTTCTAGAATATCCTTTGAATATGTATTAGACTGAGCTGTAGTAGGAGTTAAGTTTACAATTAAAGTTAATATAAGTACAAGTATAGTTTTCATAATGCAATATAGCGAAGAAAATAGAGAATTAGATTACT
>JBLWYD010000022.1:0-51792 GCA_048267165.1 Bacteroidota bacterium
GTCAGTATCAAAATCAAAAATTAATGCTGCTTCTTTAATTTTATTCTTTATTATATTTCTTGTACTCATTATTATTATCTTTCTTTTAATAAATTATAAATCAATTTAGTAAATAAAACGGCTCAATGATAAAAATGTTTATTTTTTATTTAATAAATTATTCAAAAATATTGATTTTTAAGAACCTTTAAGTTATTTAAAGTACCGTATTATTTAGTATGATAAAGTAAAATAATTCCTTAAGTTTGCAGTCTTAATAAGTAAGAAAAGCTCTTTGATAAATGGGGGTGACTTGGATTCGACGAAGTGTCGGAATTTGATTGTCGCATTTCGTGCTCTACTGGTGACGCACGTTAATACAACCGGTAAAACAACAACTGCAGAAGATAATTTTGCAATGGCTGCCTAAGTAAATATTACTTACGCGTCCCATCTTAGTTAGAGTGGGCCTAAACGCTCTTTCATAAGGTGTCGAAACCCTTTTAGGATAGCTGCGGTGCGGTTGACAAGTACCAATGCGAAATAAATTAGTCAATATATTTGGTACAACCTGTCGTACGGTTACTGCCAAACGAGAACTCATAGAACGACTATAAATGTAGAAGCGTCAGATGAAGTTCTTCGGACGTGGGTTCAAATCCCACCACCTCCACCAAGTTTAAATATAACACGTTCTAAATGAGAAAGATAATAGATTATTCATTTAGAACGTGTTGTTTTTGTTAAGCTTTTCATTAAAAATACATTACTATTAAGATACTTCCTCTCTTACAACATTAAATACAACTCCTAGAATAATGTTACTATTGATATCTTTTTTAATTTTTTCTTCATAAGTATTAAATTTAGGCATTGTATAAAATTCATTATCTTTGAAATACTTAACCATAATAGAGCCGTTAAGGTTAACTACAACAACGCAACCACTATTTCGTACATTAATTTCACTAGATACTATCAGTAAGTCGCCGTCCATTATACCTTTCCCAACCATAGAATTGCCAGATGCATAAAAGCCAAATACTTTATCAGTGTTTAGATACTTCTCAGAAATGTATAACTCTTTGAAATAATATGAAAGTTCTTCAACTCCTTGAATTAATCTGTTTTGGACAGAGTAAGTTGGTGTCTCATATACTTTCACACTAGTCAATCCTAAAGTTGAACTAGATAAACTATGGTTCTTTTTTATTTCCATTACTCCTTCCCCAGATAAGTACCATTTGGGATTTAATCCAATCGTTTCTAACCTTTGTAAAGCGTCTTTTCGAGAGTACTTTAACAATCCTGTGACGTATCTGCTAACAGTTGAGTCTCCAACTCCAAGAGCTTTTGCAAACTCTTTTTGAGAGCCATTATATTTCTTCTCTATAAAAAGAAAGAGCCTTTTACCATGTTCTAAAAACGGTATTTCCGTATTCATATTAAACCTCTAATAATTAATAATGAAATCTATTTGTTTTATAATTTCATAAATATATGCAATCGTAATGCATGTTATGAAATTGCAATATGCAATAATTATTTTAAATATTAATGAAATTTATAATAATCTCAAACTGTGGGAAGTATTCCCAACTTACTATTCAACTCTAAAATAACTATTTCGCTCCAATTCCTTATCTTTGTTATCTATTGTCTCTCATTTCCCGAAATTAATGAAAATAGCATATATAGCTTACGAAGATTCTAATGATATCAGTGCTTGGTCTGGTACTATAGCTCATATATCTAAAAATCTTTCAAAAGATAATGAGATTATTCCAATTGATAATCTTGGTTGCCCTTGGGATATTATCTTCAAGATTATCCCGAAGATAAAACAAATACTAGGTTTCACATCTGATTACCATAGAAATAGAATATTTGTTAGAACTGTTACAAACAGAATTGAAAAGAGATTAGCAGATAAAGAATTTGATATTATTTTTGCCCCTGGGTCTCTTTTTGTAGCTTATCTAAAGTCTAATAAACCAATTGTGGTTTGGGCTGATGCTACTTTCGCTAGTTTAGTTGAGTCATACCCACAGTATTCGAAATTGACAAATAGTGAAAAAAAGATTGGAAATATGCTTGAGAAATTAGCGTTGAATAATGCTAATAAAATCATTTTCTCTACTACTTGGGCTGCGAAATCTTCAATTTCAGATTATAATATTCCTGAGTCTAAAGTTGAAGTTATTCCTTTTGGTTCTAATCTAAATGGTAGCTTTTCGGTTGAAGATTTGAAGGCTCTTAACAGTGATAAATCCAAAGAGAAAGTAAAACTACTTTTTGTTGGTGTTGATTGGTATAAGAAAGGGGGAGACCTACTATTAGATATTTATAAAGAGCTTAGATTACTTTCAGATAAATATGAATTAGATATAGTCGGTAGCTCACCCGAAATAATTCCAGAGTTAGATGGAGTCAATTTTCACGGCTTTTTGAACAAGTCTAATCCTGAGCAAAATCAAAAGCTAATCACACTTTTCCAACAATCGCACTACTTCTTATTACCAACCCGTGCTGAAGCATTTGGTATTGTCTTCTGTGAAGCCAATTCGTATGGTTTGCCGGCTTTTGGTAGTGAGTTAGGTGGTATAACTGATATTATTGTGAATGGAGTGAATGGCGAGCTTATAGACATCAAGAAATCACCGAAAGAACTAGCGGCTATCATTCATAAATCTATTAAAACTGGTGATTATAATGAAAAGTCAATCAATGCTTACAATCACTATCAAGAAAACTTCACTTGGGATATTGCAATTGGAAAGGTTAACAAAGTTCTTAAAGAATTAGTCTAACCGTAATACTCATTACCAGCTTTGAATGTGTTGAGATGTGTTTCTAATATAACTTCCAAATCCTTGGAATAGCCCCCTCCCATAACGCAAAGTACTGGTATATCGTACTTCTTACATTCAGAAAAAACTATTTCATCTCTCTTTTTCGCTCCTGCTATACTGACTGACAAACGTCCAAATTTATCGGTCTCGAGTATGTCTGCACCTGCGATGTAATATACTATATCTGGGTTTACTTCTGCTATTAGTTTGGGTACATATTCGGAAACTATTCTCAGATACTCTTCATCTCCAATCAAATCATCAAGTTCTATATCCAAATCAGAAAGTTCTTTCTTTACGGGGTAATTGTTCTTGCCGTGTACGCTGAATGTGAATATATTCGGGTTGTTCGCACAAATCTCAGCAGTCCCATTACCCTGATGTACGTCCAAATCAATGACTAATGCTTTTCGGATAAGCCCTTTGTTCAATAAATAATTAGCACTTACTGCTACATCATTGAACATACAAAACCCTTCACCTTTGTTGGTAAAAGAGTGATGAGTACCGCCAGCAATATTGAATGATAATCCATTTGTCAATGCCAATTCGGCACCATGTAAAGTACCATAAGTAATCCTCAGCTCCCTTTCGTATAGCTCCTTACTTTGTGGAAAGCCCAATCTTTTTGCCTCGGCTTTCTCTAATGTTAGTGTTTTTGCTCTTTCTACGTAATCAGAATTGTGTGTTAAATATAGTATCTCTTCGTCTAATATTTCAGGAACGAAGAAATTAGCGGGAGTATATATGCCCTGTTCAACGAGCCGTTTAGCTAGCTCGCTGTATTTTTTCATAGGGAATTTGTGATTATCGGGCAGCTCGTGTTTATATGATTCGTGATAAGCTATATGAATCATAAACTATTTTTTACCTTTATCCAATCGAAGGTGAATTCTAGAGTACTTTCTTCAAATGGATATTTTGAAAATTTACTAATTCTCTTATTCATACCTGGATGCGAGTTTAGGAATTCTGGTATCATATCTGATTTCTTATACATTTTCTTAAATAATTTTGCTAGATAGTTAGGTGAAATACCAAGCTCTTTCATCTTCTTAATAGCATAATCATCGGCTTCAGTTTCCATATCTCTGGAGAAGGCACTTTGAGTAAGTAGCTTTGTTACTTCACCAGCAGTAGAGCTACTACCTGCAAGTAGTAACTCTATGCTTAGTGTCGTAATAAGTTGGTCTGTATGATGTTTCTTTTTCAGGTGTCCAAGCTCGTGAGCAATTACACCAATTAATTCTTCGGGCGAATCACATTCCATGATTAGACCCCGATTTATAACTATCATATTACCAGGCAGTGCATAAGCGTTTATCTCGCGGCTATCACTGTAATAAAGCTCATACTCAACATCTTTGTCGCTTACTAGGTGCTTTAACTCACCCAAAGATCGTAATAACTGTGTAGTATCACTATCAGCTTGCTTGAATTCTAACAAATCGATTAGCTTGTTTTTTAACTCTTTCTCTTTATCAATATATGTTTCTTTCACTACCTCCGAGTCTATAATCGGATTATAAGTGAAGTATATCCACACACCTAAGAAGATAACAAGTAGAATTAAAAAATCACGCCACAGTCTCTTTTTCATAGTCTTTTTCTAAATTGGAGGATTATTTCTAAAAATTTGCTCTTCTTCTTCTTTGACTTTATAAACTATCTCATAAGAGAGTTTACCAAAGAATAGGAAATAATACATCAGCCCTTTTCTTGCTTTTATAGCTGCTGCAATACTGAATCCCAAATATAGCAAATTTGCTAAAATAACCACAATCAAATACGAAAGAAAAGTATTATCAAAATTAAAATCATACTTGAAAAAAGATATTGCCCATATTACAAGACCAGCATTCAGTAAACTTACAGGTAATTGCGAAAGAAGAGATTGGAGCGAATGAAATCGAACAAATCTACTCTTGTGTTTATTTACGTGATAGTATATAACCGCTGCTATTAGATTAATAATAGGTAAAGGCAATCCAGCTGCTAATGATGCGAACATCATAAAGTATCCACCCATAGCGTCCTCTCGCTCTCTAGCTGGCAAATCCTCGGGCTGTTGTATAGGGTAGTAATCTGTACTCATACTTTTATCTCTACTATTATTGATTGTTTTCAGGTTCAGTTCTGTCAAATTCATATCCAAGTTCATTTGCTTGTCTATGCCCAGTGAATGGTGGGTATGTATCTGTCATGAAGCCAAGATATAGATTAACTCTTTGAGCCCATCTTGATGTTCCTACTATAAAGTCATGCATTTTCTTCGGGAATTCACCAGTGAAAAGAACTATCCAAAAAGCGACAAACTGAACGAATAGCATTCCTATGATTCTAAAGAACAATGCGAATCCATGTGGAATACCTACATATAGCCAACCAAATAGGAATTTAATTAGTGCATTAACTCTGTTTATATCTTCTTTGTAAGGTACATAGAATTTGATGTTTTCATCTTCTACATCTAATCCAAAACCGGGATAACCATCACATAGATGCATAATCCTTGCGTTGACCCTCATTTCCCATTTTATAAATTGTGTCTGAAACTCGAAGAAACTTTCGGGATATCTACCTGTGAAAAGTATGCTCCAAAATGCAATAAAGCCAACAATAGCTGACCATATAGAAAGGAAAAATAATAAAAAAGCGTGCGGTAAAGCTATATAGAAATAACCGAAAAATGCTCTAAGCAGTAATTCTCCTCTAGAATAGCTCTCTTGATGTCGTATCTCAAAGATCATGTATAACCCCATATATGAATAAGAAAAAAGTTTAACTTTATTAATACGTATGGATTTCTAAAAGTTATAC
This sequence comes from Bacteroidota bacterium, assembly GCA_048267165.1. GTDB lineage: Bacteria > Bacteroidota > Ignavibacteria > Kapaibacteriales > UBA2268 > PGYR01. Next base: position 5,652 of record JBLWYD010000022.1, read on the forward strand.
TTATTTCGAAAATAAATGAAAATTTAATAATCAATGGGAATAATTGAGTCTAAGCTACTTAATTTTAGTCCTGTTAGTAGTTAGTACATATTGGTAGGTCTGTATATTAGACTCAGCATATTTTTTCATTTCTTTGCTACGTGCTGATTCTTCTTCCAAATAGTTCATTGAGTCTTTACTTCTGTATTTGTATAGTCCTTTGTGGCCGTCTCTCTTAACTATCATGAGCCAATCATTGTCCAACACGGCGTACTTATCATCTACATTGAAGTATATATATGGTCTATCATGCTCAAATAAATTAATACCTAGAGTATTATTCTCAAAAGGTAAACCGAGCAATCCCATTATACTTGGGAAGACATCAATTTGTCCTGCCATTTCAGTGAAAACCCGACTTTCCGGTATTAAATTGGGAGCATAAAAAAGAAATGGTACGTGGTTTAAAGATAGTGACACATCATAATCAGCATCATTGGGAGAACCGTGGTCAGCAATAAATACAAATAAGGTATTATCAAACCATTCTTGCTTTTGAGCTAGTGTGATAAACTTTCTTAAAGAGTAATCCGCATATTCTACTATCTGATTTTCTATCTTACTGTTCTTTGGTTTAAAATAATCAGGTATATAATAGGGCCCATGATCACTTGCAGTCATAAACGCTGCGAAGAATGGCTTTTTACTTTCACTCATTTCATTCAATATTGGAATAGAGTGCCTAAATAAATAATCGTCAGGAACGCCTAGAGCTGTCTTGATCTCACTAGTCGGATAGTCCGATTGAGCTACTACTCTATCAAATTCGTTCGCCATCAGAAAACCCTCTACATTATCAAACTGTCCGTCATGTGTAGTGAAAAAGATAGTCGAGTAATCCAATTTTTTCAATGCATAAGATATACCATTATACTCTGGTATTTGGATACTCTTCATGCAATGCTGCTTGTAAAGTGAAGGGAATGAGAACAAGGTAGAGAATATTCCATTAAACGTATGAATTCCAGCAGAGTACGTGTTCTCAAAATAGTAGCCATGATTGGATAGACTGTCTAAAAAAGGTGTTTGCTCTAGTGGGGATCCGTGTCTAGTCATTTTTGCAGCACTCATACTCTCCATAATTACTAAGACTATATTGGGTTTATCAAATTTACCAATAATTGCATCCTGATTTTCTAATCGACTAAGTACATTTATAGTGTCGTTACCACCTATTTTGAGATACTCTCGAACATTATCTACAGCAAGCTGATTATCCATTAAGCATATAGGTGTATTAGCGTCTATTTTACTATCCAAATAGCTCCGAATAAGTGTGAAATTGGGATTTAGACCTAATTTGTTGAGCAATGGGTTGCTACAAAAATAAGCCGTACCAACTCTGATCGGAGATTTAGCTGCTGTACGACCACGTATCCCTAGTATAATTAATAGAAAAAATACAACAGATGCAACAGCTTCTAAAGTATATCTTCGCTTTATAGCAACTACTGGCTTTGAGAATAGTATCCGCTTTAATCCAAGATAAAATAGAACTGATATTAATACAAAAGGAATAGAATACAACCAATAAGTTGGCTCTTGTATTATCATATTGAAGACTATATCTGGGGTATCTACCCATTTGAATGCATCTACAGTAAACCTAGAATAGAACTGATGGAAGTAGGGGATATCTGCTGCACACACTAAGAAGCTAATTGAATAGCCAATAAACACTATTACGAAGACAATACTAGAAATTATTTTATCAAAACGATTAAAGAATTGATTAATCGTTAATAGTACAAAAGGTAGAATGAGCAAATAACCAGATATAACGGTGTCAAATCTCAGTCCCATAAAGAATGATAATAATATATCAGAAAATGAAGCATTCTCTCCCAACATATCAAGAGCAGAAATAAATAGTAATATTCTGAATAAAGTGAAAAATAATATACCTATTAAATAAATCTGGAGTGTTTTCTTTATATTATTCATACTTAAAGGTCAATAGTCAAGTTAATTAACAGAAAGGCAAAATTTCAATTGTCCCAATTTATAATAAAAAATCAAAGAATTATAAAGAATGAGTTAACATAATTTTTTAAATGGTAATCCGTTTTCTATTTTTGCTAAGCTACAAACTAATATTAACCAATATATATGAAAAGTTTTAGGATAATCGAGAACCCGTCTGAACTAGGTGCCGGCACTAGAGGCTCTAGTCTTGGCATAGAAGCACTACGAATAGCTGCTATCAATAATAATTCAAAACTATTCTACGACAATGAAGTTATTTCACTGTCTAAGAATAATAAGAAACTATTTAAAAAAGTAGCAATGCCTCATGCCATTAGATTAAAACAAGTTTATCATAGAATAAAAATATTAGGTGAAGAAGTTAATAATAGTATTAACGAGAAAAAATTCCCACTAGTAATAAGTGGAGACCACTCATCTGCAGCTGGTACTATAGCTGGACTCAAAAAAGCTTACCCTGACCACAGGATAGGAGTTATATGGATAGATGCTCACGCGGATATGCATACTCCTTATACAACTCCTTCAGGTAACGTACATGGTATGCCTTTAGCGATGTCAATGGGAGCAGATAATAAAAAATTAGCTAGAAATGAAATTGTCGATAATACTCTTGAATGTTGGGAAGATTGTAAGAATTTATTTGATATTAATCCCAAAATGAACCCCGAAGATTTGGTTTTCATCGGACTTAGAAGTTCGGAAGTGGAAGAAGATGCTCTTATTGAAGAATATAATATAAAGAAAATATTAGTCAAAGAAGTAAGAGAAAATGGTACAGGGCACACTGTTTCTGAATCTTTGTCATATCTTAGTGAATGTGATTCTATATATATTTCACTCGATGTTGATTCGATGGATCCCGATTTAACTTCCTATGGTACGGGCACACCAGTCAAAGATGGTTTAACTCCACAAGAAGTAATTGAACTTGTCTCTAACTTGTTGAAAGATGATAGAATAAAAGCATTGGAGCTTTGTGAAATCAATCCTTTATTAGATAATAAGAACAGAATGGCAGAAATTTCGTTAGTTATATTAGAAGATATTATAAACATAATTAATAAAGAATGACTAACAGAATTGTTATAGCTCTAACTCTTGTATTCATAGCTGTTTTTGCAGCTCCTAATCTAATGTCTATAGAGTATATAGTTAAACTAAAATCAGATCAGAAAAATAGTAAAGTTCAAAATCAGTTAAATTTAAAACCTATTTTCAATAAGCTTAATACTAATAAGTTGAATAAAATAAATAGTAGTACACCGAATGAACTTGAGGAGCTACAAAACTATTATTTATTGGATACTGATGAAAGTGAAATAGCAAAATTAATCACTTCTGATTACTTCGAGAGCATAACCCCTAACTACATTTATAGAATAGAAACCGCACCTATACCTAATGACCCACAATTTGCTTCGCAATGGAGCTTGCAATATCTAAATATCAGAGAAGTATGGGAAAAAGCTACTGGTAAAGGTATTATCGTTGGCGTTGTAGATACAGGTTTAGATTTTGACCACGAAGATATGCAAGGCCAGATGTGGGTGAATGAAAAAGAAGATTTAAATGGTAATGGCCGATTAGACCCATGGCCAACAACAGAAGTTAGAGATGGAGTATCAGGCGATTTCGATTTTATAGATAATGACGGCAACGGCTACGCAGATGATGTTATTGGCTACGATTTTGTAAATGTGTTAACTAGAAATATTGGCGATGACCAAGACCCTGACCCTATCCCTTATGATGAAGAATCACACGGAACTGGTATGTCGGGAATCATTGCAGCTTCGCATAATAATGGTATAGGTGTATCTGGTATTGCGTATGATTCTAAAATTATGTCTCTTCGTGCATTTGATATAAGTGGGGCAGGGGAGTCCGATGATATAGCTGCCGCTATACTTTATGCTGTTACGAATGGAGTTAATGTACTTAACTTCAGTTTTGGAGAAGAGTACTATTCACCACTTTTGCATGATGTAATCAAATTCGCTTTCGCTAATGGCGTAACTATGGTAAGTTCTTCGGGCAATAACAATTGGTACAGAAAACACTATCCGTCTGATTTTGAAGAAGTAATATCTGTTGGTGGCATAACTGAAAGATTTTTCAAGTCGAGCATTTCCAATTATGGAAATAGAGTTGATATACTAGCCCCAGGTCAAGCTATTCCTTCATTAAGCCCGAATAATCAGTATTCAGCTAAGTCTGGTACTTCCGTTGCGGCTCCACATGTTACTGCTACAGTAGCTCTATTATTAGAAATAAACCCTGACCTAAAACCACAAGAAATAAAATTTATACTCGAAAATACGGCTAATGATGATAATGAATATCCCGGCTGGGATCCTTTTAATGGGAAAGGGTTACTCAATATAAATAGAGCTTTAGATAGCAAATCAAAGGGTACTGTTACCATTACATATCCAGAAAATGACGCTGCCGTTAATTTAAAAGATAATGATTCACTAGCAATTATTGGTACTGTAGCTCACCCACTTATGAGAAGCTATAGCTTGTTCGTAAGGAAGGGAATTAGCCCCTTCAATCAAGCCGATTTTCGTTCTGAAGAGGAGTTCACCGAATGGATTCCTGCATCTGATAGAATGTATGATCAAGTTGTAAATGATACTATTGCTATGATTAGCAAGTCACTTTTCAAAGATTCGATTTACACAGTCCGATTAAAAATTGATTTGCTTAATAATAGCACTTACGAGCAAAGATTTTATTTCAGACCATTTACACAGAGTATTTTCACTACTAATAGATATATAGCAGACCCAAGAGCAGTGAGAATATATGACGCTGATATTCAGAAAGCTATGGTTACTTCGACTACTCTTTATAATTCGTTATTCTACATTGAACTATATGATGAAAGTGGTAAGTATGTTGATACTTATTCGGAAGTTGTTCAAAGTAGTTTAGATCATTCGGTAGTGGTTGATAATCTGGTTGCTGGCGAAAAATACAGATTTAAAGCTTATGCTGTCAGCTCATCGGATACAGTAATGAAAGAAGGGCATTTCCCTGCTATTAATGAAAATATTAGCACCTCTGCTTTCCGATCCAAGCAGTATAGAATTGAAAATAGTTACTTGTTCAATGGCTTGTATGATGAAGAAAATAAAACCTTCGCTTCTACAAAGTTAAATGGTGTAAACTTCATTGGTACTTCATTCTATGAATATAATGATGGTAAGATAACGAAAACTGATTCCTTAGACTACCCTCGTATAATAGAAGGATACGGTGATAGCGATGGTGACGGAGTAAAAGAAATACTGACTTCGGGAAATGGTGAATTAGTCCTATTTGAAGCTGAAGGCAATAAGAAATTCGGGAAAGTAATTTACAAGGAAGACTTCAGTATTATATGGCCGAGCCAATTCGTAGATATAGATAATGATGGACGTGAAGATATAATTGCTCACGATGATAGTTCTTACTTTGTTATAAAATACGAAAATGGTAATTATATAAAGAAAAACACAATCGTAATGCCTCCTGCGTACGGTAGATTCGATAATTCGATGACTTCTATTTTTGCAAATGTAGATGAAGACCCCGAAATAGAATTAGTATTTACTAACTCAATTGGTCGGTTATTCGTATATGAATATAAGAATGGCGAATTCGTTAAACAATTCGAGTCACTACAAGTTATTAGTAATTCGAGCCAGCACCTTTGTGCTGCAGATATAGACAATGATGGCATATCCGAAATTCTGATCCTGAATGCAGGTGTTCAAAAAGCATTTAATAGCAATGGTGGTAAAGATTTAGTTTGGACTGCTCAGCTATGGGATTACAATAACAATGAATTCAAAGTGATATGGGAAGAGCTTTTCACAGGTGTCAAACTCGGAGTAGTTAATTTCAGAAGTAACGCATATAAAAATGGTGTTTCGTGTGGCGATTTAGATGGATTACCTGGCGATGAAATTATTATATCTACTTTTCCAGATTTATATGTCTTCAAATACGATAATGGAACAATGAGACCACTATGGTACTATGAATATGCCCTTACTAATTCAGCACTAGTCCATGATTTTGACAAAAATGGCAGAAATGAAATGGCTGTCAATACATTCTTTGGAACTCAATTCTTCGAAATTTCTAGTAATGAGTTAGTCGTTTCAGCCCCTGCAAATTTCAGAGGTCGCCCAGTCAACGAAAATACTGTGAAACTGGAATGGGATAGAGCTGCTAATGCAGAGACTTATCAGATTTATAGATTGTTAGACCAAAATACGGGGCAAGGGGTACTCTATGCTGAAACCCAATTCAACACTTTGCAACTAGATACACTTAATAATCTAACATGGTACGATTTCTTTATTTTATCAAAAGCTAGTGACGGTACTACAAGCAATACTGCATCTAACTTAGTTAGTTGTTATACTCACCCAATGGCTAAGATTGTAGATTTGAAATTTGTAAATCCTAGAACTATAGAATTAGAATATGATACTAAAATGCCCGACTATGAGATGGAGCCACGTAGGTTTAAACTTAGTGGCGAAGAGGAAGAATATATTCCTAATAATGTGATATCATCACAAGAAGGGAAGCTAAGAATATTTTTCAATGAGCAAATATTTGCAGGCGCATATACTCTTGAAATACCCGAAATAGAAGATTATTACAGACAGCTAATCAATTCTACATCATACACTTTGCAATCTGATTATGATGGAGAAGAAGAGGAACTTTACTTTACTTCTGGCGAAAGAAAAGGCAATCAATTAATAGTGAACTTCTCTGAAGAAGTTGATAATTCGGCACTAGTGATTAGCAATTATGAGTTATCTCCTGTTGGAAGTGTTCTTTCAATAGTGAAAGGCAACAACTCCAATCAATTGATTTTTGAAACTGATGCATTCACTCAAAATGCTGTCGGGTTCAAATATACTCTTATTGCGTCGGATAAAATTGTCTCCACAAGTGGTAAGAAAATGACGACTGGAGCAGGAAGTGTGCTCCAATTCACATATTTCAAAGATGAACTGGAAAGTGCTTACGCTTACCCACAACCATTGAAGTTGAGTAAGAATCAAGTTATTACTTTCGCTAACCTTACATCGAATGCTATTATCTCGGTTTATAACAATAAAGGCGAGTTTATACAGTCAATAACCGAGTTTGACGGTGATGGCGGTGCTAGTTGGAACCTAATAGATAATAATGGAAATAAGCTCAAAGCAGGTGTATATTACTTTACAGTAGAGGGAGGCAATCCAGACTTCTCGAACGAATCTAATAGCATAGAATTGAAGAATTCTAACCTCAAAAAATTCATGATTATAGACTAATTATTTATAAACATATAGACCATATCTACTTGAATATTATTCAAAAAATAAGCAATTTTGTATTCACGATTTTAACTATTTTCAAATCAATAATTTGATATAAAAACTTACAGGAAAATCATGTCAAAAGATAATAAGTACTCTCCAGCTATTAACCAAGCAGACGCACTAAAGTCGAAGCACGGATTAGATAATCATGGGCTTTTCAATTTAGGCAATGTTTACTGGAATTTGCCTGCGGCATCACTTTACGAAGAGGCTGTTCACCGTGGTGAAGGTCTAATCGCTGAAGGTGGGGCACTTGCTGTTACTACTGGTAAGCACACTGCACGCTCGGCTAATGATAAATATATAGTTAGAGAAGATACTTCAGAAGGGCACGTTTGGTGGGATAATAACGCTGAAATGTCTCCTGATAATTTCGATAGTATTTTAAATAAAGTCCGCTCTTATTTACAAGGAAAGGACGTGTTCGTTATGGATGCTTTTGTTGGGGCTGACCCTGACTTCCGTATTCCTATTAGAATTGTTACTGAGAATGCTTGGCAAAACCTATTCGTTCAGAATATGTTTATCAACCTTGCTTCAAAAGAGGAGTATAAGAATCACAAACCAGAATTCACTCTTATTGCTGTACCGGGATTCCAATGTAATCCTGAAGTTGACAATACAAGAAGTGAAACTGCAATTGCTCTGAATTTCAAAGATAAAATTGCGATTGTAGCTGGTACAAACTACGCAGGCGAAACTAAGAAGACTTTCTTCACGGTTATGAACTACTATAAGCCATTAGAAAACGTAATGTCTATGCACTGCTCTGCTAATGTTGGCAAAGAAGGTGATGCTGCGTTATTCTTCGGTTTATCTGGTACTGGTAAAACTACACTTTCGGCTGACCCGAATAGAAATCTAATCGGTGATGATGAGCACGGATGGTCTAAAAACGGTATTTTCAACTACGAAGGTGGTTGCTATGCTAAAGTAATAAGACTTAGCGAAGAAAGTGAGCCCGAAATATACGAGACTACTCGCCGATTCGGTACTGTATTAGAAAACGTAGTTGTTGACCCAATCACAAGAAAAATTGATTTGGATAATGACTCACTAACAGAAAATACAAGAGCTTCTTATCCTCTAGAAATGATTCCTAACGCTTTGGCAGATAAACGCACAACTGCTCACCCTAAGAATGTAATATTCTTGACTTGTGACGCAACTGGCGTTTTGCCTCCTATATCTAGGTTGAACTCAGACCAAGCTCAGTATCACTTCATAAGTGGTTACACATCGAAGATAGCAGGTACTGAAAAAGGTATCGGTAAAGAACCAAAACTAGCTTTCTCTGCTTGTTTCGGTGCTCCGTTCCTAGTTCATCATCCATTCTACTATGCTAATTTGCTAAAAGACAAAATGGAGCAACACGGCTCTAATTGTTGGTTAGTGAATACTGGCTGGGTAGGCGGTAAGTATGGTGTTGGCTCTCGTATCAGTATCAAACATACTAGAAACGTATTGAACGCTGCACTTAACGGCAAATTGGACGATGTGGAATTCAGAGTTGATCCTATTTTTGGATTTGAGATACCTGAATCTTGCCCAGATGTACCGGCAGAAGTACTTAACCCAATGAAATCATGGGCTGACGAGAAAGAATACATGACTTCTTATAAAGGATTGGCACAGAAATACATCGAGAATTTTGCTAAGTTCGAAGATGGCGTTACTAACAGCGTAATCGAAGCTGGCCCCAAAGTTTAAGAAACTGTAATAGATAGATAATTTTGATAAGAGACGTAAGCGATTACGTCTCTTTTTTTTGCACCAAATCAGGATTATTAGGATTTAAGAATATCAGGATAAATAAAATGTGTTCACTGAGGGTTTCGAAGTAAAGAGTCTAGGGCTTAGAACCAAGATTGTATTTATTTATCACAGAGACCACTAAGATTTGTATTATTAATTTAATCCACAAAGGACACAAAGTGTGGTAAACCTCGATACTCTGATAACGCCGCAGGCGTTAGAAGAGTCTAGGTAAAAAAATAGATTCTTATATTAGCCCCATCGGGGCTAAATATCTGTAGCCCATTAACTCAACATACCCCTCAGCCCATGACTTTGGCTTGTCAGGCCCGTAGGGGTTGCATAATATGGGACTGTCAAGCCAAAGACATGAACTAAAGTCCATGTGGGGTTGATGATATATTCGTTATCCGTCGGCTAAAGCCAACGGCAATACTTTCAAAGTGAAATCTATAATTCTGTAATGTTGAATATTTAAAAGTATTTTTTATTTGTTTACCATAAACTTAAACATCTCTACATCATTTCCATTTACAACTTTTAGTAAGTAAATACCAGTATTCAAATATTCAATACTTATTGATTGAGCAAAATTATCAGATTTATATATAGTTTTTGAACTAATATCTAGTAGTTCTATTTGGTCGTAGTTTATATTGTCAAATACAATTAGATTATTGTCTAAATCTAGTCGTATGTTTTCTGAATCTTGTATGTCTTTTACACTATTAGTTGAAGTAGAGAAAGATACACACTGTGAATAGTCTATACAACCTTGTTTAGTTATCTCTACTTTGTAATCACCATTTTCTGAAGGTGTATACTCTTTTTGTGTAGCGTCTGCTATTTGTACGTCTCCTTCGCAGTTGTACCATTGGTAATCACCAGCACTTTCAGAAGATACTAATTTACCACTTTGTTGCTTCACACTTAGATTTATAGCTACGTCTTTTATATTTATCTCAAGTGTACTGTCGCAATCAAATCCTATTTGCTTTAGTTTTTGAGAGTAGAACCCTTTCTTCTCATAATCCTGTCCATTGATAGTAATAGACTCATTAGCACATTTGACAGTATCGATTGTAAATGTCGTTGGAATACAAAAATCGTAGCACTCAGTTACGAAGTCACACCCATTCTTCTCTAGTTCCAATCTATATGATCCGGTCTCCTCTATAGTTAAGAAAAAAGTATTAGCATCTTGAATAGGTAATTTTAAATCACATCTATACCATTGATAAGAATCGGCTTGTAATTCTTTAGATAAGAGTCGCTTTGGCTCTTGAGTAAGTTGATTGTCAAAGCTAGTAAAACTAACATTTGCAGTTATAATAGAATCACATTCTGCATAAGATGTAGTAGTAATAGTATATTTACCAGGTTCAGTTATTTCAGTTCCACCTATTATTAATTCGGTACCTTCGCATAATGAAGTATCAATAGTAACTTCGTTGCTCTGTGCACATCCGTAGTCGACAATAAAATACATTGGTTCTTGATAATCTACATTAATCCAATCTCCAACATTTGCAATTATGACATTCTCTGGTGTCTTAACTATTTCTTTTAATGTTATAGCAATATTGCCATTATATGTTACTGTTGTTGTTATTTCAGTAGGGTAATAATAAAACCCTTCCACATTGTTATATTCACCCCAATTAAGATAAAGACTATCAGGGAAATTTTTTAAATCATCTTGTCCAATTCGCTCTCTTTGAGTACCTAATTTATTACTAAATCTATTAAATGGTTCATTATTCCATTGCCATTCAGCGGTTACAGGTGGATCAGTATCTATAAAAATAGCTTGACCTCCAGTCCTAATAGCAGTTGTTTCCTCTGCTAATAAATCCACCTTATACTTAATTTTCAAAGTGTCAAGCAAGAAATCTACAAATGCTTCATTCTCATCTTTGGATTCGATATCTAATAAATACCCCCCTCTAAGAAATGCACATTGTTTGGCGTCAGTCCAATTCTTTTTAATTTTAATAAAATCGTATTTCCTACCCTTATAAGTAAAGCTATATGCATTTTCGTTTTTTAAACAATCTTGTGCAGATAATGTCCAGATTGATAGAAGTATAACAATCGTAATAAGAATTATGTTTTTCATAAGGAAACTCAAAAAGTGTTCATTTGTTGAATCTTCAAAATACAGAAACCTAGTAAAATAAAAAATAGAAATGTTGGATTGATGAATTGTTTATTGATTGGATGTCTTCTGATTGCTGAGTCCAGTCGAAGTACAAACTATCAAATCCGTGAAATCCTTTAATCCCCTTTAATCCGTGATTCAGAATAATTTCCTGGATCCTTCACTGCGTTCAGGATAGACGTTGATTTCTATAGCAGTCCTCCGCTGCCTGTGAAGCCGAAGGCATTAGCGGAGGTGGTCACGCCTTGGCGTGAACGGAGGTGGACAAACGAATACGAACTTAATTAATAAATCACCCAACCCTCTTAAAATTCAAGAGGGCTTAAATTGGAATATTTTCATTTATCCTCCTCAGTCAGAACAAGTTCTGACAGCTCCTCCAGAGGAGCACAGTTCGTGGATTATTCGAACCTATCCTGAAAATCCTTAAATTCTGTAAATTCTGATTCAGACTATCGAATCTGCGAAATCCTTTAATCCCATAATTAACAACTTCTACTTGTAGATAAGCAAATTCTTTTGGATATTTGTCTTATTGAAGTCCACCTCTCTTCAATATAAAAATCAATAGAAATATGAATAAGTACAAAAGGATAATCCATATAGATATGGATGCGTTCTTTGCTTCCGTAGAGCAAAGAGATAATCCAGCACTCAGAGGTAAACCCATAGCAGTAGGGGGGATGCACCGCGGAGTTGTGGCTGCCGCTAGCTACGAAGCTCGTAAATTTGGTGTTCGTTCGGCTATGCCATCGCACCAAGCACTCAAACTATGCCCTCATCTTATCTTCGTCAATGGTCATTATAATGCCTACAAAGAGGCCTCTAACAAGGTAATGAAAATCCTCCGTGGATATACAGAGCTGATAGAGCAAGTCTCTATAGATGAAGCATATATAGATATAACCGACTACAAACCCGACGAAGTAACTGCCAAAGAAGTAGCCATTGAAATCCGTAAGAAGATAAAGAAGGAAGTGAACTTGACTGCTTCGGCAGGTATATCGTTCACTAAATTTTTAGCAAAAGTGGCTTCTGATTGTAATAAACCAGATGGTTATTATGTTATTCACCCCAACAAAGCTGAGCTATTCGTTAAGCAATTGGCAGTAGAGAAAATCCCTGGTGTTGGTAATGTGAACAAGCAAAGGTTGAACAAAGCTGGTATATATAAGGGGGAAGATATACTCAAAAAAGGTAAGATAAATATGGCTTTAGAGTTTGGGAAGACTGGCGTTTATTTATATAACCAAGTTACATTCACACACAATAGCCCAGTTATACCAAAGCGTTTGCGTAAATCCGTTGGTAAGGAACGCACTTTCAACGAAAATATAGAAGACCACGACGAGATGCTAGACAAACTTCACGGTATAATAGAAAAACTAGCCGAGCTATTAGAGAAAAAGAACATAGCGGGGAAGACAATAACCCTTAAGATAAAGTATCATAACTTCGTTGTGAATACCAGAAGCAAGACATTAGATGAATATATCTCAACTACTCCTGAGATGTACAATGCTATCTATGAACTACTTCGTATGCCCAACTACCCCGAAGAACCCGTCCGACTTTTGGGTATTCAATTATCTAATCTGAATATAAATAAAAATGAGAGCAGGCAGCTGTTGTTGGATTTTTGAGTATATACCTAAGAATCTATCTAAATGTATAACCTAAGCTAATATTGGGTGAAATAACAAAATTCTGTTTGTTATCAAATGTATTAATCTGATACAAAGGGTTGATTTCTAAATTGCACCTTATATTCTCCGATATCTGATATATTACTCCTGCATTTCCTTGTATAGCAAAACCCATTGATATTTTTCTCTCGCCAATACTGTTGGTAGTCTCAAATAAATTCTTGTAGCCCCAAATAACTCCACCCCCAGAATTGAAACTCAAGTTTTCAATTATTTTTGATTGATAAATAAGAAGGCAACTAGCACCATAACCTGATATATTTTGGTTGTCTAACAATATACCAATTCTAGGTAAAAGCATGTATCTAGAATTATCATCAATTTTAAAATTGAATGTTCCATTCATAGAAAAGCCTGATCTGTAACTATTATTATCATTCTTAGTTATCCATCCTTTCGCATACATGTTAAATTTATTAGTAAAACCATATCCAATATGACCATTTAAACCAAAAGTACTTTTGTCTTTAGAGCTTGTGAAATCAGGCCTAGTCTCCGGTAACATTTCGACTCCAGCATTCAGATCTACTTCTTTCTCAGCTAATGGTTGCTGGGGTAAATTCAACGAAGGACTGTAAACTAAACTTGATGAGCAATTTGTCAAAAACACCCCTCCAATAAATAGAGATACTAGTATGATTAACTTATTTAATTTCATAATTTCTTCCTCTTCTACAAACGATTAAAACATTACTAATGGACTCAATTTGTAATATACGATTTTTTATCAATGGAATAGAGAATTAATTTCCACTTTCTAGCGATTAATTGTAACCAATTAGGTATATTTCGTTTTATATAGACAAGGTTTACGGACATTTTCCGTCAACTTTATAAATGAACACACAAAAACTGAATATGAGATTCCTAAAAAGTATTATTTTTATAGCAATTCTAGTCTTTACTACTAACTCTCTTTACTCACAATTTGGGAAGAATAGAGTCCAATATCAAGAATTTGATTGGAAGTTTATAGAGACAAAACACTTTGACATTTACTTCCACCAAGGCGGCGAGTACCTAGCCAAATTCACTGCTATCGAAGCAGAACGAGCTTTGATTTCCATAGAAGAGCATCTGAAATATGACCTAAAAAGAAGGGTTACGTTCATAGTGTTCAACTCTCACAACCAATTCCAGCAAAATAATATAATCAACTCGTTTCTATCTGAGAATGTAGGTGGGGTTACTCAGCTTTTCAAAAATAGGATAGTAGTTCCGTTCCAGGGCTCGTATTCTCAGTTTCGTCATGTTATCCATCACGAGTTAGTCCACGGTGTGGTCAATGATTTATTCCACGGTGGTACTTTGCAATCTTCAATTCAGAACAGAGGGTATTTCATACCCGGTTGGCTGAACGAAGGACTTTGCGAGTATTTGAGTAACAAAGGAATGGACACAAAGACAGATATGTTCATGCGTGACGTAACTATGAGTGAGGATTTGCCAGAGATACAACGCATCAGCGGATATGCACAATACAGGGTTGGTCAGACATTCTATTGGTACGTAGCGGATAAATATGGGGAAGAGAAAGTAGCCGATTTCATTAATAGATTGTATATACATAAGAACTTAGAAATTGCTTTTAAAAGTAGTTTTGATATGAGTTTAGAAGAATTCAACGAAATGTGGGAACGAGATATAAAGAGAATCTATTGGCCAGATTTGAGTATATTCAAATCGTTACCTGAGATTTCTAACAGAATAACAGATAGAAAAAAGCTAAGAAATTTCTATAATTCTGGCCCTTCAGTATCTCCTAATGGAAAGAAGATGGCTTTTATTTCGGAAGAAGATGGGCTATTCGTAATAGCTGTAATGGATGATCTAAAGAAAAACAAAGAGATTAGAACTTTGACTTCTAGTTTCAGAAAGCAAGATTTTGAAGATTTGAATATGCTAGCACCGGGTATTTCTTGGAATCCCGAAGGCACTCAACTCGCTATCTCGGCGAAAGCTGGTGGGCAAGATGCAGTGTTTATAACAGATGTTGAGACGGGTGCTTACAAGAAATTGACTTGGGGAATAAAATCCATACAATCAGTGCAATGGTCTCCCGACGGTAAAAAACTTATCTTCGTTGGTTCAGAAAATGAACAAAGCGATTTATTTATGTATGAGTTTGAGTCGAAAGCCCTGACTAAAGTAACGGACGATGTATTCAGCGATGAAGCTCCTAAGTGGTCACCTGACTCAAAGAGTGTTTATTTCATATCGGATAGGGGAGATAAGACAAACGCACGAGTTAGTTCTAGCAAACTTGATATGTGGGATTTCAACTATGGTGGATCTGAAATATACAAGATAGAAATAGGAAACGATGTAGCAGAGCGAATCACTAATGACATTCAAAATAATAAATCATCATTGGCAATTTCGTCTGATGAAAAAAAGCTACTATATGTGTCTGATAAAAACGGTATTGGCAACTTGTATGAGATGAATCTAGCTACGAAAACCTCACGCCCTTTAACTAATTCATTGCAAGAAATAACTCAAATTTCACTCGCTCCTGATGATAGTAAAGTACTATTTGGTACTCAGATAGACGGTGGTTATGATATATTCGAGATTGATTACCCCTTCGATAGAAAGTTAGAAATGGCTGAACTTCCTCTAACTCAGTACAAGCAATCAATATTCAAGAAAGATAGTCTTATTACAGCAATTGCTAATATTAAGAAAGACACACTTAGTGAAATCGAAGACGATAAATTAATTAGTTATGGTGATTTTAATATTGATTTCGAAAATCAAGAATTAGTTAAGCCGAATGAAAAAGTACAGAATATAGCTGAAGCGAAAGACACTACAATCAGCAGAGATTTTATAGTAAAAGATTATGTGATAAAGTTCACTCCCGATTTGATACTTGCAAATCCGGGATATAGCACATTCTTTGGGCCACAAGGTAGTACCCAGATGCTATTTAGCGATGAGTTGGGGAATCATCAACTTTATTTCTCAGCGAACTTCCTTATAGATTTGAGGAACAGTAATTTCTTCGGGGCATATAGCTATCTAACAGGAATAGTGGATTATCAATTCTCCGCATTCCAATACGCTGGATTTGCTGCTCGTTCCTTCGGTTCACTAGAGAGATTCCGTAGCTATGGTGCAGCTATATCATCACAATACCCATTTGATTTATTCAATAGGGCAGAGCTAAATATGACATTCTACAATCTCTCAAAAGCTGAGATTGGTATTATCGGAGTACCAGAAGAAACTCGTACGCTTGTAGTACCCGAGTTTAAATATATACATGATGATGTTCTAATGGGGCTGTACGGACCGAGTGAAGGAACCAGATACAATTTCAAAGCATTGATGAGTCCAAAAATATTCGATGATGGGCTAAACTTCTATACTTTTGAGACAGATATTAGGTCTTATCACCCAGTTGCTGATTATATTGGCTTCGCCTTCAAGTTCACTGGTGGTGCTAGTTTTGGTAATGATGCTCAGAAATTCTACCTTGGTGGTATTGAAAATTGGCTTAATAGATCATTCACCAATAACACTCTACCATTCGAAAATCCTGAAGATTTTGCATTTATGAATTTCAAGTATCCAATGCGTGGTTATTCGATAGCTCAAACGGGCGGTAGTAAGTATTTCGTAACGAATGCTGAGTTCCGTTTTCCACTACTTACGGCACTAGTAGCAGGGCCTCTACCAATATTAATACAAGGTGTTATGGGCTCTATCTTCTTAGATGTTGGTGCTGCATGGGATGACAATTTCAACCCAACAAGAATAGTAAACCCACTTACTTACGAGAAGGAATATGACGATTTACTAATTTCATCAGGAATCGGTATTCGAAGTTACTTTCTTGGGTTACCTGTCAAAGTGGATATAGCTTGGACTAAATCGTATGACAACTGGTCGGTACCGCAGTATCTATTCTCTTTGGGATATGATTTTTAGGATGTTTAAAAGGGCTTTATTCCTTTTAATAAAAAACTCATTGGATTGGTGTTAATATCTATAAACGTAAGTATATCAATAATTAGGTATCTTATATAGAATGTATTCGTACATTAGCATTGAAAACTATGCTAAATTTTTTCTAATTTTGCGTATTGCAATAATATAAAACACGAGCAAACAAATGTGCGGAATCGTAGGTTACATAGGTAAGCAAAAAGCATCTCATATATTACTAAATGGTCTGAAGCGTATGGAGTACAGAGGGTACGACTCCGCTGGTTGGGCTATGATAGAGAATGACAAACTGAATCTATTAAAAAATATTGGGAAAGTAGCTCACTTAGATAGACTAACCCCACACGATATGATACACGGTACTGTAGGTATAGCTCACACCAGATGGGCGACTCACGGTTTTCCTAATCACCTGAATGCTCACCCTCATTTAGACAATTCTGAGAATATAGCTGTAGTTCACAACGGTATTATCGAGAACTACACAGCTTTGAAAACGAAATTGCAAAAAGACGGATACTACTTCAACTCAGATACAGATACTGAAGTTCTAGCTGTATTCATAGGTGCAATATATGAGAAAGTACAAGACTTAGAGAAAGCTGTAAGAATAGCACTTTCTGAAATAGACGGTACTTTCGGTATAGCAGTACTCTCAGCCTACGAGCCAGAAAAAATAATATGTGCACGTCACGGTAGCCCAATGGTATTGGGTATTGGCGAGGGCGAGTATATAGTGGCTTCTGATGCAGCCGCTATCATTCAACATACAAACCAAGTCGTTTATTTGAACGATAAAGAAATGGCAATCATCACTCGCGATGGTTTCATAACAAAAACAATTGATAATGAAATAACTGATCCAATAATCGAAGAGATTAATTTTGATTTAGCTCAGATAGAAAAAGGTGGTTACGACCACTTTATGCTTAAAGAAATACACGAGCAACCCGAAACAGTCTTCAACTCATTCCGTGGACGGCTATTAGCTGACGTTGGGAATGTGAAACTAGGTGGACTAGACAGTATGATGGATAAGCTACGTAAAACTAAGCGTATTATTATCACTGCTTGTGGTACATCGTGGCACGCAGGATTGGTAGGGGAGTATATGATAGAGCTTTTGGCGCAAATACCAGTAGAGGTAGAATATGCATCGGAGTTTAGATATCGTAATCCTATTATTGGGCCTGATGATATAGTATTTGCTATCTCCCAATCGGGTGAAACGCTAGATACTTTAGCTGCAATCAAAGAAGCTCGCCAAAAAGGAGCTACAGTAATTGGTATAGTCAACGTGGTTGGCTCTACAATAGCTAGAGAAACAGAAGCCGGAGTTTATATACACGCTGGGCCAGAGATTGGTGTTGCATCTACAAAGGCGTTTACGTCTCAAATTACGGTGCTCTCTCTTATCGCTCTATTGTTGGGTAGAATGCGTAATTTGTCGCAACCAGAGGGACAGGCAATAGCTGAAGCTATTATGGATCTTCCTGATAAAATCCGTCAAGTACTTGCTACAGAAAAAGAAATAAAAGCAATAGCTGAAAAATATTACGAGAATAAAAATTTCCTTTACTTAGGGCGTGGGTTCAACTATCCATTGGCACTAGAAGGTGCACTGAAACTAAAAGAAATATCATACATCCACGCAGAGGGTTACCCAGCGGCAGAAATGAAACACGGACCTATAGCTCTAATTGACGAGAATATGCCAGTTGTTTTCATAGCTACTAAAGATACTATCTACGATAAAGTATTCTCGAATATAGAGGAAGTTAAAGCCCGTAAAGGTAAGATAATAGCAATAGCAACTGAAGGTGATGAAAGAATCAAAAGAGTTGCTGACCACGTTATATATGTACCAGAGGTTATACCTATGCTTAACCCAATATTGTCGGCAGTTCCACTACAATTACTTGCTTATCACATTGCTTTGAAACTAGAGTGCGATGTAGATCAACCTCGTAACTTGGCAAAGTCGGTTACTGTTGAGTAGGTTTACCTAATAAAGATTGTAAAAAGGAAAAGGCAAGAAGTGATTCTTGCCTTTTTTATTTACTAGTTTTAGCCCTTGGTCTTTATTGAATCTCATCAGAATCTCATTTTAGTTGAAACTTTTTTGTGTTTATTTCTTATATACTATAATCATATTTCTAATTATACAGGATTTGTTATGAAATTTATATACTATTTAATTTGTTCTATAATTATTAGCTCAAACCTAACATCGTTAGAACCAGAGCTGTTCAGCCCACCCGAGTTTAGCTTTGATAAAGAATCCAATGATTTTTTTGAGTTCAATAATGAAGTCTATGTGATTGGTAATGACGGAACCCACGGAATCGAACTTTGTAAATTCAATAGTGAAAAGAATAGTCTTGAAATTATAAAAGACATTACCGAAAATGGAGATTCTAATCCATTTATATTTGCTAAGACTACGAACAAGCTTTTTTTCATTACCAAAGAAACCGATAGTAAAATTACTAAACTATGGAGTACCGACGGAACCGAAAATGGAACAATACTACTAGAAGAAGACTATAGTCGTTTTAGTATTACATATTTCAAATCGAGTACTTTAGTTCATAATGATAAACTGTACTTTATTAATAAGAATTATGAAAACCGAGATGACATTTGGTCAACAGACGGAACCGCTGAGGGAACTAAGAACTTGAGTGAAACATTAAACTTCTTTATAATTTCTGATATAAGAGTTGTTGGAGATAAAATATTAATTGAACATAATAATGGTGGTTTTGAACCTAATACCGAAATATGGTTTTTAGATAAAGATGATGATTTTATTAAAATAGGTGTGTACACTACTGTTTCAAAAAGTATTAGCAATGGAGGGTTTCATGTCATTAATGATTTATGCTTTTTTGACTCAAGGAGTATTGAAAACAGTGGGATTACAGAACTATGGGTAACTGATGGTACTAAAGCAGGATCAAAAAAATTAGTTGTTAGTGATAGTACTTATGAAATTAAACTAACTGACTATAACACTGATAAGTTCAGTAATCATCTTGTTTTTAAAATTATCAATGATGACAATGATGTAAGTGGATTATGGATTTCCGATGGTACTGAACTAGGTACTTTTGATTTAAAAGACTTAGGTGTTGAATTAGATAATATATATCATATTGAACTTATTGGGGAACTGAAGGGTAAGTTTATATTCAAATTAGTTGATCGAGATTACTATGAGAGTTTATGGTCAACAGATGGGACGCAAGTTGGTACATCAAAGCTAGGTGGTTATAATAGCTATTGGAATGACCATGTACTAGAACAGTCGTTTACTAAGTTGAATGGATATTATTATTATGTTTTCCAAGTTGAAATCGGTGAGTATCAGATATGGAGAACAGATGGAACTTTAGATAATACAGAGAAAATAGTCAATCTTCCTAATAAGGCAGATAATGAATATTATAATATTACAATTCACCAAGTAGACAATCACGAGGATCTTTTTTATTCAACTAATCAGAATGAAGATACTGAGCTATTTAGACTGCAACCGGATTACAAAGAAATAAGTAAAATCATTTCAGTTGGAAATGAAAGTGAAAATAGTACTCAGCTAATTGGTGAAACTATATTCGTATCGAACGTGTCTGGTAATGAATCTTCACTAAACTATTTGTCTGAGAGTTTGGATAAATTAGAAGTGATTGCACCTTTGGACATTTCAAATGCAAAGCCTTATGACGAAATGGTACTACATGAAATAGATGAGTACAAATATTTCTTTGCTGATTATTATGATGAAGGAGTTAATAAATTATACAGAATTGAAACTCCCTACAAGGGTATTTCTTCTGTAGAAGATTCTGGAGATTCTGAAATCAGTTTCTATCCGAACCCGACTAATGATAATTTACACATTGGATTAATGAACCGAACGGATATTGAGATAATAGATATTAATGGTAAACCTGTAATAAAGTTAATCGACTTTGATGGTGGTAATGTTGATGTTTCGGGATTAGTAAATGGTTTTTATAGTATTACAAATCAAGCTGGGAAACAGTTAGGAAGATTCATAAAACAAGGAAACTAATCAGTTAACAAAGACTATAATTTGGCTAAGTTAGTTACTGTTGGGTAGGTTAACTTAATTAAGATTATAAAAAGAAAAGGCAAGAAGTGGTACTTGCCTTTTTTTGTTCTTTAGCTTATAAACCACCCCGCACTTTATTAAATCTTTACCCCAAATAATAAGAAACTATCATTTGTAGTTGAGTATTTGGATTGATTATTTGGAATTTAGCTACAGATATTTAGCCACTCTGTGGCTCGTCACCCTCAATAATCATTTATTTTCTCCCCCAATCAGTTAAATAATGAAATAATACGTTGTCTTAGACGCAACGCTTTATTATCTTTGTAACTTACATAATTCGGATTTTGATGAAAAACATTAGAAATTTCTGTATCATTGCCCATATTGATCATGGCAAATCGACCTTAGCTGATAGAATACTTGAAGTTACGGGTGCCATATCCCAAAGGGAAATGATACACGCTCAGATATTAGACAATAATGCTCTTGAACAAGAAAGGGGTATTACTATCAAATTGCACGCTATTCAGATGGATTACAAAGCTAAGAATGGCGAAACATATAAGCTTAACCTTATCGATACTCCCGGTCACGTGGATTTCTCTTACGAAGTATCGCGTTCACTTGCTGCTTGCGAAGGGGCTATACTAGTAGTAGATGCCACTCAGGGTGTAGAAGCTCAAACTATAAGTAATCTATATATGGCAATTGAAAACGACTTAGATATTATTCCAGTCTTGAATAAAATTGATTTACCTGCTGCCGCTACTACTAAGGACAATGTGAAAAAGCAAGTTCTTGAGTTAATCGGCGGTAAAGAAGAAGAAATAATCGAAGCATCAGGAAAATCAGGTATTGGTGTTATCGATATATTGGAAGCAATAGTTGAAAGAATTGATCCTCCTAAGGGCGACCCAACTGCTCCTCTGAAAGCACTGATTTATGATTCTATATTTGACCCATACCAAGGTGTTGTAGTAAATATCAGAGTTATGGATGGCGAAATAAAAGAAAACGATAAGATTATGTTTATGTCCAACAAAACTGAACACATAGTTGAGCAAGTTGGAGTTATGAAAATGAAAAGAGAGAGAACGAAAATTCTTTCTGCTGGTAATGTTGGTTATATAACTGCTGCTATTAAAGGACTTTCTGATACGAAAGTAGGTGATACAATCACTCACCAAAAAGGTGGTGCTGTGGAACCAATTGGCGGATTCAAAGAAGTTAAACCAATGGTTTTCTCGGGTATTTACCCCTCTGATTCAGATGGTTTTGAAAGTTTACGAGAAGCATTGTCCAAGCTTTCGCTAAACGATAGTGCTGTTACATTCGAACCCGAATCATCTACAGCTCTTGGCTTCGGATTCCGTTGTGGCTTCTTAGGTCTTCTTCACATGGAGATAGTGCAAGAGAGATTGGAGCGTGAATTCAACCAATCAATCGTTACAACTGTACCTAACGTACGTTATAATGTCACTAAAACTAATGGTGATATAGTTCAGATTGACAATCCTGCTCAGATGCCAGATAGAGTGGCAATTGTTTCGCTTCGTGAGCCATATATTAGAGCACAGATAATCACTCCTGACCAATATGTCGGTAATATTATGTCGCTTTGTATGGATAGACGTGCCGAAATAGTTGATCAGAAATATTTATCTGAAACTAGGGTTGAGCTTATTTTCCAAATCCCATTATCAGAAGTTGTATTCGATTTTTATGATAAACTAAAATCCACTTCACGTGGCTATGCATCATTAGATTATGAATTCTCTCAAGAAAAAGAGAGCGATTTAGTTAAACTAGACATAATGTTGAATGGCGAGACAGTCGATGCATTATCCTATATAGTCCACAGAAATAAAGCTCACGCTTGGGGTAAAAAAATCTGTGATAAACTAAAAGAATTAATACCTAAACAGATGTTCGATGTTGCTATACAAGCAGGTATTGGAAATAAAATTGTTGCTCGTACTAATATTAGTGCTATGCGTAAGAATGTAACTGCCAAGTGTTACGGTGGTGATATTACTCGTAAACGTAAACTAATAGAGAAACAAAAAGAAGGTAAAAAGCGTATGAAACAAATAGGTAGTGTGGAAGTGCCACAAGAAGCTTTCCATGCTGTACTATCAATTGATTAGGAATGAGGGAAAATGTCCGTTAAAGAATATTTAGCAAGTCGCAAGAAAAAGAAAGAATTACAACGTGAAAAGATGAAGAATATGTCATTCGGAGAGAAAGCATTATCTTTCGGAAAGACAATATTGGGTGCTATTATAGTCGTTATGATAATCAACGGTTTATTGGTTGCGTCATTCGTAGTTCCGACTGGCTCAATGGAAAATGAAGTGATGACTGGTGATTTTTTATTCGTCAACAAATTCATCTACGGCCCTACAACTCCTCAAGTAATTCCTTTCATAAATCAAGAATTACCTTTTTACCAATTCCCAGGTATCAAAGATCCTGAAAAAGGGGACGTAATAGTATTTATCTACCCAGGCGATAGAGACTTAATAGAAGCACAAGAATTTCAGTATTACCTAAAAAGATGTGTTGCCACTGCTGGCGACACTATCCAGATAATAGATGAAGTAATATATATAAATGGTGAGAAGCAAGCACTTCCAGAGAATGCTAACTTTAGCGCTAGTAATAAACCGGATATGCCAGCAGCTTTCCCCATTGGTTCAGAATGGACTCAATCTAATTATGGTCCTTTGGCAATTCCCAAAGAAGGTGATGTAATTCCAATCTCGAGAGAGAATATCGAAACTTGGAGAATATTCATTCTAAGAGAAGGGCATAAGGTTACTTTTGATAGTCAAAGCGTATTTATAGATGATAAGCCCACAACTAGCTACACTGTTGAAAGAAACTACTGCTTTGGTATGGGTGATAACAGACGTAATAGTTTGGATAGTCGATCTTGGGGATTCATTCCTTACGAAAACGTAACTGGAACACCTGTAGTAGTTTATTGGTCATGGGATACTAATATGGCTTTTGGTAGCTTCTTCGACAAACTTTCGACTATTAGGTTCGATAGAATCGGTAATCTAATAGACTAATCTTGAAATCAATCAAAGACATACTGTTTACTATTATACTAGCAGTATGTCTTATCCTTTTTATCAAATCTTTTATTCTAGATTTCAGAGTCGTCGCTTCTGAATCAATGACCCCAACCTTAGAGAAAGGCGACGTTATACTTATTAGCAAACTCGCTTATAATATATTGGGTATAGGATATAAGAACCCTGAGTTCCGTGATATTGTCACTTTCGAACATGAAAATGATTTGCTTATCAAACGTGTAAAAGATGTTAGTAGCGAAGGCGATTTATTCGTAGTTGGTGATAATGCTGACAACAGCTTAGATTCACGTGATTTCGGTTATATAGGCAATGAAAAGCTAGAAGGTAAGGCGATCATAAAGGTTAATTTTAGAACTTTCTCCTTTGCATTTCTCGATGATTAGTTCCGTAAACTAAATTCATCTCCAACTCCCCATCTCTTTGATTCTTTATTAAAAGTGTGAACTATAAATTTCAGCTTCTGACCCTCAACTATGACTTCAATAAAATGAAAATCTCTAACCGATTTATCCTTGTCCTCTCCAATTGTTATGTCGTAGTAATCTCCTTCTAAATCTATGCTACGTCTTGGTCCGCCGCCACCTCCAGATATTATAAAGTGCTTATTATCTATTAATAGATGCTCATAATTATGGCAATGACCTGATACGAATAAGTTCGCTTTTTTGCTTTTGTTAAATGATTCAACGAAGTTCTCTTTCACAAATTCGTCATCGCCGAAGCCGATTCCTGTTCCATTAGTGTATGGTGGCTGGTGTGTAACTACTATTATATTTTGTACCTCATTATCTTGGTCTAATCTATCTATTTCGTTGATATACCATTGCATTTGACTTTCGTTCATTTCTTCTGACAGTTCAGTATTAGAATTGAGTAGTATGAATCCGACATTCTTGAACTTGAACGACCTCCAAGTTGAATCTGTTAGTTCAGTAAATCTGTTTGATATATTTAGCATTGAACTCTGAGCATCTCCGAAATACTCGTGATTTCCTAATACAGGTACTATAGGAATGCTCTTGCTCCGAATTGGTAAAGTGGAATTATCAAAGTATATCCAATCTTCTAAATCAGCTCCGTCGAACACCATATCCCCTAGATGAACAATAAATGCTGGTTCTTTCTCTAGCTCTGATATTGCTTGGAATACCTCGAATTGGACTGAGTCATTCGACTCTCGGAATAGAAAAGTACTCTCTAGCCAGCCAGTTCTTTGAGTATCACCTATTAATATAAATGAGTTTAATGAATCACTTTTGTCCAACGAACTTTGCAAAGTATTATAAACAGGAGCAGAATAGCTAACTTTACTAGTGCTACATCCGCTGAAGATAACAGTAATTATTATTAAGAGTAGTAGTGCTCTGGTCAATTTCATATCTAATGATTAGTTAGTTTCTATAATACAATATAACAAATTATGCCTACACCGTATAAATTGGTTAGATTACGAATATTCAGAATCCCGATTTAACAATTCAAACGACTCTAAGAAAAATATGATCAGAGGACTATACATACACATACCTTTTTGCGCTACTATATGCAGTTATTGCGATTTCTATATTATAAAGAATCAAGATACTTACATAGAAAAGTACGTTGATTATCTGATGAAAGAATTTGAGCTGTTCAAATCACTTCACACAGATGAAATGGTGATTGATAATATATTCTTAGGTGGTGGAACTCCATCGTTACTGACTCCCAATCAACTAGATACTATTATTAGTAAAGTCAAAGAATGCTTTACAGTATTACCAAATGCAGAAATAAGCATGGAATCAAACCCTGCATCAATAGACGCAAAGAAGCTAAACGAATACAAATCAGTTG
Organism: Bacteroidota bacterium; assembly: GCA_048267165.1. GTDB lineage: Bacteria > Bacteroidota > Ignavibacteria > Kapaibacteriales > UBA2268 > PGYR01. The sequence goes on from JBLWYD010000022.1 coordinate 31,655, forward strand.
GGATTAATCGCATTAGTATCGGGGTGCAGAGCTTTGTAAAAAAGGAACTAGGCATACTCAAAAGAAATCATTCTCCCAGCCTTGCTGAAAAGATAGTAGCCGAAGCCGTAAATAGCGGTATAGAGACCGTAAACCTTGATTTGATATTCTCTATCCCAGGGCAATCGCTTGCCTCGTGGACGTACTCTATAGAGAAAGCACTTGATTTGGGAACTAATCACTTCTCTACTTACAATCTTACTTTTGAAGAGAATACACCCCTATGGAATAAGATGCAGACGGGTAAAGTAGTGAAGTATAATGATGAAGTAGATGAGTTTATGTACTTTACAGCTATAGAGATTCTAACTAACAGGGGCTTTGATCATTATGAAATCTCAAACTTCGCAAAGACGAATAATAAGTGCAGGCATAATCTAAACACTTGGCATAGTGGGGAATACTTGGCATTCGGTGTTTCTTCTCATGGCTTTTTTGAAGGTAGTAGATACAGAAATATCAGTAATCTACAGATGTACTATGAGATGCTGAACAATGGGAAGTTACCGATAATAGATTCAGTCAAACTAAAGGAATCGGACTACTCCGAAGAATTAGTAGTACTTGGACTAAGAGCTTCAGGATTGGATAAAGCAAAGATTAGAAAGCAAATTCCCAATTTTTTCGACAAGTCAACCGCATTTATGAAAGAGTTGATAGATAAAGAATTCATAACCGAATCAGAAACTCATTACCAGCTTACATCAAAGGGTTATGCACTCTGCGATTCTATAACGAATAAGTTCTTAGATTTTATTTAGGCTACTTTCCTCCGCTGGCGGAGGTGGATGGCACCGAAGGTGACAGACGGAGGTGGATAAACTAATCGCTGTTTGGGCATCTACCGCTTCAAGAACTTATAGCTTATATTATTCACTCTTAGTATATATAATCCTTTTACTAGCTCACTTGTCTCTAATGTATATTCGAGGGCGTTTATATCAGATTTAGCAATCACATTCCCTCCCATCAAATCAAATATTTCAATATTTGTAAGCATTTCTTGCGAGGTTATTTCGATGTTATTCTCTTCGTAAGTGATGTCTATATTTGAGTTATTCGAATATTGGTTGTCTATATTAGTTAACTCAGGTGTGAATTTGAATAAGCCCATTGTAGATGCAATCCATACATTTCCATTGAAATCAATTGCTAAATCAAAGATAATATTGAATTTTTCAGGGTCTACAAAGTTTGTATCAATAGTATAACTTTCTACATTTTCACCTATTCTAAAGAGGTATATATTTCCACTAATATGTGGATTAGACAGTGCCCAAAGTATATTGTTTTTATCAAAACAAAGTGCTCTATATTTCATACCAATATTATTATCATTTGTTTTTAGAGAATCATATACTTTCCACTTCTCCCCATCAAAGCCCTGAATTAGTGAGCGACCTCCAGTCCATATACTACCACTGCTATCTGTGGCAAAAGATGTAATTGAATACGGCTCAGGTATCTCGGAATTATTTTTATCGAAACATAATTTCGTCCCATCATCTTGTAATAGACACAAATCACTATAAAAGAGTCGACTAAAATATACATTTTCATTACCTTTAATTGTTAGGCTCACAGCATTGTTCTCGACTGAATCGGATTTGTATTTTTCTATAAATTCATTTCCTTCTTTTTTATAAATACTCTCATTATTTGCTACCCAATAACTATTTTCAGAATCAAATTCAATAAACTTAGCCCCATAAAGAGAATCAATCTTTACAAATTTACTATCTTCGTATTTTACTACCCTCCCATTACTCACAAACCACAGCTTTCCATAGTTGTCTATTGTTAGGTCAGTAGCATATTTAATATAATCGGAATCTGTACTATCATATTTAGTCCAATTAGATCCGTCAATTGAAACTAGACCATCACCAGTACTTACCCAAACAATATTGTTATAATCAACAACAATACTTGAAGCACCACCCTTGATTATCGAATTAGAATCATTGTAATAATCCCATTTAGCAGAGGTAGCAGTATTAGCAACAATTAGAAGTATTATAAATAGTAGGTATTTCATATTTGTTTTTATAAAATTGGACAAGCTCTATCTATATAGACACATGAACACGTAAAACGTCTCAAAGAAAGTGAAAGTTTTTTTGATATAGAGGTAAATATGGGACTTGAAGTCCAAGTTGTTTTGTGTTGACTCTTCTATCCGTTGGCTAAAGCCAACGGCAATACTATCCTGAAAAATCCTAAATTCTGTAAATCTTGATTCAGACTATCAAATCCGTGGTATTCTATAATCCTTATAATCCGTGATTCAGACAAAATAGACTTTTTATTTCGGTTCCGCTCAACACAGGCACTCACTTCATTCATTTAGCCCTCATTCACAAAAAAAAGACTACTTATAAAGCAGTCTTAATTCTAAAAATCCTAAGTATCGATATTCTATTACTTTTCTTCAATTCTGATTTCTTGTACTTTAGCTTCAGTGAAATTGTATTTTTCGAATAGACTATATGCGCCGAATAGTACACCACTAAATAGCAATGTTGATAGCATATTCCAATTGAAGAATGGAAGAGCAAGAGAATATGAAAGCATCAATCCGCTTAAGTTCTGCTCATAAATACCACCGAATGCCCATACTGTAAAGTTTGTAACGATGAAGAAAATAACTGCCGAAGCAATAGCATTAGTTGCTACTGATTTGCTGCTTTTTCTATTTAGTTTCATTCCCATATACATAAATACGCCTAAACAAAGGTAAACGGCAATCATTGATTCATGCAATCCTAAAACCAAATCTGATAAAAAAACTGCTGCTATTGGTACTGCCAAAGCTATTTTCTTACTTTTGAAAATTGCTCCACCAAATAAAGCAATAGCTAATATTGGAGTGAAGTTTGGTGGATGAGGTAAAAATCTTGATAATAACGCTAGGACTAATATTCCAAATCCAAATAATATTTCTTTTTTCATAATCTTTAATCTTATAATTTTAATTCATATATTAAAACAAAAATACATCGTTTAAGCTAAAAAACCTAAAATGTTAATCAATTGTAACCTATTATGAAAAAAATCAATCTAGTTTTATTAATTGCTTCGATAGTTCTATTCTACTCTTGTTCAGATGATGACACTTCACTTGTTGGTCCATCTGGTCCAGAATGTTTCCTAAATGCTATCACTGATAGTAGCACAAAATATACTGAGATCGTTTACTGGAACGATGAATTATTGAAATTGCAACACTATAACTTTGCAGATGGTAATAAAGGTGAGCTAAAAAGTTCAGTTGAGTATGAACGCAATGTTTATGGTGATTTCAATAGTATTAAGTATTTGGATGCTAATGGTAATCTGGAAGGTATAGATTCTATCTATAGAAATTCAAAAGGATTAATCTCTGAGGTAATAAGTTACAATAGTAATTATGAGAGGTTGGAAAGAGTTACTTTGGGTTATGATGAATTGAAAAATTTAGTTGAAGAACGAGTATTCAAATTTAATATTAATTGGATTATTAAAATAGAAACAGAATATATATATGATAATAGTAATAGAGTCGTTACTTCCGTACGCAAACAGATAACTCAAAATGAACCTTTAATAGATTCTACTTTCTATACGTATGATAATATGAAAAACATTGAGTCAATGACAAGTCTTTATACTCCATTTAAAAAGAACAACCACCTCACAGTAGAAAATGTATATTACATTAGTAGTGGTAAAAGATTTACAGAAACAATGAGTTATGAGTATGAATATAATGAAAAAGGTTACCCTGTTAAAACTAAGATAACCTCTTCATTACCACAAAATAGTGATAAATATCAGTATAATATTATGGATTGCACGAAGTAAAATTTCTTACGAATGTCTCTTTATTAACTCGTTGATAATCTCCTTAGAAGAATCGGTGATTTTTATCCCAGGACCAAAGACTTTGAATACTCCGTTCTTGAATAGGAATTCATAGTCTTGCTTAGGTATTACTCCGCCAGCTATTACTAGTATATCTTCTCTTCCATATTCTTTTAGAAGCTCCACTAACCTTGGTAATAGAGTCTTATGACCAGCAGCAAGAGTGCTAATACCTACTATATGCACGTCATTTTCTATACATTGCTTTGCTACTTCTTCTGGAGTGGAAAATAATGGACCTACATCAACATCAAACCCCAAATCAGCGAACGCAGTTGCGATTATCTTTGCACCTCTGTCGTGTCCATCTTGTCCCATTTTTGCAACTAATATTCTAGGACGACGACCTTCTAATTCGTTGAATTCATCAGATAGTTTTCTTACTTCTTCTATTTCTTTTTTGTTGCTATTCTCTCTTCCATAAACACCACTTATAGTCTTTGTCATAGCTTTATGTCTCCCAGATACATTCTCTATAGCAGTTGATATCTCGCCTAGTGTAGCACGTTCTAATGCCGCTTCTACAGCTAACTCAAGTAAATTACCGTCACCTGATTTCGCGGACTTAGTAATTTTAGCTAATATCTGTTCTACTTTATCATTATCTCTTTTACTCTTTATTGCGTTTAGTCCGTTTATCTGAGACTCACGTACTTGTACATTATCAACTTCTAGTATGTCAAATTCATAATTGTCTTCGACTTTGTATTTATTGATAGCTACTATTGTCTCTTCACCCGAATCTATTCTAGCTTGCTTTTTAGCAGCAGCTTCTTCTATTTTCAATTTAGGCATTCCTGATTCTATTGCTTTCGCCATGCCACCAAGATGCTCTATCTCCATTATCAAATCCCACGCTTTATCATATAGCTCTTTTGTAAGAGTTTCTACATAATAAGAACCGCCAAATGGGTCGATGAAATCAGTTATTCCAGTCTCATTTTGTAATATCAATTGTGTATTTCTAGCTATTCTAGCACTCGAATCTGTCGGCAATGCAATTGCTTCGTCGAATGAATTAGTATGTAGTGATTGAGTATGCCCCAAAGCTGCTGCCATAGCTTCTATAGTAGTTCTTGCTATATTGTTGAGTGGGTCTTGCTCTGTCAAACTCCAACCAGAAGTTTGGCTATGAGTTCTTAATGACATTGATCGTTCATTTTTCGGGTCGAATTGTTTTATTAGCTGAGCCCATATTAATCGGCCTGCTCTCATCTTAGCTACTTCCGTGAAGAAGTTCATCCCTATACCCCAAAAGAATGAGATACGTGGAGCAAACTCATCAACCGAAAGACCAGCTTTAATTCCAGCTCTAATGTATTCTAAGCCATCAGCTAGAGTGTATGCTAACTCTATATCTGCTGTTCCGCCAGCTTCTTGTATGTGGTATCCACTCACTGATATCGAGTTGAAGTTTGGCATTTTCCTACTAGTATATTCGAATATATCTGAGATTATTCTCATCGACATTTTCGGGGGGTATATGTAAGTATTTCTAACCAAGTACTCTTTCAGAATATCGTTCTGTATTGTACCACTTAGCTGTTCTGGTTTAACACCAGACTCGATTGCTGCGGCTATGTAGAATGCCATAATTGGAACAACAGCTCCATTCATAGTCATAGAAACAGAAATAGTATCTAGTGGAATATCTCTGAATAGAACCTTCATATCTTCAATACTATCTATTGCAACACCGGCTTTCCCAACATCACCTTCTACTCTTGGGTTATCGCTATCATAACCTCTGTGAGTCGCTAAGTCAAATGCTACAGATAGCCCTTTCTGACCAGCTTTTAGGTTTCTTCTATAAAATGCGTTGCTCTCTTCAGCAGTAGAGAATCCGGCATATTGTCTGATAGTCCAAGCTCTGCCTAAGTACATAGTGTGATATGGCCCTCGTAAATATGGGGGCTCACCCGATGAAAAGTCTTGAAGTTTGGGGTCTCTTATGTCATCTGAGTTGAATTTTTCTTTTAGCTCTACGCCTTCTAGTGTTGTGAAATTCTTAGCCATCTTATGCTCCCACTTCAAGTTTAATTATCACCGTATCTATATTATCAAGTATAGATGAGTTATCAAATTCTGAGATACTTATGACCTTGTGGTCAGTTAGCATATTTCTCAATATTCTCTCTATGTCACTATTTCCATTGATTATTACCAAATCAGGGTCGAACAGTTTGATAGCATTGAACGCATCTTCAACTAGCTCAAAAGTTCCACTAACCTGAAAGGGTATATTATATGTATTCAATGCTATAATAATAGGGGCTTGTAGTGTACTTGTCACTTCAAAATTTGCAATATATACTTTTGGGTTTAGATTGTCTATTGCCGATTTACGTGCTTCGAACTCACTAATATTACTTGTATTATTAATATTTGCTTCGGCTATATTATCTTTTTTATTCTGATATACATTAACACCAATTATCTTTTTCTTCTGAGAATTAAGTAATGATAATTGCTGATCTTTGTACTCAGTACACTTGTTTATTACCAACTCCTTAACTAGACTTTCTGATTCTAGTTTAGAAAACTCATTACTGATTTTAGTAACCGAGGCAATGAATTCTGCCGTCAGGTTCTCAATCAAATAAGATCCAGAAAGTGGGTCTTTTACATTAGAAAGATAACTCTCTTCATTAAGTAGTAACATAATATTTTCAGTAACTCTCTTGCCAAAATCATCATTTTGCCTCAATGAATTATAAGGTTTCAAATCAACTTTATCTGCTCCGCCTATAATTGCAGACATAGCTTCAGTTGTTAGTCTTATCAGATTATTCTCTATATCTGAGTACGATTTATTATTGGTATTACTCTTAGCAACTATTACTATATCTTCTCTACCTAACTCAGTTAGCATATGTCTTACAGCTCTGAATTTGGCTATCGAAAGAAAGAAATTCGGATCAATTTGAACTTCAATCCCTATATTCTTCTCAGAATTATTTATCATATACAACAGAACTGCCGCTTCCATATCAGATTCACATGGCATATCTGTCCAGCTAACTAATGAGTAGTTTTGACTGCTCTCTGATTTACCTGGAAAGCTCAAGTCAAAGTATTTATTTACTTGGCTTCTATCGTATATTGAATTTATAGATATGTTCGAGCCAAGTTTCTTAGTCAAGACAGAGTCTATTTCCTCATTTCTGAGAGTCTTCTGGGCAGCTGATTTCCAATCTCCAAAACTAATAGGTTGGAATTCTGAGTGAATATTTTCTTTTAAATTTTCCATAATCTTTATCTCAAAAAAAAAGCATACTAATTAAATAAGTATGCTTTTTGTATTTTCAAATATCAATATTAGCTTTTACTATTTAGGTGTTCTATAAAGTATAGCGTCACCATAAGCTAATAGTCTATAATCATTTTTAACGGCATGTTTGTATGCTTCAAAAGTTTGCTTTTTACCACCAAATGCACATGACACAAGTATTTGCGGTGATGCTGGATAGTGGAAATTTGTCAAAAAGTCAGTTACAATCTGGAAATCGTAATGAGGGTATATGAATTTATCTGTCCAACCTTTGTTAGGTTTAACAGCACCAGTAGTTAGTACAGAAGCTTCCAAAGCTCTGACAACACTAGTTCCTACACCGAATATACGTTTGTTCGATTTTAATGACTTATTGATTAACTCAGCAGATAATCTAGGTATTTCGAAATACTCACTATACATTCTGTGTTTAGTCAAATCTTCTACATCAATAGTCTCGAATACACCTTGACCAATAGTCAAATTAACGTAAGCGATTCTAACACCTTTGTCTTCTATTTTCTTAAGCATTTCTTCAGTGAAGTGAAGTCCAGCAGAAGGAGGAGCGATAGATTGTAAATGTTCATCATTACAAAATACTGTTTGATATGTGGCTTTGTCTATTTGAGCAGTATCTCTATCGATATAATCAGGAATCGGCATTTCACCAATTTTCTCAATTTCGTCGAAAAGGTTACCATCATAAGAAAAACGAACAGTTCTTCCTCTAGAAGTAGTATTATCAATTACTTCGCAGTAGAATCTATTATCATCAAAATAAATTTTATTTCCGATTCTAACTTTTCTAGCTGGTTCTACCATTACGTCCCAAAGTCTCTCTTCGCTTTTCAGCTCTCTTAGTAATAGGACTTCTATCTTTGCGTTAGTCTTTTCTTTGTTGCCAAATAATCTAGCAGGGAAGACCTTAGTATCGTTTAATACAAGGCAATCCCCTTTACTTAATTCGCTTAGTATGTCAGTAAACATCTTGTCTTTTAACTTTCCTGTCTCTCTGTCCATTACTAACATTTTAGAAGAATCCCGTGGATCTGCAGGAAACTTAGCTATTGATTTTTTAGGTAAATCATACTTAAATGACGATAACTTCATCAATTTGGGGACCTATTGGTTAATTGCGAATTGATACAATTACAAAAATACAAATAATTTCTCACTTTTACTAATTAGTATTTGCTTCTATCAAATCATAAACTTTAGCTACATAATTAGATGGATTCTTCAGTTCACCCTCTATCAGAAGTGCACTACCGTATAGTTGCTCAACAATACTTTTGAACTTGTCATCTGTACCATTTTTATCAAGATACGTAGTCAAGTTCTTCAATATGTTATGATCCATATTCACTTCGAATACTTTCTTAGCTCCTTCGAAATTCTTATCCATCATCTTCATCATACGCTCTGTTTGAGCATCCATGCCGTCTTTACCAGCTACAATTGTACAAGGAGAATCGACTAATCTTTTCGATTCTTTTACATCAGCTACCTTATCACCTAAGATTTCTTTGATAGCTGCAACTAATGTGTCTGATTCTTTGTTTTCTTCTTTATCAGCGTCTTCCTCATTGTCTAAATCAGCTTTGTCTATAGAGATTAGCTCATGATCTTCGTACTGATATAGTTGAGGAATTACGAATGAGTCAATTGGGTCAGTCAAGAAAAGAACTTCTATTTCATTTTTTTTGAAATATTCTAGATTTGGATTTCGTTTTGCAGTCTCCAAATTCTCAGCACTTAGATAGTATATCTTTTTAACTTCTTTGTCAGCTAATTCTAAATATTGATCAAATGATGTTAACTCATCACGCTTTGATGTTTGGAATCTAAGTAATTTAGAAAGTCTATCTCTATTGCTGAAATCTGAGTTTAATCCGGTTTTTAGCATTGTTCCGAATTCTTTGTAGAAAGTATTGAATTTCTCTACATCTTTTTTCGCCCAGCTTTCGAATTCACTAAGTATCTTCCCTGTTATTATATTCTTAATCTTAGCCATAACAGGTGAGTGCTGAGTTACTTCGCGCGATACGTTAAGAGGTAAATCAGAAGTGTCAATTACTCCTTTACAGAATCGTAAGTAATCTGGTAACAACCAATCTGCATTGTCTTGAATGAATACTTTATTAGTATATAAATGCAATGTTGTACGGAAATCATCCGAAAACATATTCATTGGTGCTTTCGATGGGAAGAAGACTAATGCCTTGAAGCTTACTACACCTTCCAAATCTAAGTGAATATAATCGAACGGGTCTTGATAATCATTAGAGATGAACTTATAAAATTCATTTGCTTCGTCAGGAGTGATTTCTGATTTAGATTTTTGCCAGATAGCATCTACAGTGTTTATTTCTTCACCGTTTAGGTATATCGGGTACTCTATGAAGTTTGAGTATTTCTTCAATATTGCTCTTACTCTAGCTTCAGTAGCAAATTCTTTATACTCATCTTTCAATTTGAAGTAGATTTGAGTTCCTCTGTCTTCCTTCTTAGCTTCAGCAATCTCGAATTTCTCATCGCCTTTACTTGTCCATTTGTATCCTTCCGAGCCTTCCTCGTAATTACGAGTTTTTACACTAATCTTATCAGTTACCATGTAAACCGAATAGAACCCAACCCCGAACTGACCTATTAGACTACCATCTGCTTTTTCTTTACCTTTTTTCAACTGAGCTAAAAACTCAGAAGTACCAGACTTCGCAACTGTACCCAACTGGTTTATCAAATTATCTTTAGTCATACCGAGTCCAGTATCGCTTATAGAGAAGGTCTGTTTTTCCTCGTCTATGTTTATATCTATTCTTAGTTCTTTATCTGGTTGATATACATTCTTCTCAGTCAGCTTTTTAAATCTAATTTTATTTAATGCGTCTGATGAATTAGAAACTAATTCTCTTATGAAAACTTCTGGATGAGTGTATAGAGAATGAGCAATCAATTGCAATAATTGCTTCATCTCTGCTTTATATTCAAAAGTTTCCTTAATTTGTTTTTTAGTTTGTGTAGTCATAGCTCAACATTATTTTATTTTTACAAAATTTCATTCCTAAAAGACGTGATGATGATTAGATTATTGATAGTTTTTATGTGCATTCATGCATTTATATTTGCAAAGCCAAGCGTTGAGAAATACAATGCTCTTGCAAAAGACATTGATGAGCTGATTTTGACTAAAAAATTAGACAATGCACAAATAGGTATTAGCATCTATTCAATAGATAGAAGTAAATCTGTGTACTCTCTTAATCCACAGCAAAACTTCGTTCCTGCATCTACAGTTAAGCTATTGACTACATCTGCAGCGCTTCATTATCTTGGTAAAAACTTTACTTATAATAGTAAACTATACCTTGATGGCAATGTGGAAGAAAATGGTGAGTTTACAGGTAATCTTATAATCCGAGGATTTGGAGACCCTACATTATCATTAGAATTTTATAAATCAGAAAACATAATATTCGATGATTGGGTTTCTAAGTTAGATAGTTTGGGTATCAAGTCAATAAAAGGGAATATCATAGGTGATGACAATTACTTCGATGATAGCTACTATCCTACTGGTTGGGCTTGGGATGATATGAAATATTCTTATTCAGCACAAGTCGGAGCACTGAATATATATAATAACTCAATCACGGCTAAAATCACTTCTGCAGATAAAAGAAACGATATTACTAAAATCAAATTAGTTCCAAATTCGGACTTCGTTCGAATAGTGAATAATGTGAAAACGGGTTCAGAGTCAGGTATAAATGAAATCTCGTTTGAGCGAGACGCTGTTACTAATTTCTTTGAATTCTTTGGAAGTATGCCCTTCGACCCTCTTAAAAAGGATACATTAACTGAAGAAATTGCAATAGATAACCCTACATTATATTTTCTGAGTAATTTCAGCGACCACTTGCGTCACTTTAATATAAGGTTCAAAGGTGCATTGATAGATATAGATGATTGGAACGAAACACCAGTTTATTTCAAAATAAATCAGGTGTTTGATAAACAATCCGTTTCTTTAGAAGAAATTATTGAATTCGTAAATAGAAAAAGTAATAATCTTACTGCTGAGGTATTACTTAAAACTATAGGCAAAGAAAACGGGGGAGATGGTAGCTTTTCTTCTGGAGTTAAGTTGGTGGAGAAGTTCATTAAAAATTTCTACGAAGAAGATGACTATAATTTAGTTGATGGTTCTGGGCTTTCTAGATTGAATTATTTGTCGCCTAACCTAATGACAAATTTACTACGCTATATGTACAAATCAGATGATAGATCATCTATTATTAACTCGCTTGCTCAACCCGGTAAACCTGGTACATTGGAACGTAGAATAAAAAACTCCGTAGCACAAAACCGAGTTTTTGCTAAAACTGGCTCTATGAACGGAGTATCTAATATTTCTGGCTATGTAGTTTCAGCAAGTGGTGATACTTTCGTTGTGAATCTATTTTTCAATAATTTCACTGCTCCACAAGCCGAGATTAATAATCTGCAAGACCTTATTATAATGCGTCTCGCTTCATTCGAATAATTATTTTGCTATCAATACTTTGATTGAATTCGAGTTACCTTTGTCATCAGAGATTACCAAACTATAGTTACCTGATATGATTTGAGATACGTCGAATTGCAAATCTGCCTCGCCACCTATTATTATTTTACCGAAATCAGCAACTGTACGTCCTGTTAAATCAATTAGCTCTAAAGAGTATAAACTATTATCATCTGACTTCATCTTCAAATTCATCATATCTTTCACTGGATTAGGATAGACAGTACTTGTTAGACCTACTATCTCATTGGATACAGATGATTTGAAATCAAATTTGAAACTTCCTTGCTCTGAGATTACTGTTTCGTCGCCTTTTCTTTTACCGATTATTTGCCATGTATAAGTTTTGCTAATATCTATACTATCTATATCACGGATACTGTAAGTAGTTATATAATCTATTGTATCTCTATGTATTTCTTTTCCTCCTTTCTCAGCTACTATAAGCTCTATTTCTTCCACATTCCACATTGGTTTCCATACTAACTTATCAAATGGCTTAACTATTTGTTCATTAAGAGGGGAGATGAGCTCTGGTCTGATTGGCAATACAAATCTGCCTTGTCGATTCATCCAATAGTTAGTGTTTGCTTTTAGTCCATCAATTACTAAACTTTCTCCACCATTATGCTCTATCTGCAATACGACTACATTCTCTTGATTCCCTAGTCCAAAGTGAAGCATATTTGTACTTTGCGAAGCTCTACCTGTACTTACTATTCCTTGATTTGATCTGAATAGTTCTTTGTCATTATTCCCAATTATAGCACTATAGCCCTTAGGTACTGATTCTTTATCTATTCTTAAGTTGAGGAAATTCCCCATATCTTCTAATCTATTTTCGAATAATTTTACATTCTCTTGATTACTACATACAAGCAAGTCCATATCTCCATCCATATCATAATCTAGTCGAAGTGCTGTCCAAGCGCCATGAATTACACTACCAAATTCCCAAGTCATATCTTTCAGATTGAAATTAGCATCTTTCCCACCATTCAGATAAACTCTCGAGTTTTTCTTAGTAGCTGCCTCAGCAAATGCATCATAAGAATATTGGCTAGACCATATATCCAAATATCCATCATTATTCAAATCTACGAATGTTGGACCTGCGTTCATCTCGAAGAATTTTAAGCCAAGTTCTTGATGCTTTTCATTGAATATATTGTTTTCTCCATTGAAGAAGATTAGTGATGGATTAGAATATCCGCCTCTCTCATCAGGATGTCCCAGATTACCTACGGCTAAATCTAGTTTACCGTCATTGTTCATATCACCCCAATCTGAGCCCATACCATGACCATAATAATCTTTAACTAAAGTAGCATTACCAAGCACTCCAGTCTCTGCTCCAACCTCTGTGAAAGTACCGTCACCATTGTTTCGATAAAGTAAATCTGGTGCTAATCTATAAGTAGCAACGAAAATGTCTGTAAGACCATCATTATTATAGTCAGTTACACTAGCTCCCCAGCAATCGTAGTTTGCTACCGGTTCACCCGCTGCTATTCCTGAACTTACAGTCACATCTTCAAATACTCTATTTCCTTTATTCAGGTATAATTGGTCTTGATAATATACTTCTTGCCCACTAACAGTTGCTCTACCTCGAGCTATGAATATGTCTAGCTGACCATCATTATTATAATCTAAAAATAATGGCGTAGTAGATGGGTCTGTATTCGCTATAAAGGCAGGGTCTGTTAACTCTACAAATCCATCGGCACTTCCGTAGTATATCTTATCTTTCCCACCACCAATGGCTACGAAAATATCCGTATGACCATCATTATCTATGTCACCGAATATCTTATCTCCATTGATTACTTTCTCGAATTTAGTTGTCACATTCGTAAATGTACCATCGCCTTTATTCTCGAAATAATTATTTGCTACAAATATATCATCGAATCCATCATTATTCCAATCATAAACAGCTCCCATTGGTGATTTCAAAAGCTCGTTACTCATCCCTAATAGACCTACTTTTTCAGTTACATCAACTAAGGTCGGCGACGGTGGAGTACCAAGATTACTACCTCTATACCATTTAACAGTTGCGGCAATTACAAAATCAGTTGTTACTGGACTCGGTATCCCACGTAAATTGTAGAACCCAGTATTTGGTTTGAATGTCTGAACTAACCATGCTGAATTTGGTTTACTGTTCTTATCGCCGTCTGCTAGGAAATAAGGACCACCTTCCTTAATAAGGTGAGATATACCTATTCTATCCAAACCACCAATTTCCAGATTCAAACCAGTAAGATCTAACTCAAACCATGATTGCCCCGGTTGATAATCTATTACGAATTGAGCGTGTAGATTATAATTGAGTATTCCATTCACCCACATAGATGGAGCATAGCTGCCGTCGCTCGGGTCACCTATAACACGGATTGTATCTTTTCTAGCTACGTCTCCAGACAAAGCAAAGTATAACTTTTCCAATTTTCCTTTTGATTTAGGATGCAGAAAAGCGACTTCTTCACTGTCAAAGTAACTTGATAGATTTCCGTAACTTTTAGCTGGTGTGAACTCATGATAATTAGAGCCTGCTGGCTGTGCAAACATTATTGTAGGCAAAATAAATAGTATTAAAAATATTCTCATTACTTAATCCTCTTAGTCCCAAATTTTATTTTCTTAAATTGTAACAAATATAATAAATAATTTTCAATTTTAACGAGTTAATATGATAATTACTCTAGGTATTTTTATAGCTTCTTTCCTCTGGTTCATCATGTTCGCAGAATTTATCGAAATTGGCAATATCATACACAACACTTACTTTTGGATAGCGATGACTATTTCGGCATCGTCTCTTGCTGTTTTTTCTATATTAACTCAGAAAGATACTTTCAAAAGCTTACTCAAAATCAATAAGAAGCTAGTATTAATCGGTCTCGGACATGCTATTTTGCTTTACGGCCTATCACGATTAGGTGTATTCATAGCTCAAAATATGTTCGAATTCGTTGTCCCTCAAATAGAAGCTATATATACCACGAAAACACAACTAGATTCATTGTATATAGGGCTATTATTAATATTTATCATCGGCCCATCGGAAGAGATTTTCTGGCGTGGGTTCGTCCAAAACAAGTTAGGTCAAGTAAGCAATCCCAAAAAAGCACTAATAATAACCACAGTAATTTACTGTCTAGTACATATATGGGCGTTCAACCCAATGCTACTATTAGCTGCATTAGTTTTAGGTATTCATTGGGGGCTATTATTTTATAAATACAAATCATTAGTTCCGGGTATAATCTCTCATGCTATATGGGACACATTGATATTTGTATTATTTCCAGTTGTATTTTAAAAATTTTAAAGGTAAAAAATGAAAGCTGCATATTATGAAAGCAATGGTGATTTGGAAGTTCTGAAATTCTCGGAAGACTTCTCAAAGCCAGAAATAAATGAAAATGAAGTGCTTATAAAAGTTAAAGCTACTTCTATAAATATGATTGATACTGTTATGCGTAACGGTTATCCCGGATTACAAATTAGCTTCCCACATATCCCTGGTGGAGATATAGCAGGTGAAGTAGTCGAAGTAGGAAGTGGGGTATCTAACTTCAAATCTGGTGACAGAATTGTATCTTTCCCAATAGTTCTATCAGATAAAGAGAACCCTAAGTTTATTGATAATCCTCAGCTTAATTTCGGTTGGAAGTTCTTTGGTATGCACCTACCTGGTGGTTATGCGGAGTATATTGCGATTCCAGAATCGTCATTGTACAAGCTACCCGATAATGTGAGCTATGAGAAAGCATCGACTCTTCCTACTGCTGGGCTAACAGCAATGCACGCTATAGACACAATTGCAAATTTACAAAAAGGAGACACTTTTCTTGTATGGGGTGGCTCTGGTGGGGTTGGTACTTACGCTATTCAATTAGCCAAACAACGAGGTGCTATAGTTATCACGACTACCTCTACCGAAGAGAAGGCACAGAAACTGAAAGAAATTGGTGCAGACTATGTATACATGAGAGATGACGAACAGATAGTAGAGAAAATCAAGGCGAATTTCCCTGGTGGATTGGACGCAGTACTTGACTATGTAGGACCAACTACTTTCGATAAATCGTTTAGCTTACTTAGAAATGATGGTCGGATTATGTTCTGTGGAATGATAACTGGTCGCGAAGTAACTGTAAATATACAGCAAACGTACTTCCGTCACTTGAATATAAACGGTCTATTTTTGGGTAATCCGAAGAATATGCAAGACCTAATAAACTTACTTGCTGAAGGCGAAATAGACCCAATCATAGATACTACTTATGACATCTCACAAGCTAAAGAAGCACAAAAACACTTCGAAAGTGGCGATTACATTGGTAAAATTGTTATGACTTTTTAACTTCTTTTTCTTAGCCCCCTTGAATTTTAAGGGGGTTGGGGGATTTATTCTTATTATAGAGTTAAAATAAATTGGAATTAATTCTGACTTATAGATAACTCGTTACCAATACATATCCTGGTATTATTAACCACATGTTGTAGTTTTATTACAAAGTTTCCAGATAATCTAATAGTTCTTGATTATTAGATTTGAATCCATCATACGAATTTGTGAAAGCAGACTTTAAAATAATCAATTGACCTTATTTATTACAATTCTTTCAAAGTATCGAATATCATTTGAGCTATTGGTGATTTGTATTAATGTTGAGTTTTCTAAATGATTGATTTGTACATTCAAACCTCTGGAATAAGGCTCTACTCTTATCTCCTTAGAAGATAATAAACCATGATGAAAATACTCTAAAGTATCATCTGTACTAACCGGCGTTACTAGCTGATGTTCCTTACTAAACTCCGAATAAATACGCGTTTTTCCGACAAAGTAATAGGAAGGAATAATTATCTGTGTTCT
Source organism: Bacteroidota bacterium (assembly GCA_048267165.1). Classification (GTDB taxonomy): domain Bacteria; phylum Bacteroidota; class Ignavibacteria; order Kapaibacteriales; family UBA2268; genus PGYR01. The sequence continues at coordinate 48,329 of JBLWYD010000022.1, forward strand.
ATTGCTATCTATACCCACTATTTTGCTCCGTTTATTGAACCACAATACCCCTTTGTAAGGATATTCACCTTTGACAGAAAGCCCTATAGGAGCATAATTCTCTATGAATCTTTTATTCCTAAAGAGTAATGAGTCAGCATAATGTATAGGAACATCGTAGCTTACATGGACTTGAATTATATCAGGGTTTCTACTCATTATATACTGGTCATCGCCTAGTTCATGACCTATTTGACCACTACCAACCTTTGCAGTCATTTTCCGAGCTATATGATAATCATTCAAACCAAGCATATCCAATGCAGGGAATTCAGTCCAATAGGCGAGAGAGCCAGCTGCATCAACGGCAATCAGTGGTTGCTGATCAGCAAAGTATAGCTTCAGCTCATCACTTAATGTTTTAGTCTCCCAATGCCAATTTAGCTGCCTCACAACAGTATAGTTTACACTCATAAATTGCTGATAAGAATATAGTATTAGTAGAATAATACTAATTGGTAACAGTATTAACCTTACCTTTTTCAAGCTAATTGTTTTCAGCAATGTATCCATTCCATCAGCTATTATAAGTAAGAGTATAAGAATAGTCATATAATGATGACGGAACGCGACAAATATATCGCCACCAATAAAACTAATATAAAACAGCCATGATGATAGAAGCAATAGATAAAAATAAATGTTTTTTCGTTTATACTTGAAAGCAATAATAATAGAAGCAATTGCAAATATTATTAACGAAATATTTGTTTTGGCGAACCGAAGGTTATACATAACACCGTCTATAAAATGCGGGATAGAGGGCGATATCTTAACTAATGCAGTATTCGGTACTATCTCATTGTAGTATATAATCCGAAAGATTAATTGGGAAGAGAATAGCAAGATTGAGAAGATTGAAAGCTTAAATAAAATATTTAGCTTTTGCCTTTTACCTGCTCCATTCCTACCAAGTAAATGGTAAATAGCAATCACAAATGCGAAAAGTAGCCCGTCAGGTCGAGTAATACTAACTAACCCAAGTGATAATGACGAAATCCATAGATACTTTGCCAATCCCGATTCATTGTACCTAAGATAATAGATTATAGACGATAGTACTAAATAGCAAAATAGGGGCTGTTCCAAACCTGCAATTGTCCAAACTGAGATAACAGATGAAAGTGAAAAAAGGAAAAGCACAACAACTGAAATAGGGACGAAGTTGGCTCTATAGTTTCTGAATAAATAATCAACTATAAGGTAAAGACTTGAGAGTGTAAATATAAACCCTAATAACCGAACTGCCAAGACCAAATCCATTCCCAAAGACCCGAGTACAGCGGTTAACACAGCCCAAAGAAAATTAGAATATCCTTCAACTCGAATATCATTATTCCATGTTAAGCCAAATCCATCTAGAAATCTACTTACGTACCTCAGAGTAATCAGAGCATCATCTGCTATAAACGGAAGATAAGATATTGCACTTATTATAAGTACAATAGCAGATAGGAAGAATAATATATACTTTGTTTTATATATAGTACATCAATTATTATTGCTGATTAATATAAACTAGCAATAATAATTATATAATCATAGTATAGGTGATAAGTTAGGGGCATTTTAAACAAAAAAAAGCAGAACCTAATTTGATTCTGCTTTCATTGTAATTACTCTTTCATTACTTTAATTGCCTTAGAATTACCGCCATAGTCAATGACAATAAAGTAAACACCTGGTGGTTGGCTTACCGCATCCCAAGTAAGAGTAGTAGGCCAATTATTACCGCTTATTTCTACGTTAGCGCCCTTCTCCACCTGTGTGCCATTTATGTCATATATCTTAATGCTTTCTTTTGTAATAGTAACGTTATTATCCATATATACTTTTGTGGATACGTAGCTACTAGTCGGTTGTGGGAAGGGGGCTGAGTTATAGAAGTAGGGTTTTAATTCGGTGTCTTTAATACTACTAATCCCATTATCTCTTTTAATTGTAAACCAATAGTTTCTAAAATCATGTTTATCATCTGAATATGCAAATAGACTTCTTGACTCAAAACGTCTAAAATATCTTTGAACAACTAAACCATTGTCAGGAAATGCAATTTTTTCTTTTTTGCTTATTTCATCATTGACTCCTAATAAATAAAGAGTATCATTAACCACAATATTCAATGTATCTTTATAAAAATCAAAAGCATCCGTTACACCGTTGTCTAAATTTGTTAGTTTGTTATGAACTATTGTATCAATAGTTTTACTAAGTAAATTAATTCTCTGAATAGTGAATAATGAATCTTTTTTCGAATATAGAAAAGTTATCAAATATTCAGTATCTTTAGTTTTAGCTATTTCTGAGGCTCTATATTCAGGTGTTGAAAAAATCGTAAATTTCTCTTCACCCAACCATACAGTATCAGCTTCAGAAAATGAATAGACTGCTATGTCTTCCCATTCATTCCCATCAGTCGAAGTTTGGACGTAAGTCTTTTTAAAGAAACTAGTATCTTGATTAATTCTATAATACGTATTGTTTGAAAAGCCAGTCTTCAAATTCTTAGTTACTGAATCCACGGAGTTAGAAATTAAATTAGATTTTGAATCAAATATTTTTACTTCATTTTTATGACTCACAAAGGTTTTAGTATAAGATGATATCATATAATCATCATCTATTTTTTCAAAACCAGTTAATTGTACAAAGTTTAGTGGGTCAAAACCTAAGAAAGTATTTATTTGAAATGTGTTCCCCAAATTACTCGAAGTAAAAAGTAATAATTCGGATGTTTTCAAAGGGTTATAACCTAAAATCTGAAGTTCATTATTCTTATTATCATAGTTTTCATAAAGAATCTTTACTGATGCAAAACTAGTATCAGTATCTAATTTTATAACCTCTTTCGTTTTTGGATCTAATGTATATAGATCATTACCATTTCTATATATTGCCTTATTATCTTCAATTCTTATTGGTAAATACCCACCTATAGTAATAAAGCTCTTATAGTCTGATATTCTTTTACTTTCGTCTAGTTCACTATTATACTTAACAATAAACTTATTATTTGAGACAACATAGAAATCATTACCGAACTTCGCTATGTCATTAGTAGATATAGTTCTATCCTCAACTTTACAATCAACCTCTCCTATATATTCAGCTTTTACATTATCCTCAATTTTATAAATACTATAGAAGGGAAATTTATTATTCTTTTGAAGAGCATTAAAGCTATATAAATAATTGTCAAAAACATGAAGATAAAATATACTAGGGTCTAATTCACTAAATAATTCTGGATTTTTTCCTGAGGTAAGAAATGTACGTATATTTCTTTCCTCATCTATTTCTAATAATTTTGCTATCGATTGTACATATATCTTATTATTTGCTAAGTATATTTTTGATATTCCATATTCATTTCCTTCAATTGGAATTTGTTCTAATAGTTCTAGACTCGTATCATATATGAGAAT
>JBLWYD010000023.1:0-46243 GCA_048267165.1 Bacteroidota bacterium
TTGCAGGGCTTAAAAGCTTTAACATATTAGCTTCACATTATAATATAAAGTTTAAAGAAGCACTAACAGACAACGGTCCTGAGTTTGGTCCAAAGTTAAGTAAATCTAAAGACAAGCACCCATTCGAAAGAATGCTTTCAGAACTAGGTGTTAAGCATAGATATATAAGACCATATAGACCGCAAACAAATGGAAAAATAGAACGGTTCTGGAGTACAATAGAAGATGATCTATTAAGAGAAACATACTTTGAATCAAAAGAACATTTGCAAGAAGAGATACTTCAATACATAAACTATTACAATGAAGAAAGAGCACACCAAGGTTTAAATGGTCAAGCTCCTAATAAATTTAATCAAAACTGTCCACGAATTACCTAACCTTTACAAGAGTGACGACAAGCCAAATGCATACTTGTCAAAGGGGTTTGGGGGATTTTAAGATGTGTTCACTTCGACAAGCTAAGTAAAATATGAACCCTACTTATCGTGAATAACTATCCATTCGCCAGTCCAATCGTGCATTATATTGATTGCTGCCTGAGCGCCTGTACCAGCTACTATTGGGTAATGCGAGCTAACATCAGCTAACAAACCACAGACATAGATATTATCACTGATTTTGTAATCGGTGTGTTCTAGTGCAACTCGCGAATCGTTAGTTGTGCGAGTAAACTTCTTTAGTGGTAATTCGAGGCCTACTATATCCCAGCTTCTGAATCCAGTTGCAAGCAATAGATTAGTTGCAGAGTACTCTTTATCTTTTTTCGTTTTGATAATGAATGAATCTTCACCTTTCACGATTTCGGTAATTCTGCCATTGTGGATTTTAGCTTTTCCGTAGCTTTGTACTTGCTCGACTAATTTCTGGATAGCTTTTTTGCCAGAAGTGCCTTGCTTCACACCGGGTGCATTGAAGAACTCAGCTTTCAAAGCATCAGAGCCACCTGCGTCTATCACACAGATTTTCTTATCTTTTAAACTTTCGTTATCCTTGATTCCAGCGGAGAGAATCAATGCAGCAGAGAGACCAGAAATCCCTCCGCCTATAATCGCTAAATCGTAATTTTTCATTGTAATTATTTATAGTGAATATTATAGGTAAAGATCAATTAAAATTATGTCTATATATTTTATTTCCACTTGAAACACTTAATAAACATCCTTTATTGAAACTATAAATATGCGTAAGTTTGGGGAAGTTTTCATTTTGCCATTCAGATTTAGGGTTTTCTTTATAAAGCAATTTAACTATTGGAAAGAAAGAATTCAAATCAGTAGTAATTACTAATTGATAATCTTCATAAAAGTAAAAAGTTGAAATTTTTACATTTTTTAATAAATCAAATTCACTTATTATTTCTAATTCATTTTTTCCTTGGTTTACTCTCTTGATAAATCCTTTTTGCGCAATTTGAGTTAATAAATAAATATGGTTCTCAAAAGATTTAATTTCTATTACTTTTTCATTAGCAGATAAATCTATTTCTAAACTTAATCCCCGATTCCTAGAATCAATGTTTAAAAGTGATACTTCTTCTGATATACTAGAGTATTTCTTTCTAACTCCCCAAAGTTTTCCGTCCTCAAATAACAGGTCCAAAAAATCGTCACTATTATTTGGCATATTAACTATTTTCTCAATCCAAGTCTCACCACCATCATGGGTTTTGTAAAAAGTTAATCCAAATTGATTTATTGACGACACACATAAATAGCTTCTCTCATCCGTTATCTCATATAATGTAAAATCTTTTCTTGTGTCAGGTAGTTTTATTCTTTGCCACTTTTTTTTATCATCTTTGTATATATATTTAGTGTGAGTATTATATACTTCATTTCTTCCTATACCATCTGAAACAATAATATTATTCTTTTCGTATATTTTGTAAATAGAATTACAATCGAACTGGGTTAAGACAGTATCTTTTCTATATTTATTTGAATATCCTATAATAAATGGAGACCAATGTTTTTGGTTGGTTGGCTTTCCATTCTTGTTTGTTCCGCCAATAAACATTTCATCCGAACTTACAGCCAATATCGTACTAATCTCTTGAGTGCTGATCAAGTCAATTTCATTCATAGCCCAAAAATTATCTTGAGTTTTACAACTAATAAATAGAGTTAAGAAAATAAGTATTACAATTCTATTTACGGATCTAATCATTTTACATCGTATTTATTAATAGATTCATGACTTTTCAACTAAATAATCAATGAATTTCGTTTTTTAGCTGTTAAACAATCAATTTAAAAGGTTTTCAACAAGTATGTCTTCATCTAATAAATTCCAATGAATCCCTTCGCCCTCGCCAATTAAACGCCAAGATTCTAATTCTTTTTTTGACGCGTCTCTTAATCGAGGGAACCATTCTAGTGGTATTGATATTACACGACCATCAGAAAGGTAGATACTCATACTCACATCACTGAACTGCATATCTATTGCATTGCAAGATTTTTTAATTGTTAAAGTACTCATCCCATTTCCTTGTAAATAAATTATTATTCTCTTGAACTATATTACGTATTTTACTTATTTCTGTTGCTTTGAATCCTTTAGAGCTTACTAATTCTACTGGGTTCAAGTTATACTTTGCCGTTTTGTTATCTTTTTCAATGTGTATATGTGGCGGATTATGATCATTACTATAGAAGAAAAATCTATAACCATTCTTTATTAATATAGTTGGCATACTTTTATCTTTTTAATAAACTTAAATTTCATTTAATTAATATAAAAAAAATAAATATTTCAGATTTTTTTAAAAAATTCACAAAATCCGATTTCATACTCATCAATGAACTTTATCTTTATGGTTTACTAGCGATTTATCTATGTATTGGTGTACAGTTTCTTCGAAGTCTTTATTCGTAGTGATGATTGGTTCCATCTTAAATTGCTCTATGCTATCCCAAGCATTAGCACACATACCACGAGCAATTACTACTTGACAATCCGAGATTGATTTAGCAATTTTCATGTGTTTGTCTTTGCTGGCATCTACTACGGTTAGAGAGAATTTCCCCATTCCATTTCCACTACTGTTCTTAGAAATTAGCGAAGGGACTTCATCATCAGCTTTATCAACGTAAACTTCTCTAAGTTCTTCGTTTACTATTTTGCTATTTTCTATTTCATATACTTTGAAGTATTGAGACGATCCGAAAGTACCGACAATAGATTCCCCATTCTTAGTAACTATTGCAATTTTTAACATTTCATTCATAATAAGACACAAATTTTTAAATTAGATAATGTACACAAGACGCAACAAATATAAATTAATTTATTGAATATATAAATATTGACTGAAATAGATTATAAATATATGGGATTGGCTTTGGAAGAAGCGAAAAAAGCATCTGCCCTTGGCGATGTTCCAATCGGTTGTGTTATAGTCCATAATGGCGATATAGTGGCCGCAACTCATAACAGAGTCGAGATAGACAAAGATTCGACAGCTCACGCAGAGCTATTGGCAATACGTGAGGCACAGAAAAGCATTGGCTATAAGCATTTACTAGATTGCGATATGTATATAACGCTAGAGCCGTGTGCAATGTGTGCTGGTGCTATTGTCTTGTCAAGAGTTAAGCGGCTATTCATTGCTACCGCTGACCCAAAGTCTGGTGCTTGCGGCAGTGTGATGGATATAACGAATAAACCTGAGCTGAACCACAGTTGCGAGGTTCACTATGGTATTTACGAGACAGAATCTTCAGAACTACTGAAGAATTTTTTCAAAAAGTTAAGAGAGCGAAATGGCAGAAGAAGTTAAACCGGCATTATATATAGTACCTACCCCTATCGGGAATATGGACGATATGACGTTCAGAGCTATTAGGATACTAAAAAGTGTGAACGTCATAGCTTGCGAAGATACTCGAGTAACAGGTAAGCTACTATTCTACTATAAGATAAATACGCCTATGATAAGCTATCACGAATTCAACGAATCGCAGAAGACAGATTTCCTAGTCAATGAGATATTCAGCGGGAAAGCCGTGGCACTAGTTAGTGACGCAGGAACTCCACTTATATCTGACCCCGGTTTCCCTTTGGTGCGAAAGTGTAGAGAAGAAGGAATAGATGTGATTGCTTTACCCGGTGCTAGTGCATTTGTAACGGCGATTAGTGCGTCTGGTTTCCCCTCACACCAATTTAAGTTCCTCGGATTCGTCCCTAATACTAAGGGGCGTAAAAAATTCATGGAAGCACTACTTCAAGACAGCGGTACATTGATTATGTACGAATCACCTAATAGAGTAAAACGGTTTTTGAAAGACTTGAATAAGATGAAAGACGAGGATTTCAAAATCTGTTTGGCAAGAGAGTTGACGAAAAAGTTTGAAGAATATATATTCGATACAATAGAAAATATACAAACTCGGCTTAATGAATTGACACTAAAAGGTGAATTTGTTATAATTATAGATATGAATAAAAAATAACAAGCTTTATCAAGTTTCATAAAAATTACGTAAATTTAAGTTTTTTTCAACGGAAGAATTATGTTTATTACATTCGAAGGGATAGATGGTTCAGGCAAAAGCACACAGATACTACTACTAAGAGAGTATCTGGTAAAGAATGGACATAAAGTAGTAACGCTAAGAGAACCAGGTGGAACGGAGTTATCCGAATATATCAGAGCAGTGCTTTTGAATAAAAAGCTGGAAGTATCTGACATATCTGAATTACTCCTATTCCAAGCGGCAAGAGCAGATTTGGTTAAGACAATAGTACAACCATCACTAGAGCAAGGGCGGATAGTACTAAGTGATAGATATTTTGACTCTACTACTGCTTACCAAGGTTATGGCCGAGGAATAGATATGGAAATCATCGAAAAAAGTAACCAAATAGGCAGTTTAGGTGTCTTACCAGATATGACTTTTTACCTAAAAATAGAAAGAAGTGTAGGTCAGAATAGAGATATAGAAAAAGATAGAGATAGAATGGAGCTTTCGGGCGATGAGTTCTACGATAAAGTAATAAACGGTTATGATCAATTAGCGAAAAACGAAAAGAGATTCATAACTATAGACGGCAACCAAGGTGTAAAAGAAATACACGCAATGGTTGTTGAAGAAATTGAAAAAATAATTAATAATTAAGTTTTAGAGGAATTAGGTGAGAAATTTAAAAATAATATTAATGCTGGTAATGATAGCCGCATTTACAACAAATGCAGGAGCTACTGAGTTTGATGCTTCTGAATTTGTTATAAAAAACAGTAAAAACAGTTTAGTTCAATCTGATTTTAATAGATACGATTTCGAAGTATTGGATACTAAAGCAAAAGCAATATTCAATACTGATGCTAGACAAATACAGATAAATAACTTCCCTATTAGACCAGATTACTCTGTTAATCTTGTATTAACAAGACAAAGCAGTGCTTTCACGAAAGATGTTAAAATAAGAACATTCAAAAAAGGTAAAGAAGTAGAATACAAGCAGTTAAGTAAAGCAAAATATCATGGCTTTATAGAAGGAGACGAAAAGTCTGATGTATTCATTTCATACTCAAGTGTTGGACTAGTAGGTTACATACAAGATGCAACAGGTCAAATGTATGATGTATCTTCAAACCTAACAAAATTAGGCGGAGAAAAAGTACCTCATAGCGTATCAGAGACTACAAAAGGTCAGACGGATATGGTTTGTGGTGTAGATGATTATACAAATTTTCACCCTGAATTAAACGAATTAGTAATTGAGAAACCGAATGAAATTACCCAAACAAATGAGATATATGAAGCAAAGATTGCTGTTGATGGAAACTTCGAATATTACCTTCTATTTGCTCATTATGTAACAGGGAATAGCAAATCAAATTGGGAGAGTTGGTTTCTTGACTTAACTGAAGAAGAAGTAAACACTACAATAGAACGCGCGCTTGACAATATAGATAATGTTATGGCAGCTGTAGCAAGAATTTATGCTAGAGAAACGGCTGTTTTGATTAGAGTAGGTGATGTAACACTTTACAGTGACCCTCAACTAGATCCATATTTTTCTGTTTTTGGAGAAACGTTACAAATAAAGTTAAATGCTATGCCTAAAATATGGAATTCGAAAGATTATGCAAAAGATAGAGTTTTAGCTACTGTTTTTACTGACCTTGGAAGACAACCTTCTGGAAATACTGCTGGTATTGCTATGTCAGATTATTATAAAAGTTCATTATGTAATACGAACATTGGTTATTCTGCCTTAGGTTCAAGAGGTAATATAACCTTCCCTAGACTAACATATTCTGGTGATGTGACTGATGCTGCTCATGAATTTGGTCATAATTTTGGTTGTCCTCATACTCATTTCTGCAGTTGGCCACTTTTGGGTGAAACTCTTATAGATTCATGTGTAGTACTTAACCAAGCTCAGGATTCTGATTGCTTAAAGGCCACAGACAGAAGAATAAGATTAGACGGTACAATAATGAGTTATTGTCACATAGGTGGTGGAGTAGAGCTAAGATTTCACCCTAGAATGAGAGATAGAATAAGAAAATTTTCAAAAGCCAATTTAAAAAGTTGTGTGAAGCAACCAACAGAACCAGTTGTTGTACTAGTTAGACCAATAGGGCTAGAGAGCTATAGTGCAGGTATCCCAGCAACAATCTCATTTATCGCAGCAAACGTGAGTGACGCTAAACTATTTTATTCTGATGATTTGGGTAAGAATTGGACTGAAATTGGTATAGCCAATGCAACTGAAGATACTCTATATACTTGGAATATTCCTGATGAAGTAGGCACTAAATATATGGTTAGAATTGAGTCAGCGACTGACCCAACAGTATTTGACCAAAGTGAATTACCTTTCAATGTAGTAAATAACTCTATTGCACCAGTCTTCCCACAAATTGGTCAGAAAGTTGGATATTTGAATAAACAAGATATAAGCTGGGTGAGAAAAAATGTTGGGGAAGTAATCGTTAAATTATCAACTGACAATGGTGAGAATTTCACTGAAATTGATGACGGAAATATTAGTCAAATTTTGAATTATGATTTCCCAGATGTGGCAACGGATAAAGCAATATTACTAATTGAATCAAAAGAAAACCCAGCGGTAAATATTTCTATACCGTTCATATTAGGAAAGGAATCAGTTGAGTTTACTAACCCTATGCTTAATGATACTGTAAACGTTAACTTCAAAAAACATAAGGTTAGATTCAGTACTGACTTCGTTAACAAAGAATTTGATATCTTATATAGAGCAAATCAATCTGGAGAGTGGAGAAAAGTAACTAAATTCAATGATAAAGTTGATATAGAAAATAATGAATACGAATGGACATTTGATGCAAGTATTGTTTCAGGTCAGTTAGGTGAGTTAAGAGCTCAAATAGAAGGAGAAGAAACAGTTATAGGTGAGTCGGGATTATTCTATTTTGATGCACTTTCAAGTGTTAGTAAATCTTACTTTGATGGGTTTACAATTAAGTCAATAACTCCTAACCCTGCTAGTAGTACTTTTGCAATTACTGTAAATAATTCAAAAAATTATTTAGTTAAAACTACAATTATGATAGTTGGCACTGACGGTAAATTACATCAAACTATTAGTGACAAACACTTTGGTACTGGGGTATCATCACCTCTTGAAATAGATATATCTAAGCTTCAAGTAGGTACATACTTTGTAATCATAGAGTCTGATAAACACAAAGACGTCCAACAACTAAAAGTTGTTAGATAGTATTAGTAGAATTTTCGTTAAATTCCGCAATTGAAATTGTTTCAGTTGCGGATTTTTTTTGGATAAAATTATATGATAAACAAGCTAATTACAAAGACATTACCTCTTTTCCCTAAGTCTTTCGTGTATATATTTGCTAAAAAATACATTGCTGGTGCTACACTAGCCGAAGCTGTAGATGTATGTAAAATACTTGAAGCCAAGGGTGCTTGTACTACTATCGATACTTTGGGGGAGTTTGTTAGTTCCAAAAAGCAAGCAACTAAAGAAACAGAAATGAGTTTAGCAGTACTAGATGCTATTAAAGAGAACAATCTTAATTCATACTTATCGATTAAACCAACTTCTTTAGGGTTAGAAATTGATTTCGATTTCGCTTATGAAAATATAAAAAGCATATTGACCAAGGCTAAAGAACTAGGACTCTTTGTAAGATTAGATATGGAAAACACTCCATATACTACAAAAACATTGGACATATATAAAAAACTAAGAGCTGAAGAATTTGATAATATTGGATTTGTTATTCAAGCATACTTGAAACGCAGTATGGATGATATAAAAGCAATGAGCGGACATAGCCCTAATACTAGACTTTGCAAAGGTATATATAATGAATCTCCTTCCCTTGCATACAAAGACAGAGAAAAAATTCGAGACAGTTACAAAGATTTATTAAAGTATATGTTTGAAAACGGATACTATACTTGTATAGCTACACACGATGATTTGCTTTTGAATTATGCAGAGAATCTAATCAAAGAAAAGAAGATACCAAAAGACAAATACGAATTCCAAATGCTATTAGGAGTAACTGAATCGCTTAGAGGTAAGTTGATAGCTAATGGGCATAAAGTACGTGTATATACTCCTTATGGGATAGATTGGTATGGTTATTCTATCAGACGGTTAAATGAGAACCCACAAATGGTTGGCCATATTGTTAAATCAATTTTCACAGGAAAATGAAAAAGCTATTAATAGTAATCTCGTCAATCCTATTGCTAACGTGCTGTGGGACGAATAATGAAATTACTGTTGGTACATTCAATATAGCATGGCTCGGTGATGGTATAGATGATAAAACTCCGAGAACAAAAGAAGATATTGAAAATATACGAACCGTTATTAATACTCTTGAAGCAGACATACTCGCACTACAAGAAATAGAGAACTCCAAAGCTATCGGGTCAATAGTAGATACGAATAAATACACTATAATAACTGCGACATACCCCAAAGAACAAAAAACGGCTCTAATAATTAACAAGAATATAGAGATAATAGAGACCTATCAGTTAGATGCTATTTCACTTGGGAATAGAGATCTAAGACCAGGTATAGTTGCATATTGCAGAACTAACGGGTTCGACTTTTTTGTTGGCTCATTCCATTTCAAATCTACATCACGTTATGATGACACTCCCTATAAAAAGTCTAGAAGCTTTGATATGAGACAGGAACAATCTGCAATTCTACTTGACGAAATCAAGAAGTTGATTGATATTAAGAAAGATAAAGACATAATACTACTAGGGGATTTCAATGACAATCCATCAAAGAAGAATAGTAATATAACGGCACTAGAAAACGATGAATTTGATTTTCTGACAAGCGATATGATGAGTTGCAAATACTCTATTTGGAAATCAATAGATCATATTATAGTTAGTCAATCGATGAAAAGTCGAGCTAAAAATTCATCTCTTTCTATGATTGACATAAACACTATGTTCCCAGAAGAAGAGGCAAAGAATGTTTCTGATCACTGTCCCGTTATCATAAAATTCGATCTGAAGAATAACTAGATTATTTTAGAAGGAATTCTGTTCTTCTATTATTTGCTCTACCGTCATTAGTGTTATTATCAGCAATTGGTGTTTTATCACCGTGCCCAGTGAAGCTGATTCTGTTAGCATCAACACCCTGACTCACTAATTCATTTTTAACTGTCTCCGCCCTCTTATCTGAGAGTTTCAAGTTATAGTCTGGATTACCGGTATTATCAGTATGTCCGTGAAGTTCAATTTTAAGCTCTGGGCTTGTTTTCATATAATCAGCTAACATTTTCACAGCATTCTTAGATTCTTTTTTCAAGGTAGATTTATCGTGGTCAAAAAGTACATTAAGCAATACCAAACTACCAACTGGCGGTGTATTATCATAGCTATACTCATCTAAGTACTCTTTACCATCTACACATATTTTTAGCTTTAATTTATGTTCACCAAAGCTATCTACATCATACTCAATAAGGTAATAATTATTCAGTCTAGTATAGACATCATCAAATACGTAGTCAAACTCTCTAGTTAGGTATATATGGTGGTAGATACCATAGGTTCTGTTGGCTATTTCTTGTAGCATTTTCTCATCTACATTGTACCCATAATCAACAGTTGAGACAAATATATTCTTCTCTCTAGCTGATTTCACTACATCGTCTATAGCTTGCTTTGAGGAATTATCGAAACCGTCAGTAAATACAACTACAGCTCTTTTGTGAGTTAGCGGCTCGTTTTCTAATACAGATACAGCTTTTATAATAGCGTCTCTAGTAGCAGTTAGACTACCGTAGCCCTGTAATCCATTTATCTGATGAGCAGATTTTAGTGTACTAATTTCTTTGTCTGGCCCAGCGTGAATAGCTATTTTATTATCATATCTGATAAGTGTTATCCTGTCTTGGTCTCTCTTATTATCAATTAGTTTCTGTACAGCTAACTGCATATTCCTAGTTCTCTCCTCTCCCATCGAACCAGAGTGATCCATAACAATAGCAATGCTAATAGGTGAGCTATTCATATCCTTGTATTCAATTACATTCGATGTGATTACCTTCTCACCAAGTGAAGTTGAATCTATGATTTCGCACCAAATATCTTTTTTATTACTGGCATTAGTGAGTAAAGTGTTTTTTTCATTAATCAAATGTATAAATGCAGATGTCTTATTACCTTCGTAGCGGACATTACTTACGTTAATTTGCAAAGAGTCTTTTCCACTCTTATCATATTCCATCTTCTGAGTTATAAAAATAGGACTATACCCAACTGGAGGAGTCGCGTCAGCAACGTAGTTTTCTCCATTATTTTGAAGTGTTTTACATGATGTTATAACTAGTAAAATTGTAACGAATATGGCTATTTTTTTCATTCTTATTTAATATGATTAATTAACATAATCTACAAATTAATAGAAATGGTAAATAAATCAAAGAAAATCTAATTAAGTATTATTTTTGAAAGTAACGAAGCTTTTTCAGTTTCTACTTTTACAAAGTATAACCCCTTCATAAGATGTGATATGTCCATTCTATTTTTATTTGAGGTGAAGACTCTTTCACCTAGTAAGTTAAATATTTCAGTATTGTTGTTAATTGACTTAGTATTAACATTAAGTATACCTTCTATCGGCTCTAATAATAATAGCTCTCCGCTATCATCAGATTCAACCTTTGTTGTTGTCTGTTGATTTATAAAATCGATGCATTCTTGCATTTCATTAGTAAAACCCGGGAACGTAACCGTATGACCTATTCCTGGCATTGAATTGAAATATGTCACTCCTCCATTTGCTTTCAATTGATTATACAATACTTGATTTTTCGTATAATTGTTATCACTCGTTCCAGAGCAAAAACAAGTAGATTTCTTTGATTCTAAGTTATATTTATTATCATATTCTGGTGGCAGATAAGCATTAAACGGTATTAGTCCTTTGAAGTCGAATAAATTATCAAGTCCATGGAATAAAGTCATAGCAGCATTGCAAGAGAACCCAGTTAGATATACCGACTTTCTGTCAATATTATACTTTGAAGCTAAGAACTCAATGGCAGCCGGTATTACTTTACCTCTTTCGTCAACCATCATTTTATTTAATTGTGTCCCATTATCTAACGCATTAATACACACTAGGATTAAACCGTTATTCTCTGCTACTTCCTTAAGGGCCGCTCTATAACTATATGCATCTTGGCCACAACCATGTAATCCAATGAGTAATTCATAATTGTTATCAGGAGAATAATCAGCAGGTAAATATACTGCTAATTCCCTTGATAGATTATCATATTCAAAAGTCAAATCAATGTCTTCAGCAAATGCTAAATATGGTATGAAAAGGAATAATAGTAAATATAAGTACTTCATTAGTATCTCGCTTTTTATTTCGGGTAAGTTAATATCATAAATTAACAAATAATCTCTGTCTGAACTTCATTTTTTTTCTTTTTGACAAATTGAATTGTTATATTGTTATATAAAGGACATAAATATCTAAATATGAATAAGAAAAATATAAGTATAACCAAGATGTCGGGTGAGAAAGATCATTTTGATGAATTGAAACTTATTGGCTCTTTGGAAAGGTCTGGAGCAGATGATGCAACTATATTATATATAACTAATAATATAAAGAGCCTTCTTTTTGAAGGAATTAGTACAAAAGAAATATATAAGAAGGCCTTCCAGTTATTAAGAAAATCGTCCCGCCCGACAGCAGCTAGATATAAGCTCAAAAAAGCGATATTAGAGCTTGGTCCTACGGGGTATCCTTTTGAAAATTTCATCGGTGAAGTACTAAGGTATCAGGGTTTTGAAGTAGAAGTAGGCGTCATAGTCAAAGGGCACTGTGTTAATCATGAGATAGACGTAATAGCTATAAAAGAAAATAGACATTATATAATAGAATGTAAATTCCACAGTGATCAAGCGAGAAAATGCGATGTCAAAATACCACTCTATATAAAATCACGATTCGATGATGTAGAAAAAGAAAGAAGAAAAAGCCCTAAGAATAATGGAAAAGAACATAAAGGCTGGATATATACGAACACCAGATTCACAACTGATGCAATACAATATGGCAACTGCGCTGGGCTAGGGTTAGTGAGTTGGGATACTCCTCGCGGTGGTAGTCTGAGAGAGAGAATAGATGTAGCTGGACTTCACCCAATTACTAGTTTGACTACTCTGAACAGAAAAGAAAAACAAATGATTATTGAACAAGATATTGTTCTATGCAAAAGTTTGATTCAAAATCCAGATTTGCTACACCAAATTGGGATAAAGCGTATTAAACACAAATCAATTTTAAACGAAGCTAAAGAATTATGTGGGAATTATTAAAATGAATAAAGAATTAAAAATACATTTTCTTGGAGCGGCTGGTACTGTAACAGGTTCTAAGTATTTAGTCGATACTGGCGATAGAAAAATACTAATAGACTGTGGAATGTTCCAAGGTCTAAAAAAACTAAGATTGCTTAATTGGAATTATCCACCAGTAAAGGTGTCAGAAATTGACGTAATTCTCTTAACTCATGGCCATGCAGATCATACGGCATTCTTACCTAAACTAGTCAGTATGGGGTTCAATGGGCATATTAGGGGAACAGAACCAACTCTTGACATAGCCTCAATTATTATAAGAGACAGTGCTAAAATACAAGAAGAAGAAGCCGATAGAGCCAATAGAGAGGGTTACTCGAAACATGAAATAGCTGAACCTCTCTACAATATGATAGATGCTGAAAATGCAATCTCACGATTTAAGCCAATAAAAGAAGATGAGTGGATAGAACTATATCCTGAAATAAAAGTCCGACTTCAATACAATGGTCACATTCTCGGTTCTACGTTTATTGAACTAGATGTAAGGGGGGAAATTATTGTATTCTCAGGTGATGTTGGTCGGAAAGAAGACCTACTACTAAGGGAACCGAAAAAGCCCCTAAAAGCTGATTACCTATTAGTAGAATCAACTTATGGTGGTAAAGTTCACGAGAATCTAGATTTGGAAGAAGAGCTATGCAAAGTTATAAAACATACTTATGAAAAGAATGGAACGCTGATAATTCCAAGCTTTGCAGTGGAAAGAGCACAAACACTTATGTACTTACTGTGGCGTTTGCGAGAGAAGGGTAAAATCCCGAAAATACCAATGATTATGGATAGCCCAATGGGCAATAATGTACTCGAGGTATTCAAAGGCCACAAGAGTTGGCACAAAATGAAAGCTGATGATAGTAGAAGAATGTGTAATTCATTCACAATAGTAAAGGATTTCAGAGAAACTCTGAATATAATGGATGATAGGCAACCCAAAATAGTGATAGCTGGTAGTGGTATGGTGACAGGTGGTAGAGTATTGAATTACTTAACTGAGTATATAGAAGATCCAACAACAACGGTTATGCTAGCCGGATTCCAAGCTGAGGGAACACGAGGAAGACAATTACTAGAAGGTGCTTCTGAAGTCAAAATTTATGGCAAATACTATAATGTAAATGCTGAGATTTATAATATGACTGCACTTTCTGCACATGCCGACCAATCAGAACTTATAGATTGGTTGAGTGAGTTAGAGTCTAAGCCTAAGAAAGTATTTATAGTCCACGGTGAACCCCACTCGGCTGATGCATTCAGAGTAAAGTTGAAGGATACTTACGGGTGGGATTGTATAATACCAGAGTTATATGAAATGTATGAACTAAACGATCAGGAGTAATTATTATGTCTTCCAGAAGAGGTTTCGTAAAGAATATGGCAGCAATACTAGGAACTGCATCAATACATACTATGATTGAGTCTGCGGTTAGCAGCGGACTGAAAGCAGCATCACTCGATAATCTAGCAATGAATAGTGAGAAGAGTGCATCTGATGAGATATTTTGGAATTGGGTGCGTGATTCGTACACAGTTTCTAGAAATATATTGAACCTTAATAATGGTGGAGTAAGCCCTCAACCTAAGATTACACAAGATGCTCAAGACAAGTACAACAGAATGTCAAACGAAGCTCCATCTTATTATATGTGGCGAATACTTGATGCTGGCAGAGAGCCACTCCGAGATAGTCTAGCCAAGTTAGCAGGTTGTTCATCAGAGGAAATAGCTATTAATAGAAATAGTACCGAAGGTCTGAACACCATTATATTTGGACTAAACTTACAAAAAGGTGACGAGATAGTAATGTCCAATTTCGATTATCCTAATATGCGTAATGCTTGGAACCAAAGAGTAAAGAGGGACGGCGTAGTTC
This sequence comes from Bacteroidota bacterium, assembly GCA_048267165.1. Classification (GTDB taxonomy): domain Bacteria; phylum Bacteroidota; class Ignavibacteria; order Kapaibacteriales; family UBA2268; genus PGYR01. The sequence goes on from JBLWYD010000023.1 coordinate 14,767, forward strand.
TACGTAAAGCTATATTGCCTTTACCAATGGATAATGAAGAAGAAATAGTAAAACTCTACACTGATTTATTTACTGAGAAAACTAAGATAGTTCACTTAACACATATTATCAACTGGACAGGTCAGATAATCCCTGTTAGAAAAATAGCTGATAAAGCTCACGAAAAAGGGATAGAAGTTATAGTAGATGGTGCACATTCGTTCGCACATCTTGATTATAACATACCTGATTTAGGGGCTGACTATTACGGTACCAGTCTCCACAAATGGTTATGTGCTCCTTTCGGTAGTGGGCTTATGTATATAAAGAAAGACAAAATAAAGAATGTTTGGGCATTACTTTCTTCAGATGAGCCAGATGGTGATAATATCAGGAAATTTGAATCATTAGGTACTCGTAGTTTTGCTAAAGAGATGGCAATTGGCTATTCGCTTGATTTTCATAATATGATAACTACTAAGCGAAAGCAAGAAAGATTACATTACCTGAAGAACTATTGGGCATCGAGAGCTTTGGAGAACCCGAAAGTCTATATGAACACTTCATTAGATCCTCAATTCTCGTGTGCATTGGCAAACTTTGGTATAAAAGGTATGACAGGGAGTGAAATAGATCAACAGCTTTATGGTAAATATAAAATCCACACTGTAGCCATAAAACATGAACATATAGAAGGAGTAAGGGTTACTCCCAACATATATACAAGTGTAGCTGATTTGGATAGATTAGTAACCGCAATCAACGAGATTGCAGGTTAAGTAAAAATACTTAATTTGATAAGTTTAACTGAAATAGTATATTATAGTAAAGATATATTCATAAATTGTGTATATTAACTTTGAATTTTCTGAAAATTCATAAAACTTTAACAGTTTTGTTACTGTAATAATAGCATTTATTTATATTAAACAATTGAATGGCACACAAATTGTGAATAGTAATATATGAAGATATTAAAAATAGAAGATAAACTATCCCTCAAAAATGATGGGAAATTAGAAATTGTTTTTATAGGTTCTGGGACGGCGTTCTCGGAAACTTTAGGAAATAATAATATAATCATCATAAAAGGTGACACTCATATTTTGGTGGATTTTGGGCTAACAGCTCCATTTGCACTTAAGCCCGTCACTGGGGTGGACATTCTAGATTTAGAAAATATATTACCTACACATAGTCACTCTGACCATATTGGTGGATTAGAATATTTAACTCTTAAGAATAGATATTTTGGTCAGCCGCAAGGAAAGCCAAGATTAACAATGATTATTCCTGATGAATATAAGACTGTACTTTGGGATGAGTCGTTGAAAGGTGGACTAAGATACAACGAGCTTGGTAAAAATGAAGGTGAAATGACATTTGAGAGCTATTTTGATTATGTTACACCAGATGTAATAGAAAAAGACGGCAGAATCAAACATCATATCAATTTCAAAGGGATTGAGTTAGAATTCTTCCACACGAACCACATACCAGGGCAAGCATTAAAAGCAGAAGATGCCTTTATAACTTACGGGTTATTAATTGATGGAAAAGTATTCTTTTCTGGAGATACAAAATTCGATAAGGAATTGATAGATGAATACGAGAGCAAAGCAGAATATCTGTTCCACGATTGTTCTTTCTTCCCTAATCCTGTACATGCAGACATAAAGTCTTTAAGGACTTTGTCTGAAGAGTTACGAAAGAGAATAGTACTAATGCATTATGGCGATGACTACGCTATTCACGATTATAGTGATTTCCATAGTTTGGCTGAACCTGGTGTTAGATATATATTCGATTAATTATCAGCAACTAATTTTTTAATCAAATCTTCACTGAATACATCATTAAGTTCTTTTTTGATACTATCATTCTTTTTCAGAAAGTCTGTAAGTACGTCTTTGTCCCAAACTATCATCTCAGTTTCTTCTAGTGTATCACAGTTTGCTGTAGTAGTTTCACCCGACATAAAGCTCATCTCCCCTACAAATCGACCATCCTTTACATAAGCAAGTATTTTATCATTACGTGTAATTTTGATTAGTCCTTTGGTAATAAGCATTAGTTCATTAATATGGGTGTTTTCTTTGATAAGACATGTATTCTCAGGTACAGATTTAATAGAACCAAGTCGAACTAACTTTTTAAAATGAATAGGATTCATTTTGCTGAAAGTTAATTCTAACATTTTTTTCTCACGTTCACCTAGATTGAGTGTTAGCTTTTCGTAGTAGAGAACTGAGATCCACCATAGATTTGTACCCACAAAGACAACTGACCAGATGATATCAGTCCAAAGTGGTTCATCTGAAATATTAAAAGAATAATACAACTCTAGTAAAGCAGCTAAGATTAGTGTACTTCTTAGCCAAATCATTTTTTCGAATGAAGCTCCTACTATGTATAAGACATTCGAAATGTGTCCAATTATTTGAACAAATAAAATCAAGTTAATCCTGTGTTAAGCTATTTCAAGTTCTCAATATAATTAATTTTTACTATTTAATATAGGAATTAAATACTCACTTGAATATTAGTTTATCATACAAATGATACAATTTGAAATAGTTTTTCAATAATAATCACAAAAAAGATTCATTTTATTATAACCTATTCAAAATTGAAGCGTATAATACGCATATTCATTTTAAGCCCAGAGCAAAACCTCAATTAGCCCTCCAAAGCAAATAAGGTTTTGCTTTTTTTTATTTCTGTACTACTATTGGTAGCGTTACTACCGATTCATTATCCGAATAAATTCTTATATAATAAGTACCTGAAGAGATATAATTTACATCTATATCGAATTCAGTATTATTTGCTATGTGTGTCGAGTTGAATAATTGAAGTACTTTCATTCCCGTAGCATCATACATTTCAGCTGATAATAGTCCAGCTTTGTTGGGGTCTAAAGATTCAACAACTAATTGACCGCTATTTTTAATAGGGTTAGGAGCTATACTGAAATGATAAGTTCTATTACCATTTTCCCACATATCCACGTTCGATGAAGTCACACCCGTACCTGTCATTCTCTTAGAGTAAACTGGTTCGTTAGTAGCATCACTCGTAATATTAAGCTGAGCCGTTATCAATTCTTCAGTTTTAGGACTAAATGTCAAAGTTATTTCTTTTTGCCCTTTAACGACTATCGGGAACTCACTCTCTGAGTGAGTATAGCTACCTACGGGATCAATTTCAATTGAACTGATTATAAGCTCTCCTTCACCTTCATTAGTTATAGTCAGTGTTTCATTTTTCGAATCGTTTACTTTTACATCACCGAAGGCAATTACAAACTTAGCATCAGTTACGATTTCTGAGTTTGGTCCATTACAGATCGCCAGTAAATCTATTACTGAAACTGAGTCTTGATTATAAGCATTCGATTTTATGTTAAGTTTGGCTTTGTATGTATTTTTCTTTTTTGGAGCAAAATTAATACTAATATTCTTAGATTCATTCTGTTTTAAGCTAAAGATACCAATATCAGGAATAGAAAAAACTTCTTTGTCACCTGATAGATCTAAAGATGAAACAACTAAATCAACCTCACCAGAGTTAGTAATAGTGATATTAGCAGAACTAGTACTATCTATCCATACACTTTCGAAAACAATATTATTATTATTCACTGCTATAATTGGTTTATCTTCATATCCATAACCTTCAAGATTTGAAATAAATGCAGGTGCATTATCCGAGTTATTCTCAAATATAATTGTTGATGAGAATTTTGCTCTGTTTGTGGGGGCAAATTTAACAGGAATAGATACAGTCGTGTCTTTGCAACAAATAGTAATAGGGAATATAGATTCATCAATTGAGAATACTTCATCATTCTCGATTGTTGCTCCCGTTATAGTTATTGGTGAGCCAGTACTGTTAGATAGATTTATCAATTTTTGACTCTTTGTTATATTGTCACCTACACTTACAACACCAAAGTCAACAGTACCAGAGTTAACTGAAGTAAGCAATTGCGGGTCTTCATTTTGCATATCAACAAAATCAATTCTATCACCAACTTTTACAAGAGTATTTACTGGTGGATCGTAGATAACAATTCTACTTTTAGCTTTATTAGGATAAAAGACTACTACCGAATCAATTGCAGTTTGTTTACCTAACCCAAAAGTCTTTAGAAATGGTTGCATACCAGCGAAGTGACCAAGACCTGATTGTATTTCTTGTTTTTGAGTCATACCATGTGTATAAACTAAGACCTTAGCTCCTATGTAAGATGCGTTTGCATTTTTTATAGCTGAGTTTTTATCCAATTTGATTTGAATAAAATTATTTTCTTCAGCTTTTTTATTTTCTACTAACTCAATAGCATTATAAGTAATATTTTTTGGTTCACCGTTTTCTATAATCGTTTCACGAACGATTCTAGACAGGAATAAATCTTGATCACCATCCATATCAAAATCAGCTGGCTCCATAGAGTGAGCTTCCTTTAGCGTATCTAACTTAGTAACACTAGGCAATATTTCGCTAAATGTACCAAACTCATTTTGATGAAGTAAATAAAGTCGTTCTTGACCATATATATTTGCTGAAGGATAAGAGTTTTGTCCAAGACCAATATCAAGTCTTCCATCATTATCGAAATCGAACCATGTTCCACCTTGATCACCAAGGTGTGATTCTATCGGAGCTGCTCTGCTTATTCTATCAAGCTCCCAGTCATATTTGTATCCATTTTCAGGTCCAGAATTTACAGATATTGTTGTTCTCCCTTCCCCAGGATTATACCCACCGTGTACCTTAACTTCTAGTATGTCCATGTCACCATCATTATCAAAATCAGCAGTATTAGCTTCCCACTGACATAGATTCTGACCGTGATCTCCACCTAGTCTTTGTGTGTTGTACCCTGCTTCGAACGATGCTTGAATTAGGACACCTTCTATATTCTTGAAGAACTGCCCTGCAGTACGACAATATGGAGAATTTATAATATCAGGCCACCCATCATTATTCCAATCAGTGACATTTGTACCATAAAGTGGCTCAGTAGAACCTAATAGAACACCTTTTTGAAATGTACCATCTCCATTTCCTTTAAACAAGTAATTACCCATATATACATCAGCTCCTTCACCATAGTGAGCGAACCAAGTACCTAGATATAAATCAATATTCCCATCTAAATCATAATCAAGAAAAGAAAGTCCAGTTGTATTAGTTAGCCCCAATTCTAGACTGTTAGCATAATTGAAATTATCAAGTCCGTGATTATCAACTAAAGTGAAATGTCCATTACCATCATTAAGCATTACCTCTGATCTATCACCTGTACTCTTATAATTCTGTACTCTGTGTGTGTAAATACTAGTCACAATATCCAAGTCACCATCATTATCTAAATCAGCTAAGGCAGCTATATCTACAGTACGGCTTATATTAGTATCTATTCTACTTTTTTGAAGACCTGATTCGGGAGTAACATCTTTGAAAATTCTTTTTACACTAGAACTTTGATCAGGATTAGGTACATTCATCATTAAATAAATGTTGTTATAAAGGGCCCCTACATCTCCACCCCAAAGTAAATCGGGATAGTCATCACCGTTAACATCGGCTAACCACACACGAAAACCCTTAGTCTCAGATAGTCCGGCTTCGTCAGTTATTTCGTTAAACCACGCCTGTGAAAACAGTTGAGTGGAAGTTAAGATAGTAATAATGAAAAGGATAGATAGCTTTCTCATAATAATTTCGGTTTTTAATGGTTACTAAAAACAAAATATACGAAAAAGCTATTAAATAAAGTCAAGTTAAGGTATAAAAAAAGCCAGTTAAATAAAATTTAACTGGCTTAGTTGCTTTTATGTTGTGACTCCTACAGGATTCGAACCTGTGGCCCTTTGATTAAAAATCAAATGCTCTACCGGCTGAGCTAAGGAGTCGCCGTCTCAAAAACAGAATGCAAAACTAAGGCATATTGAATTAATATGCAAACATTTTGCAAAATAATTTACTAAATTTCTATCTTATTATTAATCTTGTTTAGGATAAAATTAGCTATCCCTTTACTATCCAAACCGATAGATTCATATTGCTCTTCTTGAGTGCCATGCTCTACGAATATATCATCTATACCATGTATAGTAAGATTATTGTGATAATTCATTTCAGCCATATACTCAGCAACAGCAGAACCGAATCCACCTTGCTTCTGACCATCTTCTACAGTAAATATATGCATATCTGACTTGCAGATTTCATCAACCATATCAGTATCTAATGGCTTAACGAAACGAGCGTTTATTACTTTTGCATTAACACCTTCTGCTTCCAATAATACGGCAGCTTCCATAGCAACAGGCACCATATTACCAAGTGCCATTATAGCCACGTCTCCCCCATCTCTGATCGTTTCAGACTGGCCAAGCTCTATAGCGTTCATTGGCTTTATTGGGACGCCTACAGACTCTCCACGAGGGAATCTGATAGCTACAGGACCATCTGTGAATTTATAAATAGCAGAGTAAAGCATATCGCGTAATTCCTGTTCATCTTTCGGAGCCATCAAAACTATACCTTGCACTGGGCGAAGATAAGTTATATCCAATACACCGTGATGAGTTGGTCCATCTGCACCTACTAATCCGGCTCTGTCTAATGCAAAAACTACGTGTAATTTCTGAATAGCACAATCATGTACTAAGTGATCATAGGCTCTTTGCATGAAAGAACTATATATAGCAACAATAGGAACTACTCCTTGCGATGCTAAACCAGCTGCGAAAGTAACGGCATGACCTTCGGCTATACCTACATCTATTACTCTCTCAGGCATTTCCTTTTGGACCCTATCTAGACCAGTACCATCGGGCATTGCGGCAGTGATAGATACAATTTTATTATCTTTTTTGCATAACTCGAGAACCGTATCGCCAAATACATCTTGATATTTCGGTGGTTTAGGAGCCGATGGAGCACCAGCTACTGACTTACCAGTGATTTTATCAATTTTACCAATAGCGTGCATATATTGCTTTTCGCGAGTTGCAAACTCATAGCCGTGTCCCTTCTGCGTCATAACGTGAAGGAATATCGGGCCATTCATATCTTTTATATTTTCTAATATACTTACTAGTTTATTTACATTGTGTCCATTAACAGGGCCAATATAGTTAAAGCCAAGTGCCTCGAATAGAACACCAGGAGTGATTACAGCTTTTACACCGTCTTCTAGCTTAGAAGCTATCTTACGTAATCTATCACCCAAATCATCCATTTTGCCAGTGACTTGCCATGCTTTGTCACGCATTTTCTTGAACGGTTTTGAAGTGAATATCTCACTAAAATAGTTCGATAATGCAGAAACATTCGGTGCAATTGAGAAATTATTATCATTCATAATAACAAGTATATCTTTTTGCAAAACACCAGCATTATTCAATGCCTCGAATGCAAGACCACCAGTCATAGCACCATCACCAATGATGGAGACTACTTTATATTTATGATTATTTATATCACGAGCGGCAGCTATACCTAGCGCAGCGGAGATACTAGTACTAGCGTGACCAGCACCAAACTCATCATATTCACTTTCAGTTCTTTTTAAGAATCCCGACAACCCGTCTTTCTGACGGATAGTATGAAGCTGATCTCTACGACCAGTTAATACTTTGTGTGGGTAACCTTGATGACCAGTATCTATTATAATTTTGTCTTCTGGAGTATTGAAGACATAATGTAATGCTACTGTTAACTCAACTATACCTAGACCAGCACCAAAGTGGCCGCCTATCTGAGAAATAGTATCTATTATATATTCACGGACTTCATCACAAACATCCGGCAGACTGGAAGCTTTTAGCTTACGCAAATCTGCCGGTGTATTTATATCCATTAAGTATTTATAGTCTGAATGATTCGACATCAACCTTATTTTTCCTTTGGAGTAATAACATAAATCTGTACAGTTCTAGATAATTGACGGCCGATTGTTAAATCGTTGTCATAAGGTTGGATACTTTCACCAATACCATAGACTTCGAATTTAGCATCTTTCGCTTTAGAACCGATATACTTTTCAACATTACGTGCTCTTTGTAGAGCAAGTTTCTTATTGTAGTTTTCTTCACCTATTCTATCGCTATAACCGTAAATCTGAACAGTCGAGTTATACGCAATTGCGGGTAGTATATTGTTATCAATTATTTCTTTATCGTGAGCAGAAATCTCAGGACTATCGAAATCGAATACAACTAAACTGAATTTAGAAATAGTTTTGTCAGGTTTTACTTCTTGACTTCTTTGTGATGTAGAGATAAACTCAACAGGAATAGAACCAGTTACATTATTAGCTTTTCCTTTTACGTTTTCTACTGTCAGATTATATTCAACAGGTAGATCGCTAGCAGCCAATTGATTTGGTTTGATTGCCCATTGGATTTCATTAGGGTTTCCACCACCATTGAAAGTCTTAATCATTTTACCAGATTGTGATAATTCTAATTGCCATTTAGTAACACTATCAGTAGAGTTAACTTCTGTAACGAATTCTACTAAATCGGGGTTAGCAATAGAAGATTTTTCTTTTTCTACTAACATTGGGTTTAGTAAAGTTCTATCTTTAGTTGTGAATTCAACTCTTCTGTTCTCAGCTACACCGTCTTCTACTCTAGTAGATGATGGCTTAGAAGGAGAAGCAAGACCTTCAACTGTAATTCTATCTGGAGAGATACCATAATTAACTACTAAGTAGTTCTTAGCTTGTTCTGCTCTTTCTTTAGCAAGTGCAGTTTTTCCTTTTTCAGTTTTATTATCAACAGTACCAGTGATTTTTAAATCAGCAGCAGTGTTTTGTTGCATACGAGTACCTATGATATCTAAAGTGTTTTTGTTTATTTCGATAGCGTCAGCTTCAATATCTTCTATTACGAATTTACCTGTTTCTTTTTCTGCAGCAAGAGTTTGAGTAGATGCTGAAGGATATTTACTACCTTCGTTGTAGAATACATAAGGAACGATTGGGAATAGTTCAGTGTATTTTACTTCTTCTACTTTTATATTATCAACTGTATAAGCCATACCATCTTTGTTATAAGCTCTTATATCTTTAAGACCTACATTAATAGAAGATTCTGGTTCTTTTTCAACCTCATCATCACCGAAACCAAATGTCAAACTAACACCAGCTCTAATTTGGGCAAAGTTCCAATCATTATTTGTTACACCATTGAAATCACTTACATTAGAGAAAGGCAATCTGAAACTAACTTCAGGAGTTAAAAATACATTATCATCAATTTCCATCATATAACCAGCACCAAGTGCTAAAGCTATTCTAAGCGGAGAATCTACTATATCACCAGAAGTAGTAAAATCAGTAGTTGATGAACCAAACTCATTATTTATAACACTAGATTCTAATCTATTATAAGATGCTGTTAAAGGTATTCCTAATTCCAATCCAGCTAATAAATAAAGATTATCGACAGGAATTACATTATGGAACTGCATAAATAAATCAATTTCACCATACATTAATGATGATTCGAATGAGTCAGTATAAAAAGCAGTATCTATTGTTGGTCCAGGAAATATATCTGAACCTGAAGTTGTAAAATCAGCACCAGCGCCGTGTACACCTAGTCGTCCAGAAAAAACGAACATATTATCAAAAGGAACGTTAATAATAAAGCCACCGTTTAGACCTAATGATGATTCTGCGCCATAGAATCCAACAGGAACAACCGTATTAGGCGTAGCATTAAGTATAGTTGGATAATGGAAATCACCATTGTGCATATTATAGTTCAATCCGAAATAGCCACCTAAGTTAAGTGGAATGTCTTTTTCTTTGGATTGTGCATTTAGATTAATTAAATTGAACCCAATTAATATTGGAAGAACAAAAAGGGCAAACTTTTTCATAATAAAAGATCCTTAGTAAATTTAAAAATTATTTATTCAAAATTAACAATAATAACAGTCAAATGAAAAGTAATAACGCAAACTCAACTACATTAGTTACAAGAATAATCATAGTAACGAGTATATTATTTATAAATTTTAATTTAGCTCAAGCTGCTGGTCCTTTGGGATTGCATTTCAAAGCTGGATTATCTACTCCAAATGATATGATTTCAAAAGTTTACTCCGATGAGAACTTAACGTCTAACAATATCAGCTCCGGTGATTTTTTCACTGACAATGCTGGTTTGGGTTATCACTTAGGAGTTGCCGCTCGTATAGAACTAACTCCTATGTTTCATTTCGTAGGTGGAGTCGAGTTTCACAGATTCCCTCGCTCTGAATTCAAAATAAAAGACCCTCAGACTGGTGAAATACATCAGTTCAAATCAACTCAGAATATAATACCAATTCACGCTGGTATAAACTTAGCTTTTATCAATACTGAAGTGTGGAATGTATATGCTACTGGTGGGTTTGCTTATAATTATATATCAAATTCGGTTGATTACGTTTCAGAAGAATCGGATTATTCCATTCCATTAGATATGAGTCCTACAGATTCACGTATGGGCTATTTCGTAGGAGCTGGAACGGATTTAGATTTGCAGATATTAAAGTTGAATTTGGAATTAAAATACCAACACATCAACCTAATAGGAAAAGAAACTGGCGAGCCAGATAAACAATTCCTAGCTGTTAGTTTGGGGATTATTCTCTAGTTATCCGACTTATAGAAATATCCATCTTTGAACGCTTTTATAACCGTTTGTCTATCTGATTTGTTGCTAGCTTTCCTTAGCCAAGAGATTAGATAGGCAAAAGGTCTAAGTACACGCACAGGCAGGCACCCGTGCAATACATCTATTGCAATTATATTTCTAATAATATAATAATTTTTCCAAGAAAATTCTTTGTTCAAATCTGGTGCGTCAAGCATTCTATCTAGCTTTGCAGCTTTGATAATATAACAACTGAATCCAGCTTTTTTTGCACGAATCATATACTCACTATCATCAGCGAATATAAAGAACTTCTTCTCGGGTAAACCGATTTTCTCAATCAATGACCTATGAAACATTGGCCCTTCGAATGTAAGTCCAGTAGCCGGTATTACATCATTTACCAAATCTTCTTTCTTCAATAATCGCTTCCAAATATTTCTAAATGGATTTGTAAGGTTAAATTCGATAGTATCATTGATAAAAGGAGTGCCGTCTAAGCTATATCTTAGTGGTGCTACGACTTTGTCTTTATCTATATTAGCCACCAATTGCGACAGGCACTCTGGTCTGGGTACAACATCATCGTCCATAGCCCATATCCATTCATGACCTCTGTCATAAGCAGTTTTGAACGAGGTATATTGTCCACCTGAGCTACCTACATTCTCTTGCGTAACGATATGTATTTCTGGATAATCTGCCAACCATTCTAATGTACCATCGGTAGAACCGTTGTTCACGACTATTATCTCATCTATTTTATGAGTCTGTGTTTTCAGACCAGCGATTGTTTTTTTGAGTAATTCCAAACGGTTGAATGTTACGACTAATGCGGCAATACTCATAATGAGAATATCCTAAGTTGTTCGGGGTTACGTAGCATTTTTTCCAATTGTATAGCCCCATTAATGTGGTCAGGGATTGGGAAAAAATCTTCTAGTTCTGAGTTTTTGAGCCAATTATATTCTGTATGCTCATCAGAGATTATAATATCTTGGAAATCTTCGAATATTACGGCAAACGTAGGGACACTTTCTACAGTGTCTCGTTTCATATCGTAGAATCCACCGAGAAAGGGTAGTTTGTACCAAACATCTGTTATAAGTCCAGATTCCTCTTTCAATTCTCTCTTAGCAGCATCGAAAGCATTTTCATTCACTTCCAAAGTGCCAGTTATTGTTTGCCACATAGTAGGAAACAGCTTACAAGACTCAGACCTACGAAGTGCCAGATGTCTTATTTCGTTTTCTTTAGCAACAGCTACATGAACTTGAATTGTTCTAAACATATTATATTACCTCTTTTACGAATTGAAGTAATGCTTTTTCATCAATTGACCAGTTGTATCTTTCTTCATAAGCTTTATAAGCATTGGTAGAAAATGTATTCAGGTCTTTATAATCTTGCTTTTTAAAAAAATTGATTATTGAATCGGAACTACTACAATCAACAATATAGCCACTATTAGTTTCTGACACAATTCTTGATATTGGTTTAACTTCTGATACTATAACTGGTTTTGAATTTGCATAATAATCGAAAAGTTTATTATGTATTGTAAATTCATTAAAATCATTTACTTCATAAGGCATAATACCTATTGTGGATTCTGAAATAATTGCATCCAGTTCTTGATGGTTATATTCACCTAAAAAAGCAATATTTTTAATCCCTTTGGCTAATACTTGATACTCACTTAAGCAATTGCCTGCCCCAGCTATGTTAAGTTGATAGTTTTCATTATTTCCGTATTGGGTAACGAAAGCATTAATAAAATTATCAATTCTCTTTTCTTCAGTCAACCAACCGTGATGTAAAAATACTATTTTATTATGATTATTATTTGATTCTTGCTTTTCGGGGACTAGGTAAGGAGTGTTTTTTATTACTCTGATTTTATTCTGAGGGTACTTATAATTTGAATTCAATCTTTGAATCTGTTCTTTGCAAACTACAATAATAGCTGACATATATGATATCGAACTTTTCTCTACTAGTCTAGGAATATTCAACACTCTCATTGCAAATTTCTTTAGCAAAGTATTATTATATTTCCGCCATAGTTTCATAAGTGCTGGATAGTTTTCCGCCATATCCATAATAGTAGGTATATTATGCTTTTTACCTAATTTGCCGACTAATGTACCGAGCATAATCTCACGTACTATAATAGCATCTGGCTTGTATCCTTTGATAACAGTTTCTAGTTCTTTTTTCCAAGTTCTGTTGAATGATAGTGGAATACTCTTGATAGATTTTTCACGAAAACCGACACGGCGAACAGTAATACCGTCTATTTGTTCGGCTTTTTTTGCTTCGTTACCCCATCTTGCTAGGATTAGAACTTCATATTCCTTTGAAAGAGATTTGCAAATCTTCTCAACTCTAACATCCCAAGGGTAAGGTGACTTCCAGACATATATTATCTTCTTTCTTTCCATACTATAGCATATACTTGATAGCGACAAATCCACCGACTAACAATACTAAAAATGCAATAGAAATAATATCAAAATACTTTTCAATGAATGCCTTGATAGGAGCACCGTACTTGTAAAGTAGTCCAGCTACTAAAAAGAATCTAGCTGCTCTACCGATAGATGAAACAGTTATAAATGTAGTCAAATCCATATTTGCAGCACCTGAAGCTATAGTCGCTACTTTGTAAGGAATTGGAGAGAAGGCAGCACCAGCTAAGAAAAGTGTTCCCCACTCCTTGTATAGCTTAACGAAGTCTTCCATCGCATGTTCTTTTCCGTAGAATTGGAGAATTGGGTTTCCAATAGAATCCATTAGAACAGCACCAATATAATAGCCGAAAATACCACCCAAAACAGAACCAATACTACACCATAGTGCAGCTCGGAATGCTCGCTTAGGATTAGAAATAGCGATTGCTATTAGTAGCACATCTGGCGGAATCGGGAAAAAAGATGATTCCATGAAGGATAAAACAAATAATGCCAACATAGCGTGAGGCTTGTCGGCAAAACTTTCCATCCAATCTGTCATTCGCCTTAACCAGGCAGTAAATTTCTTTAGCAAATTATTCCTCCCAAACACCCATATTCAAGAATTTCTCATGACGTTCTTCGATGAGCTTTTTGGAATCGTATTTTTTGTAAGCTTTAAGCTCTTTTAGTAGAGTTCTTCTCATGATAGCGAACATATCATCAGGATTTTTGTGAGCACCGCCGAGTGGTTCTTTCACTATATCGTCGATAATATTATGCTCTTTTAGATCAGGTGCAGTTAGTTTTAGTGCTTCAGCAGCTTGCTCTTTGAAATCCCAAGTCTTCCATAATATACTACTACAAGATTCGGGGGCAATAACTGAGTACCAAGAGTTTTCTAACATAAGTACTCTATCACCGATACCTATACCCAATGCACCACCAGATGCACCTTCGCCTATTACAATCACTATTACTGGTACTTTTAGCTGTGCCATTTTAATAAGATTGTCAGCAATTGCTTCCGCTTGACCTCTTTCTTCTGCTTCTATACCTGGGTAGGCCCCCGGTGTATCTAGAAAACATACAATTGGTCTATTGAATTTTTCTGCCAATTTGAATAATCTTAGCGCCTTGCGATACCCTTCCGGATTCGGCATTCCGAAGTTACGCAGAATATTAGACTTAGTATCTCTACCTTTCTGATGACCGACGAACATTATTTGATGTTCACCGATAGTAGCCATACCACCCATTATAGCAGCATCGTCTTTGAACTTTCTATCGCCGTGTAATTCTACAAAGCTATCGAAAGTATTCTCAAGATAGTCAGAAGTAATAGGTCTTTCGGGATGACGAGCGATTTGCACTCTTTGCCATCTAGTTAGCCCAGCGTAGATATTTTTTTTCAAATCTTCTACTTTCTTTTCTAAACTTTCTATATCTTGTTCTATATCCAATTCTTCGCCTAATTGTTTCATTTCGGCTATCTTGTCTTCCAATATAACTATTGGTTTTTCAAAATCTAAAGTGAAGTTATTTGCCATTTTCTATCTTCTAAATAAATATTTAAAAAGTATGTCAAAATCTAAAGATAGCGAATAGTTATCAATGTAATGATTGTTCAATTCAGCTATCATTGTTTCTTTTAATTTTTGTGACTCACTAATATGTGCAAGTCCAATAATACCTAATTTTCCTTTTCCAGACAAACTATTGGTCTCAGGAAATAAACCTATGAATGTAAGTCTGCCAAGTAACAAGTTAACGAATTTATTAGAATTTCCTTTTACAATTAGAAAAGGTAATCCGAAAGTAAGCATCAATAGTGCGATAAAAATATCAGATGTTCTTTTGAGTAATCTATATCTTAACTGTGATAATTTGCTCATTTTTGTCTCTGGGTTAACTCCAGAAACATCTGTAAGTATTTTCGATATTACTAGATTATCATAATCAGTTGCAAAGTATATATGCACCAGATTATCATTTTTCAAGCGAATGAATTTGGTATCATCATCGAACTGGAACTCAGATTTATCGAGAACAATAACTTCTGTTATCGACTTATCATTTATAGTTTTCTGGATATAATTCGGCTCACCAAGATAATCCAGATCACTCGTAGCATTTTCATTATTGCTAATGAAACCAACTATTACAGAATTATTATAATTCGATTTTATATTATGTATCAGCTTAGGAGCATTCTCGTTCCACCCTACTAATACGATTCTGTTTATTTCTTTTACGTTCTTTTGTTTTTCTATTACATTGCTCAATACTCGAGTAATGGTGATAAATACTGCTGAAAAGGAAATAGTCATCAGCAATATACCACGACTAAAAGCGAAATCCCTGAAGAAGTAAGTCAGAAAAGTTAGTATTAATAACGAAGACAATAGCCCAAAAAATGACTTTCTTATAGTCTGATTCTGTTCGAAATACTCACCTGAAAACAGCATAGATACGAAAGTAACAAAGCTAAGGAATATAAACACAGTCGGGTAAGCATAATCGGGGAATGGGAAGACATCACCCCATCTTAAAAAAGAAGAAAGTAAAAGTGACAGGTTTACAATTATCAAATCAATGAAGATAAAAGCCACATCTTTTCTATGCTTTTTCAGATAGCTTATAAAAGCTCGTATTTTTATTCCTAATCTTAGGAAAGCAAAGAATAATTTAGATTTACCATAATGCTTTCTTGCGAAAATCTCCATAGCATCGTAGAAGTGCTTTGTCTCATTTAGAGTGCTACGTTTGGAACTCTCCCCTTTAAAATGAGTGATTGTCGTTTGCGGAAAATACGATACTCTATATCCCGCTTGTCTAATACGGTAGCATAAATCCAAATCCTCGCCGTACATAAAGAAACTCTCGTCGAAGCCATTTATCTTTTTCAGCACATCAGTTCGGGTAAACATAAATGCACCTATCAAAGCATCTATATCATTAGTCTCATCTTCGTTCAAATAGCTAAGATTATATTTTGCAAACAACTTTGATTTGGGGAACAGTCTCTGTAATCCGAAAAGTTTACAGAATGATGCCCAAGGAGTTGGGAAACCTCTTCTGCAAGCCGACTGGAAAGTACCATCAAGGTTGAGGACTTTACAACCAGACGTGCCTATATCTGGATTTGATTCCATATAGTCATACATAACTTGCAATGTATCGGGTTCAAGTAGAGTATCAGGATTGAGGATTAGAGTATAATTGCCTTTTGCAATATCGAATCCAAGATTATTGGCTTTTCCGAATCCTAGGTTGATTTCAGAGTAATTATAGAAGAAATCTTCTTCAGAATTAGATAGTTCCGTGAATATCTGTTTCGAGCCATCGGTAGAAGCATTATCAATTACTATTATTTCATACCGCAAATTAGTAATAGATTTGTGAATCGAGCTTATACATTGCGAAAGGAAGTCCTTCACATTGTAATTCACAATTACTATGGATATGTCAATATTGGGTTGCAATGCTTTTCTTGAAAGTTATTTTGAGATTTTGACTAAGCCCAACTTGAGCTTCCACACCATAAAAATAGCTTCATATACAATTTTCTTGCTCATCTTTGATTCGCCCTCCAATCTATCTACAAATATAATCGGGATTTCTTTTACCTTTGCTCCCTTCTTCCATAAGCGATAAGTCATCTCTATCTGGAAGCTATATCCATTCGATTTAACTTCATCAAAATTGATTTTAGAAAGTGCAGTAGCTCTGAAACATTTGAATCCACCAGTAGCGTCTTTAACATTCATACCAGTGATAACGCGAGTATATAGATTCGCAAAATAACTTAAAAGCAGTCTTTTTAATGGCCAATTAACTACGTTAACACCTTTGATATATCTAGAACCAAGTACAACATCGTATTCTTGTATATACTTTAGGAAGTTAGGTATTTCTTCGGGGTTATGAGAGAAATCGGCATCCATTTCCATGATATAATCATAGCCCTTGTCTAAGGAATATTTGAATCCAGCTAAGTAAGCTGTTCCCAATCCCATTTTCCCTTCGCGTTCTATTATATGAATACGACTAGATTCTTGCATTTTATCTTTCACTAGTTTGCCAGTACCATCGGGCGAGTTATCATCAACCACTAGTATATCTATCTCATCGTGAACGGAGAATATCTTGTCTATGATTCTGACTATATTCTTACTTTCGTTGTATGTCGGTATTACTACTATTGCTTTCATATATTATGTTTGCCCGTGTCCTTTGAAGACTAACCAAATTGTACGTATAATTATTTCAAAATCTAATTTCAATGACATATTTTCAATATAATAAAAATCGTCCTTAGTTCTATTTTCTATTTCTTCTATACTGAGTTCGTGTGACTCATATTTTATCTGCCACCACCCCGTAATGCCTGGTCTAACTTTGTGACGACGATTATAATAATCTAATTGCTCCGAAAACATTTTTACGAATTTCGGTTGCTCTGGCCTGGGCCCTACTATACTCATATCACCAATGAAGCAATTCCAAAACTGAGGAATTTCATCTAAGTGAGATTTCCGAAGGAATTTCCCAAATTTGGTAACTCTTTTATCTCCAACTACAGTCCATTTCTGCTCAGCATCTGGCTTAGCTGGAACCATTGATCTAAATTTGTAAATCTTAAACTCTTTGCCATGCTTTCCTACTCTTGGTTGAGTATAGAACACTCCACCTTTCGATTCTATTGTTATTGCTAAAGCTAATAATACCCATACTGGCATACCAATTATTAATACTAAAGCACTAAATATAATATCGAATATTCTCTTAGCGAAGCTCTGCCACGGCTTCATCAAATTCAAATTCACATCAATCAGAGGGATACCATAAAGGTTCGTCGTCTTCGATTGACCAGTAAATATATGGTACAAATCCGGCTCTATTTTCACACTAATATTATTGTCTTTGCATATTTGTACTATGTTGAACATACTTGCTCTATGACTCATCTTAGAGCCAATTACTATTGAATCAGGCTTGTATTCTTCCAATATACTCATAAAATCGCCAATAGAACCAATATTAGGGATCAAATCTCTGTCTTCTTCTTGTTCTTTATTTTCAGAAGTACTAATATAACCTATCGGTCTAAATCCCCAACCCGGCGATAGTTGCATTTTTCGTGCAATTTGGAATACCTTCTCTTTTTTACCTATGAAAATAGTCCGTAGGTTTATTACTTTTCTTTTCCTTAGTGATAGCTGTATTCTACGAGCAATAGTCCTAAATATAACTATATTAATACTTAATACTATGAAGTAAATTAAAATTAGCATTCTTGGACTAGTTTGGATGACTGAGAGTACTACTATAGCAAGCATCAGGCAACCAAAGCCTACCAATTTGAGCATAGTAAATATCTCATCTATCGGTGAACGTTCGTACCAATTTCTATACATTCCATTAACAGCGAATAAAGTAATCCAATATATAACTAGTGCTACAGATGGGTATAATATCAAAGACCAATCATAAGACAAATTTGGTTTTATCGCTCCAAATAAACTTGTCTCAAATCTAATATAGTACTGAAAAAAGAAACTAACCACTATTGCTAGTATATCTGCAGAAAGCTCCAAATACAAAGGTAATATCAAATTCTTAAATTTAGAAGAATAAGAAGTTTTGATTTGTTCTGCAACGATTCTTTTATTTTCGACAGCTATACTCAATCTAATCCTTTTCTACTCCATTTTGCATTTTGATTCCCATAGAAATAGTGCAGAATTCCTTTTATGAAACCAATATTCATAAACACAAAGAATAAAGGCAACTTCAAAGGATTGCCCATTTCTCCTTTTTCGAGTAAATAACCAATACCACTTATTATAATTAACACACTAATACTATAAGCCGTTATCAGACCAAAGTAAGTATCCAACATAAATAGTGAAGTAACATAAGCCATCAATAGGAATACCGAAGAAAACCATCTCATTAGTTTATGTGACCAAAGGAAGAAAGCACTCCAACCTTTACTAAACGACAGCAAATCTTTGAAAGCAAATATAGTCGAAAGTCCACCACCTACTAAGCGTTTTCTACGGGAATAGTCCTCGAAGAAATTTGACTTTCTAACTTCATATATTTTATTATTCTCATCAAAATATACGCGTTTACCCTTTCTAATTGTTATCAATATAGAATGCAAATCATCGCAATATGTATCCGATGGAATTGATTCAAAAATATCTTTTTTAATTATATAACTACCTAGTGAATTAACACACGAAGCTATTTCACTTTCATTTCTTCTGATTAATGACTCATATTTCTGGTAAATAGATTCACCTTCTTTTGAGCCCTCTCCGCTATGTGTTTGCATCTCGATCGGGCATATAATAATACCTACATCTAACTTTCCGAAATTCTCAAGTAAATCTTTTATACTGTTTTCTTTCAATCTAAAATCAGCATCTATGAAAAGCAGATTATCATTTTTAGATTCTTTTACTAATTGATTTAGAGTTTGGTTCTTGCCTTGTCTTGGGAAATCGAAAACTCTAACTAACTCATTATTGAGTGCTTTAGCAAACTCAACTGTTCTATCATCACTTCCATCGGAGCCAACTAAAATCTCGATATTCAATCCAGAAATATTCGATTTTAGAATTGATTCAATACAATCAACAATATGCTCTTCTTCATTATAAGCTGCTATTATTATGCTCAGCGAATCTATTGTTTCGTTTCTACGCTTCAACTTATTCTTTGGCAATATAGACAAGATAAAAGGGTAAATAATCAATGGATATACAAACAGAATAAGCAATATAGCAAGTATAATAGACATTATATCCATACATTCACCTCATCGCTTTTGAAAGATAATATATCCGTTATTACACTAGTGATTTAGAAATCCTCCAAAGTCAGGATAACTCTAACATAATGATTAGATTCAACTTTTGTCTCATAAGAGTACATTGCTTTCAAATTAAGGTTTCTTATTAATTCTAGCCCAGCCGATAGTTCAAATATACTTGTTTTTATTAGATTTCCGTCTAAAAATTCAACCCCGTTTATTTTGTCTTCGTGCCTTCTTGTTTGATTTACGTCCCCACCTACATTATCTACAAGTTCGCCATTTTCAAATATATTATCGCCATGTCTTGTACTAATATAACGGAAACTAATCGGATATTTATTACTAACCCAATAATTCACCATAAACCCTAAATAGTCAGAATTTGGTTTTATAATAGAGCCAAGCAATCCTCTATCATTAGTATATGCATTTAGATTATTGAAATGAGAATAAGTGTATGGTTCGACTCTCGAATACTCTAGACCCAAATCAATAGGTATGTCAAGAGAGTATGTAGCAGCGATATTCCAAGCAGTTTTATTACTCCAAAACCCCTTACCAATTTCGTCTATTATTATATCATCTAATAAGAAACTTCCTTTAAGTTGTAAATTCTTCATAGGTCGGATAGTAGCATCTATACCCATCATTGAATTATCACGATCGTGAAGAGCATGTTCCAAAGATTTGAAAAAAGAGATTGGATTCAAATATCCAAAATCTATAGAACGATCTGAGTAAATAACACTTTCCCAAAGGGCAATTTCACCCCAAGATGGACGAAATGCAAACCGGTGCATTACTAAAAACTTATCTGGTATTACAGCTGTGTATCCCTGGGCTGCATTCGTATCGAGCGGAGAAGACAGTAATGAGCCATGAGTAAAACGATATTCAAAACTACTGAACTTAGCTCCCAAGCTTAATGCATCATAAGGTTGTGATGAGTTCGAGATGAAGACTTTTTGAAATAAACCAGCACCTACGTTTCTTACTTCCCTACCTAGTGTCGCATAGAACCAGTCATTATCGTAGCGAATATGCGATTGAGTAAAGTCTAAATCACTTTCAAGGAATGCAAATTTTACGTTATTGCTATATGATTGCTCCCTATCTATTGCTAATCTTCTATCACCGGAGATTATAGAACCATTCGTAGCTTGTAAGTAATATCCAAATGAATTGGATAGAGTACCCATTAGCCGAACACCACCATGTATCAGTACACTTTTACTCTCATCATAACCAGAGTTATTAGTGAAGAATGATTCAGTTTTGAGTAATGGCTTAAGCTCTACGTTACTATTACTATCAGTGTATTTGTATATGTATTTGTCTTTACTTCCGAGTAAATCATCGAAGAAAATATTATCAGTATTCTGTTCATTTTCAAATACAACCGTATTCTTTTCTTCCAGAGAATTGAATTCTTTCAAATAGTATTTTACTATTTCTCTATCGTTATCAGATAGATTTTTATCATTATACATTTGGTTCAAAATCGCAGTTATCTCTTTTCTTTGGAGAGGTAAGCTAGAAAGTGACTTATGTTCTAAATATCCTTTGTTCTCAGCACGTAACAAATAGTCATAAACAGGGGAAGTCAAAGGAACATGTTCTACCTGTGCCTTTAAAACCCCACTAGTAAAAGTGAATACTAATAGAGCGGATATAAGAAGTCTAATTATCATTATTTATTAACTGTGTTGACAATA
Source organism: Bacteroidota bacterium (assembly GCA_048267165.1). Classification (GTDB taxonomy): domain Bacteria; phylum Bacteroidota; class Ignavibacteria; order Kapaibacteriales; family UBA2268; genus PGYR01. Next base: position 36,413 of record JBLWYD010000023.1, read on the forward strand.
TTTACAATCAAGAAACCGAGCGATAGTATTATACTACCAATTGCAGCATAAGTCGAAACTTTTGCTTGCTCGGTTGAAGTAGATACATCCACTTCACCGGGTACATATATATAGTCCCCATCATAGACTAAGGTTTCTTCTACATCACCGACCCAAGAGCTTGTGTTTTTCCTAATTACTGCCGTTCGGTCTTCATCGGCTACATCGGTAAAGCCACCAGTCTTATTGATATAATACTCTATATTCTGGCCTTTTTCAAATTCTACGAACCCTGGGTTTTCTACTCTTCCGAAAACATAAACTCTATTAGAACTTGTAGGAATTACTATCTCATCGCCATTTTCTAAAGTAACATCAAAATTCTTATCGCTAAGTGCTTTTGTAAAATCAACCGACACAATCGGTTCAATAGAATGGATATCTAGTGTATATCTTACTGTATCTTCTAGTGTTAAATTACTCTTTCGGAATAACTTGAACGCTTCAGTTCTTGATTGACTTAACTCATCGAATTCGTTGCTCTTTCTATATAATTTAGCATGTGCTAAGTATGCACCTTCTGTAATCCCACCAGCTTTTTCTATTATTTCGCTAAGCTTTGTTTTAGAATTAATAATCGGGAAAGCACCTGGGTTATTCACATAACCTTTTATCGTAACAACACCTTCACTACTAGATTTTCTTTCTTCCAAATTACCTGCTATTACAGTAGCGCCAGGGCTAAGGACTCTATCATTATCAACTACAATCTTACCGTCTTTTGTTGTTAATTTTACCTTAGAACCGTTATCAAATAAGTAAATATTTTCTGAATCAGCTGATGTAGTTAATCCCAGTCCATACTCAACTAATTCAGATAGTTTATCACCATTTTTGAATGGAAGAGTAATTGGTCTATTCACTTCACCAGTTATAGATATTGTACCAAAACTATTTTTGTCGAAAGGTACTATTATCCTATCGCCTTGTCTAACATAAGGATTATTATGTCCATTGTCCTTTGACTTTGATTTTATCAAATCCACTTGTGAACTAGAACCATCTTCATGAATAACTAATACATTTCTTTTCCAATAATCAACTATCTCACTATTATCTTGATTTCTAGAATATGTTTTTCTAATTCTTAGTCTTTCTTGGATATAAGCATCTTCAGAGGCATTATTTTTTTCTGATATTGGAACTCTTTTATTTGCTAACTGAATAGCATCTGAGACTTTGAATGTAGAAGGTAAATTATAAACACTAGAATTCAACACATTTCCTTCCACTTCTATGAAAGATAAATGAGCTTTTTGGAATGATGTTGTTACAATAGCATCAGACTTGTATTTGGTAATACTTTCTTCTATCAGTTTACGAGCTTCGGTCAATGTCTTACCATTCACATCAATTAATCCACCTGAGCGAGGTAGTAATATCATATTATCGGGTGAAACTATAATCGGAACAGGAGTTGTTAGCATTGGTATAGCTTTAACCATAAGTACATCACCTGGACCTAGATAATAATAATCTGGATTTATAATATTAGAAACAGGCATTTGCTCAGTTTCAAACATTTGAGAGTCCATCCCCTTATTATTTTCCATTTCACTTTTTAGTATTGAGTTGCTTTCACCCATACCTGTTACTTGTGCCATCAAACTAACAGTTGATAACAACATAACTATTAAATACCTTAACTTCATTTACTCTCCGACAATCTATTACTTATTACTTCAGCGATTCTCTCGGCAGCATTTCCATCCCACAAATATGGGACACTACCTGTTTTTCTATCGCCACTCAAATATCTATTTACAGCTTTTTCTATATCATTTTTATTCGGTTGTACTAGTACATTAGTACCCAACTCTATTGTGCTTGGTCTTTCGGTAGTTGTTCTGATCGTTATACAATCAACACCTAGTGCCGTAGTTTCCTCTTGTATTCCACCCGAATCCGTCATTACGAAATCACAATTCTTCATCAAATTAAGAAAATCAAGATAACCCAATGGCTCTGTAATCACTAGGTTTTCTATAGATTCTAATTTCTCTGTCAATCCGAAATTATCTATATTTTTCTTAGTTCTTGGGTGCATTGGTATTACTACAGTTCTTATCTTCGAAATCATATCGAAAATATCTAACAAATCATTCATCTGCTCTTTATCATCTACGTTGGAAGGTCTATGAACAGTCGATAGTACGTAACCCTTGCTCGTTAGTCCTAAACTTTCTAAAATATTATTCCCTGCTAGCTTTTGCAATGCAAAATGCTGAGAATCAATCATTGTATTACCTACGAAGTGTATGTTCTTCTCGGGATAATCTTCTTTTAATAAATTTCTCTTTCCACTTTCTTCAGTTACGAAAGCTATATCACAAATTGAATCAGTGACAAGTCTGTTGATTTCCTCAGGCATTTCTCTATCACCACTGCGGAGACCAGACTCTACGTGAGCAACTGGTATATGCAGCTTAACAGCAGTAAGACTACAAGCTACAGTCGAGTTGACATCGCCAACAACTATTACTAAATCTGGCTTTTCTTCTATTAATATTCTCTCGAATTCTATCATTACCTTAGCTGTTTGCTCTGCGTGAGAGCCAGAGCCAACACTCATAAAGTGCTTAGGATGAGGCATTTCCAAATCCTGGAAAAAAGCATCGCTCATATTTTTATCATAGTGCTGCCCAGTATGAACAAGAGAATGCTCAATATTGGGATACTTCTCAAACGCTCTGTGTATAGGCGCTACTTTCATAAAATTTGGTCTAGCACCAACTACTGATATAACTTTTTTCATCTATCGCTGTAATTTGATTTATAATAATCTCTATACTCACCCGAAATAACTCTTTCCACCCAATCCATATTATCCAAATACCAATCAATCGTCAATTTCAACCCATTTTCGAAATCATACTTTGGTGTCCATCCCAGCTCAGAAGAGATTTTGGTATTATCCATTGCGTATCTCTTATCGTGACCGGGGCGATCTTTCACATATTTAATAAGCGATTCTGGCTTATTAAGATAGCTTAGAATCTGCTTTACAATTTCTATATTCGGCATCTCGTTCTCAGCACCGATATTATAAACTTGACCTACTCTTCCCTTCTCATATACTTCTAGTATCGCTTGACAGTGATCATCTACATATATCCAATCTCTAACATTCATACCATCACCATATACTGGTAAATCCTTGTCTCCAAGGGCATTCATAATCATCAATGGTATTAGTTTTTCTGGGAATTGGTATGGTCCATAATTATTAGAACATCTAGTAATAAGTGCCGGGAAATCGAATGTCTTATAGTAAGAGCGGACGAAATTATCAGCAGCAGTTTTAGATGCGGAGTATGGTGAGTTCGGCTTCAAGTTTGTCTTCTCGGTGAACTTACCAGTAGCTCCTAGAGAGCCATAAACTTCATCTGTAGAGACTTGTAAGTATCGTTCTACATTATGCTTTTTAGAAAAATCTAGTAGATTGACAGTGCCAAATACGTTTGTACTAACAAAAGGAGACGAATCCATAATAGAGCGATCTACGTGCGATTCGGCAGCGAAGTTAATTACGCCATCGAAATTATGTTCGTCGAACACTTTCTCTAAATCGGCTTTGCTCTCTATGTTTCCTTTGACGAAAGTATGATTGGGATTAGCTTTTAGAGAATCCAGATTCTCCAGATTACCTGCATAAGTTAGTGCATCAAAACTGACAACTTCATAGTTGCCGCTATTCAGCATTAGCTTTACAAAGCTACTACCTATGAATCCTGCACTTCCCGTTACTAATATTTTCTTCATCATATATTACTAATTATTGTTGGTTTGAGCGTCTATGTTATTTGATCTACCACTTAGTATCATCGTAGCCGCAGCCAGTGAAGCTAAGGAGTTAGAATAAGTAAGCACAGATACATCTGATCTAATCTCGTCAGCCAAATATGGATTTCCGAAATAGACAGTAATAACTGGTTTACCCATTGCTATTTTCTTCATTATAGAGCTGATTTTCTCTGAAGTACCAATGTCGCCTGCATAAGATCTACTTCTATGGAAAACAGCGAATAGAATAATATCAGCATCATCTGTACCAAGTTTCATTTGTTCCAAATCTTCTTCATCTATTTCTTCGTTTATATATGCGAAATCGCAATCATTTTCGAGTGCTTGCTGCATAAAGTTGAAGAACATACTTGCTGGGCCAAAATCATCTTCTTTCTGCAAAAATGCGAAACCAGCATATTGCATACCTTCTTGAATCGGTATAACGTTATTTTCTATTTTAAGTTCAACACTTTCTCTAGCTAGCTCGAGTGCAATTTTCTCGTGCTCCATAAAGTGATCTTGAAATTCATCGTCTATTTTTTGTGGATTTAGAGCACCTACGAAGTTCAATTCCTTTTTTAGCTTTCTGTAAGATTCATTCAGATGCTCTTTCAATTCAGGATTCTTTGTCAACTCTGCAGATAATTCTTCAATTGCTTCGAACGGATTCTCTGGTATTAGTGCTATATCACCACCCGCTTCGAAGAACTTGATAGTAGCTTCACCCGACTTATAATGATTAGTAATCGATTTCATTTCAAGTGCATCACTTATAATTAGACCTTCAAAACCAAGCATTTCTTTAAGTAATTTGGTAATTACATTGTGAGATAGAGTTGCAGGAATTTTTTCTTCATCCATTGCCTTCACCCACAAGTGACCAATCATAATAGATTTGATACCATTCTTGATATTATTGATAAATGGCTTTAATTCTATTTGAAAATCCTCACCTGTTTTTTCTAAGACTGGCAAATCTAAATGCGAATCAACTTCCGTATCGCCGTGACCAGGGAAATGCTTTCCACAAGCCAATACTTTCTCGTTCTGTGTAGCTTTCATATAGTACACGGAGTGCTGGGAAACCGTAAGGTCATCTTCACCAAAAGCACGGATGTTTATAATCGGGTTTTTCGGATTAGAATTTATATCGCACACTGGTGCTAAGTTCCAATCTATTCCCAATAGCTTAGCTTCTTTGGCTATGAATTTGGCAGCAATACCTGACTTAGTAGGGTCTTCTGTTCTACCTAGTGCCATAGCATGAGGAAAACCAGTTCCACCTAAAAATCGCATTGGCAGACCATATTCCAAATCAGCAGAAAAGATAAGTGGCTGTTCAGCTATTGCTTTTAGTTCAGTAATCATGTTCTTAACTTGATTTACTTCACCACCGAAAATACAAAAGCCACTAACTCCATACTCTATTAGCTTATGGATTAGCTTTTTGTAGTCTTCTTGCTCGTAGTAGTAGGGTGTATTCAATCTAGGAATAACACATCTTGCCGCTATTTTTAAATTTGATTCCATTACTTTTCGTAGTTATTTATCTTTTCCCTTACAAATTCCGGTATAGTTTCCGGCTTTCCATTTTCTGTATCTACATACACTAATATAGACTTAGCTTCTAGTATCAATTTATCAGCCGAGTAAACTTGATTGACAAAAGTAATAGAGCTATCACCTATTTTGCTAACTTTAGTCAATACAGTATATCCGTCTGTGAACCGCATTGAGTTGTAGTAATCTACTTCGCTATGCACTGTCATAATCGGCATACGAATAGAAAAAATACTATCATCTCTAGGCATACCTATATCAAACAAATACTGAGTTCTAGCCCACTCTAACCAATAGAGATAAGCCAGATTATGAACCACATTGAACGAATCTACTTCGCTGAATTTTACTTCGCCGGTGTATTCGTGTGTGAACTCATCTTTGTTATACTTCGTTTCCATAGTTACTTAGCTAATAAAAGTACACAATCTGTAGTTAATTTCACAGCGTCTTTAGTCTCTTGCTCACTAATCTGAAAGTGGAATACAACACGGATTGTGTTCTGTCCTATCTCGCTACAAAGCATTCCTTTTTCTTTCGCTTTTTCAACGAAATCAGCAGCTTTGATTTGTGGAGCTAATTTGAAATTCACAATATTCGTTTGTACACGAGTCAAATCAACAGCTATTAGTGGAGATTCCATTACTTTTTGAGCGAAGTATTTCGCCTTTACGTGATCGCCTTTTAGATGCTTTATATGATGCTTAACAGCGTGAAGTCCACCAGCAGCTATGATACCAGCTTGACGCATACCGCCACCTAGCATTTTTCTGAATTTTCTACCACGATTGACGTGTTCCCAAGTACCAGCTAGTACAGAACCAACTGGAGCGCCTAATCCCTTAGACAAACAAACAGAAACCGTATCGAACGGCTCGGCATATTTTTCTAGAGCAATGCCAGTCTCAGCATGTGCGTTCCATAATCTGGCACCATCTAAGTGCATTTTAATTTCGTGTTTGTCAGCCAATTCCTTCACTTGTTGCGTATAAGCAACATCAAGCAAAGTACCGCCATGTCTATTATGCGAATTTTCTAATGTGATTAATGAAGAGCGTGAGTTATAATAGATATTCGGACGAATAGCCGCTTCTATATCTTCGATAGCTGGGCTTCCGTAATCAGAAGGGATACAACGACACATAACACCCGAAATAACCGCTGGGCCACCAGTCTCATAGTGGAATATATGAGCATCAGCATCCATTATAACTTCGTGACCTGGTTTAGTGTGTAGCTTAATCGCAATTTGATTAGCCATTACACCAGACGGTACAAAAAGCCCAGCTTCCTTACCTAATAGGTTTGAAACAGCTCTTTCTAATTCTTTTACTGTGGGGTCTTCTTTGTAAACGTCATCTCCAACTTCAGCTTCCGCCATAGCTTGACGCATTTCATCGGTTGGTTTGGTTACGGTATCGCTTCTTAAATCAATCATAATTCTTTTTCTTTCATTTAGTTAAAATATATAACTACAAAGATAAAGAATATGGTTGTTAAATTGAATTTTTAGGAGAGTTTGTGGTTAATTCAAATACCCAAGAAAGGATTGACCAGCTTGAGCTAAGAAATACTCGCCTACAAGCATAACTAAGCCCACTGAAATAGGAATAGATAGATTATCGTCAACTTTTATTACTTTAGATACTGCCTCTACGAATCCACCTATGACAGCTGCTATTACCCCAACTACTAAATAGCTAAATGGTAATTCAAATATATTATAATAAATGAAGATAATCGCAATTGCGGATATTATAAAAGCTATTGTTCCTTCCCAAGATTTATCAAAAAATCCGTGCTTTCCGTATCGACGACCGATTAGAGCAGCACATATATCTGAGATAATTAGGATAGTAAAGCCAGTGATAGTGATGATTTTGGGGAATGCGAGTACACAAATCGTAGCTGATATGAGCACCCAAGTTGCTCCATTGAAAAAACCTTTGCCTTTCTTTTCGTGTGGCCTGAGCATCTGACCAAAGAATTTCATCATCAAATTGATGAAGAATCGCACATTTTTTGACAGTATATCGAATATTATAAGTAAGATAGTAGCAGGCACAAGGACGCTTAACATAGTTTCACGAGTGGAAAATATATAGCTTATGGGAATAGAAAGAGAAGCTAAATGAATACCTTTTCTTAGAATTTCCTGCTTATAACTTATATTGCTTTCATTTGACATACAAAACAAAAATAGAATAAAATGAAAATTAAAAAAAATGCGAATGCTAAAATAAACATTGGCTTAGAGATATTAAACAAGAGAAGTGATGATTACCATAACCTCAACACTGTTTTTTATTCTCTCAACAATCTGTACGATGAACTAATATTTGAACGAAATGACGATGAAAAAGTTAATATCGACTCAAATATTCCCGAATTGAACGGAAAAGACAACCTAATATATACAGCAATTCGCAAAATAGAGCGAAAAGTTAATAAGAAAATTGGTGTTAATATCAATTTGACCAAAAATATACCAATGGGTGCTGGATTAGGTGGCGGAAGTAGCGATGCTGCTTGTACAATAAATGCCATAGATCAGATATACGAACTTGGGCTTAGCTACAATGATAAATTGATACTTGCACAAGCCGTTGGCTCCGATGTACCATTCTTCCTACAAAGTGGAGCTGCTATAGGTAGAAGCAGAGGCGAATCGCTGACATTCTTCGATTATAACGTTCCCCATCAAATTGTAATTGTCTCCCCTAATATACACGTATCAACTCCTGCTGCTTACGGAGAATTGAAAAGGGACTCTACTCCAAGACAATTGACAGATTACAAGCAAATACTTGAAAGAGCTAATGAAAATCCTTCGCTTATGAAAAGTATGATATTCAACGAATTCGAAAAGCCAATTTTCGAAAAGCATCCAGAAATCAAAGAGATTAAACGAAAACTATACGAGCAAGGGGCTGTCTTCTCGCTGATGTCTGGTAGTGGCTCGTCTGTTTTTGGGATGTTCGAGAGTGGATTCGATGTAGAAAAGCTAAATGATGTATTCCCTAATTATAAAGTGATGAAAGCAAACTGAAATTAGAAAATAAAATAGCACTCAAATATATATTCACGAGCAAAGATATTAGCTTCGTGAAGATAATCAATTTATTAGCGACACTCGGGATAACAATCGGTGTGGCTTCTATCATATTTGTAGTGTCTATACTTAGTGGGTTTCAAGTGATGAACTACGAGCAGATACTCGGCTATGACCCCCACGTTAGGGTGAAGTTAAGTGGCGATAGCGAAGTAGATGATTCGCTAATTAAATTTGTCGGCGACTCGAAAGAGATGAAGGAATTTGCACTCACAACTGAGAAAAAATCTGCCCTCCGAGTTAAGGATAATATAAAAGTAGCTCGCTTGCTATACATAAACCCTATGAGCAAGAACTACCTTGATGGGCTGAACCAATCGCTACTCTTCGGGAAGCTGCAAGCAAACTCGAAGAACCTAATAATGGGTGCCAAACTAGCCGAAGGACTAGATATAACTCGTGGCGACGAAGTAGAGCTAATAACCCCAGAAGCACTAGAAAAATCGGCTCGTATGTTCCGCCAGTTAGATGGCTCGAAGTACCTAGTAAGTGGTATATTCTACAGTAGTGTGAAGGATTACGACGAAAAACAGATATACATATATGACAATAGCCCCAAGAAAGACTTCATCGATATAAAGCTAACGAACTACGAAATGACCGATGAATACGTAGCCAAGCTACAAAAAACATACAAAGACTTAGTTATATTCACTTGGAAAGATTTGAATTCCGATTTTTATAGAATAATGCAATTCGAGAAAGTGATGACAATAGTAGTGCTATTCTTGATAATTCTAATCTCTGCGTTCAACATTTTAGCGTCACTCTCGATGACAGTAGTGCAGAAGAAAAAAGATATTTCTATACTCCGAACTCTGGGAATGTCAACTAATAGAATAGTCGCAATATTCCGCAACGAAGGTATTTTCATAGGAGCAATAGGCACTATACTCGGCACTACTATAGGGCTGATACTAACGTATTTGCAAGACACAGCTGGGCTAATAAAATTCGGACAAGGAATAACTATACAATCGGCATTCCCCATCAGCTATGAGTACGAAGTCTATGTAGCAATCGTAGTCGTCTCTATACTACTATCGTGGGGAGCAACATACTTACCTACCAAACGAATATCGAAAATAGATATACTAGAAGGAATTAGGGAAGAATAAAAAAGGAGCGATAGTAGTATATTGTTTTCATGGTTAGCTATATAATTTTTAGTAATCATTTATACTTTTAGTTTCAAACTTTTTTAGTCCTTCAGTTTTTGTTAATATCCTGTTGTTATCAATTTCTAGACTAGATAGTTGGAGTGTCCCCATTTAGGTTGACAAAAATATAATTAATAAATTAGTCAATCATAATAGGATAAATTAAGAAATGTC
>JBLWYD010000024.1:0-23285 GCA_048267165.1 Bacteroidota bacterium
TATTGGTACTCTCGTATTCATTTTTAAATGTTGATATTCTTTCATAGTTAGCCCAGTTTCTTTTTTAAATTGTCTCGATAAAGCAGATAAATTACTATATCCTAATAGGTAGGAAATTTCACTGTAATTTCTTTCACCATTTTCTATTAGTTCTTTTGTGCGTTCAATTTTAATAATAATAAAATATCTTTCGACGGTATAATGAAACACTTCTGAAAAGTATTTACTAATTAAATTATAACTCAATTCCATTTTATTAGAAAGATATTCGGACAGATTTAATTGAGCATCTTCTTCCCATACATAGTTAATTATATTTATTTTAGTTTGTTCAGCTAATATTTCTTCCTTTCTAATTAGAATTTCAAAGTCATTGTTTATAATTACTCTTTTTAAAAATGAAGAGTCAACAAAGTTAGGATTAAACCTAACAATTACTTTCCCGAGTTTAATCTCAATAACTTCAGCACCAGTTTCCTTTAACTCATTTTTCAAAACTTTGATGCATCTTGAGCAAATCATTCCTTTGATTTGATATTCCTTTATAGTTATTTCAGTTCTCATTCTTGTGTATCCTTTAAAAATTGTAATGGATTAATTTATCATTTTCCAAGTGAAGTGTTCATATATACTAGACCATAGCATACCAAATGTAAATGAAAAAAGGTACTCTTCAAGTGGTACACCAATTATGATAATACCAGATATATTTTTAAAATTCCAAACCAAATCTACATAATTTGGATAGGTGAGAGTAAGAGAGGTAAAGAAAATAAAATAAAGTGAAGTGAATAAAAAGCCACCTACCCACACTTTTTTTGTTAAATCAGGTCTGCACCATAAAGCTCCTAAAGCTCCAACAAACATTGCGATTACCCCACAATAAATATGGTTCCAATTAGTTATTAAAGCTATTCCGAAAAAGACTATAACAGGTAAGAAAAGAATATACTTATGGTATATGTGCCGATGTTTAAATATTAGGTCTAGTGTGAAAGTTTGATATTTTTTTCTAAATATTAAGTTATAAAGTACTGATCCAATCCCCCCTATTGCAAAGCAAAAAATAAGACTTTCTATATCAAAACCAGTATTTTGAGCAAGATTAAACAAAGTAGGTGGATTCCAATAATCTGGTACAAAAAAGGGTTCTGTCAATCCTAAAGGTGAAGTCCAAAGACTGACAAGAAGCATTTCTCTCCGAGAATCTTTTTTAGCTAAATAAATAATTAGCCAAACAAGAAGAATTAATAATGACCAATAAAACCATACATATTGCATTTTATAACCTCTAATTAAATATTCTACTAAAAACTAATCTCATTCTACTACGAATTTTCTAACAGATGTACTTCCATATAAAGTAGTTATATAACAAAAATACATACCTCTTGGAAATTTATTTATTTTTATAGAATTGGAGTCTGATGAAATAACCTTTGATAAAATTAATTTTCCAGCTTCATTATACAATTCTAATTCAATGGGACTTGATAAGTCACCATCTACCCTAATTTCTTGATTTGTGGGGTTTGGGTAAATATTAAAACTTGAAGTTGATGGTAAAAAGCTTCTATTAATAGATGTAATATTTGGTTCTGAAATAAAAGTTGTTACACTATTATTCATAATAGTGGTAGTAAAACCATTATTATTTGACTTAATAGAAGGTAAATTACTCCAATTCTCATTTTCACTCGTTCTAATTAGTTTAAAATAATCATCAATTTTAGTACCCTTAAAATTAAAATCCACTATCTTTGAATTATTACTTTTATTATAAACGACAATTATTATATTAGCTCCATCTATAAATGCAGTTACATTGATATCTGTTGAAGATGAAGTAGTTGTTACTCTAATTGAACCAGGTTTAATAAATTTTGAATATTGCCCCATAACATAAAATTGTTTATTTAGCTCATAACCAACATAAGTTGTTCCTTCATACTTAATACTTACTAATGTAGCATTCCCACCAGAAAATCCCCACATATAATCTATGGCAGAGACATTATACAATTCAATTAATTGATGTATATCATTAGCCCAATCAAAAGCATTAGTTTCAGAATATTCTGTCATCCACACTGGAATATTATACAGTTTACTCAACTCTGCCATTTCTAATTTATTTTTATTACCCCCTCCGTATAAATGATATGCCAAGGCACCTACATATTTTCTTGCTTTAACATCTTCAAGTATTATTTTAGCTCTTTTATAAGCCTCATCTGCATTAAGATCATCTGGAATTACAAATTTTGTATTAAATCCAGCACTATCTAATTTAGGACCCAATAACTTAATACAATCCCTTATATAATGACCAGACCAATAACCACCTCTCTTATATCCAGGTTCATTCATTATTGCAAAAAATGGTATATTTAAACCTTTGCTATACCACCTATTTATCATAGTGAAGGCCCATTCTACATATTCTTCAGGATTAGATTCTGTCATCCAATCTTCCAATTTAATAGTAGAAGGGAAATAAGTATTTACCCCCCTCTGAATTAATCTTTTCACTAAATCTATATGCCCATCTGTTTTTTTCCAAGAGAAATCAAATTTATCAAGTTCTGTAATATAAGGATTACTATTATCATTTGGATCTTCAATAGGGCCATCTTCCCCAATAGCTGGTCTTACTCTTGTTAATCCTAAATCTTTATACAGCAAATCTAATATTTCATCTTCATCCTCTTTGCAAATATTTAGTCCTTTAGACATTGGATCTAAAGTACTCCCTCCAATTAAGTGAGGATCATTGAATAATCTCTCGGATGAACCAAACCCCTGCATAACTTGTTGTTTTTCAAGGGTGTTTATTTCAATTATGATATCTTGAGACACCAATGGTAAATATCCAATTAAATAGAAAATAGTAATTAAATTAATTTTAGTAAACATTATTCTTACCTATTGATTCGTTAGTTAATAATAAAAAATTAACATATATTTTACAAAATGATTACATAATTAGATTCAATAACTAATTGTTAAGCCAGCACCAAAATTCATATCACTATCATAGTGTGCAGACAATCCAATATTACGTGTTATGATATAATTCAAACCTGCCATATATTCTCTATCTGTATTTATCATAAATGCCATTCTTAGTCTTGCAGTTAGGGGTATATCCTCCCTCATTAATTGTAATCTGACTTTCCCATCATGGAATGCTTCAGCTTGCAGAATTAATAGCATTGGTAGAGTGTATTCCGCTCCTAAACTAAAAGCAATTCTTTTGTCTTTCGTGCTTGTTTGACCAAATATATTTTTTTCTGATTCACCATCAGTCTTCCGATACCTAGCATCAACTCCAATAAAAGGCATAAACCATTGCATTTGGCCTATGTATCTACCAAAATGAGTTTCCAATTCATATCCATGATGATCATTATATCCAAGTCGCCATTCAGTACTTAATCTCCATCTAGTATTTTGATACATTAACATACCATCATTACCATTAGAAGCAAAATCATTTTGAGCCATAAAGTGGAATTCCTGGTCATCGGATCTAACCTTATCATAAGCGGCTTCTTTGTCTGGCAATTGTGGATTGGGAGGTGAGTTTTCATAAGAGAAAACCCTACCCATACCACTCATCATGTGATAGAGAATATGGCAATGAAAGAACCAATCCCCATATTCTTCAGAAGCTAGAAATTCAATTGTGTCCCTTTCCATAGGCATAATATCAAGAACATTTTTCAAAGGTGCATAATCACCTTGTCCATTGATAACTCTGAAAAAATGACCATGCAAATGCATAGGGTGTCGCATCATAGTATTATTATAAAGTATAATTCTAACTACTTCCCCACTCTTTATTAATATTTTATCAGTTTCAGAAAGCGTTTTATTATCTAGACTCCAAACATATCTATTCATATTTCCTGTTAATTCAAATTCAAGCGTCTTCACATTAGATTCTTTAGGGTATACAGTTTTTGTTGGAGATTTTAGCATTTTGTAATTAAGCGTTACTATACTTTTTTCTTCTTCCATCTTATGATTTGAATGATCCATTTCTTTTGAATCCATATTCATCTTTTTGCTTTTCTTTTTAATTTCAGGATACATTACTCTATTCATATCCATCTTTTGTAATTCCATATTCATTCCCATATCGTCCATACTACCATCCATATTCATCATATTGTTCATCATTTTCATTCCTTCGAAATATTTCAGTCTTGGGAGTGGAGATTGTGCTACTAATTCTCCTTCTCCAATATTCAATAATGCTGAACCAATTCTATCCTCAGATGTTGCCATAAACTGATATTTTTTTCCATCCTCTGGAATCGTAATTACAACGTCATAAGTTTCTGAGACACCAATTATTAACCTATCAACTTCTACTGGTTCTACATCTGCTCCATCACTCGCAATAACTGTTATTTTGCCACCAGAATAGTTTAGCCAAAAATAAGTTGAAGCACTCCCATTTGCTATACGCAATCTGATTTTGTCGCCTGCTTTGAAATTAGAATTGTTTAGCTCTGGAAGATTAATTTCATTCTTCCCATTGATAAGAAATTTTTCATAATAGACATCACTGACATCCATCGCTAACATTCTCTTCCACTCATTTTCAATTTTAGTCCAAATATGCCCCTCTACAAAAGCCTCTCCGTAGCTTTGAACTGTTCCTTTTTCTATTGCAAACCAATCATTTGCATTATGTAGGTATCTATCCACTGTACTTGGATTCATATTTGTCCAGTCACTAAGAAGTACATTATAACTTGGTAACTCATCTAATTGTCTATAAGTTGGGTCATCTTTCTTTTTGTTTATTGTTAATGAACCATACATCCCCATCTGCTCCTGTAAACCAGTATGTGAATGATACCAATAAGTACCACTCTGCTTTAATCTAAATGTATATGTATGTACTGTATTGGGCTCTATAGGTGCTGTAGTTAGATTAGGTACGCCGTCTTGTTCATTGGGGACTAATAATCCGTGCCAATGGAATGAGGTCGATTCGTCGAGCAAATTGTGGACTCTAATTATCACACTATCTCCATCAGTAAATGTTAAGGAAGGCATAGGTATTTGTCCATTTACTGCAATTGCTCTTTTATCTTCACCCGCAAAATTGACAATTGTATCTCTAACAAATAAATCATATTCGACTATATTTATTTCTTTTGCTATTGATTCGGTTAATGAGAGGATTAGAATCATAAAATAAGTAATTAATATTTTATTCTTTTTCATTATGTATTTCTTCCTTAATTTCATTTGCAGTATATCCCGCATTCCTCACTATTCTTTTGATTTCTTTGGAGTTTAGTTCCTCCGATTTGATGGTCAGTATTCTGTCTGGACTTTCTAAATCTACTGCCCAGTGAACTATCTTAGATTCTTTATCAAGTATTGGTTTCACCTTTGATATACATCCCATACATTTTATATTTGTATTAAATTTTAGCTCTCTCATCTTAAACTCCCTTATTTTATTTTACACTCAATTTATATTTTACTTAATAACTTATCTAAATAAATCAGAATATCTTTTTTGTCGTTTTCTGAAAGCGAAGCGTCCCAATGCAATAACGTATAACTAGAAAGTGGCATTTCATCATCCTTAATCTGACTAATCATTGATTTCAGTTTACTTTTCTTTCTTCTATCAGAATATTCGCCAAATTCACTCAAATTCAGCTTATCTTTACCTTCTTCAATGTGCTGACTCATAAACATATTCATTGGTTGGAATTTACTGTACCATGGATAAACCGTATTATTACTATGACAATCATAACAAGAGGTCTTTAGTAGAGCACTAATTTCCTTCGGAACTTGATAGATAGTAACAAAATCTTTTGAATTATCAATTGATTGTTTATTAATTATAGTGGGAATAAATTGAATTCCCACCATAATAATTAAAATAATAAACACAATTATTTTTATTGTTTTCTTCATTTTATAGTTGAAATAATACTACCACATTTTGGCATTTCACCACCTAAAAATGGATTTTTTATATCTTTGGTTTCACTAATCCATTTACCGCCTTTACCATCATTGTACATAGGGCATTTATCAACAAACAAAGTTCGGTCTGTGCCTATTAATTTAATTAGATCAACAATGTCAGTAGATAATATTTCAAAATGTTCTCTTTGATGTTCTATATTATCAGCATTTGTGCTTATATGTTCGGCATGTTCCATAGCATCTTCTACTATTTCATTATACTCTTTTAATTTTGATTCCTCAATTTTTGATTTATCCAAATTTTTAAAAGCATCAAATAACATTTTTCCAGCTTTTGCCGCTGATTTGCTATTATCTTGAACTAATGAATTTTTTAATATTATATACTTATCAATAATAGGAGTTATGATAGAACTTTTTGAAACATGATTGGCATCACCCATTTCCATATTACTTGACTCAACTTTGTCGTTGTTTTCATGTGCATGATGATCTTCAGACATTGAACCAGAATTGTGATGATTTTCAGAGTGTGATTCTTTTTCAGAATTACATGACATCAATAGTAAAGATACTACTGCGACAGAAATAATTGATTTAAACATATTTATACCTTTTGATTAATATTAAAAATTAAAATACTTTCTTTATTATTGTACCATTTTAGCGATAAGTACTTATCTGATTCTTACCAATACAATTATTGTTATTTCATAAACAAGTTTATATATGATAAGTCTAATATATTATACGCTTGAAGCTTATTATTTAAAAAATCTCAAAGCTAGTTACTTAAGTAAATTTTCCTAGTTGTAGTTCTATCTTTAAATTTAAATATTAGTGTATATAGTCCATTTCGTACACCTTCAAAACGAAAATAATTATTAATTATAGTTGATCTCTCGATAAATGTTCTTCCTAAATAATCAGTTATTAAAATAGAAGCAGGAGTATTATTAAACATCAAAGTTAAAGCATCGTTTTTATAGTTGTAAGTAAAGTTATCATCTCCAGTGATAGAAGCAACATCAACTTTAGACTGAGTATTTGATACTATAAATTGTCCCATCATTCCATTATCTTCGTGAGTTAATAGATGGCAATGATACATATATGGTACATAGGGGTTACTGAAATCTTCAAATTTTGCAATGAGTCTTACCACTTCTTGCGGTCGGACTAGAACAACATCCTTTCTTCCTCTTTCGTTTGCTGGTGGGGAGGCACCTCCCCTTGTAAGAATATTAAATTGAACATCGTGTATATGAAATGGATGAGCTATGGCTGTTTGATTCCTTAACTCCCAAATTTCAATATTATTCAACGGTATATTAAAATCTATTGTATTCATATTAAATGTAGAATTATTAATAAAAAATTTCCCATTTAATTGATTCATTCCCATTGAAGCAGGAGAAAATGTTATACTTCTTGTAGTGTTTGAATTCGATGGATTTAAACTTGAATATTGAACTAATTGTGAAGGTATACTTGTAATTGGGTTAGAATTTAACTCTTTTACATTTATCTCTAATACTATAAAGTCATAGCCGTTTAATGGGTTTGGGTTGTATCCATTTAGAGACATAGGTGGAGCCATACCTGGATATTTAGCTCCATATATACCATTCGGTAATTCTGAAGCAAAGCTTATCAACTGTATAGATTCACCTTCTAACCCTATTAAATCAATCAATATTTCTGCACGCTCGCCTGGAGATAAAATCAATCTATTTAATTTAATTACATCCTCTAATAGTCCGCCATCAGAAGAGATTTGATAAATAGGTTGATTGTTATTTAACCCAAGATAGAATGATCTTTGAGAAGCCCCATTTAATAGTCTCAAACGGATTATCTGGGCTGGTAAATCTATAAACGCATTTATAGTTGCATTTGCCATTACCACATCATCTGAATTTGAATTCGTTACAACTTGGTTTGTCAAATCAAAATCTTTTGTTTGTATTACAACTGGAATATCATCAATACCATATGTTCTAGGTAAATTTAATTTAGATTCCTCTTCATCTTTGACAATTATAAAACCAGCAATTCCCTTTGAAACGTGTTCATTTGTTTTACTATGTAAGTGAGGGTGATACCAATAAGTAGATGCTTTATCCATAACTGTAAACCTTGGTTTCCAAGTGGTATTTGGTAAAATAAATGTGTGAGGACCACCATCATTTTCTGGAGCTACATGTAATCCGTGCCAGTGTATTGTAGTTGTATCTGATAGATTATTCTTCACGTTGAATTTATATTCAGACCCATTATTTAAAAAGATTGTTGGGCCAAGAATATTACCATTTACACCCATGGTATTTGTAATCGGACCACTTTTAAATTGGTGTTTGCCATTGTCAATAGTTAAATATATTTCTGAACCACTTAATGTATCGGGTATAATTAATTGGTTCTTAGGTAAACAATAATTTGTATTCATGATACTCAGCAATACGGCTATGATAATTTTCATTTAAAACCTCTCTATTTAGTAAAAATAATTTGTATATTTCCCAGCCATGGGTTTTCTTTTAGTCTAGAATCTTTTTATAAAAAGTATTAATCCTATTTTTTCATTTCCCGTAATACGAATCCACATTTTAGCATCTTATCTCCGTAGTAGGGATTTTGTACTTTCTTATCGTAACTCATCCAAACGGCACTATCACCGACTGTAGCCATTGGGCATTTGTAGACATAGATGTTTTTATCATAAGAATTGGTAGAGCTTATCAAATCAATTAGTAGTACAGAAATACTACTATAATCTGACCTTGATTTCTCTATATCGCTCTCACTTGCTATCTGATTTGCTAATTTGTAAACAGAAGCAATTTTCTTTTCATAAGGAGAATTTTTGATTCCGTCTTTGTTTAGTATCTGATTCTTGATATAATTAGATAAACCTTTTGAAGTTCTTTTAACCTTTACAATATCGGTTTGAACAAAAGATTCGTTCAGATCCATATACAGAGGTAGTAATGGCGAAAAATCTATTTTAGTTTTTTCTGGGGTTGATTTTGGAATACTCATTTCTCCTGCACCGTGGTCATGCCCTTTCATTGGTTCAACATCATCTTTATCCATATTCATCATGTTTGGCTTACCTGCTATTTGAGCAGCTGCGTCAATAGTGAAAGCCCCATTGACAGTTATTTCTTCTCCAGATTTTAGACCACTCATAACTGGATACATTGAATTAGAAAGTTGCCCGATTTCTATTTCTCTTGCTTCGAATATATATTCTTCAGAGTTAGGTAGTTTTACGTATATAACAGAACGTTTACCAGTCCATAACACCGCTGAAGAGGGTATGACAAGTTGTTGGCTACTACTCTTTCCGACTATATTGCCAACAGCAAGCATCTCTGGTTTCAATTTACCTGCACTATTATTTATTGAACCTCTTATTTGGGCAGTACGTGTTTCATTATTAATAATGGGGTCAATGAAGTTGATGGTACTTTGGAACACTTCCCCAGGGTATGACGGAACAGTAAATTTGATTATATCACCTGTGTGGATATTAGATAAATCTCCTTCATAAGCCTCAAATATAGTCCAGAGTTGGGTCAGATTTGCTAACTCTACAATAGGGTCACCAGTTGTAACATGGTCACCAGAATTGATGAATAATTTAGTAACTACACCCGATTGATGAGCATATACATCAAAGTTATCGATTACATCGCCTTTAGCTATTATCTTATCTATCTGATCCTGATGGATTTTCTTTCTCAACAACTTACTTTTGATTGATTGAAATAGCTCTGGTTGTTTGTCTTTCATCTTGTAAGCACTTAGCAGCTCCTTCTGCATTAGTACTAGTTCAGGAGAATAAATAGTAGCCAACTTCTGACCTGCTGATACTTTAGCTCCAGTATAGTTGATATATAACTTTTCTATTCGACCTGTAAAGTGAGCTGGCTGAGTATATACTTTACGTTCATCAAAATCAATTTTTCCATTTAGTCTAGTATTACTACTTGTGTTTCCTTTCCCCACAATCATAGTTCTGATATTTGCTATGCGTATTTGATTTTCGGTAAGAGTAATCGCAGAATTATCAACTTCCGAACCACCCGATTTAGCGGGTATCAAATCCATACCACAAATAGGACAATCTCCAGGTTCTTGGCTACGAACATTTGGGTGCATAGAGCAAGTCCAATACTCTACCGATTCTTGCGAATGATTATGATTATCCTCGGCATTGCTTCCTGCAAAAAACAACCACCCAAGTGCGATACCAATGACTAATGTTACAATTGCTATAATATACTTTTTCATTTTTTTACTCTCCCACAATACTGATTAATTGTGCTTTTTGATTTAAAATTGATACTTCCGCATCTAATTTCATTTTTTTATATTGAATTATCTTTTCTTCTGTTCTAATTACTTCCAGTATATCTTCATTTGCAATTGCACTGTACTCTTCATAAAGTAAATCACGTATGTTATTCAACGTCTCTATTTGGTTGTTGTATAAGATTACTCTTTCTTCTTCTGATTTGATATTAAATAGAATGCTTTCGAACTTTGACTTGAGTTTACTTAACAGATTCTCTCGCTCATATTTATATTGATTTATCATTGCCGTTGCCTGCTCTTCTTTAGCAGAATATTTCCCACTAAAAAATGGTATTGATATTCCTACCATTGGCATTATAATATCTAATCCGTTATTTTGAAGAGACATATCGCTCATCTCACTGACGTTAATATAGTCTAGACCTAGAGTAATTGAAGGGTTTGATTCTGAACTCGCTGACGATACTCTATACTTTGATGCCTTTTGTAAAATCTCCAGTCTTTCTACTGAAGGGTTATTCATAATACTAACTCTCATTTCAGAAATACTTATTATCTCTTCTAACACAGATGGTATTGCTATTTTAGAATCTTCATTTCTATTAAGTAATTGCTTCAATTCCTCTCGATATGGATTAGCTTCTATTTCAAGTATATTTATCTTTGTTCCTAATTCACTAATCATCAACTCCAAAGTCAAAAGATCACTTAATCTTGCGGAACTTGTTTCCACTTTGGTCTTAACGATAGGATAAATATAATTCAGTAATTCTGATGATTGCTTCAAATATTCCTTTTCTTCCTCTATTCTGTATAACTCATATAGATTAGCTCTTACAGCAAAGAATACTTCATCCTTTTTTTGTTCGAAGTCTTTTCTTTTTGCCTCTGCTAATTCTAAACTCTCTTGTTCGTAATCAGTAAGAGTACCAAACCATGGAAGTTTTTGTACTAATGATAACTTAAAATTCTGTGGACCGACTCGAGTATATGGTCGGGTAACAAAGTAACCTAAACTAATAGTAGGATCAGGCACTGCTGAGACTTGTGGTGCATTGAGCAACTGCTGTTCATATTCAATATACTTTGCCTTTAGCAAAGGGTTATTATTCTCAGCTTCTTTCAAATAGTCTTGTATAGTCTGAGAACTCAAACTGTTCACTGTTAATAGTAATAATATTATTAGCGTTTTCATTTTACTAACTCCAATTGTTTTTCTCTCCAAAGCGAGTATAATACAGGTACTACGAATATGGTAATTATAGCAATTAACATCCCACCAAACGCAGGTATGGCCATAGGTAACATAATATCTGATCCACGTCCTGTACTCGTCAATATGGGAATCAAAGCTATTAGAGTAGTTGCCGTAGTCATTAGACAAGGTCGTACCCTTCTCTTACCTGCTTCTAAAGTTAGACTTCTAATCTCTGTTACAGATTTCATCTCTTTATCTTTGAAATTATCTCTCAAATAAGTTGCCATTACTACTCCATCATCGGTTGCTATACCGAAGAGAGCTATAAATCCTACCCAAACAGCAACACTTATATTTATATTATCCATCTGGAACAGACCCCTCATACTAGCACCAAGGAAACTAAAATCTGCAAACCAAGTCTGTCCGTAAAGCCAAAGCATAGTAAATCCACCTGCTAATGCTACTGCTATTCCTGTGAAGATAATAAGACTAGTTATAACTGATCGAAATTGGAAATACAAGATTAAAAATATTGCAAATAAAACTACTGGAATTATTATTGATAGTCTTTTCGATGCTCTGAGTTGATTTTCATAATTACCAGAGAATTTATAGCTTACGCCCGCTGGTATAGTTAATTCTCCAGCATCAATAGCTGTTCTAATATAACTATCTGCATCCTCTACTACATTCACTTCTGCATAGCCATCACGCTTGTCAAATAGGACATAACTAGTAAGAAATGTATTTTCACTTTTGATTAGCTGAGGGCCTTTTACATACTCAAGAGTGGCTAATTGACTAAGTGGAAGCTGATTTCCTCCAGGAGTTGGAACTAGCGTTCGCATAAGTTTGTCTGGTTCATCTCGCAATTCTCGTGGATAGCGAACTCTTACCTTGTATCTTTCTCTTCCTTCTACAGTAGTGGTTAATGGCATACCGCCAATAGCTGTTTCTATCACATTTTGAATATCCGTTATATTCAGCCCATAGCGTGCTATTTCATTTCTGTTAATATTGATATGTATATACGGCTTACCAACGACTCTATCGGCAAATACAGCTTCAGATTTGACTGAGGGTACTCTCTTTAGTATTTCTTCTAGCTTCATCCCAAATTGTTCAATTGTTTTTAAGTCAGGGCCAAATACTTTTAATCCCATTGGTGCTCTCATACCAGTTTGGAGCATTATTAAACGTGTTTCAATTGGCTGCAATTTTGGTGCAGATGTTATCTCTGGGAAATCACTATGAATAACAATCTCATTCCAAATGTCATCCGTGGATTTAATAGCTTTACGCCATTGTCTATAATTTTCTCCATCTTCGTCAGCTATTAACTCTCCTTTTTCTATTCCGTTTAGAATAGCATTCTCGTTAGACAGAGTATCTCCTGATTTGGTAATGAAGTTACCATCATCATCTACCTTAAACCTAATTCGATGTCCATCTGTATCATTTATGTATTCAGATTTGTAATTTAAAATGTTCTCGAACATTGAGAGTGGTGCAGGGTCTAAAGCACTTTCTATTCTACCAGCTTTACCAACTACTATCTCTACTTCTGGAATTTGCTGAACTGCCAAGTCTAAATTTTGAAGCAGTTCTCTATTTTTAGCAACACCAGTATAAGGCATCGATGTAGGCATTAATAAGAATGAACCCTCATCCAATGAAGGCATAAATTCTGAACCTAATCCTGGAAATGCCTCTGACATGTTCTTCCAAGGTCTCGTATTCGAAATATCTATACCAATGGAATTAAACCCAGTATTAACTATTCCAAATACTTTAGGGAATCCAATCCAAGTCATAATCCCGATTAGTACAATGAATGAAGGTAGTAATAGAAAAGTGGTCTTATGTTCTAAACACCAATAAAGGATTGGCTCATAATAATGTATTATCAATTTAAAAGACCCAAGAACTGCTATCAATAGTATGAATACAAAAAAGAAATTTAGGAATAAGGATTCCGATGGACCTAATGGCATCCAATACTTAGTGAGTATCAAAGTAACAAGGAGTGTCGCAAGAAACACATTGATTGTAGAAATTTTACTTTTCAAATCTGGTTTCTTCGCTGCTATTCCTAATAGAATACCGATTGTAATTACAGTAAGTCCAAATACAATGGACACAACTAACATTCCAAATATGCCTGCTAATACTACTATTCCAGCAAAAAGATAGCTACTAATTGACTTCTTACCTCGAATAGAGAAAAGTAAGTAGGTGATAGTTGGCAATATAAATAGGGTTATAATCAATGCTGAAATCAGTGCAAATGTCTTAGTAAAAGCTAATGGTATAAACAATTTACCTTCTGCTCCTTGTAACATAAATACAGGGATAAAACTGACAATAGTAGTAGAGACGGCTGTGATAATAGCCGAGCTTACTTCCGCTGATGCTTGATAAATCAATAGTAGTAATTTTTTATTGGGGTATAGTGTTCTGTATTCTATCACATTCTCGACAAGTATAATCGCAAGATCGACCATAGTCCCAATAGCGATGGCAATCCCCGATAATGCGACTATGTTTGCTGCAACTCCAGCGTATTTCATAGCAATGAACACCATCAAAATAGCAACTGGTAACAATACAGCAATTACGATAGACGCACGTATGTTCCCTACCATAAGTAGTATAACTATAATCGTAATTAGGACTTCTAGTGAAAGGGCTTCTTCAAGTGTTCCTAATGTCTCTTGTATCAGCTGAGATCGGTCATAAAAAGGGACAATCTCAAGTTTCGAAATCGTTCCATCCTCCAACGTTTTCTGAGGTAATCCTTTTGATATATCAGCTATCTTTTCTTTAACATTCTCTAATACTTCCATTGGATTAGAGCCATATCGTGCTATAACAACTCCACCTACTGCTTCATATCCATTCTTGTCTAGCATCCCTCTTCTGTCAGCAGGGCCGAGCTTCACTACTGCAATATCTTTTATTGTTAAAGGTGTATTGTCACTGGCTCTAATAACGGCATTCTCTAGATCGCTTATCTCTTTTATATATCCAAGTCCACGAATTAGATATTCTACTTTATTGAATTCTAATGTCTTAGCTCCAACATCTTTATTAGCATTTCGTACCGCATTAATAACTTGACTAATATTAACACCGTAAGTCTTCATTGCATCTGGGTTGATGTCAACTTGATACTCCTTTACAAAACCACCAATTGAAGCCACTTCTGAAACACCAGATGCAGCATTTAAGCCATACTTCACATAGAAGTCTTGTATAGAGCGTAGCTCATCTAAATCCCAACCTCCAGCAGGCTTACCGTTCTCATCTCTGCCTTCGATAGTGTACCAATATACTTGTCCAAGAGCTGTTGCATCGGGTCCAAGTGCAGGTGATACGCTTTCAGGTAGCAACCCACTTGGTAAGGAATTGAGTTTTTCTAATATTCTGGAACGACTCCAATAATATTCTATATCTTCTTCAAATATTATATATATACTAGAAATCCCAAACATAGAAGAACTACGAATAGATTTAACGCCAGGGATACCTAGCAAGTATGTTGTTAGTGGATATGTTATTTGATTATCTATATCCTGTGGTGAACGCCCGATCCAGTTAGTGAAAACAATCTGTTGATTTTCACCAATATCGGGTATAGCATCTACTGCCACAGGGTCATTTATAGCACTTGTTATGTCCCATTTGAAGGGAGAAACAGCAGTACCCCAAACAACTAATAATGAAAGTAATAGAATAGTTACTAATCTATTCTCTAGAAAAAATTTGATGATCGAATTGACCACGATAAATACTCCAATGATTTTCAAAAAAGATAAAGACTTCAGAGAAAAATCGGAGTTTAGATTAGGAATTGCTCGTGTATTTTGTGTAGGGATTGCCTCATGGCAATAGGCGGAGGCGATTCATATATTGCTGGCTTGTTGTTTGCAATCTGTAAATCTTCAGCAATGTATATTGATGATATTACGGCTTGTAATACAGAGAATTGTTCAATATCAAGCTTGTTATATGTTAATGATTGTTCTTTATTCTTAAATTCTTCTGTATCGTTTTTACAGCAATCTTTCTTTTCAGTGGACTTCTGCTGATGACATTTAGGGACATTTTTTTCTTCTTTACTAGCATGGTTACATTGTGTGGCATTTACGAATGCTGATACGTTCTTAACATTACCACTACATATGTGCTTATTCATAACAATACCAGTAGTTGATAATGAAAAAGCAAATAATAATAAAGCGGATAATATTTTTGTGCGTATGTGCATAACCCAATATACGAATTAGTTTATTACTTGTTGTAATCTAAAATCTCATTATATATTTTGAAATTTCAGTAGAAAGGTGTTATATTGTTCTTAATGAATCTGTTACAAAACATAATATCTATATTAATCTCAATACTAATATTGTTACCTACCATAGGTATCAATATAAATACGCATATCTGTGGTCAAACAGAAGATGTATCAAAATCATTGATTATTCCAGGTGTCCTTAGTCCAAAGGAGTGTGATAAATGCCACAAGGCAGTTGTCGTTAAATCATGTTGCAGTGACAAAAAGGATAAATTAGAACCTGAATCGACGAGTAATGAAGATAAAAAAAATTGCTGCCAAGATATATTAGAATATACTAACTTTGAATATTTGTTGATTGCACCTTATGTTCAGAACATTGATTTCTCTTCCGTCTCTTTCATTGTAAGTGAGACTTATTCAACTCTCAAAACTGAAGACCCTACCTTTAAAACAATAAACCTTCAAACAAGGCGAAGTCCTTATATTGTTGACATACACTCCTTTAATTGCTCATATTTGCTTTAGATAATTACTTATTCTAACTAAGTAATTATTATAAATTAAATATGAGAATAAATATATGAACAAGTATATTACAGCTATGGTAATTAGTTTCGCATTACTATTAGTTAGTTGCGAAAGTAATACTACTAGTAACGAACCAACTAATGAAAAAGTGACTTTATCTGTCACTATAAATCATAGCTTCGGTCAAGAAACGGTTGACCCCGAAGTATCTATGCATACTAATTCATCTGGGAATGAGATAAAGTTCTCAAAGCTCCATTACTTATTGACTAATTTTGTATTAGTAAATAGTAATGGCAAGGAAATAATAATGGATTCATCAGCAGCCTATATAAATTTGGCTGATGGAAGAGTAACTTTCGAACTACCAGATATACCTGAAGATGAATATACGGAACTAAGATTTTTATTAGGTGTAGATTCTTCAACGAATCATCAAAATCCTAATCTCTTTGCTGCATCAAGTCCACTTAACCCAATTATAAATAATCTATATTGGGATTGGATGGATGGTTTTATATTCTGCTCTGTAGAAGGTTACCATTTTAAGGATGGTCAGATGAAAGGAGCTTTTGCATATCACATTGGGTTAGATGAGAACCTAATGAAGATCAATATCAAGAATAAATTCAAAGTGAAAAAAGGTACACCACTTGAACTTAGCTTTGATCTTGCTACTTACTTTGAATCTCCGAATGTTATAAATATAACAGAAAACGCACCTATCACACATTCTGATAAAGCCGCCGACTTCGGTTTGAGTAGTAAATTGAGTGAGAATCTGCTAAATGCTTTTGCAATAAAAGGAGATAAGTAAAATGAAAAACCATTTATTAATTTTACTAGCTGCTCTTGTTATTATATTAATCTCTCTTACTTCATGTAATGAAGATGATACGACAACAGGCCCAAAATCTGAATTCAAGACAACACCTTATACTCTTGTATTGCCGAGTAATCTACCGCCAGCTATTTTACCAACTGACAACCCACTTACTTATGAGGGAATCGCTTTAGGTAAGGCACTCTTCTTCGAGAAAATGATGTCAAAAGATGGAACTGTTTCTTGTGGTAGTTGCCATAATCAAAGCAATGCATTTACTGATAATGATAAGAAATTCTCTGAAGGAATAGAAGGGAAGGTAGGAGATAGGAATTCGATGCCTATATTTAATATGTTCTATCACACTAAGGGGTTTTTCTGGGATGGACGTGCAAAGTTACTCAGAGACCAATCTTTAGGTCCTATTGAAAATCCATTAGAGATGGGGGAAACATTAGAAAATGTTGTAAGTAAATTACAAGCAGAATCTAAGTATCGCAACCTATTTTATAAAGCTTTTGGTGACTCCACTGTCGACAGTATGAAAATGAGTTTAGCAATGGAACAATTTATGTTGACCTTTGTTTCTGGTGATTCCAAATTCGACAAAGTCGAAAGAGGTGAGGCCACTTATACGGACTCTGAACAAAGAGGGAAAGACTTATTTTTCACTGAGTTTGAAGCAAGTGGCGACGCAAGAGGTGCTGATTGTTTTCACTGTCACGCTAATGCTGATTTCTCAAATCACGAATTCATGAATAATGGACTAGATGCCGAATCAGAATTTACAGATTTAGGCAGAGCTAAATTTACTGAAAAACCAACAGATAATGCGAAATTTAAAACGCCTTCGCTGAGGAATATAGCCGTTTCTGGACCCTATATGCACGATGGACGTTTTGCAACTTTGACAGAGGTAATAGAACACTATAACAGTGGAATAAAAGAATCTGCAACTTTGGATGTGAATATACATGGAATCAAAGATGGTATGAATCTAACAGAACAAGAAAAGCAAGACTTAATAGCTTTTCTAAATACTTTAACTGACGAAGTCTATCTAAACAATCAAGAATATAAAGAAATTAAATAACATTATAATAATATAAATGAGATAAATATGAAAGCTTTATTAATCGCAATGATACTAATATTGACAACTAGTGCTAGCATGTCAACAGAGATAAACTTAAATTTTGATTTCAATGTAGATGGAAAAGAATTCAAAAAGAATGAAGTATACACTAATACTAAAGGTATAAAATTTAAAGTTACAAGATTCGAATTCTATATGTGTGGTTTCGAATTAAATGAGAAATCATTAGAAAACTATTTACTTGTTGATGGAGATTACAAGATTTACACTCTTGGTGAACATGATATCAAGGAATTAAATAATATCAGAATGTCATTTGGAGTGAAGATAGAAGATAACTTAGGAAAAGATCCAAATTTCTATGGTATTTTCCACCCACTTGGACCTAAGGATCCATCAATGCATTGGGGTTGGAATGCAGGTTATAGATTTTGGGCTATTGAAGGTTTATCAGATCCTGATGGAGATGGGCAATTCGATAAATCATTCCAGTATCATGTGCTTGGAGACGAATCATTTAGAACCTTATCATTTGATATCAATGCTATTGAAAATGATGGTAAAGTAGATATAGATATTGATTTTAATCTTCAAAAATTATTAGTTCCTGTTGATATGACTCAATTCGGTATATTCCATGACTTTTATAATAACTCAAAAGAGATTAGAGATTTAGTAGATAATATAATCCCATCTGGTGCTATATCAATCAAGTCTACTAGTTCTGTTGAATCTAATGAGAACAATATTGAGTTATATCCTAATCCAACAACTAATTATTTAAAAGTGGGACAAGAATACCTTAACTCAAATTATAGTATAATTGCTTTAGATGGTAATCTAGTTCAAGCGGGGACTATTAATAATTCTCAAATAAATCTGGAAAATCTGATTAGTGGGACTTATTTGATTAGAATTAGTGATAGTAAGGGTAAAATAAATATGGCTAAGTTTGTTAAAAAATAAACTCAAATTTTCTGTCCTACTTCTGCTGTTTTTATTCTCTTGCTCTGATGAAAAAGAGATAACAAAGCCAGATGATGAAACTAAAGAATACACATATCTTGATGATTTTCCTCGGGAACTACCCAAAGTAGAATATCCCGAGGACAATTACCCCGATGAATATCGTATCAAATTAGGCAAGCTACTATTTTCAGACAAAAGATTATCGAGAACTGATGAAGTCTCTTGTGCTTCTTGCCACAAATCCGAATTTGCATTCGCCGACAGTACTCCAACTACAAAAGGAGTCGAGGGACTCGACGGAACCCGAAATAGCATTTCATTAATGAATGTAGCTTATCAAAAAAGGTTACTTCGAGAAGGAGGTGTACCTACATTAGAAATGCAGATTTTAGTCCCTTTCCAAGAGCATAATGAATTTGATTTGAATATACTGGCTGCAGCATCGAAACTTAGCAAAGATTCTATATATCAGTACTTATCACAATTAGCATACAAAAGAGATTTAGATCCATTTGTTATTACTCGTTCTATCTCTGCTTTCGAACGTACATTGATAGGAGGGAACTCAAAGTTCGATGATTATCTGAATGATAAAGCTAAATTAACTACAGAAGAAGAAAGAGGTATGGTACTCTTTTTCTCAGATTCTCTCGCTTGTGCGAGTTGTCATTCTGGAATATTATTCACCTCACAAGAGTTCGCAAACAATGGTTTGTACGAGATCTACAAAGACAATGGTAAACAAAGATTAACTGGTCTTGACTCGGACAACGGAGTATTCAAAATACCATCACTCAGAAATGTAATCAGAACTGCACCTTATATGCACGACGGCAGTGTAGAAACTTTGGAAGCTGTTCTGGAGCATTACATTAGAGGTGGTATTCCTCATAGGAACAAAAGTAAGCTAATAAATGGCTTTTACATCACTGACTCACAGAAGCGTGACATCATAGCTTTTCTTAATATATTAACAGACGAAGTCTACTTAAACAAACTAGAATACAAAGAAAATTAAAAAATTATTAAAAGAGAAAATTATGAAAAAAATAATAATTGCATTGATATTATTACTTAGCGTGAGTACGAGTAAGTCAACAGAAGTAAACTTAATAATCGATTATAATGTTGATGGAACCCCATTTATGCTCAATACAGAATATGTAAACGCTGATGATATTAAATACAAAATCTCAAGATTCGAGTATTATATGCGCCAATTTGAATTGGACGGTCAATCGCTTGATGGTATATATGTCCTAGCTAATGGTAAGATTAGTAATTATAATCTTGGTGATTTAGATATTGAGTCTGTACATAAAATGAAGTTATCATTTGGGGTAGAAAAAAAAAGAAAATATTGGAAAGGATCCAAACCGATTTGATCTCTTCCATCCTTTAGCTCCTAAGAATCCATCTATGCACTGGGGTTGGAATGCTGGCTAAAGATTCTGGGCAGTAGAAGGTCTGGCTGACCCAGATGGCGATGGCCAATATGATAAATCATTCCAGTATCATATTCTTGGAGATGAATCATTCCGTACATTAACTTTCGATGTAGACGCTAGTGTAAAAATTGGGAAAATAGATATCATGGTTGATTTTAATATTCAAAAAATATTAGCTCCAGTTGATATGACTCAATTTGGAATATTCCATGATTTTTATAATAATTCACAAGAAGTTAGAGCTTTAGTAGATAATATAATACCGTCAGGAGCCATAACTAGTAAAACTACAAGTTCAGTTGAAACTGTAAATAAGAGTATTGAATTATCTCCAAACCCGTCATCAAATCATCTGAATGTTGATTCAAAATTCATGAATTCTGATTATGATATTATTTCAATAGACGGTTCAACAGTACAATCGGGTATTATTTATAACAGTAGAATTGGAATAAATGACCTAACAACTGGTACATACTTAATTATGATAAAGGATAGTATGGGAAATATTAATACAGCAAAGTTTGTAAAACAGTAAATAAACCGCTTGATATAAAATGTGAATACCGTTGTCAAGCCATATCCTCATCTTTAATTAGGTGGGGATTATTATTTGTTACTAATGCCGATATTTCTTTCATCTGTTGATAAATAGAGTTCGATAGTAGTATCCTAGGGTGTACCGCCCACTTTACGATAGATTCAAACGACATTTTGATTATAATAATACTGGATGGAAAGGCGATAACTACGAAGTGTTCGCATACAACGGTGGCTTATTCCTACCCGATGAGATATTAGATAATATCACTATCTCCGATGAAGCACTATATGAGCAAACCAAAATCCTAACCAAATACGATTTTAATTCGGAAGTAGATGTTAATATTCTTGGTCACATATTCGAACAATCGCTCAACGAAATAGAGACTATGAATGCCGAGTTAGAAGGTCAGCAAATAGACCTAAAGAAAACGAAGCAAAAGAAAGACACAGTAAAGAAACTAGAAACGAAGTTAATAGACTACCGTAATTGGCTATTGGAAATAACAGTAGTTGACCCTGCTTGTGGCTCGGGTGCGTTCCTAAATCAAGCGTTGGAGTTCCTATCCGTGAGCATAGATGGATAGACGAAATGACTACTAAGCTATTCGGTGGTGGGTTGGTATTCCAAGATGTAGAAAATAGCATACTCGAAAACAACCTATATAGTGTAGATATAAACGAAGAATCCGTAGAAATAGCGAAGTTATCGCTATGGTTACGGACAGCACAGAAAGGTAGAAAACTAACATCTCTGAACAATAACATAAAATGTGGTAACTCACTAATAGACAACCCCGAAGTAGCAGGTGACAAAGCATTCAAATGGGAGGAAGAGTTCCCGAAAGTCTTTGCCAAAAGTGGTTTTGATGTTGTGATTGGGAATCTGCCTTATGTTTCAAATTGGACTTTGTCGAGTTATGATAAGTCAATGGTAAGTTGGTTAGATAATAAGTATAATGATGTACTTACTGGACATTGGGATCTCTTTGTATGCTTTATTTCTTTAAGCCTCGATATTATCAAACATAATGGGTTTAATTCATTTATACTCCCAACTTCCTTCCTCAATTAAAAGTAGGCAAGTTAATGAGGGAAAAAATAATAAGTGAATATGAAATCGAAAGAATCATCGATTTTGGGGAAAAAGTAATATTTGATAATGTAACAAGACAAACACATATCTATATCATCCGAAAAAGAAATAATTCAAAATTATTAGAAATAGATTGATAAAACAATGAACCTTAAAGTGGAAGCAGTGAAAGATATTGTAGCAAACACTTACCGAAATATAACAGGAGCGATAGAGTTTCTGTTATTAAAGGGGTACGAAAGGTTCAAACAAGAACAATCCATTATTAACGGATGTGAAGGTGTTGGTATAGAGAAGCAAGATGGATGTGGTGAAGACGGCACTCATTCATTCATTTTATTTTTCACAATTTAACAATAGTCTTAATAATCTTTCGTAATATTGCTGGTAATGAAAATTCTATCAACTATATTAATTATAATTATAACATCTTTGATTGTCAACCCAAGTGATTATTTTAGAATTGCAGATTCAATCATAGATAGTACTACGTATTGTATTAAAAACAATTATGATTATAATATAAAAGATTTTGAAGCTGAAAATAAAGTCAATGACATTAAAAAATGTGACAACCCTTTTATGTGCTGTTGTCATAGTGGCTTCATTATCATATCTCCTCTTGACTCAATGTTGGCAGTCAGAATCGAGACGTATGAGAATAATTTCTATATTCAACCCGAAATTCAGAATTCGAACAATTCTATATGGCGACCGCCAAAATTATTTTAACTTCTATCTGTAATAAGATGATATAACTATATCTAATCAAAATATTAGATAATAGCTAGTAATGTTAAACTAAAAATAAAAACCAAAAAGATAGTTAAATTATTCTCTATTCGTTTACTGTTCCCAGTGATTATGATATCTCTATAAATCAAAGGGAAAGAACTGAATAAATAAGAATAAAACTTAGAAAAGTACAATTGTGTCTTGGGTCGATTCCCAGTTAGGTATCATCTCCAATATTGATTGGAAATTT
>JBLWYD010000024.1:23295-46059 GCA_048267165.1 Bacteroidota bacterium
CCTTTTATTGGGATTTCAAATTTCCAATAAAAGGCATTACTAATACTCTTTTAGTGGAAATTTGAAATCCCAATAAAAGGCATTACTAATACTCTTTTAGTGGAAAGTTATGTAAGTCATATCTATTAATACAATAGAGGAATCAAAGCTCTAAAACCATACTTTGTAGAGCTTACAGATTTAAATTATTTTCTTTAGTCTGTTTTTGACATTTTTTCAACCTTAAATCTAATAATAATAATATGTTTATTTTCGATTACATAATTGCTTATTCAGTAAAGAATAAGTTTGTTATAGGCTTATTTGTGGCTTCACTAACAATTTGGGGTGTATTTTCATTACGCCAAATACCCATTGATGCTGTACCTGACATCACAAATAATCAGGTTCAAATTATTACCATTTCTCCAACTCTAGCTACACAGGAGATAGAGCAGTTTATAACTACACCAATAGAACTTGCACTACAAAGCCTTCAAAATGTAGAAGAGATTAGGTCAATTTCACGTTTTGGACTTTCAGTAGTTACCATTGTATTTGAAGAACACTATGATATTTACTTGGCAAGACAGTTGGTTACGGAACGTATCAAAGAAGCTGAAAATGCCATTCCAAAAGATTTAGGTACACCCGAAATGTCTCCAATTTCAACTGGATTAGGAGAAATATATCAATATGTAGTTAGACCAAAAAAAGGTTTTGAAGACAAATATTCTGCCACAGAGCTAAGAACAATTCAAGACTGGATTGTAAAAAGGCAATTATTAGGTATCGAAGGTGTCGCAGAAATTAATTCAATGGGTGGTTACTTAAAACAATATGAAGTCGCCGTTAATCCTAACTTACTGAAATCTGTAGGTATAAGCATTACGGATGTTTTTAATGCTCTTGAAATGAGTAATGAGAATACAGGAGGTACATATATTGAGAAAAACTCAAATGCCTATTATATACGTTCAGAAGGTCTTGCAAAATCATTAGATGATATAGGTAATATCGTAGTTAATGAAACTGGAAATATACCCGTTCTGATAAAGGATGTAGCAACCTTACAATATGGTAAAACACCCCGCTACGGGGCATTAGTTCGTGATGGTGAAGAAGTAGTAGGCGGCAAAGTAATGATGTTTAAAGGTGCTAATTCTTCGGAAGTAACAGAATTAGTTAAAGAAAGAGTCATTCAAATTCAAAAATCTTTGCCAGAAGGAGTAGTAATACAACCTTACTTGGTAAGAGATAAATTGGTTGAAACTGCTATTGGTACGGTAGAAAAAAATCTTATTGAAGGGGGATTAATAGTTGTTTTCATTTTAGTACTATTATTAGGTAATTGGAGAGCAGGGTTAATAGTAGCTTCAGTAATCCCTTTTGCAATGTTATTTGCAGTTTCAATGATGAACTTACTGGGCATCTCAGCTAACTTGATGAGTTTGGGAGCAATAGACTTTGGTTTAATTGTAGATGGGGCGGTCATAATTGTAGAAGCTATAGTTCACAAACTACAGGTAAAACATTCAGGCAAGTTACTTAGCCAATCAGAAATAGATGGAGAAGTAATTTCAGCTTCTCAAAAAATTAGAAATTCAGCATCATTTGGAGAAATTATTATATTAATGGTGTACATCCCTATTCTTGCATTGGTTGGAATTGAAGGTAAAATGTTTAAACCTATGGCTCAAACAGTTATGCTCGCTATTACTGGAGCATTAATACTTTCTCTAACATATGTACCAATGATGGTAGCTCTATTTCTAAATAAGAAAATTTCCAATAAAAGAACAATCGCAGATAGAATTATAGACTTTTTTCAAAGTGGTTACACTCCTATTTTGAACAAAGCAATGCAATTCAAGCACCTTTTTGTTGGAGGAACTATACTACTGTTCTTTGTAAGTGTTTTTGTTTTTAGTAGAATGGGTGGCGAATTTATTCCTACTTTAGAAGAAGGTGATTTAGCTATGCAGCATATCTTACCTCCAGGAAGTTCGCTTTCTCAGAGTGTAGAAACTGCCAAAATGATTCAAATCAAACTTTTAAAAGAGTTCCCAGAAATCACAGATGTTGTAGCAAATATTGGTTCTGCTGAAATCCCCACTGATCCAATGCCTGTTGAAATTGCAGATTATGTTTTGGTGATGAAGCCAAAATCCGAATGGACTTCGGCTGATAATCGTCAAGAAATGTTTGAAAAAATAGAAAAATCTCTAGAAGCTATCCCAGGTGTTGGCTATGAATTTTCACAACCAATACAAATGCGTTTTAATGAATTAATGACTGGAACTAAGGCAGATATTGCTATTAAACTCTACGGAGACGACTTAGACATAATGTTTCAAAAAGCAACAGAGGCAGAGAAAATAATTAATAAAATTGAAGGTGTTGGAACTGTAAATGTTGAACAAACAATAGGGATGCCTCAGATCATTATTAATTACAATTATGATAAAATGGCACAATATGGATTGCATATAAAAGAAGTGAACCAAGTCATTCGGTCTGCCTTTGCTGGAGAAAAAGCAGGTGTTATATATGAAGGAGAAAAGCGATTTGATTTGGTTATTCGATTAGACGAACAAAACAGAACAGGCATGGAAGATGTAGAAAATCTCTATATCACATTAAGCAATGGTACACAAGTCCCATTAAGTACTGTAGCTAATATTAATTTGGTAAATGCCCCTATGCAGGTATCAAGAGAAAACACAAATAGAAGGATTGTGATAGGTGTAAATGTAGCAGATACAGATGTTGAAACATTGGTAGAGAATATTCAAACAGAATTAGATGCCAATTTAAAACTGCCTATTGGTTATTATTTTACTTATGGTGGTCAGTTTGAAAACTTAAAAGCAGCCAATGCAAGATTATCAGTTGCTCTTCCTATAGCATTAGCTTTAATATTCATACTTCTATACTTCACTTTTGGTTCAGTATCACAAGCAGCTTTAATTTTTACAGCAATTCCATTATCAGCAATTGGAGGTATTTGGGCATTGGAATTAAGAGGTTTACCTTTCAGTATTTCTGCAGGTATTGGTTTTATTGCTTTATTTGGTGTAGCTGTATTAAATGGTATTGTACTTATCGGTTATTTCAATCAACTTAAAAAAGAAGGAATGACAGATATAAAAGAAAGAATACTAACAGGCACAAAAGTAAGGTTGCGACCTGTATTAATGACAGCAGCAGTAGCTTCATTTGGCTTTTTACCTATGGCTATTTCTACTTCTGGAGGTGCAGAAGTGCAGCGTCCATTAGCGACAGTAGTTATCGGTGGCTTACTTACGGCAACCTTTCTTACATTAGTAATACTACCTTTATTATACTATTGGTTAGAAAAGTGGAAGAATCATAAAATAAAATCCATATCTATATCAAAAGGTAGTGCATTAAGTATTTTATTACTAGTAGGGTTATCATACTCGGTACAGGCACAACAAACTCCTATAGACTTAGATAGTGCTATTACTATTGCAATAGCTAACCATCCCAATATCAAAGCTGCCAATTTAGAAGTGAAAAAAAACCAATCTCTTCAAAATTTAAAATACAACTTAGGTAGTACAGATATTACTTATCAAGGAGATGGCTTAGTGGACAAGCAATTTGGTCAACAGGTAAATCAAATTGGTATCGTTCAAAATTTTCCGAGTCCAAGTATTACTAAAGCCAATAACAAATTACAAGATGAATTAGCTATTCAGAGTAATTATTCTAATCAGCAAACTGTAAACGAATTAAAATGGAAAGTGAAACAACTTTACTTTGAAATTCAATACAAAAAGGAATTAGAAAAACTCTATATCAATCTTGCAGAGACCTATTCGAATTATTACAATAAGGCAAAAGTTAGAGTTGAAGTTGGGCAAGCAAATGCAATAGAAACATTGACTTTAAAAGCAAAATGGAATGAATATCAACTTTTATTAAGACAAGTTAAAATTCAGCTTGATAATCTCAATAGGAAATTTCAATTAACACTCAATTCCAAAGAACCAGTAACTACAAAAGAATCACTTGCTGTTTTGAACTACAGTAATTCTTTAAATACTAACTCAAATATATTTCTGCAACAAAGCAAACAAAACATTGCTATCGAATCCGCTAAAGTAAATGTGCTTGAATCCGATTTAAAACCAAGTTTTAATATCGGTTATGCAGCACAAAATTTTTATGAAGGCGGTTGGTTAAATGCCGTACAAGCGGGTGTGTCTATTCCTCTTTTTAATGGTCAAACCAAAAAAAGAGTAGAAGCACAAAAAATACAGATTGATATTGCTAATTATCAGTATCAAAGTAAAGTATTAGCTATAAATCAAGAGTTAAGTGAAGCAGAAAGCACCATTTTGTTATATAACGAAGGTGTACAGTTTTATAAGGAGCAGCTACAAACAATCAACCCTGAAATAGTTAGGATTGCTCAACTCAATTATCAAGCAGGAGAATTATCCTATCTCGAATTATTAAACACCTTACAGATCATGGCTACCAATAGCAAAAATTATTGGGAACAAATAATAGCATACAATAAGGCAGTAGTAGATTATCAATTTCTTACAAATCAATAAAAGGCATTAAAATGAAAAATAATATAAAATATATCTTAGTAATATGTATATTCGCAGCCTCCTCAATATTTACTTCTTGTGGTGATAAGCATAAAGAAGGTGATGGGCATAATAACGGAAATACATCCGAAAATCATACTGAAGATGATGGTCACGGTCACGAAGAAAATGCAGATAATGAAGAACACCACGAAGAAGGCTTACATCTAACCAAAGAACAAATAGAAACGATAGGTTTAGAGTTTGGGGAGTTTTCGTCCATCAAGGTAAATGATTATATAAAAACTACAGGTACATTGGGTTTACCACCAAATGCTTATGCTTCCGTTTCTGCAAAATCAGAAGGCATTATTAATGGAACTAAAAAGTTTGTAGAGGGAAATTATATAAAGAAAGGAGAACATATTGGGTATGTAGAAAACCCTGATTTTATTGTAAAACAGCAAGAATATTTAGAATCTAAAGCACAACTGAAACTAAAGCGTTTAGATTTAGCTCGTCAACAATCTTTGGTTGATGCCAATGCAGGTGTATCAAAAAATCTTCAAAATACTGAAGCTGAAGTAGCAATTTTAGAAGCTAAATCAGTTGGGCTTTCAAAACAACTTTCTTATTTAGGTATATCAAGTGCTAATTTAACCCCCAATACTATTAGTCAACGAATAGCAATCATAGCACCAATGAGTGGCTATATCTCTAACATCAATATCCACAATGGTATGTATGCACAACCCACAGTTTCTTTAATGGAGATAATTTCTTCTGAGCATTTACATTTAGAATTAGATGTCTTTGAAAAAGATATTGAAGGTTTAAAGATTGGTCAAAAAATAAGTTACACCGTACCTGCTTTGGGTAATACTGTTTACAATGGTGAAATTAGTGTTATTGGCAAAGAATTCGATAACAAAACAAAAACCGTTCGTGTACACGGTCATTTAGAAGGCGAAAAACCATTGTTTCTAAAAGACCTTTTTATAAATGCCAAAATATGGCTCAATGACAACACAACCACAGCAGTACCTGAGAAAGCAATAATCAAGGATGGAGAAAACTCATTTATCTATGTAGCCAAAAAAGAGAATGATGACAAAGAAACAGAATTTACAACCATAAGAGTAATTCCAGGAGCAACCGACAATGGCTTTACAGCCATAAAAATATTAGAAGAAATACCTGAAGGAATGCAGATTGTTACCAAAGGAGCATACTATGTGTATGCACAATCTAAAGCAGGCGAATTAGAACACGAACATTAAATAAATATTTATCTAAATAATTAACGTTTTAAGAGATTAAAAATGAAAGAAGTAAAAGCACTTATAAAACCCTTAGTAATTTCTAAAGTAGTTGCAGAACTTGAATCAGCAGGCTACGATAGTTTAACTCTTTCTAAAGGACAAGGTACTGGAAAATATGAAACAGCTGATGTAATGTATAATCTTGAAATACTATCAAACAGTAATCCAATCATAAAACAGGAATTGGTGTGTCAAAATGAAGAAGCCAAAATGTAATTCAAATAAATTGCAAAAATGCCATAACAAGAGAACGAGGTGATGGGATTATTTATATTTCCAACATTGAAGATGCCTATCAAATCAAAACTGGAAATTCGTTGAAGCGGTATGATTTGTAATAAACCGATTGATATTTAATGAAAAAATACGTATTATGTTTTGCACAATCTAGAGTAGTTGAATTAGAACAAGAACATTAAAATTATGAAGTCGGAAAGAAAACAAGATTTAAAACAAGCAAGAACCATACAAATATGGAATGTTATTTATGACGTTGTTGAAGTGGTGGTGTCGCTAATTGCAGGCATAACTGCAAATAGTTCTGCACTTATAGGTTGGGCATTAGATAGTGCCATAGAAGTGATAAGTGCAGCAACTTTGGGTTGGCGGCTACACGGTGAACTGAAAGGAATTGATGAAAAAAAGGTAAAAAAACGTAAGAAAATTACGCTATTTGTAATTGCAGCCTCTTTTGGGTTAGTCTGTATCTTTATTTCTTATGATTCTATTTCAAAATTGATTAATAAAGAAATTGCCAGTTGGAGTACAATGGGTTTAATTATTCTTTTAATTTCTTTAATAGTAAATCCTATTTTAATTTTTTTTAAAAGAAAATACGGGAAAAAGCTTGATAGTCCAGCAATGTTGGCTGATGCCAAGGACACGTTTATATGCCTTTACCAAACTGTAGTTGTACTTGGCGGTTTGCTTTTAGCTAATCAATTTGGTTGGTGGTGGGCAGACCCTGTGGCAGCCCTACTTATTGTTCCTTATGCTTTCAAGGAAGGTTGGGAAGCACTTAGTAAAGCGAGAAATATATAAAGAATAAAAAATATTTTATAGCCATTAAATTTTAAAATTATGATACAAATAAACAAAACAGAGAAAGACAATTTAATTTCAGCACTAATAAGTGATAAAATTACTAAAGATGATGTTGAAAAAATACATTCTCTCATTCATATTATATTAGAAAACAGCGATAAAGTTGACTTCTATTTTGAAATGGAAGATTTTGAAGGTTATACCCTAAAAGGTTTTTGGGAAGATATAAAAGTAGATAGCGCACATATTTCAGACTACGGGAAAATAGCATTTGTGGGCGAAAAAAAATGGCAAGAATGGGCTGCAAAAGCAACGGATTTCTTTACAAGTTCCGAAGTAAAATATTTTGATTTAGAAAACAAGGAAAAAGCAATACTTTGGATTAACCAATAAATTTATGATGAAAAAAAAGAAACTTAATTTAAAAGACATCAATCCAAATTCTGAAAAAGAACACAGTCACGATGATGGTCACGACCATGGTGGTCAACCCAATAATTTTAAAGCGTATATACCAGCCATAATAAGTTTTACGATGCTAATTATTGGTATCGCTTTAGATTATTTTGATGTTCCATTTTTTAAAGATTGGTTACGAATTGTTTGGTACAGCATTGCTTATTTACCAGTAGGATTCCCAGTATTAAAAGAAGGTTGGAAAAGTATAAAAAAAGGAGATGTTTTTACAGAATTCTTTTTAATGTCCATTGCCACAATAGGCGCATTTATCATTGGCGAATATCCCGAAGGTGTTGCAGTAATGTTGTTTTATGCAGTTGGTGAGTTGTTTCAAAACGCAGCAGTCAACAGAGCAAAATCTAATATTAAAGCATTGCTCGATGTAAGACCTAATAAGGCTTTAGTATATCGCAACAATGATTACATTTCGGTTAATCCAGAAACGGTTGAAATTGGAGAAAAAGTACAAGTACGCGTGGGCGAGAAAGTTCCTCTAGATGGTATTCTACTTTCCAAAAAAGGCTCTTTTAACACAGCAGCTTTGACAGGCGAAAGCAAACCTGACACCATTTCAAAAAACGAGAAAGTTTTTGCGGGAAGTATCAATCTCGATGGCGTGATTGAAATTGAAACCACAAAAGAATTTAAGGACAGTTCCATTGCACGAATTCTTGATATGGTTCAAAATGCTACAGCTCGCAAATCAAAAACCGAATTATTTATTAGAAAATTTGCAAGGATTTATACGCCAATCGTTGTGTTTTTGGCAATTGGTGTTACGTTCTTACCTTATTTATTCGTTGATGATTATGTCTTTAGAGATTGGTTATATCGAGCCTTAATTTTTCTTGTAATTTCTTGTCCTTGTGCTTTAGTAATATCTATTCCGTTAGGCTATTTTGGTGGTTTGGGAGCAGCTTCGAAAAATGGTATTTTATTTAAAGGTGCATCCTTTCTCGATGCAATGACCAAAATAAACATGTTGGTTATGGACAAAACAGGAACAGTAACCAAAGGTGTTTTCAAAATCAAGGAAGTCAAAGCGATAGGTTGGGAAGAAACTGAATTTATGAAATACTTGATGGCGATGGAAGAACAATCTACACATCCAATAGCCAAAGCTATTTTAGAATATAAAGGAGACGGAGCAGATTTTGAGGCTATAGAAGTTTCAGAAATTGCTGGAAAAGGCTTGAAAGGCATTGTAAACGGTAATAGCGTTTTAGTTGGAAATAAGGCTTTAATGACTGCAAATAATGTTGAAGTTCTTAACGAAACCGAAAACATTGTTGAATCTATTGTATTGGTAGCAATCGATAATAAGTTTTCTGGTTATGTTGTCATTGCAGACGAATTAAAGGAAGATGCAAAAGAAACCATTACTGCATTACATAAAGTAGGAATTAAAAATATAATGATGCTTTCTGGCGATAAAGATTCCATCACTCAAAAAGTAGCTTCCGAATTAAATATTGAAATAGCCAAAGGAGGATTATTGCCCGAAGACAAACTGAATGAAGTTGAAATATTAAAACAAAATCCAGAAAACAAAATCGCTTTTATTGGAGATGGAATTAATGACTCACCAGTTTTAGCGGCAAGCCATGTGGGAATTGCAATGGGCGGATTAGGTAGTGATGTAGCGATTGAAACCGCAGATGTCATTATTCAAACCGACCAACCATCAAAAGTGGTTAGAGCAATACAAATAGGTCGTTCGACACGAAAAATAGTTTGGCAGAATATAGGTTTGGCGTTTGGTGTAAAAGTAATAGTTCTGATTTTGGGAGCAGGTGGTTTAGCTACAATGTGGGAGGCAGTATTTGCAGATGTAGGTGTTGCATTATTAGCTATTTTGAATGCAGTTAGATTACAACGTATGAAATGGTATGGATAAAAAAAACAAAAAACCTACAGTCTTGAATTAGTATTGTCGGTTTATATTCTCCGCTGTAACTACGCTTTGTTTTATTAAATCAATGATTTTATAAGCCTATATTATAGGTTAGTTCAAGAGTTATTTTATAATCAATTGCTAACTGGACACTGTATGTCTTCAGAATTAATGAGACCATTTATTGAAAGAAGGTTGAAAATAATAGCTGCTATTGATGAAATGGACTTATTTACAGAATTTGCAAATGGATTAGAAGGAAGTGGTGTCTATAAACCCAGTCCTTAGAATGATAGTTGGACAGCTCACAGAAATGTACTAAAAGATCTTTTCGAAACCGAGTCCTTGTTTGATTTATCTGAAAATGTTAAAAATGCTGGACTTAGATTACGAACTTTAAATAATCAAGAATTTTTAGATTTGAAAAAGAAAAAGTAATAATCTTCATACTAAAAATAACTAGATATTCCTATTGTGATTGAACTTATCTCAGTAGGACTATTGCCCAAAAAATCAGTTGCCCAAGCATAACTATAGTTGATTCTAATTACTGTATTTGGGTCTGGGCGTAAACTAAAACCAGGAGTTAGAGCAAAATACTCATCACCTACATTATTACCAGTCTCTATAAATTTTGCTACATTCCAATCAGCATAATCTACTCGGAATGCGATATTAGTTCCAATATCCTTAAAGGTCATAAAATTAAACTTACCAAGTGGCTTTACTATGTCCACATAACCACCAAATTGTTTTTCACCGTATTGAGATATGTACGTATTAGGTACTTCAAGATTGATCCAAGCTATTTCACCTATTATCTTAGTATCTATAACTGGAATAGTGTTATTATAATCAATGGCAAAAACCACAAGATTATTTGCTTCAGCTACGTCCAGCCCATCTAATTCATAAATATTATACTCACCTAACATAGTCGATAGACCTACCTCACCTAGGTATTGGTTCTTAACCGAAATTTTACCTGTAAACATTGGTCTTCCATTGCTACTTTCTTCGAATCGGTCGAAATTATCTTTTACAGCGGGTAAATATGTTTTAGATTGTTCGTTATCTATTATACCCTCGTCAAATCCG
Source organism: Bacteroidota bacterium (assembly GCA_048267165.1). GTDB lineage: Bacteria > Bacteroidota > Ignavibacteria > Kapaibacteriales > UBA2268 > PGYR01. Next base: position 33,660 of record JBLWYD010000024.1, read on the forward strand.
TTGGTTAAATACACCTCGTACCCAAAAGTCCAATTATCAATGTTAGACTTTCCATAAAGTCCAAAACCAACGGAGCTAAATGTAGCTGGTAATAGTTGAGTAGCATAAACTGGACGTCTAGCAAATTCCCACTTTGGGTCATCATGATTTTGATTGAAAGAGCCAATTGGATTCATCAATATACCTCCCCTCAAAGTAAGCATTTGGTCTAGTACAAAGTCAAGTGCTGCAAATTCGATTGCTATACTTTTGCCCCCTTCTTCTATTTCTAATTCTGTTAAAAAATTTATATTTGCTGAAATATTTGAATTAACAAACAATGTCAAACGTGGCATACTAAAGCTATTCCCTTCGGAAATTCCGTCTTCTACATCTCTGAAATAATTTGCCGTTATATAGCCACCTATGGAAGTTGTTGAATTATTTACTATAAATGGTCTATCATATACTGCTTCCATATTTAATTTGGTTGGATTTGATATAGAGTCTTGTTGAGATTTAGCTACAATTGTGAAAAGTAAAGCTAATATGAAGATATATTTCATTGTAATCCTATTATAATAGTAGTAGGTGTATTGTCGGTAGAGTATTTTTTTAAATCTTTTTTAGCTGGCCCAGTTAGAACTTTCCCTTCTTTATCAAATGTACTACCATGTGCTGAGCATTCTAGTTTATTACCTACCAAATCTAACCTTACTTTTTTGTGAGTGCATTCCAGCGAATATGCGTCGTAGTTACCATTGCTCTTCTTGAATAGTATTATTGGGGTTCTTAGATAGTTGGAAGTGACTATCAGAGAGTTATATTCTTCATTAGTTTCTTGATTAGTAAACTCTGATTTTTCTACTATCAGGTTGCCATTTTCCTCAAATGCGTTTACAGTTTTTATCGAATTACACGATTGCAATAATGTAGAACCGATAGTAACAGCCAAACACGTCAAACAACTATTTCCTATAAAAGTTCTTCTGTTCATCTATAAACTCTCCAAGAATAGTAACAACGCTTTTTTGTCTTCTTTGCTAAGTGAATTGAACATAGTACGACTCTGTTCGGATTCGCCCCCGTGATATCGAATTGCTTCCTCTATCGAATTTGCTCTACCATCGTGCAATAAATGATATTGACCTGCTTGCGATTCCTTAGACAGACCAAGTCCCCACAATGGAGGCGTCTTCCATTCGTCTGTACTGGCACTACCTTCAGTATATTTGTCATCTAATTCTGCACCCATGTTGTGCAATAGCAAATCAGTATAGGCATAAAATTCTTTGTTAGAGAGTGCAGCCAAAAGGGATGGACCAGTATTTAATTTGGGCGTATGACAACTGCCACATTTGATACTGATAAATATATTCTCTCCCTTTATAACCTCAGCTTTATTTTTGTTTCGTCTAATAGGTGCCTTCAATGTTTCTAGATAAAATACAACATCTCGGATTTCTTGTGTACTTATCTCAGGGTCTATTTCTTGACCTGTATATGTATCGTGTGGCTCGAATATAGAAGTGATACCAATGTCTTGATTATAAGCGTTTGCCACTTGGTGTAACAAGTCAAATGCTGCACCTTTTTTGCCAAATCTGCCTATGTATTTACCATTCTTCTCAATTTGATTAGTTCTTAGTGGGGAATATTCAGGTTTTTCTATCCAGTTGGGACGACCAGATATGCCGTCTCCATTATTATCATTTTCATCGGCAAGTGCTAGTAGCGTTTCATCAGGTACAAATTGTAAATAGCCAAGCCCTGATACTGCAGGTGCAATTAACTTACTGAAAGTAACTCCTGCTGGCATTGATTCGGGTTTATATCCAGGCAAAGCCCTATCTTGTAATTGTGGACCTCCTTTGTCTAAGAATGTATTACCATTTTCGTCAGATTGACCATAACGGAAAAAGCTCATAAATGGATGACCTTTACCGTCAGAAAAGTGGCAACTTCCACAAGAATTTGCTGTAAATATAGGACCCAATCCATTCTTAGAAGTAAATACTTTGTTATTGAATACCTCGTCTCCTCGAACAAATTGTGAGTTCTCTACTAATGTTAATCCTTCAATTGGTCCATCAAGTGTCTTGTTATCCTCGATGGGTGTACTATCTATGACATTACAACTTGCTAAAATAGTACAAGATAATAAGAATATTAAATAATTGTTTTTCATCGTTTTAGTTATAATTAATTATAATTGTTAGGCAAAGCTAATAAATGTAATTGAGATAGCCAAAGATAAATAAAAAAATCGAACTAAAATTTAGCTCGATTTATATATTTTCTTAATATGATTAGTACCACTATTTTTTGCAATTAAGTGTAAATTGATGGGTCTTATCCTAATATTAGTTGACAGTTTATAATTTGCAATAATAATTATCATATACCTACTTTGGAGTTTTCACATACAGACTCATATGAGGTCTATCGTTATTATATATATCTATTGATTTATAATTAGTCTAACTTATTTCTATTAACTTTCAATAGTAAATATACGCAAGGTATAACTATTAAATTCAAAATTGTTGCTGTTAATAACCCTCCTAGAATAACTATAGCCATAGGGCTTTGAATCTCATTCCCAGCTTCACCTGATTTTAATGCTAAAGGAATTAGTGCTAGACCTGTAGTAAATGTTGTCATTAAAATTGGATTTAATCTATCTCTTGCTCCTGTTAACAACAAATTTCTACCACTTAATCCTGTTATTTTTAAGTCTTCATAACGAGAAATCAGCAAAATACCGTTTCTTGTAGCAATACCAAATAAACTAATGAAACCTATAGTAACAGCAATGTTAATGATTCCAGAAGTAAAATAGACTATAATAATACCTCCAATTAAAGCTAATGGTAAATTCAACAAAACTATAAAAGATAATTTCAAATCCTTAAATTCAAAATAAAGTAGGAATAATATTATAAGAATGGCAATAACAGCTGTTATGGTTAGTAATTTTGATGCTTTTTCTTCACTCTCAAACTGACCTCCATATTCAATTCTATAATTTTCTGGTAGTTGTAAGTTCAACTCGAGTTGTTTTTGAATATCATTAACAGCACTATTCAAATCTCGATCTTGAACATTTGCAGAAACAACAATTTTACGTTGAATATTCTCCCTACTTATAGTATTAGAACTACTTACAGAATTAATACTTGCTATTTCATTAATTGGTAGTTTAACACCGTTTGGTAATGTTACTAATAATCTTTTTATGGATTCAATTGAATTCCTTTTATCTTTTTGTAATCGTACTTTTAAATCAAAGTATTTCTGCCCTTCATAAACATCTCCTGCTTTCTCACCTGAAAATGCAATGTCTATTTGTGACATTAATGCTCCAACGCTCATTCCATACGCTGATAAAACTTGTCGATTAGGGATAATTCTAATCTGCGGTACTTCTATTTGTTGTTCAACTGAAACGTCTACAATTCCTTCTATATCTTTTATTTCTGAACTTACTCTAGTTCCAATTTTATATAAGTTTTGAAAATCTTGTCCAAATATTTTAATAGCTATATTTGCTCTAGTTCCTGAAAGCATGTGGTCTATTCTATGTCCTATTGGTTGCCCAATTGTAATATTAACTCCTGGAACTAAACTTAGTCTGTTACGAACTTCACTATAGAACTCTTCTTTACTTTTGCTGTTCAAGATAAATGGAACATCTATTTCAGCTACATTTACACCTTGTGCATGTTCATCTAATTCCGCTCTACCAGTACGACGAGTTACAACAGAAATTTCGGGGAATTCAAGTAATAATTCTTCAATCAGTTTCCCATTTTTATTACTTTCATCTAGTGACATACCTGGCATTCCTACTGCACTTATTACTAAGGAACCTTCACTAAATTCTGGTAAGAAGCTTCTTCCTAATTGAAGAAATATAACTATACTAAAGCAGAACAAAGAAAAAGTAAGAATAACTATTGATTTAGGGAATCTTAATGCATTTTCAAGTATAGTATTATATTTGTTTTGCAACCACTTCTCAACTGGAGTTCCATCAGCTTTTTTCTGAAGTAACTTTTCATTTTTCAAAAGATATGTGCATAACACAGGCGTTACTGTTATAGCTACAAAAAGTGATGTGATAATCGAAGTTATAAATGATATTCCGAGAGGTTGTAATAATCTGCCTTCCATACCACTCAAGAAAAATAATGGGATGAAGGAGACTATTATAATAAGTGTTGCTATTATAATTGAACTCCTAATCTCCATTGATGCTTCTTTTGTAACTTGTATTATACCCATCTGTTCTTCTTTAGGTTTTCTATAGTTTTCTCGTAGTCTTTTGAAAACATTTTCTACATCAATTATGGCATCATCAACTAATGCACCAATTGCTATTGCCATACCTCCTAAACTCATTGTATTCAGGGTATAGTCTAATAAATACAAGACTATAATTGAAATAAATAAAGATAATGGGATCGCAATTAATGAGATTATGGAAGTTCTCCAATTCATCAAAAATATGAATAGAATTAGAACAACAAAAAATGAGCCTTCTAACAATGTGCTTTGTAGATTTTCAATAGAAGCATCAATGAAATTTGATTGTTTGAAGATATTGTTCTTTATCACAACCCCTTGTGGAAGTGTTTTATTTAATTCTGATATAGCATTATCAAGTTTCTTTGTAAGATCTAATGTATTAACTTCAGGTTGCTTTGAAATAGTCATAATAACCGCAGGTGAAGCATTTAATGAGCCATCACCAATTTTATCTGAGGCACCTATTCTTACTGTAGCAACATCTTTAATCCTTACAGTTTGTCCATCTGTTTTTTTAAGTACTGACTCTTCTAAATCAATAAGGTTATTTAGTCTTCCACTACCTTTGATAATGTACTGTTTACCAAACTCGTTTAATATCCCACCAGACGAATTAATATTACTCTCCTTTACCTTCTCGAATAATTCATCTAAACTTATATTATAAAATTTAAGTTTATCTGGATTTGCTAATACCTGATATTCTTTAAACTCACCTCCTATGACTACAACGTTAGCAACTCCTGCTATTGATTTGAGTCTTGGTCGTATAGTCCAATCTGATATAGTTCTTAACTCCATTGGGGATAAGCTATCAGATGTTATACCTAGTAACATGATTTCACCCATTATAGAAGAGATTGGAGCCATAACAGGGGTACTTACACCAGTTGGTAAGTTTTCTTGTACTGTAGGTATTCGTTCACTTATTACTTGCCGTGCTCTATAAATATCAGTTCCCCATTCAAACTCAACCCATACTATTGATATTCCTGCCGCTGAGGATGATCTGATACGTCTTACATTAGAAGTACCATTCATAGCCGTTTCAATCTGATAAGTAACTAACTTTTCGACTTCTTCTGATTCTAGACCATGGGCTTCTGTTAGTATAGTTACAGTCGGAGCTGATAAATCTGGGAAAACATCGACATCCATATTCTTTGCTATATATATTCCTGCTAAACTAAGAAGCAAAGCTACAAATAACACGACAATACGGTTTTCTAATGAAAATGAAAGTATTTTATTTAACATTGTTAATCCTTTATTTAATGAGCATGACCATGTGCTGGTGCTTGATTAGACAATGAAGACATCTTTACTTGATACGCTCCTTTAGTAACTACCATTTCCCCGTCTTTCAATCCTCTTACAATCTCAATTTCATTTCCATATCTTTTGCCTATTGATACATTTCTTAATTCAAAACTTTCTCCAGAGATTTGAACAATTAGTGAATAGTTACCATAGTCCTCTAATAAAGCAGTATAAGGTATTGTTATTCCTTTCTTTGACTCTCCTACTTCTAAAACTACTTCTGTGAAACTACCCTCTGGTAGATTGATTATATCATTGACTTGTGAATAAACTGTTAACATCGGTTTAGCTGAAGATATATTTCTATCAACTGAGACTATAGTCCCTTTATTCTTTAAGAGATTTGACCAATTATCTTGATTTGTCTGATACCTAATATCATGTATATTATCTAACGAAGATAAATACTCAGGACTAACTTGTATTTCAAGAAAATCAGGTTTTGAATTAGTTAAAGTGATTAACTTCTCTCCTTCATTTATAAAATCACCATTTTCAACAGCTATAAACTTTACGTATCCATCATCTGGTGCTACGACAGATTTAGCATTTCCTTTGAAGCCATTTGACAAAGTTTGATAATTCCTTTGAGCTAATAAGTATTGCTTCTCCACTTTTTCAAGTTCAGATTTAGGTATAATTAGGTCTTCATTCAAACTCTTCTTTCGTAAGTATTCAGCCTTAATTTGATCAAGTGTTACTCTCGCATTTTCAATTTCAGTACTTAGGTTTCTAGTAGTAAAACCATTACTACTAATCTCAAATAATACTTCTCCTTTTTTTACTTTAGCTCCGTTAGTTAAGTTATTCTTTACAAAATTTACAATTCCAGTTGCTTTTGCAATCAAGTTTATCTGATTTTTTGGACTAACTTTCCATATTCCAAATGTATTTATAGTTTCGTATATTTCTTGTTCTTTTACATAGTTCGTTTGAAATTCCATTTTCCAAGCTTGTTCTTTTAGAAAAGAAATTGAACCATCATCGGAATGATCGTCTCCTAATATTCGTATTGCATCACTCTTTGTAGCAAATACTTGAACTTCGTCTATGACAATCTTATCTTTCAAAACATTGGAATTTAGGTCAAAAACAAGTTTGTATTTCCCTTCGTTCTTTGGTGTTATTTCTGGTAAAAAGATACCAGACCTTGATGGACTATTTACTGTAACACTAATAGTCTCGTTTGCATTGATTAAACTAACTGTCACTGTACCATTCTCGATTGCTTTGTGACCAATCAATTTAGTAAAATGTGCAACTAATCTACTCGATTTACCTTTTATTAAAGCTGGAAACTCAACGAAAAGTTCGGAGTCGTCTGTCCAAATAGTAAAATCTAATCTCGGTGTATCAGCAGATGATTCGATATGATTACCCTCCGAATCGTGGGCATGATTTTCATCACTATGTTGATTGCAGGACATTAATAATCCTAGCATTATTATCAGTATTTTTTTCATTTTTTCACTTTTATATAATTTTTATATTTGATGTTTTAATAATTCAGCTTTCAAATGATTTAGTTCATTTTCCATATCTAACATCTTGTTTTGTGCGTTATGGTAAAATTCTAATTCCATGTTGTATTCTGTAAAGGGTATTTCTCCTGAGCTATAAGCTTTGAATAGTAACTCAGTACTATTAATCGCACCTAAAGTATTACTATATTCATTGTACTCTTCAAGTAAAGATTTAAAGTGATTATAGTTATTCCTGTAAGACACGTTTTCTTTTTGAGTTTGAACTATAGTGCTCATTCTATTATACTCTAGTTTATTCTCTGAAGACTCCACTTTGTTGCTATTGTTCCAAAGGGGTATACTTATACCCCCGTAAAAACCATAGTTAGCATTTCCAGAAAAACCCTGATAGTTAGCACCTAGTTTTAAATCAGGATACCAAGAATTTTTATCCAAATTCAATTCCGCTTCAGCAATATTCTCTTGTAATGATAATATATTAAAAGTAGGATCCATTTGAATTTTATTCTCCCATAAAACTTCAAGTGGGTCAACTTCCAGATTGGTACTCAGATTTTCTAGTCCAAATTCTAATTCTTGGTTGCCATTTAGTGATGTAATTAATGAGATTAGGTTCTGCTTTTCACGTTCTAATTTTTGAATTTTGAATTTATGTTGTAGCCATTTGACTTTTGATTTGTTATAGTCTAAAATACCTATTTGTTCTTTTTCAAATAATGTTTTTGATTGTTCTAGAATGATCTTTGCCTTTTCCTGTCTTTCGCTTTCGATTGTTATCATTTTATTTATATGTAAAATGTCCAATATCTTATTATATATATAAAGCAGGGTTTCCTGTCTTCGAACCTTATATAGCATTGATAATTCATCGTATTTTACATCTAATAGCTTGTTCCTAGAACTATAAACTAATGGAAACTCGAAGGACTGACTTAATTGTAATTCCAAATAATCACCAGTACTATTATTGCCGTAAGGCAAATAATAAGATTCTAATTCTGGGTCACTATAGTTATTAGAACTGCTTAAAGAGTATTCTTTACTTTTAATATCTTTGAGTATAGATTTCAATTCGATGTTATTTTTTTCGAATGACTGTACTTTAGTTATTATATCATTTGGCTGACCCATTAGTTCTGATACAATAAGACATAAGCACAATACAATTGTGATTCTGAAATACATTTTAATTCTTTGTTTTTGATTAGTAAGTAGCTTTGTTCAAAGCCTTTAATAAGTTAGTACATTTGAAGATATAGACTTAGTTATAACACCGTTATTTACAAATGTGCTATTCTAAATCTATCATGTTATACTAATGTAGGAGGAGCTCGTAATAGGTACGAACTAATATCAAATTGATTATTTTTAAACTGCCTGACGGTTCGATAATAAGTCAAACTTGAAGTTGTAAAATCACGTTTGAAGGGCTTTAAATAAATTATTTTATGAGGACTGTCTTGTAATACAAACTCTAATTTATTTTTAAGAGGTACCAGTACATGTTCAGGAAATACATTGTAATCATGTGAATGAGTATCTAATAGAAATGAAACTAAATCTTCATCGTTATGATTTCCACTATCATTGTGTTCATGATGGTGATTATCTGAGGATAAAGTACTATCTATATGCACATGATGAATATGAGGTATTAGATTATGGACTAAAAATGTGAAATTAAGTCCAAGTAATAGTACAGCTATTATGTATCTGATTCTTAACATATTCCAAATTATTAAATATTAACATCTGAACCAAACAGAAATTCTAGTATTGAATTATTTAATTACTTAATATTCGCATTTGTAATATGCGATTTTTCTCACTTCCTTGTTCAACAATATCCCAAAACTTAATATCTCTTCGTTGTAAATCTAAATGCTTTGGTACTATATAACCATTCTGTTTTGCAATGTATATTAGACTAGCAATTGTTTTACCTTTCAGATACTTATCGGCATGTTTTATCTTAAGGTCAACATCACCTAAATCTTTAAAATATTTAGACAACAATTCTTTAATAACATCAGGACTTAACTTACAATAAGCAAATAGTACTGTAATAACTACAAACCATTTGTAATTCTCTATTTTTCCATCTTTAAATATATAATCTAGGATTTCAACTATATCATCTAATGTCAGTTTAATATTCTTTAAATCAGAAGATTCAATTTCCTTTCTTTCATCTGATTCTTCAAATTCATATTCAGCAACCATTTCTTCTAAATCATTTCTATCAAATGTATTTCCAAAAAATTCTGATTTACTATTCGTGCAACCAAAGAATGATTGAGCATAACATGAAGCTGCTTTGTCACCATTAAATTTAGCAATTAGAGCATCAATCATTACCTTTAATACATCTCTATCAGTTACAGTATCAGGTAACTGAAACACTATCCTAAACCTATTTCTTTCCAAAGTACTAGATGGAGTACAATATATAAACGATGTATATTTAACTACAAACGGATCATTTACTGCTTCTTCATAAGACCAATAACTATCTTCAGAAGTATTATCTATATCAACAGCAATAACATCACAGCTTTTAAACCCAACTTTCACCCTATGACAGTATCCATATTCATCTTCTTCTAATCTAGCAATACAGAATGTGTATCCTTCAACAGCTACTGTTTCATAGAATTCTTCTTGAGTTATTTCATAGTTCTTGAAACAGGTATTGAACATACGCATATTATTAACCTTATTCTTCATTTCAACACTTGCTTTATTCAATGCTACTTTCATTGTCCACCTCCGTCACATTTGCAATTACTACATCCGTCTTTCCTCTCTATACCAACAGAATCTTCACATCCGTTAATAATGGATTGTTCTTGTTTGAACCGTTCGTACCCCTTCAATATCAGAAACTCTATCGCTCCTGTTATATTTCGGTAAGTGTTTGCTACTATATCTTTCACTGCATTCAGTGCAGGGCCTTGTCGTAGCTTGAACCCCTTTCGTATATCTTTGTACATAATATTTAATTATATTTGGTATACTATATATCTAAATTATTTTCCATTTGAATCCATTTGGGTTTTTTAGTAGAAACCACTGCACATTTCTCTCTTCTTTATCATCCTTTCTTTATCTGTGGATATTGCTGTTTTAGCTCGTATTTCAACACTTTCAGTAGTAAATATTGGTTCTATAAGCATTATTATGTTTGTTTGGTGTCTATAATTTGGCTTGTTATTATTGGTATTAGGTACATATCCATACTTATGAGCTGATTCCCATTGTTTCGCCCTTTCCCCTTCCAAGCACCTGCCTGTATAATTAGTTGGAATATAGTAAGTTAGAGGTATTAGCAACACTTTTCTCTTTTCTCCACACCCACTCAGCACTTCCTGATTAGCTGTATCTACTATGTACCAAGGGATTCCTGTCTTTTCTATACTTTATTTCCTTTTTTACTAAAAAGTAAAAAAAATAGAGTAGTAATAGTAGTGGTAGTATAGGAACACAGATGTTTTAGTATTTTCGTTAAAAACTGTGGATTTCGTTTATCTAGGTATTTTTAGTTGTTTTGGTAGTAGTTGGTTGTGCTGTTTATCTAGGTAACATATTCTATATAGTATTACTGATTACCGAGTTGAGTGTTATAGAGGAAGGGGGGCAGGCAAGCAGCATATACTAATCTTTAGATATAGAGAAGAAGAATAGCTTCTATAAAGGTAGCTATGTCCCGATTTTGATTGTAACTAGAATCAGGACACCATCATCACCAACATTTCCTCTAATAGCAACAAACTCAGACACTTCCCGTACTGTTAAATATCATACATTCAAATAAAAACACCAAATGAACATAAAGTACCAACGAACATCAACTGATCAACAACATGGAAAGAGATTCAGTACTGATACTACTAAATATGATAAGATATATTTTGATAAAGGTATATCAGGAACTAAACCATTCAAAGAAAGAACGGAAGCAGCTAAAGTAGTTGAATTAGTCGAGAATGGTAAAGTAGAAAAATTAACGGTTCCTGAATTAAGAGATATTGGCAGGAATACTGTTGATTCTATAAACACGATTTCTTGGTTAGATGAACATGATGTAAATGTAGAAGTACTATCCATGGGTATAACATCCAAAGTAAATGGTGAACCTAATCAAATCTGGAAGCTAATTACTTCTGTTATGTCAGCATTATATGAAATGGAATTAGATAATCTAAAGCTACGTACTAAAATGGGACGTGATGCTTATCTAAGAAATGGAGGTAAATTAGGTAGAAAGAAAGGTGATACCGAATCAGTTGCCAAGTTTATGGAGAAGCCAAAGACGAAGAAGATTATATCATTAATAGAACAAGGTAAATCTGTAAGAGATATAAGTGGACGTTTATCTGTTTCATCTACTTTGGTGGTGAAGGTAAGGAAGCATTACTTGAATGGTTAGGAGATGGAATGCAAAAAACCTTCGAATTGTTTCTGATTTGGAAATTCCTACCATTCTCACCGATTCAAATTTATTATATACAATAGTTCGTAACTTAATCCAGAACAGCATCAAGTATACACCAAGCGGTGAGTTAATCACTATATACACAAGCACAGAAGATGATTGTGAAATATTCGATATTTCAGATTCAGGTAAAGGAATGTCCCAAGTACAAATAGAAGCAATACTCCAATCTAGTCACTACCAAATCAACTTTGATGATTTAAAAACTGAATCAGGAGTTGACTTAAGTTTAGTTAAAGATTACTTTGTCCAATTCGAGTGCAATATAATTATTGAAAGCACATTTGAAGTAGGAACATCCATTACTATTCACTTCAAGTATAAAATAGTTTAAATCTACTCCTTTATGAGTATGGACTAGCACTTAAATTAAAATTAATTTGCCTTTGAAATAATTCACTAAGAATTATAATATATTTTAAATTAAACAATAGAGGTAGAGATGGATAACGATACTATTATAATATCGATGGAAGAAGATAATTCAAGTGATTATCATTCGGATTATTTAGAAATTCTTCAACATTTAAAGAAGATCCATAAAAGTAATAGGTATAATGGGTGTTTTGATAAAATCTCTATATTATGGAGTCCAGCGTATATGGCAGCTAAAGCTATATATTTTAGGTCTGTACCAAACAATATAATAGCTGAAGTTATAAATTCAGAGAATACACATGAGTTGCTAACAAATATAGATGATTTTTTAAATTATATATTTGGTATTAATGATCAAGATGAAAGTTTTAAATTACAACTTAGTGAGTATTATACTATAGTTGAAGATCTTGCGGATGCTTTTTTTTCGTAA
>JBLWYD010000025.1:0-45824 GCA_048267165.1 Bacteroidota bacterium
ACATCGTTATGCAGCTCTTCATAGCCAACATATACCCTTAACGAAGTCTCTTTGGTATAAAATAAAAAAGCATCATACAATTGGGTGGCAATTTCCTTGTTTTCCACAAGAACCAACGCTCGTGGGGCATTGCCTATAGCCCTGCATTTCAATTTTTGCAAAGTGGTAATGATAAGCGTGGTTGTTTTACCACTATCTTTTGGGGCCACGCAATACACATTGGCGCCACTTTTTATAATAGGAATACTCTCGCTCTGAAAAGGAGTAGGGGTGGTTATTTCAAGTTGCGCTAGCTTCTCTAGTATATCGGGATGTAATTTTTTAAAGGGCATAGGTTTTTTTATGGATGTAGACGTATTGGCAAAGATACGGCCTATAGATGACATAGGGATGTTGTGGGTTGTGGGTTGTGAGACGGTGCTGGTTTAATGCTCAATATTCAATTCTCAATTCTCAACTCCCAGTTCTCAATTCCAAAGCCTTCAGCTAACAGCCAACAGCTTAAAGACCTGTATTCAAATTTCAAATCCAAAATTCCAAATCCCAAATTCCAAATTCCAAATTCCAAATCCCAATTCCAAATTCTAAGCTCCCCTTACTCACAGATTCACAGATTCACAGATTCACAGATTCACCCTATAGCCAACCTCCAAAAAATTACAACATTTGAATTATTGCTATATTTGAAAAGAATTCCCGCCGGTTAGATGCAATCCTGAACAATGAAAGAATTTTTCAATAAAATATATTCTATAGACCAAGAAATTCTTGAAGACTACATTGCGAATTGGACCAAATACACTGCACCTAAAAAAACCATCATGACAGCTCCGGGAGAAACGGAGCGTTATATGTATTTTGTAATAGACGGAATTCAAAAATCCTATTACCTAAACGAGGATAAACAACACGTCATTGCCTTTACCTATCCTCCCTCGTTTAGCGGAATTCCGGAATCCTTTCTTACCCAAACACCTTCAAAATATTACTTGGAGACCATAACTGAAAGTTCATTTCTTCGGATCCCCTTTGAAAAGCACCAGCAACTTATGCAAGAACATCGGGATATAGAAACGCTGTTCAGAAAAGCGACCGAAGGCATATTAATTGGAATGGTGCAACGGCACTATGAATTGATGGCATTTGATATACATCAACGTTTTACATCTTTCGCCCAAAGAAGTCCACACCTCTTCAATTTAGTCTCCCACAAAGACTTGGCTTCCTATTTACGGATTGATTCAACCAACTTCAGCAAGTTGTTCAACACGATTAAAATTTAAAATCTTGGTATATACCAAAAACAAACTGGTTTAAGCGCCAGATCTTTGCATCAAAATTAAACAACAATTAATCGATCACTTAACATTTTAATTTTATGCATTATGAACACAACGACATTTTCCCAATCATGGGTAAACTCCACGCTTTATCCCTTTGAAAACAAATTTCTGCGATTGGAAGCAGGAAATATGCACTATGTGGATGAAGGGAAGGGAGAAACCATTCTTTTCGTTCACGGCACTCCCACCTGGTCATTCTTATACAGGGATTTCATAAAAGAACTATCAAAAGAATATCGCTGCATTGCCATAGACCATTTAGGGTTTGGCCTGTCTGATAAACCGGACTCAGTCCCCGGAACGCCGGAATGGCACGCCCGGAATCTTAACGAATTTATTAAAAAATTAGACCTTAACAACATCACTTTGGTCGTGCACGACTTTGGGGGGCCCATAGGGTTGGCAGCCGGTATTGAAAATAACGCACGAATCAATAAGGTTGTATTATTCAACTCTTGGCTTTGGGCTACTGAAGAAAACAAAGAAGCTCAAAAAATTGATAGGGTTATAAATAGCCGAGTGGGAAAGTTTATGTACTTAACCATGAATTTCTCTCCCAAGGTACTTTTGAGACAAGGTTTTTCAAACAAAAAGAACTTATCAAAAAAAGTGCATCAGCACTATATCAAACCATTTCCCGATAAAGTTTCACGCATTTCGTTGCTAAAGCTTGCAAAAGCATTGGTGGGTTCTTCTGATTGGTATCAAAAACAATGGGAACAACTGGATCTATTGGCAACTAAAGAATGGTTGATTCTTTGGGGAACCAAAGACACCTTTATTACCATGGACTCTTTAAAACGTTGGCAAGAGAAACTTCCAAATGCCAAAACGGAGGAAATAGAAAGCGGTCATTTTGTTCAGGAGGAATCGAAAGAGGAGGCTATTCGAGCAATTCGTATATTTATGCAGGAAGAAAACAAATAAACAAGAATGCTCTGGCAAGTATAATCCACAATTTTAATTTGAAATAGAAAATCATAAAACTTAACTATAACTTCAGCACTCTACTGTTTGAATGTTGACAATAACAATGAAATAATGAAAGCAGTTACCTACCAAAAATATGGCCCACCAAGTGTTTTGAATATGGTGGATATTGAGAAGCCAACTCCAAAGCGCAACGAAGTATTGGTCAAAATTTATGCAACTTCCGTAACATCCGGTGATGTCCGGTTGCGCAGCTCGGATTTCCCCGGAATAGCCTGGCTTTTTGTTAGACTTATCTACGGTCTATTCAAACCGAAAAAGGAAATATTGGGCCACGAATTTTCAGGTATTGTTGAAGCCATTGGTGCGGGTGTTAGCAAATATAAAGTGGGGGATGAGGTTTTAGGCACCCCAACCATGCTCCCCTCGGGCTCCTATACCGAATATCTAAGTATTCCAGAACACCGGAAGAAGGGTGTATTGGCATTAAAACCCAAGACGCTTAGTTTCAATGAAGCTGCCGCCTTGCCTGTTGGCGGAATGACTGCTTTATACCTTCTTCAAAAAGCCAAAATGGGAATAGGACAGAACATACTGGTGTATGGTGCCTCAGGAAGTGTGGGGAGCTATGCCATCCAAATTGCGAAAGCAAGTGGAGCCACCGTAACAGCAGTATGCAGCAGTTCAAATTTTGATATGGCAAAACAACTGGGAGCTGATGTTACCATTGACTATAAGCGTCAAGACTATGCAGAACTGGAACAAAAATTTGATATTGTTTTTGATGCTGTTGGAAAAACCTCAAAATCAAAAGCAGCAAAAGTTCTAAAAAAGGAAGGCCGTTTTGTAACTGTAAAGGCACTGACGAGTCCGGGTCAGGAGCATCTCGAGAAATTATGCCAACTAGCTGAGCAGGCAGCCCTCAAACCATTTATCGACAAAACCTTTCCCTTTTCTGATATCATTAAAGCCCATAAATATGTTGACAAAGGGCGGAAAAGAGGGAATGTGGTGATTGTGGTGAGTAGTTAGTAGTGAATTGTGGGTTGGGAGTTGTGGGTTGTGGGTTGTGGGTTGTGAGACGGCTGCAGGTTTAATGCCCAAGGTTTAATTCTCAATGTTCAATTATAAAGCTTTCAGCCTACACCTTTCAGCCCAAAAAAAATAATAATTCTAAGAACGTAAACCTATTTTCCCGAAAACTAAGAATATGACACAATCTGAACTTATCATTTTAAACCTTACGGAGATAAGGAGAAGAAGCGTAATACTTTGGAAAGGGCTTCCTGAAAGCTACTACCATTGGAAACCCGATGCCAAAGCAATGACTGCCATAGCAATGGTTAGACACGTCCTGGAAGCCGACTATGGATGGAATATCATAATCAATAATGGGAGTATGGCAAAGTATCAAACCCCTTGGCAAAATCGTCCATACATCAGTGTTGCAGACGAAATTGAATTTGCTGAACCATATAGAAATGCCTTTTTGGAAAGCATTCGCCAATTTTCGGATAGGGAATTAAACGAAACGGAAATCATTCACCCTGGAAATGGAGCCAAGAAAAACCTTGGAAAATATTTATTGCGAATTGGATATCATGAAGCTGTTCACGCCGGACAATTCCTTTCCTATTTGAGAGCCATGAAAATGAAGCCCCCAGCGATTTGGGACTAATCTAAAACCTTAAGCCTACAGATTAAAGACCTTTACTCAAATTCCAAATTCCAAGTTCCCCTTACTCACATATTCACCCTATAGCCAACCGCCAAACGACATAAGACGTAAGACCGATGCGCTGTTGTAGTATATAGGTAGTATTCATAAAGCATCTATGAAGTATCTATGGAGTATCTATGGAGGGTGGTCGGCATGGAGACGGCATGTGGTCGGCTTGCGGTTGGCATGGAGTCGGCTTACGGTCGGCATGTAATACTTGTTTTTGTTGAGAAAAGGTTCTATATTTATCTAGAAACCAACACCTTTAAGCCATGGGAGGATTCACTTACGAAAATAATAAAAAAAACCCAAGAATTTACAAAAATTCTGATGAATTTGGGTTGTGCAGTTTATTTGTCAAAGAATTTAAGATAGCCTTACTGCCTCTGTTAAAGTTTAAAAAGGTTGGCATGCTCCACCAGCGGCTGATGAGTTTATGCTCCAAAGTAAAATTATTGGATCCCACTTCGGAAAAGGGTAGCCGCTCCATGGGAGGGGGCCTGAAGACGCTCAAGGGTAAAATGTTGCTAAGGGAATTTGTCTTTACGCCCAAAGCGGGCATACGGCAGCATTTTGGGAATCCGGAAATAGATGAAGCGGATTTCACATTGACTTGGCGTGGATTTGATCCTTCTTCGGCCCGATTTCCGAAGGGTGCGACGGATTTTGAGCTCATATATTTAGTATTGGCGTATGATCCCGATATAAATTTATTTACGACTTATGAAGCCGTTCCCATTCGAAGATCAAAACAGGGGAAAGCGGAAGTGCTGGTGATGCCTTTAGCGCGAAATGTCAAGAAAAAAGAGGGAATGCATTTTATTCCCGTAATCGGGCTGCGGTATTTGGAGATCCTTGGGGAAGAGGAGTATGAATGTTTGGGGCAGGATGCTGTTGGGATTGAGATTTTGGGGGTTTATTAGCTGTTGTTGGTTGAACTTGGTTTATGGCAGCGTATTTAAAAAATTAGATGAATTATTGGCCGATATAGAAGAATTAAAAAAATAAATACTTTCTTAAAGTCCTGAATTTAATAGCTTTTTAACTTTTAAAAAAAAATATAAGTTTTACATGTCATAATTAATTTTCTCAGCCACTAACCAAGAAAACATTAAAAATTATGACATTACAAGAAGCTTATACCTTTTTCGAAAGTTTAAAAAGCAACACGACTAAAAAATCTGAAATGAAGGTTTACGAAAAATTCCTTCATATTCTAAACGGTTTAAAAATTAGAGAATTCTCAAAAGATGAAATTCAATTTATAGAAACAGAACTTGATCGTTTAGATTTAAAATCCAACCCTCAGAATAAAAAGAAATACTATAATAAAGCTTTTACTCAATTTGAAAGTTATTTAAAGGATACATTTTCCTTAACAACAAAAGGATATTACACCAATCTTGGAATGATTTTGGGGATGGCATTTGGAGCCGCATTTGGAGCTGTTATTTTTTTTGCTTTTGAGCGATCAATGGGAATAACTTTTGGAATTTCGTTTGGAATGATAATTGGCTTAATTATTGGGGCTTATATGGATTCTCGGGTTAAAACTACTGGAAACCAGTTATAGAGAATACACAAAAAGCACCTTCCTTTCTCTATTATTACCGTAAAAATTAAAAATAATATTTTACGTCATTCTTTATTGAGGTTAGTAACTAACTAAAAATATAGAAGTTAATATGATAGACGCTTTTAAACTAATTAATTAGTTTAAACTAATCTTTTAGTTATATTTGCATTCAAAAGAAATATGTTTTTAAGAAACCCATACCTTTTTATATGCTTTCAGAGCCTTGCGGATTTCAGTATAATTCCATTTTCTTTAAATATATATTTCATAACCTAATCAACGTAATACATAAATACGTTGAACAATAAATTAAATGATGAATAGAATACTCGCATTATTAGTAATTGGCTTAAGCTGTTTTTTTCTACAATCTTCATACGGCCAAACGAAACAAAATGATCAATTTTTGCAACAAATTGGTGCTTTGGATAGCATATATTCAAAAACTCTAAAGCAATACCGGAAAATCTATGTGCAACTTCCAGCCACTTACGACCCCAATAAAAAGGAAAAATACCCCGTAGTTTATATTTTAGATGGAGAAGTACTGCTTCCTACGGTCAACAATGTTCAAGACTTTTACAGTGGTGGTTTTACGCCAGATATGGTACTTGTTGGTATTTCAAACGATGTCAATAGAGTGCGTGACCTGACAACGTCAAAAATAACAGAGATGTACGGAATGCCCTTTGAGCAAGAAAACGGAGAAGCTGCGAATTTTAGCAACTTTTTAGAGACCGAACTGATCCCTTTTGTTGAAAATAAATATCCGGTAACCAGTTTTAGAACCTTAATAGGGCATTCCTATGGAGGTTTGTTTACGCTTTATACGCTCATAAATTACCCATAATTATTTTCTAATTATATAGCAATCGATGCAAGTCTTGATTGGGATAACCAAAAGTTATTGAAAGAGGCAAAAGACAAACTCGCAAATAATAATTATCAAGACAAATCTTTATTTATGTCCTTAAACGGGCAATTAAATATGCAAGATCCAACTATTACCATTGATAATGTAATGCAGGATACATCAGACTTTACCCTATTTCCACGATCTAATGTTTCTTTTTCAGAACTAGTAGCGCAAAACAAACAAAACGGATTGGCCTTGGAATGGAAGTTTTACCCAAGAGATATTCATGGTACTATTCCTTTTCCATCCATAATGGATGGTTTGATTTCAGTTTTTAAATGGTACCAAATGGAGAATACTGATAAATTCAACTCGCCTGAAACTTCAAAGGAAGAATTATCCGAAGTAATACAATATCGTGCTAATAAACTAAAAAGATATTTCAAATATTCCGTTGCACCTTATCCTGAAGATTTGTTAAATATGCTCGGATATATGAGTTTAGATATGGAACAACCTGAAAAATCAAAAATGTTCTTTGAATTTGGCATTGAATTTTATCCAAATAGCCCAAATCCGTATGATTCTATGGCTGATTATTACGAACGGACTGGGGATAAAGCTACCGCTATAAAGTTTGTGACTAAAGCTTATGAACTAAGTGGGGATAGTTACTATAAAGATAGGATTGAAGCACTCAATAAAAATTAATACAGACAAAGGAGATATAAATAATTCTAAAAAAATGATTAACCGAATTGAAAAGGAGAAACAAAAATGATTGTGATTTAGTGCTTGAACAAAAGTAGTTGAGGTTTGCAATATATATTCCATAGAATAGTCCTCCAAACAACTAAGTATCATTAAAAACAGAGATCTGAGAACAAATAAAGCCTCATAAAAAATAACTTCGGTTTATACTTCTTTAAAAAAAGAAATGATAACTTTGAGAATTACACTTAAAGAATTTCCTTAATTTGGAGAATGCCTACTTAGTAAAGCTTATATATGTTTACAATTAACTTGAGTTGGAAGCATATTATAAAAGTGAATTTAAGATAGATATAAGTTTGAAAGACAAAACCATAGCTGTACTTCCATTTATAAACATGAGTTCCAATGTTGAGAATGAATATTTTAGCGATGGCATCACAGAAGAAATCATAAATGCCTTGGCAAAAATTGAGGGACTCAAAGTTACTTCCCGTACCTCTGCCTTTTTCTTCAAAGGGAAAAACATACCTATTACACAAATTGCCAAACAGCTCAACGTTTCAACCATTTTGGAAGGAAGTGTTCGATTGGCAGGGGAATCGTTACGAATTACTGCCCAGCTGATTCAGGCTGAAAAGGATTTTCATTTCTGGTCTGAAACATGGGATAGAAAACTAGAGAATATTTTTGAAATTCAGGATGAAATAAGCCTGATTATAGCAGATAAATTAAGAGAACAGTTTGGTCATTTCGAAATTCAAGAACATTTGGTGGAAACGCAGACGGATAACTTAAATGCTTACGAATACTCTTTAAAAGCTAAATTCCTAAGAAACAAATGGAACCCTGTCGATGCGAAAACGGCACTCTCACTTTACGAGAAAGCTTTGGAATTGGATCCAAATTATACAGTAGCACATATAGGTCTTGCCGAATGTTATAGCTTTTTGGGCACAACAGGATTTATGTCTTTTGAAGAAGCTTGGAGAAAAACGATTCAATATACAAATCAGGCTGTTGAATTAAAGGATAATTCATCCGGGGTTCATTACCAACTATCTAATCTGGCATTTTTCATTGAATTTAATTATGATAAATCGTTGAAAGAAATGAAAAAGGCAATTGAGATTAATCCCAATAATGCCGAAGCACAGCAATTCATTTCTTTTTTATACATCATTGCAGAAGATAGAAAAAAAGCACAAAAACATCTCGATATTGCACTTAGTATAAACCCACTTTCGGAAGAAACTCATTTTTTTAGAGCCTACTACCATTACATGATTAATGATTATGTAAAAGCACTAGAAATGCTCAACGACTGCCTGGCTGTTAACCCTAAGAACATACCTGCCCATTCAATTAAAGCTATATGTCTCCTTATGCTGGGCAGATACGATGAAGTGATTAATTATTTTAATACCATTCCAGCTGATGTTGTAATTGAAGGTGAAAGAACAGGCGCTATTGCACTGGCTTATTCTTTAAAGAAGGATACAGTTAATGCTGCAGAATATTTGGAAAAACTTTGCGCACAGGCAAAAGAAGCGAATGGATTTACAGCAGACTCCTACCTGTTTTTGTTTTATGCTGTTAGCGGAGAAATAGATAAAGCTTTTGAATGGGTATCTCAAGCCATTGAGAAACGTTCATCCTTATTGATGCTGAGATATACCGACCCTTTGGTTGATGCATTAAAAAATGACAGCAGATATGATGAGTTTCTAAAGATAATCTTTGAAACAGAAGAAATTGAAGAGGTTACAGCGGAAAGGACTGCTTTACTGGATGCCGATAAAGCTGCGGAGTATTCAGAAAAATTATTAGCATATCTTTCAGAAGTTAAACCCTATTTAGACGCAGATTTGTCTTTGCGAAATCTTGCTAAAGGAATAGAGATCCACCCGAACCAACTTTCATGGTTGCTTAATTCCAGTATCGGTAAAAACTTCAATGAGTTTATAAATCACTACAGAATTGAAACTTTCAAATCTATTGCAAAAGACCCTAATAACGGACACCTTACTATTGAGGGTTTAGCCTATGAAAGTGGCTTTAATTCTAAAACAGTTTTCAATACCTACTTCAAGAAAGAAACTGGCTTAACACCAAAGCAATTCCTTACCCAACAAGGATAAACAACATTTCTATTTCCCATAACATTTACATTCCACTTTGTTCGGAATTATAATTCCGTACTTTCTATTTATAATTCGGAACGGCTACACTTGCTCCCTGAAATACTTTTGTCCCATAGTTATTACAAAACAATTATTAAGATGAAAGCAGTTGAATGTACAAAATACGGTGGAGTTGAATTTCTTAAACTGGTTGAAACCGAAAAACCTTCTCCAAAAGAAAATGAGGTGCTGATTAAAAATTACGCAACTTCTGTTACTTCCGGTGATGCTAGAATAAGACGAGCAGACCCATTTTTGATTCGATTAATCTTTGGGTTTAAGAAACCGCGAAAATCTGTTTTAGGGGTTGTTGTTGCTGGTGAGATTGAGGCAGTAGGGAAATCAGTAACAAACTTTAAAGTTGGAGATCAGATTTTTGGTTCCGCAGGAATGAACTTTGGTGCACATGCAGAATATGTATCAGTTTCTGAAAATGCGGTACTAGCTTTAAAACCTAACAGTATGAGCTATGAAGAAGCTGCGGCAATTCCTTTCGGAGCAACGGCAGCTTTACATTTTCTTAGGATAGCAAACATTCAGCACGGGCAAAAAGTACTTATCTATGGAGCATCTGGGGCTATTGGTACGATGGCAATACAGTTGGCTAAAAATCAAGGTGCCATAGTTACAGCAGTTTGTAGCACTGCAAATACTGAAATGGTGAAAGCTTTAGGAGCCGACAAGGTGATAGACTACACCCTAGAAGATTTTACTAAAAACGGTGAAACCTATGATGTAATTTTTGACACGGTGGGCAAAAGCTCATTTTTTGGGGCGCTTAAATCACTCAACAAAAAAGGATACCTACTGATGGCAAGTGCCGGAATGGGACTATTGATGGGTAGTGCAATCGTTTCCCACTTTACTAATAAAAATATTTCTTCAGGGGTGATAAAGGAAACTCCAGCTGATATCAATTTTATAAAACTATTAATTGAAAGAGGAAAATTGAAACCAGTAATTGATACAACCTATTCTTTGGAGCAAATTAAGATGGCCCACATTCATGTTGACCAAGGACATAAAAAGGGAAATGTGATTATCCAGATAAACCATCAAGTTTAAATTTCAAAAGGATTCACCACATCTTATTTTATTAAATATCGAATAAAGACTAACTACAATTAAACCAATCACAACTAATTTAAATCACTTTCAATAATGAAGAAACTAGTATTGCTATTTATATTATTCACAGCAGTATTGACTGCTCAAGAAAACTACACTGTTAGCGGTATAGTTAAGGAGGCAAGTAATGGTGAAACAGCTTTTGGCGCCTCCGTATTTTTAAAAGGGACGACCATTGGCTCCTTAACGAACGACTACGGTTTCTTTTCTATAACAGCCCCAAAAGGCACATACACTATGATAGTGTCTTATATGGGTTTTGCAGAAAAAAGTCTGGTAATTGTTCTTGATAAAGACCAAACGGTGGATTTTGAAATAACCGAAGAATCAACACAATTAGACGAGGTGGTGATTACCGCCGGAGAATCAGAGCGCGTAAATATAAAGACTCCCCAAATGAGTGTCTCTTTATTGAAGATATCAACCATTAAAAAAATTCCCGTGGTTTTAGGGGAAGTGGATGTTGTTAAATCTATTCAAATGTTACCAGGGGTTACTAATAATGGTGAAGCTTCCAGTGGATTTAATGTGCGCGGTGGTGCTGTTGACCAAAATTTAGTGTTGTTGGATGAAGCCATTATATATAATACCTCACATTTATTAGGGTTTTTCTCCATATTTAATGCAGATGCAATTAAAGACGTAAAACTTTATAAAGGAGGAATACCAGCCAGTTATGGAGGAAGAGTTTCATCGGTTTTAGATGTGCGACAAAAAGACGGTAACAGTAAAGATTTTCAGTTAACGGGAGGAATTGGTGTAATTTCCAGCAGATTAGCAGTAGAAGGTCCAGTTTTTAATGATAAAGGCTCATTTTTAGTAGCTGGTAGAACTTCGTATGCACATCTATTTTTAAAAGCGGCAGGTGAAAAGAATAGTGCTAAATTCTATGATTTGAATTTAAAAACCAACTATGAAATCAATAAAAGCAACAAACTCTATTTATCAGGGTATTTTGGCAGGGATGATTTCAATCTTGATGGAGGCTTTGATAGTAGCTATGGTAATTTATCTGGAAATTTAAGATGGAACCACATCTTTAATGACCGCCTATTCTCTAACGTATCTCTAATTTATAGTAAATATGACTACGATCTTTTATTAGATGCGTTTGAATTTGAGTGGGTTGCATCTATTTATAATTATAACATCAAATACGACCTTAATTATTACGTAAGTGATGCTTTTAAATTAGATTTTGGAACCAATGCTATTTATTATGATTTCGATCCAGGAGCAATAAGTCCAACCACTGAAACTTCTCCAATAAACCCATTGCAGTTAGAACATAAGAAAGCTTTTGAAACTGGATTATACGTAAATGCAGAGCATAAATTAACAGATAAGTTAACTGCTCAATATGGTTTGCGATACAGTTCATTTACACGATTAGGAGAACAATCAATAGTTAATTATGAAAATGATCAACCAGTTGTTTATAACAATGAACTTGGTATTTACCAAGCAGGCACAGCTATTGGAGAAACTGTCTATGAAGAGCGTGAAGAAATTGAAACTTTCTCAAATTTAGAACCTAGGGTGTCATTGTCTTATCAACTAAACGATGATTCCTCTGTAAAAGCTGGATACTCAAGGACAGCACAATACATACATTTATTGTCAAACACACAATCTGTAACACCTTTAGATGTTTGGACACCAAGTGGAAAATTCATTAAGCCACAACTGTCAGATCAATACGCAGTGGGATATTTTAGAAACTTCAAAAACAAAACATATTCATTAGAAGTGGAAGCCTATTATAAAACAGTTGAGAATAGAATTGACTATATAGATGGTTCAAATTTAATTGGTCAAAATACAATTGAAACGGAGATTTTAAATGGGGAATCTAGAGCGTACGGATTAGAAATTCTATTGAGAAAATCTAAAGGTGATTTTACGGGATGGTTAGGATATACAATTTCACAATCTGAACAACGTACTTTAGGAGGCAAGGCCAGAGGTCCGGGAATTAATGGAGGTAACTGGTACAAATCTGCTCACGATAGAACACACGATTTGTCATTAACAGTTAGCTATAAAGTCAGCGAGAAATGGACGTTTGGAGCAAATGCAATATTTCAAACTGGTAGGCCGGTAACCTATCCAAATGGACAATATGAATATGAGGGCGTATCTATTGCAAGTTATGGCGAGCGAAATTTAGACAGACTACCAGCCTATCATCGTTTGGACCTTTCAGCCACATTTGTGCCTAACCAAAATCAGAATAAAAGATGGACAGGGGAATGGGTGTTTGGAATTTACAATGTTTACAATCAAAAAAATGCAGCTTCCATCTCCTTCGGACAAAACAGAGAAACAGGAGCTAACGAAGCAACAAGAACATCAATCTTCGGTATAGTACCATCAATATCCTATAACTTTAAATTTTAATAGAAATGATAAATACAGTAAGAATTATAGTAGTATTAGCTATATACGCTTTTTTCACATCTTGTACAGATGTAATAGATGTAGAAGTGTCAGAAGCAGCTCCAAGATTAGTGATTGAAGCCTCATTAAATTGGGAAAAAGGAACAGCAGGGAATACACAATCTGTTAAGTTAAGTACCTCCACGCCATATTTTAATAACACTATAAGTAATATAGTTACAGGAGCTTTGGTAACCGTGACGGATGTTACAAATGGAACTGATTTTATTTTTACAGACCAGAATAATGGTGTTTACACTACTTCAAACTTTATCCCTGTAGTTAATCACGCTTATACTTTAGAAGTGATTTATGATGGAGATACCTATATAGCCGAGGAATCTTTAAGATCTGTTGTTGATATAGAAGATGTATATCAAACGATAGAAAAGGGTTTTGATGATGAAGCATTAGAAGTGAATATAGACTTTAATGATCCCGCAGATGAAGAAAATTACTATTTCATAAAGATAGAAGCCCAAGATAACTTATTGCCAGTACTATTTAGCTTGTCGGATGAATTTACAAATGGTAATTTAACTAGTGTTTATTATGAAAGATTAAAAGACACCAGCATACACCGAGAGAAGTTTATTGCGGGAGATAGTGTAGCTATAGAATTTTACGGTGTTTCAGAACAATATTATAATTATGTAGGACTTTTAATTGATCAATATAATAGTGTTGGAAATCCATTTAGTTCAACACCAGTACCTTTAAAAGGAAATTGTATAAATATTACGGATCCAGAAAATTATGCTTTTGGATATTTTAGACTAACTCAGGTGGTAAATAAATCCTATACTTTTGAGTAATTTTAATTCCCTGGCATACAGAACGTAAACTAGTTAATTTGGATTAATAACCAATAGCACAATTAAAAAGCGAGTAACAAAACAAGCTAAAACCCGTCTTGTTATTGAATTGCGCTTACACCTTTTATTGTTGGTGTAACTATTATTGGAAATTTGATAACAGGTTCAATTTTTGGATGGATTTTTTGGAAAAGGGGACTTCTAATTGCAATTGTTTCACATATCGCTTTTGACCTTGTTTTCCATGTAATTGGTTCACCATACACTTAGAATGAATAAGAAGAACTCACTATAACTAAAAAAACCACTAATCCTATATCACCTAAAAAAACAATGAAATCACTTTACAAAACAGAGAAAGGAAGGAAAGAAATTTTAAACCTGTATGACCAAAAATTAGAGGAATTAAACGTTGAATATAAATATCTAAAGATTAATACCAGCTTTGGGGAAACAAATATTATTACTACAGGAAAATTATCAAATCCACCAATTTTAATTATTCACGGCTCAAATGGTTGTGCACCAATAGCACTTGAAACCTATCCCAACTTAAGTAAAGCTTATAGCGTATATGCAGTTGATGTTCTTGCGCAACCTAACAAAAGCGCGGAGACAAGGTTAAGTATGAAGGATGAATCATACGGAAAATGGGTGAATGAAATAATTGATACCTTGAATATTGAAAATGTTACTATGGCGGGTTTTTCATTTGGAGGATTGGTTATTTTGAAAACCCTTGAATATGATGAAAGCAAAATCAAGGAAGTCTATTTATCTGCACCAGCTTACATTGTCAATGGGAATCCACTGTGTGCACTATTTAAGATATTTATCCCAATGAAGCGATACATAAAAACCCAAAAAGAAAAATATCTTGAAAGATTCTTAAAAATACTTTTCACGGAAAGAGATGAATTTGCGCTTAAATATTTGTCTAAAGTGTTTTTAAATTTTAACATGGATTTCAGTCCTGTTCCGGTTATTAAAAAAGAAGAAGCAAAATCAATAAAAACACCAATTACAATAATTGCCGCAAAACAGGATATATTATTTCCCGGAGTAAAAATGATTAAACGTGCCAACACAATTTTTCCATCTTTAAAAAAAACTGTGTTATTAGAAAATTCGAAACATGTTCAAAACAAGAAAGACAATTTGATTATTTCAAATCTGATACTAAATAAAGAAGAAAATAAGATTTAAAGTTTACCTAAATGCAATGCACTATTTAATAAAAAATTCCAGGAAAATAGCAATGATGGTGGTTACTGGGATCTTTTCAAATAACGAGTGATTCTTGTTTTATGTGTTTTTAGCATTTTTGGAAAGCATTATATCTGCTTTAATTTTGGTTTGCTTGGAAATGGCCTAAAGTAATTTTGAATTAAATATATAATTATGAGCATAAATAACAAACAAAGTAAATTAGTAGCTACAGCAAGAATGACAGGGATTTGGTACTTAGCCATGGCAATTTCAGGCATTTTAGGATTTCTAGTATTTCATCCTCAAATATTTGACCGAATAGACCCTCAGAAAACGCTAACAAATCTAATTGACTTTAGTTCCCTTGCCAGAACCCGACTTCTATTGGAATTCGTAATTATCGTTTCACAGGCGCTTACCGCAGTATGGTTTTATAAGTTGTTTAAAAATATAAACGAGTGGGCAGCTTGGACAGTTGGTATTTGGGGAATGATAAATTCCGTAGTCATTATAATTAGTGCGATTTCAATGAGTACCGCTATTGAAATTGCAAGTTCTTCCCAAAACGTTCAAGACAAACTCATATTAATTGAACTTTTAGGCAGTTTAATTTCAAATGCTTGGAGTGTAGGAGGCCTTTTCTTTGGGCTTTGGCTTATTCCATTAGGATACATCATAACGAGCTCAAAAAGGATGCCTTTATGGCTGGGCAGAACCTTAATCGCTGGTGGTATAGGCTATTTGTTAAGTACTACAATTAAATATAGCGGCATTGAAATACCATTTTCAGTTTATTTAACTGTTCCGGCTACAATTGGAGAATTCTGGATGATAGGATATTTATTAATTTTTGGAATACGACCAGCAAATGAATAGCTAGTACTGATAACATAGGAAACAATGCCATTTCTAAATAATTGAAAAAACAATATGAACCCAAAAGAAAATCTGAAAAATCTTGGACTTGAACTTCCAGAAATATCAACCCCCGGGGGAAATTACGTTTCGGTTAATATTCGAGAAAATATAGCCTATATTGCTATTCAATTGCCGATTTTAAACGAAGAATATCTTTATCAAGGACGTTTAGGAAATGAAATTACAACGGAACAAGGGTATAAAGCTATGCAATTATGTGCTTTGAATGTTTTGGCTCAAGTAGAAAAAAAAGTAGGATTTGACAAAATTATTGGACTGAATCATATTGACGCGTATTTCCAATCAGGTAAGGATTGGGACGATTCGCCAATTGTTGTAAACGGGGCATCAGATTTGTTCGTAAAAGTTTTAGAAGAAAAAGGAAAACATTCAAGAGCTATTTTCGGAGTTGAGAAATTACCCAGAAATTTTAGTGTTGGCTTGACGGCAACATTTACCATTATAGCGGGATAAAAACTGCTTACAGCGGCCAGGCGAATATGAAAAGTTTGTCGTTAACTTGTTGTTATAAATAACAGTAACTATAAATAATACAAATAATAATGAATAAAGAATCATTCCTTCGGGAATTTATGGATGAAATATGGAATAAACAGTGTTTTGAGAAAGTTGAACAATATGTTCATTCATCATATACGATTCATCTTGACACTACTGATCCTTGGGAAGGAAAAACCTTAACTCATTCTGAATTTAAAGAGCGATTGAAATTTTCATTCAACTCATTTCCAGATATGAATTTTAAAATAACCTCGGCAATTCCAGAAGAGAATCACGTTGCAATAACTTGGATACTTACAGGAACAAATCTTGGAATGATAGGAGAATATCCACCAACAAGGAAAGCTATTAACACTAAAGGAATGACGATTTATCATTTCAATGACAATTTAATTAGTGGACACACTCAAGTTTTCGACAGGATAACTGTAATGAAACAATTAGGGTTTATGTAATATGAAACAAAATACTTTCAATTGAAATATAAAAAACGGAATGATACATCTTATAGTTGGAAATACTGGCTCTGGAAAAACAACATACGCAATGGAATTGAAAAGAAAAACCCACGGAATTATCTTTTCTATTGATAGGTGGAATAAAACACTATTTCTTGCTGACAAGAAACCTGATGACGGATTGGAATGGTTTCTTGAAAGAATTGATAGAGCGGAAGAAATGATTATAGACTTAATCCAACAATTGGAAAACTCAAAAACGGATTC
Source organism: Bacteroidota bacterium (assembly GCA_048267165.1). Lineage (GTDB taxonomy): Bacteria > Bacteroidota > Ignavibacteria > Kapaibacteriales > UBA2268 > PGYR01. The sequence goes on from JBLWYD010000025.1 coordinate 17,076, forward strand.
TATTTTGGACTTGGGATTATCAAAATTTAAGCACAGGGAAAAATTTAGAAAATTTGCCAAGTCCAATGGATTTGAAGTGAAAACTCATTTTTTGGATATTTCAAAAGAAACCCGGCTGGAAAGGATAATGAAACGGAATAACGAAAGAGGGGCTACTTTCGAATTTGAAGTAAGCAAAGAAAATTTCGACTTTATGGAAAGTTGGTTTGAAAAACCGAGTGAAGAAGAAGTTGATGGCGGAATAATTATTAGAGTATAAAAAGTAAGGACATTATAAAACATAATAAATTGGTGTGGGACAATTGCATTGATAAAAAAGATAGTTGGAAAATTCCTGTTTCCGAACAAGAATTAAAGTACGCAAAAAAGAGAAACTAGCGTATTGTTTTGACGAATGCTAAGAAAGAATAACCTACTTGAAAAAGGAGAAATAAAAAACAACTAATACTATGGTCAATCTTAAAACAACACTTAAAAGTATAGATAACTATTTTTCTCCCAAGATTGTTGGAGAAGTCAATGATCAATATATAAAAATTGCCAAAATACTAGGAAATGAAGTTCCTTGGCATACGCATAAAAATGAGGATGAGGGCTTTTATATAATTGAAGGAAAACTACTAATGGAGATTGAAGACGAATCACCTTTCATAATGAAAAAAGGAGATCTATTTATTGTTAAAAAGGGAATCAATCATAAAGTATCTTCTGAAAAGGAATGCTTAATAATGTTAATTGAACCTAAAACAACGGAGCATACCGGAAAAGTTAAATCTTCAATAACTAAATCTATTGAAGAGCAACTTATTTAGTATTTTCGGCTGAAATTAGGTGCTAAAACAAATAGTTAATCATTGTATAATAGCTAATTACAACAAAACAACACTTTTTTAAACTAAACTTGAAATAAAATTTTCATTCTATGACAAGCCCCATTTTCCAGTCGAAAAAGTCAAATACAAAATCTTTATATGTAATCAGAAACAATACGAAATGAAACAATCAATAAGGATAGTTAGTCTTGTTTTATTTATATCTATTTTCAGCTGTAAAGGACAGAATGATCCTAATGAAATGAATAAAGAAACTATTATGATTAAAAATGGTGTTTGGAAATCAACGGGAAGAAATTTATTTTGGATTAATGTTATTGAAAACAAGGTCTATTGGTTAGGAATGAATAATAAGACAACAGAAAATAAGTTAGGTGAAAATTGGTGTCACGTTGGAAATGGAACCATAACTGATAACCGAATAACTTTAGATTGGTCTGATATTTCTGTTGGAAAAGGAAATTTAAATGGAAAAATAGTTATTGAAATAATAAGCAGTATTAAAATGAAAGTTATTGAAGATTCTGGAAATTTTGGAATGTCAATCTGGAATTGGGAGAAAGAACGATTGAATTTTAGTGAAATAAACTAAATAACTCTAATTACATTTAATAAAAAAGGAATGTTTCTTAATTATTATCCTAACATACAATGAATTTCTATTTGGGATAAAAATAGTTTGTTAAAATAGGTTTAAGAGAAGTAATGAAAGACAATACCGTGAATAAAAATGGTTTCTTAGTTGCTTAAAAAAATATATATAATTAAAATTCTGCTTGCGTAACATGAAGTAGCTTCAAGCATCATTCCCTTGCTTAACATTCACTACTAAAAAATAATCAAAAAAAACAAAATGCAACAAATAGTGACCGATCGTAAAGAAGCCTGGAAAACAATATTGATTTTCTTAGTGATAGTTACAATTTTAAGTTCCCTATTTCATTATGCAATAGTTAATTTATATCCTTCAAGTACATACATTGGTGGTCTTATGTGGTGTCCAGCATTAGCTACAATCATCACACTTAAGCTAAGAGGACGGTCTATTTCTTCTTTAAATTGGAGCTGGGGAAACTGGAAATATATTCGATGGTCTTATTTTATTCCTGCCTTGTATGGGGTAATAACTTATTTACTAATCTGGATTTTCGGGTTAGGAGGAATAGCCAGTAAAGAAATAATTTTAGGTTGGGGTAAAGAACTTGGATTGATTGGAATAGGAACACTAAGTCCAACATTGGTAATACTAGTGGCTATTATCTTGTTAGGAACCGTGGGAGTTATAAAGGCTATGGCGACAACTTTAGGAGAAGAAATAGGGTGGCGGGGTTTTTTTATCTATGAATTAAGAAAGGTTCTTTCGTTTCCTGGTGTTTCCCTTTTTAGTGGAATTATTTGGGCATCCTGGCATTGGCCCTTAATAGTATATTATGGCGATAATGTCATCTTGGAATTGATAACATTTTATGTTGTCATTATATCGATGTCTTTTATTATGACGTATTTCACCTTTAAATCTAAAAGTTTGTGGCCAGCTGTAATCTTTCACGCTGTGAGTAATGTATATATTCAGAAAATATTACCGCCATTAACCACAAAAATTGAAGGAACAGAACATTGGCTTGGTGAAAACGGGATTATGTTTGCAATTGTCACTTTTGTTTTTGGCATTTACTATTGGAGAAAGGCAATTAAAGAAAAAATGTAACTCGAAGAACATGCATAACGTTTATAAAAAAGAGTTTATTAAGTTTTATTAATACAGGATAACTTTTAAATAATTAATGGTTAACCCATTGCAGGACAATACAATTATAAAAGGCTTTTATCCTCTAAGGATTGTTTTAATTGCGTTTGATTTTCCCAAAACCTTTTCTTTATTTTATTCATAATTTCCCCATATTCAGGATACTTTTTTAAAGGTTTCATTAAGGGATCTTTTTCTGAAAATAATAAAATCCAATATTGATAATTATTTTTAGAAGCGAATATTTTTAGTTGTGCGAGGGCTAGCTCATATTTTTCTTCGTGTACATACATTGAAGCCAAGCTGGCAGGCTGGTAGATAGATTGATCAATTTTACAATAGTTTGTAAAGGCATTATAAAATTTGGCAGCTTGTTCATCTAAACCCATTTTTTCATAAACAATTCCTATTTTAAGGTTTTCTTGTGGATAAATATCAAGGCCATTTTCTTCTTTAATTTTTACAAACTTTTTATAGTAATAGTAAGCGCTGTCATACTTCTCTTGAAAATAATAAAACTTCCCTACTTCCTGCATAATATCTAATCGCGTGGTATCTTTTTTCCATTCGTTAATCAATTGGGTTGTAGTTTTATCTATATTTTGATGGTCGGCATATTGAATAAATATTTTTAAAAAAGGAGCATAATAATTCTTCGGATTATAATCCAATGATAAGTTTATATACTTCATCGCTTCATCTTTAAATCCGTTTTGAATGAAAGCATTGCTAAGGTTTAAATAAATGTAGCTTTTACCCACTGAATCGTTAGCGGCAATATCAAGTTGTATCCCTTTTAATGCATATTTCAGATACTTTTCGGTATTGGGAATGGCATTTGCATATAATTCTGAAAGCATGTTTACAACTGATGCTGAATTGGGATTATACACCAGGGCTTTTTCTAAATGAGGTATGGCAAATTGATATTCTTTATTATTTATATAATAAAGTGCTTTAGCTATAAGACTTTCAGCAGATTTTGAATCGTACAGCAAGGCTTTGTCTGCATAATTATTAATTACTTCTGTATATTGCTTTTCGGTTTTATTTAAGTCTAGGTAAAAGTAAGAAAAAGCAAGTTGTGAATATGCCAGCGCAAATTCGGGGTCATTCCCAATGGCTTTTTCAAATAAAGGAATGGCTTCTTCCAATCCTTCCTTAGTCCCAGCCTTAAATTGCTCCAAACCTTTAAGGTAATAATCGTATGCCAATACGCTTTCGGTAGGTTTTTTATCAATACGTTCCAATTCAGCAGGTGTAACTTTTGCTTGTATGGCATCAGCTATTTTTTTGGCCACAGCATTCTGTAGCGAAAATACGTTTACCACTTTATAATTATATTGTTCGGTCCAAATGGGAGTGTCTGTTGAGGCTTCAATCAATTGAATATTCAATAACACTTGGTCGCCAACACGTTGCCCACTTCCTTCAACTACATAATTCACATTAAGCTCATCAGCTATTTCTGAAATTGTTTTATCGGAATTTCTATATTTTTCTACAGATGTTCTACTAATCACCCGCAGATCTTCTATCTTTTGTAAGTTATTTAGAGACGACTCCATTAACCCGTTTACGAAATATAAGTTAGTAGAATCACTACTCATATTTTTAAACGGCAAAATCGCAATAGATTTTTGAAGGTTTGTATTTTCTTCGTTAGAATTATTTAAATTTTTATAGGAAAACAGAAATGCGACCACAATTATAATCGCCGAAGTTACTCCAACAAGTTGCCAACGGTATTGTTTAAAAAAACTGTTTTGTGGAATATCAATATCTTCGGAAACTTCTTTCTCTTCAAGGCCTATTTTTTCCACTGGTCTTCTTCTAACTTCCCCTGGCGGATAACCATAGTGTTCACGGAAGCACTTAATAAAATACGAGTTATTTCCGAAGCCCACTTGATAAGAAATCTCAGAAACAGTAAGCTCGGTTTGCTCTAATAGTTCCATGCCTTTTTGAAGGCGGATTTGACGAATAAACTGACTTGCACTACCATCCGTTTGTTTCTTAATCTTTCGCAACAAATTAGAACGGCTCATATTCATGAGTTCAGCTAATTCTGAAACCCCAAATTGCTCATTAGAGAGATTCTCTAAAATAACAGCTTCAGCTTGTTCTATGAATTTTCCTTGAAATGGATTGCTAGACATGGCGGTTTTACTGTTACGAAAGTAGAGAATTTTATTCAAAAAGGCTTTGGGCTTATAGGGTAAAATTCATGGGGAAATAAGTGCATCTGCGTCATAATTTATACTTCCGCTCCATAATTTATACTTCTTCAGCAAACTTGATATATACCGCAACATAATGATTTATAGCTAACTAACTTCTTATTGCATCTTTGTGGCAACAAAAATCAAAATTATAAATCATTAAAAATTTAAATTATGAAATCATTAAAAATCAAAACGTTTAAAATGACATTACCGTTCTTACTTCTTATTATTTTATTTACAAGCGCTTGTGCTCAATCTGATAAAAAAACAACAGCACAAAACAATTCTGAAATAAAAAGTACGGCAGTCAAACCTAGTGTCGATATTAATACAGCAGTTATATCTGGAAATCTTGAAGCGGTAAAACAGCATATTGAAGCAGGGACAGATATCAATCAAAAAGAGCCGATGAGCGGTGCGACACCATTAATGTCTGCAGCTACATTTAATAAACCTGAAATAGCCAAAGCGCTTATAGATGCTCATGCAGATTTATCCATAAAAAACAATGATGGCGCAACCTCTTTACATTCTGCTGCGTTTTTTGGCCGTATAGAAATTGTACAAATGCTTATCGATGCCAAAGCTGATAAAACCATAAAAAATAACTTTGGGGCAACACCTAGGGAATCTGTATTAGGAGATTTTGCGGAGATGCAGCCAGTTTATGAAATGATCATACAGCAATTAAAACCAATGGGCTTTAAGCTTGACCTGAACGAACTTAAAAAAGCACGTCCCGTAGTTGCAATGATGCTAGAGTAATTAATAAAACACTGCTAAAATGACAACAGATAGAAGATATGACATAGATTGGTTACGGGTTATTGCCATAGGATTATTACTTATTTATCATATAGCCATTGTTTTTCAGCCCTGGGCTTTGTTTATAGGCTTTATTAAAAGTGACAATTCGGTAGAGAGCTTATGGATTCCCATGGCCATGCTAAATGTATGGCGAATTCCACTCTTGTTTTATGTTTCGGGAATGGGCGTGTATTTTGCAATGAAAAAGAGAAGTTGGAATAAACTGATAACAGAAAGAACAAGGCGAATTCTTTTGCCTTTTCTATTTGGTTTCGTGGCAATTACGCCCTTACAGATGTTCATTTTTCAAAAATTTTACAATATGCCTTTAAGTTATTATTCCGGTAGCAGCCACTTATGGTTTCTGGGAAATATATTTATCTATGTGCTGTTGTTATCCCCTTTGTTTTTCTATTTGAAAAAACATAAAAATGGAAAATTCAGAAAAGCAATTTCAAAAATCATGAGTTACGCTATGGGGCCTGTATCTATCTCAGTCTTTTTTATGTTGGAAGTAGTTTTTGTTAAACCACAATTGTTTGAATTGTATGCCCAAACTTGGCACGGATTCTTTATGGGTTTTCTTGCTTTCTTTTTTGGTTTTCTTTTTATGTATAGCGGTAATAGCTTTTGGCAAACTGTTTTAAAATGGAAATGGTTATATATAGGCATAGCGGCTGTTTTATATACCATTAGATTCACTGGATTTGAAGGGATTTCAAATATGTATCTCACTACTTTGGAGTCTAATTGCTGGATATTTGGGATTTTTGGTTTGGGATATAAGTATCTAAATAAGCCAAGCGAATTGTTGAGCTATTTGAGCCAAGCCGCTTATCCCGTTTATATCATCCATATGTTTGTGTTATTTGCGGGTGCACTTATCATATTACCATTAAACCTTCATCCTTTAATAAAATTTGTAGGTATTACACTTTTCACCTTTATAGTCTGCTTTTTTATCTATGAGTTTATACTTAAGAGGGTTACTATTTTAAGACCCTTTTTCGGGCTTAAATGGAAATTTATGGTTGGTGATAAAAAAATAAAAGCTGAATCAAAACCTGCCGAAACAAACTAGGAATAATTATATTTACCTGATAGTCATAATTTTATTCATAAAAAATTAGATAAAACAATAAGGATGAGCAAAAAACAAACGATGAGAATTTTATTGATAATTGGAACAATAGCATCGTTATACTTTGTTCCTTGGACAATCGTTAAAGCTTGGATTTCACCCTTACCTAAAACAGTCCAGGAACAAGTAAATAATGCAGCTAACTACGGGTTCGACGGCATTATTGTTTATGTGGACCAGAAAGGAAATAAACCTGCTTTTTACGCTGCAGGCTATAAAAACAGAGAAAATAAAATCCCTGCCAACCCTCATTCATTATTCAAAATTGCAAGTATTAGCAAGTTATATGTTGCTGTTTCGGTTGCTAAATTAGTAAGTGATAATAGACTGTCTTTAGACAAAACGCTCGCTGATTATTTACCAGAACTTGCGGGAAGAATTGAGAATACCGATAAAATTACTTTAAGAATGTTGGTACAACACAGAAGTGGCATCCCAAATTATACGGACATCCCTGATTACTGGGTGAACCCCCCACAAGGGAATGATGAAAATCTTGAATTGGTACTAGATAACTCGGCCGATTTTAAACCCGATGAAGATTATAAATATTCAAATACAAATTATTTATTGATCGGAAAGATACTCGATAAAACATTGGGATATAACCATCATCAATATATCAAGAGAGAAATTTTAACGCCGCTTAAACTGAATAATACCTACAGCTTGCTTAGCGAAGTGGATATAAACGATGTGATGAGTGGCTATGATGTGGGCTATGAAGACGATTTAAAGAATAACGATTTTATTTCTCCTGCAGGTTCAATGATAGCAACAGTAGAGGATGTAGGGACTTTTTTAAGGGCATTGAATGATGGTTCTTTGTTTACCGACAAAGAGCAAGGTATTTATTCTTCTATTTATTTTTATGAACACACCGGTTTATTGCCGGGTTATTCCAGTATTGCAAAATATCACAAAGATATTGATGCCGTGGTAGTCCAGTTTGTTAGTACTAGCGGTGGATACTCTTGGAATTTATCAGAAATCATGTACAATCGAATAATAAAAATACTGAAAAAGAAAAAATAGCCAAAAGCTAATTCATTTATCACATTTTTTTAAACCTGATATGTCTAACACTAAAAAAAATGCTGTTATAATAATATGAACCTAAACCAAATAACCATTCCATCCTTGGATTTGACAAAGTCAATTCCATTCTATGAAAAATTAGGATTGAAGTTAATAGTTAAATCGTTACCACATTATGCAAGGTTTGAATGTCCAGACGGAAGTTCTACATTTTCAATTCATAAAACCGAAAATCTGCCAGTAGGAGAGGGGGTTTATGTGTATTTCGAATGTGAAAACCTTGAAGAACAAGTTGAAAAAATAAAAAAAAGGGAAATTAAATTTGACCAAGAACCCACGCTTCAAAGATGGTTGTGGAAGGAAGCGAGACTGAAAGATATTGACGGAAATCAACTCATATTATTTTATGGCGGTGAAAACCGGCTCAATCCACCTTGGCGCATTTAAAATAACCACGTCATTGGAACACCATTTACATAGAAAAAAATTTACTGGAGTAACAGAAGAAGCGTTAATTCAACTAGAAAAAACATTATGAAAACACACAAAATTACTTTAATCTTTATACTTACTTGCGCATTGGGTTTTGGACAATCTGAATGTGATACTTCAATTGATTATGGAAATAATCCTGCTTCAGGAAAATATGCCCAAGTTAATGGAATCAAAATGTATTATGAAACTTACGGAAATTCATCTAAACAACCTTTATTAATAATCCACGGAAACGGAGGTTCTATTAAAAGTGGTCGATGCCAAATAGAATATTTTAAAAGTGATTATTATGTAATAATTGCAGATAGTAGGTTTCAGGGGAAATCAGAAAATGGAAAAGAAAAATTGACCTATAAATTAATGACTGAAGATTATAATTCGTTTTTAAACTATCTCGAATTAGACTCCGTTTATATTATTGGTCAAAGCGATGGGGGTATTATTGGTTTGCAACTAGCAATCAAGTATCCATCGAAAGTCAAAAAACTTGTAGCAATTGCTCCAAATTTGAGATCTGATAATTCAGCAGTTCATCAATGGGATATAGACAATGTTACTAAAGATTTAAAAGAAGCCGAATTAAAGATAAAACAAGGAGATAATTCACAAGAAACAATTAGAAATAGAGAATTATTGAATTTAATGGATAAGTTCCCTAATATTAAAAACGAGGAACTTTTGAACATTAAATCGCCTGTATTAGTCATAGCTGGAGATGAAGATGTTATTAAACTTGAGCATATTCTTGAAATATATCAAAACATTCCCAAAGCACAATTATTTATAATGCCTGGTGCAACCCATTTTATGATACGAAGTGAACACAAGCTTCTGAATCAAATGGCTAACAGATTCTTGAGCAACCCATTTAAAAGACCAACTACAAAGGAAATACTATCAAAGAACAAATAAAACGACTGCCGAAATAATTGAAATTATTTTGGGAAAATATTACAACGATTAAAAAAATATAAAATGACGGTTTTAATAGTGGGTGCCAGTGGCGCAACAGGAAGTAAATTAGTGGAACAACTCTTAGAGAGAAAGCAAAATGTAAGAGTGATTGTTAGATCACCGGAAAAACTACCTGAATCTTGGAAAGAAAATAAAAATTTACAAATTATTTCCGCAAGTGTCCTAGATCTTAGTGACAAGGAACTAAGTGAATACATTCATGGTTGTGATGCCGTTGCCTCTTGTCTTGGCCATAATTTAACGTTGAATGGCATCTATGGACAACCGAGAAAATTGGTTACAGATGCTACAAGCAGATTATGTGATGCTATTACAGCGAACCAGCCAAAACAGCCAATGAAATATGTTTTAATGAACACTACGGGAAACCGTAATCGCGATTTAAATGAACCGATTTCATTTGCGCAAAAATGTGTAATTGGACTTCTACGTTTAATTTTACCGCCACATGTAGATAATGAAAAAGCGGCAGATTATTTAAGAACTAATATTGGACAGAAAAATCAATTCATAGAATGGGCTGCCGTAAGACCGGATGGATTAATAAATGAAGAGGAAGTGACTGAATACGAAATATATCCTTCGCCAATCAGAAGTGCTATTTTTAACGCAGGTAAAGTGAGCCGTATTAATGTTGGCCACTTTATGGCTAATTTAATAGGTGATGGTGATTTATGGAATAAATGGAAAGGACAAATGCCTGTAATCTATAGTAAAACGTCTCCAGATTAGAAATAATATAAACTCCTATTTTCGTTTAAAGTGTACATCCCACAAATTTTTATAACAATTAGTTCATTAAATAATAGGTTTTATAAAAATGAAAAATTATTATTCATACTCATTTTATTAGTTATAGACTGATACTATTTTGTGATAATACATTAATATGTTGAGTATTAAAAAAAAGAAAATGCAATATGAAGATATTGAAAATCAAAACCGAACTCAATTGGGACAATGTAACATTTATAGACGGTAAACGTCTAAATAAAAACGAATTCAAAATCAATACTTCGGTTCATTTAAATTAATCCCATCTATCTATTTTAAATTTAAAATAAGAAATGCGTTTATACAGTTACGCGATCCTATTCGTATTAGTAAGCATAGTCCCCTTAAAACTACCGGCCCAAACTGAAACCCAGTCCAACGTTGTGGATCAAATTAACCTGGGTGTAAAATATTTATCCGAAAAAGCACACGCTAAGTCTATTGAAGAACTAATTGCGGCAAAAGAAGTGGCAATTCGGAGTGAATGGTACACACAAGCTTTTAATGCAACCATAAATATTGGTACTAACTACTACTTATTGTTAGATTATGGTGAAGCATTTCAATATTATTTACAAGCTTATGAAATTGCAATAAAGCACCTTGGTAAGCGTCAGGAAATGGCCGTTATAAACAATATTGGTGTTTTATATATTGAGGAAAAGGACCGCCCCAAAGCTAAAGAATCGTTTTATAAGGCTTATGAAATTGCCAAAAAACTTAAGGATGAAGAGCTTATAGGGACCTATGGAATCAATCTTGCGTTGGTACTAAACAAAATGGGGGAATTAGACGAAGCAGAGAACTATATAGAAGAGGCATTACCCTTATTAAAAATTAGGACCAACGTACTTTTATTGGCAAAACTAGCAAAAGCCGAAAATCTACTTTTGAGAGAACAGTATGTACAAGCCGAAAGACTAGCTTTAGATATTTTACCACAAATAAATAATCTGTCCCTTATAAATGAAGGAGCTACGGTCAATGATAAAATTACGCTGCTACTATTGATAACCAAAATTTACGAAAAGCAAAAGCAGTTTAAAAAAGCCCAAACATACGCTTTAATGGCCCGTGCAGCACAATTGAACATTGGGGAGCGTATTGAGTCTTATGGAATCCTTGCAGATCTTTACGGTGAAACAAATGAATTTCGCAATGCAATGGCCTATAAAGATTCTGTTCTCTTAGCTACAGACTCACTATATGCTATAAAGAATATGGCCTTGTTTAAAAGTGAAAAAGTAAAGTTCCAAATCCAGAATTACCAAAACGAACTTTTGGAAAGTAGAAAAATATTGAAACAGGAAAAACAGTTTTTTTATACATTGATATTTGGTGTAATACTCATTATGGGTTTTTTCCTTTGGATTTACAAAAACAATTCCCTTAAACACAAACAGAGAAAAAGGATCGTTGAACTGGAACTGGCCAAAGAAAAAAACGAACACCTTTTAAAAGAAAGGCGACATCGTGAAAAGGAAGCCTTGGTTTTGCTTGAAAAAGAACGTCTTAAACATGAATTAGATAGTAAAAATAGGGAATTGACAACAAAAGCCATGTATTTGGCGAGTAAAAATCAACTCATTGAAGAGGTAGTTCAGTCTTTGTCAATTAATGCAGAAATTGCAACCAATACTTCTTTAAAAAATAAGGTAAATGATTTAAAGAAACACTTAAAAAAAGATACTCAATGGGATACCTTTTTTGTACATTTTGAAGAGTTAAATCAAGGTTTTCTGGATAGGTTAAGGGGCGAACACCCAAATTTAACACCCAATGATATACGATTTTTAACGTTCCTCTATATGAATTTGAGTAATAAGGAAATCGCATCGCTCTTAAATATCACTCCGGAATCTTGCCGAAAGCGAAAAGAACGTATCTCAAAAAAAATGAATGTCCCAGAAAATCTTCCCCTTCATGTTTATCTTTCAGGTATTTAGTGCGTAGTCACGTATTTAAACTAAACATGTCACAAAATGTCCGCCTGCTTTTTTAACAAAAGTATAGCTTGTTTCTATTTTTATCGAATAAATAATATCAATTGAGTAGAAAATAAACTGTGTGTACTCTTCATGTTTTTCTTTTTTTACTCTATTTAAAAAATAACTAATTCTAAAATTTATCTAATGACAAAAACTAACATTATTAAATGCGTTTTAATGTTCGCGGGCTTATTTGGAGGAACAGCTGTGAATGCACAATTTGACCAAACTGCTAAAGTTGTAAGCACAAATAGGGAGAATCGAGCTGAATATGGAACTTCCGTTGCTATTTCAGAAAATTTTGCAGTCGTAGGTGCCTCAAGAGAAACTATAGCATCTGGTGCTGCATATATCTATAGTAAAGACAGCCAAGGGAATTGGACGAGTTCGCAAAGATTGGCAGCTGATGATCCAAACCAAGGAGCAGAATTTGGTGGCGGTGTAAAATTTGCAGGGGATTACCTAGTAGTAGCTGCAGGTAGAGCAGACGTAGGTGGTACTCAAAGAGCTGGTGCCTTATATGTTTACGATTATCAAAATAATAACTGGGAGTTCGACACAAAACTGGTAGCTTCTGATATGAGTAATGATGCAAAGCTAGGGATGAACCCTACCTCTTTAGATGCTGAAGGCAATACAATTGTTGTAGGGGCTCCAGGTGAAAACGGATGGGTCGGTTCTGTATATGTTTTTACAAAAGAAGCTGGTAATTGGTCAGAAGTTCAAAAAATTCTAAGTCCCACAGCACCAGCCTCCGATACTTTTGGAATAGGTGTTTCTATATCTGGCGATTATTTGATAATTGGAGCTAATGAAGTAGATGGAAGAAAAGGCGCTGCGTATGTTTATTTGAAAAATAGCAATGGAACTTGGGAGTATAACCAAACTCTTATGGCCTCAGATGCTGCGAATGACAATTTCTTTGGCACCTCAGTGAGCCTATCTGGCGATCAATTAGTAGTTGGAGCTTATGGGTCAAATTTGGAGCAAGGCGCGGCCTATGTTTTTGAAAAAGACAATCAAGGAGCGTGGGTAGAAGTACAAAAGCTAAATGGAATTGCCTCTACAGAAGGCACTCAATATGGTTGGAGTACAGATATTCAGAGAGATTATATTGTTGTAAGTGCGCCGCATATTAATGGTTTTGATGCGGGAGAGGTATATTTCTATAAAAGAAATGCTTCAGGAACCTGGGTGGAAAATCAAGTTTTACAGGGTACCGATACTGTAGGTCAAGATTTTTACGGCTGGAGTGTTGCAATGCATGATGATCAATTGATAGCAGGCGCCCCTTGGGAAGATCACGATGAAAATGGAGGAGATGAAATTGACCGTGCAGGATCGGCCTATATTTTTATGGATCCTTCTCTTCTGGGCATAACAAACAATGGTGATCTTGAAAATAACATTGCAATCTATCCTAATCCAGTAAAAGATAATTTGAATATTGAAAGTCTATCTAAAACTATTTCCAACCTAAAGGTTTATTCAATAACCGGGATGCTTTTACAGGAAATGAAAAATGTAAACGCAGACACCCTTGGATTGAACATTTCAAACTATGCAAATGGAGTTTATTTCGTAAATCTCACACTTGATGATGGCTCAACAGTTGTTCAGAAAATTATTAAAAACTAATCTGGGGTATTAACAACCCATAAAATTATTTGAATGAAAAATACAGTTTTAGGGCTTTTTATGCTGCTTAGCATAACAAGCTGGCAGGCTACTGCCCAATTTTTGGAAAGTTTTGATGCTGAAATTCCAAGTGAATGGACGGTTATTGATAATGACGCACAAGGAGCATCTTGGCATTATCATGCTGGTAATGGCTATCGTGGGGCTGGAGGAGTCCGGATTAATTTTGAAACAAATTCACACGACGATTATTTAATTTCTCCCCAATTTACAGTAAACTTAGGAGTTTCGGATTTGGTTTCATTTTATGCTGGAGGAACAGGGCTAACTTTTCCAGAATCATTTGACGTTAAATTATCCACTACAGGTACAGACCCTTCCGATTTTACAGTTTTATTGGGATCAGAAACAACAATTTCCGATGTAGATGATTTTGGAGAATATATAAATTACACCTATAACTTGTCTACTTATGATGGACAACCTGTTTATATTGCTATTGTAGCTACAGCTACTGCAGCATTTCACCTCTATGTAGATGAGTTTTCAGTTGAAGCCTTACCAAGTTGCCCAAAACCTTCAAATATAAATTTTGAAAATTTAACAGCGACCTCTTTAGATCTTAATTGGTCAGCAGGTAATAATGAATCGGAATGGATTGTTAAATATGGTTTGCAAGGATTCGATCCAGAAACAGAAGGAAGTTTAAAGAATGTTACAGGAACTTCAAATACTACCATAACCGATTTAGAACCTGGGACTGTTCAGGATATCTATGTGAAAGCTATATGTGGTAGTGGAAACGGAGAAAGTGAATTTGCGGGGCCATTAAGACTCGTTACACCTTGTTTGGCAGCCACAGCTCCCTTTTTTGAAGGCTTTGAAAATGGTTATGCACATGGTGATAATCTGGGTGGTTGCTGGTCTCAGGAATTAATTACAAACGCGAACTGGAAAGTTAATAATTCAATTACAGCAAATAATAGAGCTCCCAGAACAGGTGATTGGGATATCTATTTAGCATACGGTAGCGAAACATGGATGTTTTACCCAATAGAAGTGGAGAGTGGCACAAATTATACCCTTACATTTTACGCAAGACAAAGCAATAACTCGGGAGCAAATATAACAGCAAGTTATGGTATAACAGATAGCTCAAGAGATATGATTAATGAAATAATTCCTATTACCGATATAACCGATGGGGATTACCAAGAATTGAGTGGGTCTTTTACTCCTGCAACATCTGGTATATTCTATGTTGGTATTAAAGGATATCTAGTTGGAAGCTTTTTTCCTTTTTATATGACCTTGGATGATATTTCAATAACAGAAACACAAACCTGCTTAAAACCCTCAGATTTGCAGATAGATTCTGCTACTGATACTACTGCAGATATTAGCTGGACGCCAGAAGGAGCAGAGTTAGATTGGTTAGTAAAATATGGAGAACCCGGATTTGACCCCAATACGGAAGGAGAGTCCTCTCAGGTGATGGACAATCCGAACGTTACCTTAACTAATCTCATTCCAGCACATATTTATAGTGTATATGTACAAGCTCAATGTGGCGGTTCTGACGGAGATAGTTTCTTTACAGGCCCTTTAACGTTGAAGACCCGTCCTGTTAATGATGAATTGTGTAACGCAACGAACTTAATAGTAGATGGTGGCTGTAGCGGTAGTAGTTTTACGAACGTAGGGGGTACCTTGGAAAACAATGAACCGCAAGGCTCGTGTTTTGATGCAGCAGGAGAACAAACAGTTTGGTTCAGTTTTGTGGCTCCCGTGAGTGGTAACGTTACTGTTACTACAGACTTTGAGGGAGGCACGTTAGAAGATACCGAAGTAGCAGTTTACAATGCTCCTATTAATTGTATCAATATGTCTACTTTAGGTATAGAAGTTGGTTGCGATGAAGATGGGGGAAATACTGGAACAGGATTTTTATCGATAGTAACTTTAACAAATTTAACTGCTAACGACACCTATTACATTCAGGTTAATGGGTTTATGAGTTTTGATGATGGAACAATGGAAGGAACTTTCTGTATTGAAGTTCAGGATAATGGGGTGAGCTGTCCGGCACCAACCGATATTACATTTGACAATATTACTGTCACAACCGCAGATGTAAGTTGGACTGCGGGTGACAGAGAGAATGAATGGGAAATTGTATATGGGGATCCAGGCTTTGACCCCGATGCTGGAGGAACTTCTGTTATTGATAACGATGGTTTTTTGGGTGAAACTCTTATAAATTTAAATTCTGACACAACCTATGATGTATATGTTCGCGCTTTGTGCGGTGCAAATGATATGAGTGAATTTAGCCCAGTTGCTTCATTCACAACTCTTGCATCACCTCCTGTTAATGACAATGTTTGCAACGCAATACCCTTAATAGTAGATGAAGTTTGTGCAGGAAACACTTATACAAATATAGCAGCTACAGTTGAGCGTGATGAACCCGAGGGCAGTTGTTTTCTCCAGTTGCCTACCAATACGGTCTGGTTTACTTTTGAGGCACCAAGTAGTGGAAATGTAACAGTAACCACAAATATCACTCCCAGTGATTTGATAGATTCACAAATGGCGGTTTATGAAGCACCTATAGATTGTGCTGATTTAACTACCATGGGTACTGAAATTGGCTGTAATGATGATATAGACCTTGGTAACAACGAATTGTTGTCTGCTGTAGTATTAACAGAGCTTACGGCCGGTGAAACCTACTATGTTCAAATTAATGGAAACTCAGGGAATGAAGGTGATTTTTGCATTGAAGTACGCGATGACGGCATATCTTGTCCGGAACCCACTGGTATTACAGTAGCTAATGTTACTTCTAATACAGCTGATGTGAGCTGGACAGCTGGTGGTATTGAAACCGAATGGGAAATAAAATATGGCGCGCCAGGTTTTGATCCCAATAACACTGGTGTAAGCGTGATAGATAATGATGGCCTGCTTGGTGAAACTTTGATTGGTCTGGATAGCAACACCGATTATGATCTATATGTTCGTGCTGTGTGCGGTATGGATATCGAAAGTGATTTCGTTGGACCTGAATCCTTTAGTACGATGGAATTGGGTGTAGAAACTGAAAATTTTAGAAAGTTCATTTTCTATCCTAATCCTACACAAAATCAAATGACTTTAATGGCTGATAAGCCTATTGAAAGCGTGTTAATCTATAATCTTTTGGGTCAAAATATTATGGAACTAAAAGGAAAGACATTACAAATGCAATTGGATACTAGCATTCTGCAACAAGGCGTGTATTTTATGAAAGTAACTATTAATGGAGGTGCACGGATCTTTAGGATTTTGAAAGAATAAGCTTAAAAAAGTTGACAAATCTTTAGAGGTAGCAGAACGAGAGAAGGTTTGTTATTTGAAAAGCTATTAAATACATAGATTCCCCATTTAATTTAATAAACCCTGGCCTTCTGGCTGGGGTTTTTGTTTTTCTTTCTATTTTCAGTTGTCGGTTCTCGGTTATCTTTTGACAGATTAAGGTTGCCTTTTTTCTGGTTATAGGCTTTAGGCTATATGCTGTTGACATTAGTTTTGGGTATTTATTTGTATTATGGATTATTGCTTATTGATAACTCGGTGCACTCTGTGCCTATGTGGTTAAAAAATATAATTATGGAGTATATTAAATTATACCACAAAGAACACAAAGAACACAAAGTAGGCACTAAGTTCACGAAGGCATTCTTTGTGGTTACTTCGTGAAGCGTTAAGCGTGAGGGGTGAAGGTTGAGTCGTGAGGGGTGAAGGGTGAAGCGGTTTTCGGCTTTGGAATTTTTAGGGTAACTAGTAGAAGCCATTCCGCGGATAACAATTCCAATATTCCACAACTCCCAAATCAACTAATCAGCCAAATTATACTGCTTCTTATATTGCCCCGCCAAATTCCTTAGGTGTTTTAGGTGTTCAGAAACTTCTTCCCTTGCCAAACGTACAAATTCCTCGGCTATACTTATGGCTGTTTCGCTATCATTACCATTCACTTGTGGGTTTTTATTGTTGCGCAGTATACGCCTTGCATTGCAGATAAGATGGTACATCCGTTGATTTTCATAGGTGGTTTTATGGAATATGGATGTGGGGGTTTTGGAGAAATGACTGCAGAGATGTAGGAGGTAGGGTAAGGAAAATTCTTTTGTTTTAAACTCCCAAAATACCTGTACCAAACCTATACAGATTTGTTCGAGGGCCAATTTCACAAGCATTACGTTTATTCTCGGTTCTTCATATTTTAGTTCTATTGTGTCCAGAAGATATATAAAATGAGTAGCCCGATCGAGATTTCTATTCCATTTTTTCTCAATTTTTTTCACCATAACTGGTGGGTAAGAGATACTACAGCCGGTATCTAAATCCTTTTGCTTTTCGTAATACACCCATTTCGATTCAATTATAATATGCTCTAAAAAGTGGCTGCCATAATCTCTTTTTCTCAATATCTCAACCACCGTATATAAAATTGAATATACAATGCAGCATTGAGTTGTCTCCTCAGAAATAAAATTAGTTACTTCAGCAGGGCTCAGCGGCGGCGGTTCACTGGTAACAAGCATCAAGGTGTAGATGGTAGTATTTTGCAAAAATGGAGTAGTCTGCTCCAAATGGACTTCCATACTCTGTGAATCCTCGTATTTGCTGATAAGAAAAACGGAATCAAGTTCCAACTTTGTTTTTACCAATTCGATTACCCTAATTAAAAGTTCGTCTTCGGTTTCGTAGTTGCCACTTTTGATACTAATGGATTGGGGTTCTTCGCTATCTATATGAGGTAGCGCTTCCGCAGTCTCCACGGAAGTATCATCTGTTGCTTCCACTGCTACCGCTATTTTCTCTCCGTTTTCATCGGCCTTATCTTTTTTATAGCTTGCCACAAAGCACCGTTGCCAAGTGAAATAGAATAATGATTTAACCAAAATGAAAAGTTGCTCTGTTTTGTAATACAGCATATCCACAGCTTCAATGCTAGGTTCAAAATCGCTTTGGTAACGGGCGGCGCAATAAGATTGGTCCAAGAGGTCCAATAAAGCTACCTCCTCTGGATCATTTAAATCAAAAAAGGAAGCCAAGGAAGTTATAAAGGCGTGGCAGTACTCTTGGTGTTCCCGTAGCCGATGGGTTATCTTGTTTCTTCCCATCAAAGCACATTCGGCTGTCCGAAAGAGGAGTTCCATGGTCTGGTGATAGGCAAAGGTGCTCTGGGCATAGTGGCCCTTTTCAAAATGATTGCTTGCCCCTTCACTAAACGCATCAATCTTTTTTAGCTCCTTATCGAAAGCGCGTTTGCTCCTGCCTATCAAATCGTTTAGACATAGCGTAGAATTCATAAAGGGAAATCCCAACTCCTGCTGTCCATACACAACGTTCCCCAATAATAGATTCTCAATAAAAAAGAGGTTTCCGGCTTCAATCTGCTCCATAGCATAGCTTTGGGTATATATACGGTGCCGCAGTTGTGGATGTTCCTTCAACAAAGCATCTGCCTTTTCAAAACTGCTGGGCTTGCAATCGGCCTCACCAACAATAAGGGTAAACATGTTAAGTTCAGGATTAACCGTAAATTCTCCCCAGAAAATAAAAAGCGGATTTAGTGCAGCTATTAGCTCATTTAAAAGTTCTTCCGGTAGTAGGTGGGGTGGGGCGGACGATGTGATGGGTTTGTAGCTCATAATTATGTGAATTTGTGAATTTGTGAGTTTGTGAATTTGTGAGTTTGTGAATTTGTGAGTTTGTGAATTTGTGAGTTTGTGAATTTGTGTGTTTGTGAATCTGTTTTGGGTGTCTGTTTTCTGTTGTCTGTTGCCAGTTCTGTGTTCTTTGTTCTCTGTTGGGGATTTTTGTTTTACTTTTCGCTTTTTGTTAGTGGCTCCTGTATTCTTGGCTAACTTGCCTACAGCTTAAAGCTTACAGCTCACAGCCTTTCAAAACCCAAGTTGCTGCTTATAAGTTGGATAAAAAACCTATGGGACTTGTAAAAAACTAAAATGGGAGGATATTTTATCTACTGGCTTTGGGATTTGGTGTAGATGTTAGTCTTGATTGTATTATGAAATTGCTGGTATAGAAACAACCCCAATCCTCTCGAAGTAATTATGAGGTTAGCGCTTTGGAGTTGCTCAATTCCAAATGATAGAACCCGTGGAACGTTGGCAAACATGCTCCACAAAGGAAACCCTGTTAAGTTCTTGGTTTAAGGAGTAAAATTGTGTGGGGAAAAAAAGTAAATTTGGCCTTTGCCAGAATTTAATACAAATAATATGAAAGTAACTACGCTATTTCTTATTTTGATTTTCACTTCTCTTTTCGCCCATTCGCAAATAAAATCAGATTCGCAGGTGAATCAGCAAGGGTATAATTATTTGACCAATACTTACGGAAAGGAAGAAAAAGAAATAAAATATAGCTTACTACCAGAACTGACTTCAAAAGGAGTGTTTAATATAGATTGTGAAACGGACTTCCTGTCCACTAATAATGAGGTTGAAATACAACAGTGGACTTTAGTAAATGGTACTATTTCTGGGGGAAATATAATACTTAGCGGGGGTGGAGGTAGTTTAGCTTGTAGTCAATATCAAGACACGGAAACGTTCTTTGGTTCCAAATCAGAGACTAGCATTGAATATTATGATTTCGGAACGGGATGGACAGAAATTGCTGCCCCTGCATTCCTCTATAATAATGGCGGTGGAGGCAGTAACCAATATTATATGGCAGAAGCAGCCACAGAGATCTACTATTTTGATGGACAAGATTTCACATCGATAGAAGTTCTTCCTTCAGGAGAACTATTTACTGTGGCCGATATTGCAGTTGATCCTTTAGGAAGAGCCTGGGTTTTTGTAGGGGAAAGTATATTAAGCAATGAATCCCTTAGGGTTTATGATGCATCAGGACTTATTGGCTCATACGATTTTAGTTTCAATCCGTTAAATTGTGCAGGATCTATGTTTTTGGATGGAACCTTATATATAGGAATGGGGGAGACGGGTATTTATCCCTATAGTATAGTTCCTGTGATACTGGATGGAGGCTCAGCGAATTTAGGAACACCGGTTTTTTTCCCCGAAAATATCAACCTATATGATTTAGCCAACTGTAATGGGAATATTCTACAAATTAATGAAATGGAAAGCATGAATTTCCATATATACCCAAACCCTACAATGGATAAAATTCATGTTTCAAGTGATTTACCCATACAACAACTGGAAATCTATAATTTCCAAGGGAAGCTGTTGCTTGAGTCAAATTATACTGCTGAAATTGATTTAAGTAGCTATTCAGCAGGGATCTATTATTTAAGAATTTTTAGTGATGAAACTATCTTTGTAAAAAAAATAATTAAAGACTAAACTTTTGATAACAGCTGAAATGGGTGCATAGACTAGGGTTAGTTGAGAGATGTTCTCGACGGTCAGTTCTCGGTTGTCTGTTGTCAGTTATAACGTGAAGTGTGAAGCGTGAAGCGTGTGTCGTTATTTTTCGCTCGTACTTCGTACTTCGTACCTCGTCGCTCGTACCTCGTCGCTCTTGTCTTTCGTCCTTTCGTCCTTCCGTCCTTTCGTCTTAGTTCTTGCCTCTTGCCTCTTGCCTCTTGACTCTTGGCTCTTGCCTCTTGACTCTTGGCTCTTGACTCTTGGCTCTTTTCTCTTGAACCTAAAGCCTAATGCTTACAGGCTATAGCCAATAACCCGACATTTCATCGAGAAAAATATTTTAGATGTAAACGGAATAGTATTTATTAATATCTTTACTTTTCTCCCCTTTTATTTTGCTTCTTTATGAATTCCTGTAATGGGATAAGTAAGTATTGTTTTATATTTGAAATTCTATAAGATTAAAAAATGAAAAAACCGTCTCGCTCTAAACAAATCGCACAAAAAACAATTTATGCAGCCTTTAAAATCTTAAAGGAAAATGATGGCCAAATGCGGGGAAAAGAAGTTGTTGACCGAGTTCGTGAAAGATTGGATTTTGACGAATATGAAATGCATAGATTAGAAAAGACAGGATATGTAAGATGGGAAAGTATTCTTCATTTTTTTACGGTGGATTGTCTTAAAGCAGGTTATTTAAGAAAACAGAAAGGGATATGGTTTCTTACCGAAGAAGGAGAGAAAGCATTTGAACAAGGGCCTGAAAAGCTTTTAGAAACCGCAACAAAAAAATATAGGGAGTGGGATGCTAGAAATAAAGCAAAAAAGCAAAAACAAGATAATGAAGATGAAGATATTGAGATTGAAAATGCAGATGATCAGGCGCAAAAACAGGAGGCTTTGCTTGAACAATTTGAAGCAAGTGCCTTAGACGGAATACGTGACTTTATAATTGGAAAAAACCCTTATGAGTTTCAAGATATGGTTGCCGTTCTTTTAAAATCTATGGGGTATCATATTGCACTTGTAGCCCCAAAAGGAAGGGATGGAGGTATTGACGTTATTGCCTATACAGACCCATTGGGTGTAAATTCCCCTAGAATTATTGTACAAGTGAAACACCGTCCAGACGCAACTATATCTTCTGATGACATACAACGATTGGCCGGTACTATGAAACGCAGTACGGATGTTGGTATTTTTGTAACTTCCGGAGGCTTTAGCACCTATGCCATAACCGAGGCACGTTCGGCAGATAAGCATATAGAGCTCATCCATTTTGAGCGTTTTGTGGAGCTTTGGCAAGAATATTATAAGAATATGACCGATGAAGATAAGAATATGTTGCCATTACACCCCATTTACTTCTTGGGAAGCAACGATTAACCCATAAACTACCAAATAAAATGGATGGCAAAAGCCTAACACCAGAACAGGAAAAACTAAACGCTTTAAAACAAGTATTGCCAGAGGTATTTGCCGAAGGTAAAGTAGATTGGGAAAAACTAAAAGCTACGCTTGGAGAGGATATAAATTTCTCGAATGAACGCTACGTGCTGAATTGGGCAGGAAAAAGTGAAGCCTTTAAAGTGTTGCAAGCACCAACCACCAAAACACTTGTACCAGCCAAAGACGAAAGCTTAAACTTTGATGATACCGAACATATTTTTATAGAAGGCGAAAACTTAGAAGTATTAAAAGTGTTTCAAAAAAGCTATTTCGGTAAGGTAAAGATGATATACATAGACCCACCTTACAATACAGGAAACGACTCTTTTATTTACCCAGACAAATTCTCTGAAACCAAAGATGCATACGAAAAGCGAGTGGGCGACAAGGACGAAGAAGGCTATATGACCAAAGATGGTATGTTCAAAAAGAACAGTAAAGAAAACGGACAATACCACAGCAATTGGCTGAATATGATGATGCCTCGCCTCTATTTGGCTAAAAACTTACTCAAGCAAGATGGAGTAATTTCTGTGTCTATTGATGATAACGAAGTCCATAATCTTCGTCTTTTAATGAATGAGATTTTTGGAGAGGAGAATTTTGTTGCTAGTATTATTTGGGAAAAAAAGTTTGCACCTTCAAATGATTCCAAATGGTTATCTGATAACCACGACTATGTTCTAGTTTATTGTAAAAATAAACTTGAATGGCAACCTAATTTGTTGGAAAGAGATGAAAAAGCTTTAAAACGTTATAAAAACCCTGATAAAGACAAAAGGGGAAGATGGGTTTCTGGCGATATGACGGTAAAGACATACAACGCTTCCTATGATTTTGAAGTTACAACACCTACTGGAAGAGTAGTTAAGCCGCCTGAGGGAATATGCTGGAGATTTTCGAAAGAAAAATTTAAAGAATTAATAGAGGATAATCGGGTTTGGTTTGGAAAGGATGGAAGCAATGTACCGAGGTTGAAGCGCTTTCTGTCAGAAGTCAAGGATGGCGTTACACCAATGACAATATGGAAACATAAAGATGTTGGCCATAATCAAGAAGCATTTCAAGAAGTAAGAAAATTATTTGAAGGGCAACAATATTTTAGTACACCAAAACCAGTCAGGTTAATTAAACAAATTTCAAAAATAGGTTCTAATGAGAATGATATAATTCTTGACTTCTTTTCAGGTTCAGGCACCACCGCACACGCAGTAATGGCAATCAATGTCGAAGATGGTGGCAACAGAAAATGTATAAGCGTTCAACTTCCTGAATTATGTGATGCAAAAAGTGAAGCCTATAAAGCAGGATTTAAAACCATAGCAGATATTGCAAAAGAACGGATAAGGCGAGCAGGCAAAAAAATTAATGAGGATTTAGGATTGATGATTTCAGAATTAGAGTTGAAAATTAAAAAATTAGAATCTGAACTGCCAACTGATGAAACAAAAAGTGAAATAGAAAGTCTGAAAAGCAAAATTGAAGAACTAAAAAATCAAGACTTAGGCTTTAAAGTCCTAAAACTTGCCGATAGCAACTTTAAGCAATGGCAACAAATTACAGGCAAAGACAAGCAAGCTTTGGAAGAGCAAATGAAATTGTTTGTTGACCCAGTGGCCAAAAATGCCACCACCGAAAATATGGTGTACGAACTATTGCTAAAAAGTGGTAAAGACATAAATAGCAGCATTTCGCACGTTTCGACAGGCTCAACGCCCGAAGGTTTTTATGCCATAAATGAAACCGAACTCATATTGCTTTTAGAAAAAGCCAATCAAGAAATCATTGATGCAGTAGTAGCCAGCAAGCCACAAAAAGTAATTGCTTTAGACAAGCTATTTAAAGGTAACGACCAATTAAAAACCAATGCATCTTTGCAGATGAAAGATGCAGGTATAGAATTTAAAACGATATAAGTATGCCTATAGATAGAATACATATTAAAAACTTCAAGTCTATAAAAGACTCGGGGGATGTCTATATCAAACCCATCAACATTTTGATTGGCGCTAATGGTGTAGGTAAAAGTAATTTCATTTCATTTTTTAAAATGCTAAATAGTATTTCTAAAAAACGATTGACTTTTTATGTGGCTGAAAATGGCTATGAAAACAGTTTATTATATTTTGGGAGAAAAAAATCACAATTTATAGAAGGAAGTATCGTATTTAAACCTAAAGGCAAAAACACTAACAACCGTTATGACTTTAAGCTTGTACCCAAAAAACAATCAACGGGTTTTTATTTTGAGAGAGATGAGGGTGGATATAACTATTTTGCAAACGGTTTTAATGAATCGTGGAGTTTTGAAGATTTAGGAGGTAAAGGAAAAGACGAAAGTGGAATTGCGGAAAACGGAATGGATAGAGCAGGGTTTTTAAGAGATTTCTTTGCCAGCTTTAATGTGTTTCATTTTCACGACACCAGTGCCAACTCATCACTAAAACAACCAAGTAAAACATTAGATTATAAATACTTAAAGTCTGATGGCAGTAATTTAGCTGCTTTTCTTTTTAAGATAAAAGACACTCACCCAAAACATTTTAAAATGATAGAGTACACCGTCAGTTCGGTTGCTCCATTTTTTGAAAAGTTTGATTTAGCACCAGACGAAAAAAATCCAGATGTCATTTTTTTGAATTGGTTGGAAAAAGGGTCGGATGAGTATTTTAATGCACATCATTTTTCGGATGGTACATTGCGTTTTATCGCTTTAACTACTTTGCTTTTACAACCTATATTGCCAAGTACAATTATTCTAGATGAACCAGAATTAGGTTTACATCCCTTTGCCATTTCAAAGTTAGCAGGGATGATAAAAAAAGCTTCTGTACATTCTCAAATCATTATTGCCACGCAATCTGTAAATCTTGTAAATGAGTTTTCTGCAGATGATATAATTGTAGCCAACAGGGAGGATAATCAAACTGTATTTAAGCGACAATCAGAAGAATCACTCAAGACTTGGTTAGAAGATTATTCCATTGGAGAATTGTGGGAGAAAAATGTAATAGGAGGTAGATTATGATGAGAGGGATTTACATAATCTGTGAGGGACAAACAGAAGAAGAGTTTGTAAATGGTATTTTGAGACCCTATTTCAATACGTATCAAATTTATGATGTGCGCCCTATATTGATGACAACAAGTAAAGGTCATAAAGGAGGTGATGTAAAATACGCTAGACTAAAACACAACATTGATAAATTACTTAATAGAGAAACAGATATTTTAGTAACCACTTTCATTGATTTTTTTAGACTAGTCAATGATTTTCCAAAATTTGGAGAAGCACAAGCTATTCACAATAAAATACAAAGAGTTGATTTTTTAGAGCAGGCATTAGCAGAGGCTATAGGCAATTCTAGGTTTATTCCTTATATCCAACTGCACGAATTTGAAGGCTTATTGTTTGCTGCTAAAGATGGGTTTGAATTTTTGCCTGACTTAAAACAAGCCAGCTTAAAAAGTTTATTAGTAGCAGTAAACGAAAAAGAAAATCCTGAAGAATTGAATGATGGTGAGTTAACAGCACCATCAAAAAGATTGGAACAATCAATTTCAGGATTTGACAAAAACAAGCCATTTTATGGTGGATTAATCGCAGAGGTAAATACAATAAATCCTGTTCTGGAGAGATGTTTAAGATTTAACAGCTGGGTAGAAACATTAATTGAAAAAGTGAAGGAATGAAATTAACGTTTGACTCAAATCTACAATACCAGCAAGACGCTATAAAGTCCATAACAGACTTATTTGAAGGGCAACCATTGGAGGATTCCATAATGGAATTTAACCTCAAAGAAGAAGGTACATTAGATTTAATCAATGGCGTAAGTAACAACTTGATTCTATCGAAAGAACAAATCTTAAAAAACTTACAATCTGTTCAAGAACAAAACGAGATTGCGCAAAGTAACGATTTGGACGGAATGCACTTTTCCATTGAAATGGAAACAGGAACAGGAAAAACCTATGTGTACTTGCGTAGTATTTACGAACTCCACAAAGCCTACGGCTTTAAAAAGTTTGTCATTGTAGTTCCGTCTGTGGCTATTCGAGAAGGCGTTTTGAAAAACTTGGAAATCACACACGAGCATTTTCAAAACTTGTACGACAATAATCCGCTAAATTTTCAGGTATATGATAGTTCTAAGGTTTCGACTTTAAGAGGTTTTGCAACCAACAACAACATAGAAGTTTTGGTAATCAATATTGACTCGTTTGCTAAAGACCAAAACATAATCAATCAACCGCATTACAGAGCCAATGGAAGAAAACCCATTGAGTTTATTCAATCTGTAAATCCAATAGTTATTGTGGACGAGCCACAAAATATGGAAACCGAAAAACGTATTTCGGCTATTGAAAACCTAAATGGACTTTGTACACTTCGGTATTCGGCAACCCACAGAAATCAATATAATTTAACGTATAGTTTAAATCCTGTAAAAGCCTACGATTTAGGCTTGGTAAAACAAATTGAAGTAGATTCTATTGTTGAAGAAAACGCATATAATGACGCATTTGTACAGGTAGATTCAATAAAAGCAACCAAAACAAAGGTTACAGCTAAAGTTTCGATCAATGTAAATGACAAAGGAGGCGTAAAAAAGAAATCGGTTTCCGTGAAAGTTGGAGACGATTTATACAAACTTTCCAATGAGCGAGAAATTTATTCAGATGGCTATATCATTGAAGAAATAGACGCAACAAACAATTGTATTTCCATTTCAAACGGAAATCTTTTGTACAAAGGTGACAGTCAAGGCGGATTGAATGATGAAGTAATGAAATTTCAAATCCGTAAAACAGTTGAAGAACATTTAAAAAAAGAAAAACGTCTCAACAAATTAGGAATAAAAGTGCTTTCGCTTTTTTTCATTGACAAAGTTGCAAATTACCGTCATTATAATTCAGCAGGGAATTCAAACAAAGGGAAATTTGCAGAATGGTTTGAAGAAATTTACCACGAGTTCGTTTCAAAACCAGCATTTAAAGAGTTAGATAGGTTTCCAGTTAATGAAATACACAACGGATATTTTTCTCAAGACAAAAAGGGAAGATTCAAAGACACTTCAGGCGAAACAAAAGCAGATGATGACACTTACAGCCTGATAATGAAAGATAAAGAGAAGTTATTGGATATAGATAATTCACTTCGTTTCATTTTCTCTCATTCAGCACTTCGTGAAGGTTGGGACAATCCGAATGTATTTCAGATATGCACTTTAAACGAAACAAAATCAGACATAAAAAAGCGTCAAGAAATTGGAAGAGGTTTACGCTTGGCTGTTAGAAAAACAGATGATGGTATGTTGGAAAGAACGTATGACCAAAACATAAATCGCTTGACAGTAATCGCCAATGAATCGTATGATGATTTCGCAAAGACCTTACAAAAAGAAATTGAAGATGATTGTGGAGTTGAATTTAAAGGTAGAATTAAGAACAAGAGAGAACGTACCGCAATTAAATACCGAAAAGGATTTGAAGCCGACCCAAAATTCTTGGAGATTTGGGAAAACCTAAAAAAGAAAACGACTTATCGAGTTGACTATAAAACAGACGAGTTAATCACTTTCGCTGCAAAAGCAGTTAAAGATTTACCCGAAATCAAAGCACCTTCTATTCGTTCAACGAAAGTCAATATCAGTATGACAGATGAAGGAGTTGAAACAATGTATGCAGGAGATAAAGTAGAATCTTATGACAGTTACTCTTGGAAAATTCCAGACGTTTTAGGCTATATCCAAAGTAAAACAGAATTGACACGTTCAACCATTCAAGAAATATTGAGCAAGTCAGACCGAATTGGAGACATTTTAATCAATCCACAACTGTCCTTGGACTTAACGACACAAGCTATAAAAAGGACTTTGTACGACTTAATGATTGACGGAATCAAATATCAAAAAATTGGCAGAGCAGAATATGAAATGGCACTTTTTAAAGCTCAAGAATTGGAAGTGTATTTAAATGACTTTTCATTTAAAGTGACAGACAGTTCTAAAACCATTTATGAAGAGTTTGTACCTTTAGATTCAGGAGTTGAAAGCAAGTTTGCACAAGACTGTGAATCAAGTGAACAAATAAAATTCTATTTCAAGCTTCCGAATTGGTTTAAAATTCCAACACCAATTGGGAACTACAATCCTGATTGGGCTTTGGTATTTGAAGATGATAAGAAAATATATTTTGTAGCAGAAACCAAGGACACAGGA
>JBLWYD010000026.1:0-45715 GCA_048267165.1 Bacteroidota bacterium
TAATAACTAATTATATGAATATTCAAATAATTCAATTTTATCTTACTAAATACGTCTAAATCAATAGTAATCAGCTACAGAAGAACTAAAAAATATGAATTTCGATAATTATACAATTAAGTCACAAGAAGCAATTAATACAGCATCACTAATTGCAAAAAGTTTTAATAACCAAGCAATTGAACCAGCACACTTATTTGCTGCTTTAGTGCAAGATAATCAGAGTATTGTATCTAGTATTTTATCGCGTAGTACTAATCAATTAGACGTAATAAAGATTAAGATAACAAACCTCATTGAAAAGTACCCTAAAGTTAGTAATATAGACTCAGATAACTATGTATCTAATGATTTGAGGAAGGTTTTTTCTATAGCTAATGATGAAGCCAAAACTTTAAAAGATGAGTTTATTAGTTCAGAACACCTATTATTAGGAATTATAGAAACAAACAATTCTGTTTCTGAATTATTAAAGAATTACAGTATAAATAAACAGGAAGTATATAGTATAATGAAAGATATCAGAGGAACTCACTCGGCATCAGATAAGAATGCTGAAGATAAGTATGATTCTTTGAACAAATATGGTCGTAATCTAAACCTAGAAGCTCAGAAAGGAAAAATTGACCCAGTCATTGGTCGTGATAGTGAGATTCGTCGTGTTTTGCAAGTACTAGCTAGAAGAACTAAAAACAATCCGCTACTAATAGGAGAGCCGGGAGTAGGGAAGACAGCTATTGTTGAAGGAATTGCTCAAAGAATAGTTTCTGGTGATGTACCTGATGGACTTAAAGATAAAACACTAATATCGTTAGATATGGGAACTCTAGTAGCTGGAACTAGTTATAGAGGGCAATTTGAAGAAAGATTAAAAGCTATTATAAAAGAAGTTACAGATTCGAATGGAGAAGTGTTCTTATTTATAGATGAGATACATACTTTGATTGGGGCAGGTGCTACTTCAGGTAGTATGGATGCAGCTAATATACTTAAACCGGCCTTAGCAAGGGGAGAATTACGTCTGATTGGCGCTACAACTCTAGATGAGTATCAAAAACATATCGAAAAAGATGCCGCACTAGAGCGAAGATTCCAACAAGTACTAGTAGAAGAGCCGACTGTAGAAGACACTATTTCTATATTAAGAGGGTTAAAAGAAAAATACGAAGTACATCATGGGGTAAAAATTACTGACCAAGCAATAGTATCTGCGGCGGAACTTTCTAATAGATATATAACAGAAAGATTCTTGCCCGATAAAGCAATAGATTTGATAGACGAAGCTGCAGCGAGATTAAGAATTGATATGGATTCAATGCCACAAGAACTTGATGAAATAGAAAGAAAAATTAGACAATTAGAAATCGAAAAACAAGCTTTACTGAATGAATTGAAAAATAATTAGTTATTTTATTTTTATAGTGATTTTTATTCTCTACTTTAGAGTAATAAAAAAAATGATTGCTATAAAAATTGTTGCGATATCTTCTACTATTAACAATAATAACCTATTCAGCTAGTTCTCAAGCTATATTTGAACCTATTTATTATGTTCAAGATAGCAGCTATTTAAGGACAGCTACCAATAAATTCCAAAATATATATAATTTTGGTGATGAGCTATTCATAACTCAGAATGGGGATTTTGGCAATCTATACATATTACAAAATTATTACGGTCAAGGTACGCCATTAGCTAATAGTAGTTCATTTCAAGAAACTCAAAAATTACGACTTAACTATGAGTATGAAATATTCTCAGATATATATCTTTTTAATAAGAACAACTGGTTCATATCATCTAATACTCTAAATTTTGGTCAAAACAAGCTAGAGAGACTAAATTTCCTTTTAGGAAGTAAATATTCATTTTTACAAAGTTCATTCCTAGAGGCAGGGTATGGCAAGGAAAGAAATACAACAGTAGGTATAGAAACAATTGGGGATTATTATTACGCAAATTTCTCTCTTAATAGCTTAGAATTCGAAGAATTATATATAAATAGTCAAGGATTCGCTGATATAGTCAACTTAGATGATGGAAGGGTAAATAAAGATATTAACTTGAGTCTTAACACAATCAAATCATTTGATGAAAACAGTTCAATTTATTTTGATATTGGATATTTGAATAGAAACAGAGACAATCCTGAAATTAACCCTGGATTACTAGATATTCCTATTCGACGAAGACAGTCTGATAAAATCCAACTAAGCACAAATTTTAATTTTAAGTTGTCAGATAAAATCTCAAATATAATTTCGATTGGCCTGAATAATGAACTCATTTCTAATAACTATTTGTCAAGCTATAGTTCTATAAATGAATCTAACTTTAAGCGTGAAGTTGATATCTATCATTTTGATTTATCCAATACTATGAACTTTATAACCAGTAAATTTTCATTATTTTCCTTTGTAAACTACAACAGAACCAATGAAGACTACTCAGCTATTAATATACTAAACCTTCCGTCTAATCAATTTGAAATCTATAAAACTGATCAAAATAGACAAGATAGAGTAGAAACTTATTTCAATTTCAAGTTGAATAGTTATATTAGCTTAACAAGCAAAGATTCATTGAGTATTGGCACAGATTACAGACTCCTCAGGTATGATACCCCCTCTGATAAGAATAATGATGATAGAGATGAACTTTCACTAGCAGGTGACATAGAGTATCTAAGGCGAGTTTCTAATATACTCTCGATTGGTATTAGAAATGAATTTAGGTTATTACATTATGTTTATCTTAAATCTCAAAGAAGTTCATCTAACAATTGGAATAGAATAATAAAGCTTGCCCCAACAATTGTAATTAAATCAAATACATTCTATTATAAACCAATATTTGGTATAAATGCAAACTATACAACTTACGATTTCGAGAATATAGTGACAGGAATTAATAGTTTCAGTTTTCGTGAAGTGTCTTATTTAGATTCACTACAACTAAGATTATCAAATGATTTTTATTTTGAGACAAAAAATGAAATGAGATATTCTGAACGAGGGATATTGTATTGGGATGATTTTGCGGAACAACCCCAGAGATCAAATTTTGAGATGTTTTTGAGAGGATTAATCATGAATAGACATGAAAATTACAATTATGGAGGTGGAATTAGATATTTTAAAAGAAAAGATATTCGCATAAGTGAGTTTATTTCGCAAAATAATGTTATTTTAAACGACTTTGAATCCATAGCTCCAGAATTGATTTTTGAATATACATTCGATTCGGGTAATTCTTTCAAATTTGATTTTTGGTATGAATTCCAATCAATTAATTTGAATAAGAAAAATGAGCTTGTAAACTTTTATCTCTCTACAAATATAAAATTATGACAAAAGAACTATTAATATCTACTGACAATAATACTCTAGTTAAAGCTGAAGAGTTTCTTAATGATTTCAGAGCTGAGTACTTAATAGAGTTGGATAACAGTTTTATGAATATATTAATAGCATTTACAGAAGCTGTTAATAATGCTATTTATCATGGGAATCAGAAAGACCCCAAAAAAAGTATCATGATTAAATTAGAGAAAAACACTAAAGACTTTATAATCTATGTAAAAGATGAAGGCATTGGATTCGTTGAATCAGAAGTTCCAGACCCAACTTTACCTGAGAATTTGTTGAAACAGTCGGGGAGAGGTGTCTTTCTGATTAGAAAATTAACTGATGAAATGAATATAGATAGTTCAAATCGTGGGACAGAAGTAAAGATGGGGTTTAGACTATGATGTATGACAGCAAAGTCAAAATGATAAATAAAATTAAAGAGATTACTTCCCAAAGAGCTAAGTTTAAAATTATTAATATAAATGGCGAATTTCTAACTGGGAAAACTTCTGCTATACAAGAGTTAATAACGGATATTGAATTCATAAACCAATATAATGTTTATTCTTATGTTAATGATTGGGAAAAGTATAATTATCTATTCGATATCACTTCGGATTTCTTTGAAAATTCTAACTTACAACATCCAGAATTTACATCCAATGAATCTCAATACTTTGTAAAGAGTTTTTTTGATACTCTTGGTACACTCAATATATCAAACAAGGAATTATTCAATGAAGTTAATGAGTATCTGTTAATAGAAAATACTAATCAGCTTGATGATTCACTTAAAAAGAAAATAGAAAGTAGTTTAAAAAATGATCTCAAAAGGAATCTACTAATAAACTACTTTGAAATTAGTATAGAATGTCTAATAGCAGATTTACTTAATAATTTTTTCCCTCTCAATAATCAAATTGAGTCACTATCTGATTATCTATTATCAAGAGAGCCAATAAAAATACTACTCATCTTTGATGACGCTCAATCTGTACCTCCTAAGATTAAGAGTTGGTTTGAAATGTTTTTTTCCTATATGACATCCAAAAAACTAGGTGATTTGTTACTTTACGACTATAAAGGAAAAGATACTCAAATAAAATTAGGCGAGTTTTTTACCATTGATTTGCTGTACATAAGCAGAAATAAATCATTAGAATTAATCGGTGATGATATTAAAACGGAAGTCCTGACACTAGGATATCTATCAGATAATGATGTCAGAACAGTATATAACGAAGTATTACCTGATGTCGATTTAGCTGGACTTCCAATACTTGGTATATCAACTTTAGCGGACTTCTATTCGCAAATAGAGGAAGAAAAAGAAAACTCCACAGCAGTATATGCCGTTAACCATTTATTAAAATATGTTCCACCTGAGTATCAGCGACTCATCATATTTTCATCATTATTTGATGAATTTACTTTGAGGGATCTGAACTTATTTGAAGAAATTGAATTGGATGAAACTGAATTCATAAGATTAATCTCAAATATAGATTTCATAACGAAATCTGAAAATGGTTATAGGTTGAAGGAGAAAGCAAAAAAACTCCTCTTTTCTGTATATCAACTCATATTCGAAAATATAGATTCAATGCATCTAGTAAATATTAGCAATTCTCTTAAAAATGATTTTCTATCATTTTCTAATAGTGAGTTTGAATTAATTAGAGAATTAGCTTATTTCAAGAATTTCGATAAGACATTTGTAATTGAACATTATTTTGAAAATAATAAGAATCTATCTCAACTTCTTGACAATAAGACAGGTTATTTTGAAAAGGAAAAGTCATTTTACTCATTGAAATCTGACTATTCTAATTTATTAATCGGTTATAATTCCGTAAGAGATAGCAGTATATGTGAAGATAAAACCAAAAGGATTGAGAATATTTTTGAAAATTATAAATCGGAAATAGAAAAGCGAAATAAAGTATTACAAGACGATGTAATAAACGTTGGAAATGAGATAAAAGAGTTTTCAAAAGAAAAAGAGAATATGGAGACCGAATCGGATGAATTAAGTAAAAATAGTATTTCTCTAAGTAATGAAATCAACGAAATTGAAAATAATCTGAAACCATTTATTCATCAGAACTCTAAGCGCAAAAGCACAGTTAATTTTATAGCATTAATAGTTTCGGTTGCTGTTATATTTAACTCTGATAGAATAGCCGAAATTATATTTGGGGATTCTACTGACTTTGATTTAGTTATAATCATTACGTTCTTGTTACTGTTAGTCCTATACGGGAATGGCTTGCTTAGATACTTCCGAGTTAAATTTAAGTCAGAAGAGTTACATGCTCTAAAGCAAAATAAGAGTAATAAGGAAAAAGAATACGAAAAAATAGCAAGTGAATTAGAAATTCTTAATGCTGATATCAGAGCTAAAGACTCTAAAATAGAAGATTTGAAAAAACATATAGAAAGAATGAATAAACAGATATTTGAGAATAAACAGAAGTTAGAAAAAAGCTTCCTACATTAGGGGTATAATCGCTCTATTTTCCAACTATCATCGATAAGAATATACTTAATCCTATCGTGAAGTCTACTCTCTCTACCTTGCCAAAACTCGAATGACAAAGGTTTAATAATATATCCACCCCAATTTTCTGGTCTTGGAGGGTTAACTGGAAACATAGCTTTTAATTCAATAATCTTTGCTTCCAAATCATTTTTAGATATTAATGGAGAGCTTTGGTTTGAAGCGATAGCACCAATTCTGCTTTCATAAGGTCGAGAGTTGAAATAATTATCAGAATCTAAAGTTGATAATTTTTCAACTGATCCATTTATCCTTACTTGTCGCTCTAGTTTATCCCAAAAAAAGAGCATAGACGCATTTGCGTTTTCTTCTAAGTCAATACCTTTTTCACTTAAATAATTTGTAAAGAATTGAAAACCATTTTCATCAAATGATTTAAGTAAAACAATTCTTGAAGACGGCATCATATCTTTACCGCAAGTTGATAAATTGAATGCAGTTGGGTCGTAAAATAAATCAGATTTTATCGCAATTTCAAACCAGTCTTTGAACTGATGAAATGGGGAAGAGTGGACATCAGTTATATCTAAAGAGAATTTTGTGTACTCTTGTCTAATTTCAGATAAATTTTCAATCATAACTAAAGTACTCAGACATTTTAAATTCATATCCTTTTGGTTCGAATAAACCTGTTTTATCATCTGAAATATAATCACCTTCTACTTTTCCAGCTATTATATTTTTAATTGCATCTATTAGATAATCAACTTCTTCGAATGTATTATAAATCCCGAAACTTACTCTCATTGCACCAGGTAAATCAACTTTACGTTTGCACATTATATCATCTTTCATTTTCTCCCCGGTTTCTGCATCTATTTTGAGTAAATGAGCTATATAGGGTTGTGTACAAAAACATCCAGTTCTAACACCTATACCATACTCATGTGCTAGAATTGACCCAACATAGTTATAATGCATGTCTTTCAAATTAAAAGTAACTACACCTAACTTGTCTAATAGTTTATCATAGTTCGTTTCGACTAGTAATTCAACTTCAGGCATCGAGTCAAATTTTTCTAATAGATACTTTGTAAGCTCTAATTCATGCTCAGCAACATAGTCCATTCCGTACGCATCTAATTGCTTACAAGCAGCAGCCATAGCTATACCACCAATAGTATTTGGTGAACCAGCCTCTTCTTTGAAAGGAAGTCCTGCCCAAACAGTTTCGAAATGAGTAACATAAGCAGCCATGCCGCCGCCAACAAACTCAGGATCACCTTCTTCACACAATTCACGAGGACATAAAAGTACTCCAGAACCATAAGGCGCATATAACTTATGTGCTGACATTACAAGAAAGTCAATATGTTGAGGATCATCAGTCGGTTTCATATCTATTTTTCTATGGGGTGCAAGTTGTGCTGCATCTAAACAGAATTTTGCACCAATAGAATGTGCAATTTCTGCTACTTCATGATAAGGGTTTACAAATCCAGATACATTTGAAGCACCTGTTAGAGTAATAAGTTTAATTCTCTTTCCGTATTGTTTGACCTTTTTATCAAGATCATTCATATCTAAATAGCCTTTGTCATCTACTTCGATGTAATCGACAAAGTTATTTCTTCTCCAAGGTAAATCGTTTGAATGATGTTCCATACCAGAGGATAAAATAACATCTCCCGGTTTTAAACAAATTCTATAACTCAACTTGTTAATAGCTTCTGTAGTATTTTTAACGAATATAGTTATATATTCCTTGGGACAAGCATTAACAAACTTTGCAACAATCTCATGTGCTTGATCGAATGCTTCAGTAGATATAAAGGATTTTATTCCTTGACCTCTATGTATTGCAGAGTAATAATCAATAGCTTCATTAACTTTGTTTCGGACAGATAGGAATGATGGGGTACTTGCCGCATTATCAAAGAACGTATATTGACGCATTGAGCCATCAAGTAATCTTACTTTCTTATCTAAACCAGCTATATTCTTTCTGATTTCTTCAGTTCTATTATTGATCTGTTCTTTTGTGCTAAGCATAAATACCTCATAAAAAAGGGCAATTGAATTGCCCTAATAATAAAATTAATGTCCGATTGACTCTTTATAAGCACTTGCACTCATAAGTTCATCTAATTCACTTACATCAGATAATTCGATTTTTACAATCCAACCATCTCCATAAGCATCATTATTTACTACTTCCGGATTGTCATTAAGACCTGTATTAATTTCAGTTATAGTACCTGAAATCGGTGAATACATATCAGCCACAGTTTTAACTGCTTCGATGGTTCCTATTGTATCTCCTTTTGAGACAGCACCGTCCATTTCAATATCTACATAAACGACATCACCTAGCTCACTAGCTGCGTGGTCTGTAACACCGATTGTAGCGATATTACCATCTATTTTAACCCACTCGTGGTCGTCTGTGTATTTCAAATCATCTGGGAAGTTCATGTTTTCTCCTTTTAATAAAAATTGGTTCCACAAATATAAAGAAATTACTAAAATTTTCTTACCTTAATATAATCAATTGTTCAAAACACAGAAAAGTTTCTATGATTTCAAAATTTATCGAACACCCCAATGATGTCGGAGAGTCCTATTTTACTCATTTCAGTAAGGCCTGTAGTTTCGGATTTAAAATGTTGAAGTTATCATTTGTTTGCTTTTCACATGCTATATTACCATGGACTTTCGAAAAGAAAGCTTCAGATGAAATAATTGATATGGCAGAAGTAATGGAAGAAAGACGAGAATTAGCTGAGTCTGATGATAAATAAAAAGCCAAATCTTTTATAAAATTCGGCTTTTTTAAAATTTCTATGAATAGATTCTAATCTACTACTAATTCCTCGATTCCATCCAGTCATGACGTTCCAAATACTTAGTATCTATATTACCAGATATAAAGTCTTCATTGTCCATCATCCATCTATGAAATGGAATAGTAGTTTTTATTCCTTCTATTACCATCTCATCCAATGCTCTTCTCATCTTAGCAATTGCTTCCTCTCTTGTAGGGGCAAATGTAATTAACTTCGCGATCATAGAATCATAGTAAGGAGGGACTTTGTATCCTTGATATACGTGAGAATCTACTCTAATTCCTCTACCACCTGGAAAATGTAAACTTGTTATTTCACCTGGTGTTGGTCGGAATCCATGTTCAGGATCTTCAGCATTTATTCTACATTCTATACTATGGTAGATAGGTTTCTTTTCTTTTAATTCTAATTTCAAACCACTTGCTACACGGAGCTGTTCTTTAATCAAATCTATCGCAAGAGATTCTTCAGTTACTGGGTGCTCTACTTGAATCCTTGTATTCATTTCCATAAAAAAGAAATTCATATCTTTATCAACTAGATATTCAATTGTTCCTGGACCAACATAGTTAACTGCTTTTCCACCTTCAACAGAGACTTTACCCATCTCATCTCTTAACTTTTGGCTAAGAACTGGGGAGGGAGCTTCTTCAATTAACTTTTGATGTCTTCTTTGTATAGAACATTCACGTTCGTTCAGGTGTATTACGTTACCAAATTTATCACCCATAATCTGAATTTCTATATGTCTAGAACCGATTACAAGTTTCTCTAAATACAAATCTGGGTCATTGAATGAAACTGCGGCTTCATTTGATGCGGTTTTATAAGCATTCTCAAATTCACTCTCTTTTTCAACTATACGCATACCTTTTCCACCACCACCTGATACGGCCTTCAGTAGAACTGGATAACCAATTTTAGCAGCTACTTTCTTACCATCTTCTATTCCTTTTAGTATTCCATCACTTCCCGGAACAACTGGAACACCAGCAGCTTTCATAGTATCTTTAGCCACTGATTTATTTCCCATTCTCGAAATTGCTTCAGCACTTGGCCCTACGAATATAATACCATGCTCATCACAAATATTTACAAAATCAGCTTTCTCAGAAAGAAAACCATATCCTGGATGAATAGCATCAGCATTAGTAACTTCTGCAGCTGATATAATAGAAGGAATATGTAAATAGCTTTCCTTGCTTGATGCAGGACCTATACAAACAGCTTCATCAGCGAACTTAGTATGTAATGAATATCTATCTGCCTCTGAATAAACAGCAACAGTTTTGATTCCTAACTCTTTGCAAGCTCGGATTATTCTAAGTGCTATTTCGCCTCTATTGGCAATTAGTAATTTTTTTATCATTTTATATTAGTTCGGTTTTATGTGAAATAAAACTTGGTTGTATTCTACTGCTTCTGTGTCACTTGTTAATATTTTAACAATTTCACCATCGATGTCTGACTCTATTTCATTCATCAATTTCATTGCTTCTACTATACAAAGTGTTTGTCCTTTACTGACTTTCTGTCCAACTTTTACAAAATCATCAGAATCAGGTGAAGGAGCACCATAGTAAGTTCCCACCATAGGAGCTTTTATTTCATGTAAGCCTGTTGTAGATTCAACTTTAGTTTCTGCATTCGCTACAGGTGTATGAGGAGCTTGTGCAGTTTGAACTGGCTGTGGTTGAGGTTGATAGTTTTGATTTGATGGTAAAGCACCTGATAGATTGAATATTGGGGCATTTCCACTAACCTTATCTTCTTTGTTTTTGGAAATTTTAAGTTTAATACCCTTCTCTTCTATTTCCAAATCTTCTGCAGTACTATCATCAAAGATTTTAAGTAATTTCTTTAAGTATTGCAAATCCATAATTTCCCTTCGGAATAAGTTATTTAAAATAAACATAAAAAAAGCGTGTCTTTGCATTTTACGAAAAACACGCTTAATAAAAAAGTATTTTCTTGATTATTTAACCCTTTCTACATAAGAATCAGATGAAGTATCTACTCTAATCATATCATCTTGATTTACGAAAAGAGGAACTAGTATTTCAGCACCAGTTTCTAAAGTAGCAGGTTTCAATGTATTACTAGTAGAATCACCTTTGAAGCCAGGTTCTGTCATAGTAACTTGCAAGTTTACATGTTGAGGTATTTCGGCTGATAAAACAGTATCACCTTCAAATGCTAGTTGACAAATTTCACTTTCTTTCAAATATTTAATTTGATCACCAAGCATATTCTTGTTCAAAGGAATTTGTTCATAAGTTTCGTTACTCATGAATACATAGTTATCGCCTTCTATATATAAAAATTGGTAAGGTCTTTTCTCTATTCTAACCATTTCTATACTAGAACCAGAGTTATAAGTGTGCTCTTTTTGTTTTCCTGAGTCTATATCTCTCATTTTAACTTTATAAAATGCACCACCTTTACCTGGTTTACGGAATTCTACATCTGTTATTTGACAAATATTGCCTTCATAACGCATGTATCCGCCTTTGTATAAGTCTGTAGTATCTGCCACATTTACACCTTTAATATAATTTGTTTTTTTTTGAGGTGCCGAACGGATTCGAACCGCCGTACGAGGTTTTGCAGACCTCTGCCTAGCCACTCGGCCACGGCACCATATCAATATAAGATTACAAAATTAATTCTTAATTATGAAAATTGCAAAAACTGTTTACAAATATATGCTATTTTAGCAAATCTGGACGTAATTTCTCTGTTTTTTCCTTAGACTTCTGTTCTTGCCAATCTCTTATTAGCTGATGGTTGCCACTAGTCAATACTTCTGGGACTTTCATGCCTTGATATTCCGCAGGTCGAGTATATTGAGGTGCTTCTAGTAATCCATCCATGTGTGAATCGGTCAAAGCACTTTCACTATCACCTAATGCACCAGGGATTAACCTTGCTACAGCATCCGCAATAACTAATGATGGAAGCTCACCTCCTGAAAGTACAAAATCCCCGACTGAAATCTCTCTTGTGATTAATCCATCTCTTATTCTTTGATCAATACCTTTATATCTACCTGATAGTATCAATATATTCTTTTTTAATGATAACTCATTAGCTAAGCTCTGGTCGAATAATTCACCTTCGGGAGTAACGAATATTATCTCATCGTATTCTCGATCATCTTTGAGTTTGTTAATACAATCGAAAACAGGTTGGCATTTGATCAACATACCTGCACCGCCACCATAAGGAGTATCATCTATATGCCCATATTTATTATCAGAGTAGTCATGCAAGTTGTGAATGTAAAACTCGACAAGTTTCTTCTCTTGAGCTATTCTTAGTATTCCTGTATTTAGAACAGAATTAAAAGAGTCTGGAAGTGATGATAAAAAATCGAATCTAATAGCAGACATATTACATTTCCAAGTCCATTAATCCATCCATCAGCTCAATCATTATTTCTTTTTTATCAATATCAACTGATTTAATTACATCGTCTATTACTGGTAAAGGTATCTCTGCTGTTTCTGTTCTCATTACCCATACATCGTTAGCAGGTAATTCCATAATATCAACAATTTCACCTAATAGCTCATTTGTTAGAATGTTATAGACCTTACATCCTGCTAATTCATGGTCGATATATGTGTTTTTCCTTCTGTTAATATCAGACTTAAGTACGAATAACCCATGCTCTCGGAGAGAATTTGCATCTGTATCGCTTGTTATTTCTTGCAGCTTTAGATTAGCATTTTTCTGATATCTTTTGAATTGCGATAAGTGGAATTTCTTGGAAAATTGCTCTGAATAGCCAATCTTCACATCTATATTGCTACTTACACTCTCAATTGCTGTTGGTACATCAATTACAATCATTTCGCCTTTAAAGCCTTTAGTTTTAACTATCACACCAACTAAAATATAATCACTCATTTTTCAATCTCTATTGTTACTGGTCCATCATTAACTAGTGATACTTTCATATCAGCACCAAATATTCCAATTTCTATTTTTAAATTCGATTCTGTTTTTAATTTACTTACAAAGTTATCAAATAATGGCTCAGAAATATCAGGTTTTGCTGCATTTATAAAACTTGGTCTAAATCCTTTCTTACAATCAGCATACAGAGTGAAGTTAGGAACTAATAAAATCTCTCCTTGTATATCAGAAACCGATAGATTCATTTTACCTTCTTCATCATTGAATATTCTTAGATTTACCAGCTTATTAACTAACCAATTAATCTCAATATCACTATCGGATTCTTTAACTCCAAACAGAACTAATAAACCTTTGCCAATACTTCCAACTGTCTTTCCATTAACTTTAACCGTAGCTTCAGAAACTCTTTGTATTATTAATTTCATTTAGTTGAACTCATCTTTATATTTGCTTTTTCTACCTGAGACAAATGCTGATGCTTTATTGAAAAAAGAATCCCTATCATCATTATACTTAGGCGTCAAAGAATCAGTTCCAGGTATTTCCTCAACATGAAGTGTAGTTGTTGGGAATGCGAACCTAACGTTTAATTCTTTAGATAATCTAATTGCTTCTAACATAAATTCTTGACGAGCTTTCAATTCTTGAGACCAATTTTCTACTTCGAAGAAAATATAAACAAGTATATTCAACGAACTAGGCCCAAAATCATTTAAACTAATCTCGTAGGGATCATTCTTTGTTTTAGGATGCTCCTTTACTATTGCTCTCAACCCAGTAACATAAGCATCAATCAAATCTGGCGGAGTATCATAAGTTAAACCAATTTGAGTTCTAAATCTCCTGAAACGTCTCCTACCCATATTATCAATTTTCAAATCTGCAAGTATCCCATTCGGAACAGATATAACTGAATTATGAAAAGTTCTAATTCTAGTTGAACGAACTCTTATTTCTTCTACTACGCCTTCACCACCATCGAATACAATCCAATCACCTACTTCAAAAGGCGAGTCTGTATAAATTGTTATAGAGCCGAAGAAGTTTTTCAAAGTATCTTGTGCGGCTAATGCCAGAGCTAAACCACCAACAGATGCTCCAGCTAATAAGGGTGTAATCTCAACTCCTAATACAGACAATACGTAAAGTAAACCTAAAATTACAATTATAATCTTTATTACTTTTCTTACTAGCGGTATTAATTGATCATCAACAGTAGTTTCAGTCTTAGAAGCTAAAACAGAATAAAAATCCGCAATCAAATCTGATGAACGGTAAACAATAAGAGTTATGGTAATAGGGAAGAGTGCTTTAACAATATTAGCTACCCATACATTGAATTGAATTGGAATCTCTAACAATGGCAGGAATGCAGAAAGCATCGATATTACGATTAAAAAGCTAATTGGATGTGAAATAGGGTCTATGTATTTATCAATTACAGGAGATTCTTTAAGTACTTTCTTTAGAATTCTGATAAGAAAATAACCAATTATCCAACTAATTATTTTATAGGCAATTAATGCTATAATAATAAATGCAATCAATCCAACATACTTCCATAAAGACATACCCATGACTTTCGATTTCATTGAATCTGGTATATGTTTTTTTAGGCCAATGTATTCCATAGGGAAAGTTTCAGAGTATAAATCGGCAATATTATTTACTGTTTCTTTTGAGTAAAGCCAGTTTTTATTGATTTTCCGTAAGAATATCTCTGGAACTGATTTAAATGGTACATAAATATTCTTATCCTGAGATTTATCTTTATAATTTGGATCATCAGGAATGTCATCAATTATAACGTACAGACCTCTAGCATCTAATATTTTTTTCAATTTTATAGCTAATTCTTTCGAATGACTATCATCACTACTCGTCATATTTAATGTTAAAGCAGCTAGCTCAGGTTTATAGTCATCCTTTTGTAAGTACTTGAGATGCGTCTCAATTGTCTTTCGAGGAGTAACGGTAAATTCGTCTCTATTCTGAGCCGATAAACCCAATGTACAGATTAATATAGTAGTAATTAAAAATAAACTTTTCATAAACAGTTTCAACATTTTATAAATATGATTAACAAAGTTATCCAAAATTTATTAGTTTTGTAAAAAACAAACAAGAAAAATCAAAATGGCACTTTCTAAAGAAACAATACTTAGCGTTATTAGTAAGGTAACTGAAGACATTGAAATATACGAACACAGAGGTCAATTATCTCTAACAGTTCCAAAAAATAAAATAGTTGAAGTTGCAACAGCTTTAAAAGCTGATGAGTCCACTAAGTTCAATCATTTAGTAGATATAACTGCTATTGATTGGTTAAAACCTGAAA
The DNA here is from genome assembly GCA_048267165.1 of Bacteroidota bacterium. Classification (GTDB taxonomy): domain Bacteria; phylum Bacteroidota; class Ignavibacteria; order Kapaibacteriales; family UBA2268; genus PGYR01. The sequence goes on from JBLWYD010000026.1 coordinate 14,960, forward strand.
ATAGATTTGATGTAGTTTATTTTGTGAATTCCCTTGATTATAATTTTAAGCTTAGACTAAAAGTTAAAGTAGATGAATCAGATTTAACTTGTCCGACAGTAACGGATGTGTGGCCTTCTGCTAACTGGTACGAAAGAGAGACATTTGATATGTATGGTGTAAAGTTTGAAGGACATCCTGGATTAAGAAGATTCTATATGCCTGAAGATTATAATGATCCAGAAACTGGAGAATCATTACACCCACTTAGAAAAGATTTTCCATTGATGGGTATCCCAGGAACTTTGCCATTACCTCCTTATCCTGAAAAATATGGTGATACTAAAGACTAATCAGGTCTATAGTTTCTACTATATGGTTTCATTTTCCAAGGATATTTATCTATTTCAGTGAATTTAATTTCTGGAACGGATAAGGTTTTGTCAATAAATATATAACTAAAGAAACCTACTATTGCCCCCAAAGCACCCCCTACATAGTAGTTAGGTTCATCGCTATTGCCAATTGTTATTGCGGCTGCTCCTATTCCAAGCAATCCACTAATAATATATGGGCTAGCACCAGTAAAAGATCCTGGAATAACTACACTATCACACAAATTGTTTTCAATGTATAACGTCTTGTGAGAAGCTGATGAAGTTGGAGTTTTTGGTAATCTGGTTAGAAGTTCTATTTTGTTAGAATCAACATTTACCAATTCACCTTTCAATATTTCATTACTTTTAGTGTAAATTTCAACATTGGATCCTTTCACTTGACCTAATAATGTTGAAATAGATAAAAATACAATAATAGAAGCCGTTAAAAATAATCTTAATAACATTGTTTGAGACATTTATTAGTTTTGTAATCACGAAAAATACGAAAATTATATGGCATTAGAAGAAAAACTTATTGATGTAACGAAAAAGCCTGAGCGAGCAGTCACTATTGCTGTATTTAAAAAGGGAGGAGACAGAGAAATGTCTTTTGAACTTTTTAATGAGCTAGAGCTACTTGCTGAGACTGCTGGAGCAGAGGTAGTAGAAACATTCCATCAGGAACTATCAAGACCTTTAGGGGCAACATACATTGGAAAAGGTAAATTAGCTGAAGTAAAAGAATACGCTAAAGAGAATAAAATTGGTTTAGCTATATTTGATGACGAGTTAAGTCCAGTTCAAATTAGAAACTTAGAAAAAGAACTTGAGATAAAAGTTCTCGATAGAAGTGGGTTAATACTGGATATATTTGCTCAAAGAGCTCAGACTAGTGAGGCGAAGACTCAAGTTGAACTTGCACAAATGCAATATTTGATGCCTAGACTAACTCGTATGTGGACTCACCTTTCTAAGCAATATGGTGGAGGAATTGGTACTAGAGGCCCTGGGGAAACTCAAATTGAGGTAGACAGACGGTTAATCCGAACTAGAATAGAAAGACTAAAAGACAAACTCAAAGTAATAGAAGTACAAGGTGATCAAAAAAGAAGATCAAGAGGAAATGTCCCAACATTTGCTTTAGTTGGATATACAAATGCTGGTAAATCTACTTTAATGAAAGCAATTACAGATTCTGACGTATATATTGAAAATAAACTCTTTGCAACTTTAGATACAACAACAAGAAAATTCAATTTACCAAGTAGCCAAGATGCTATATTGAGTGATACAGTTGGATTTATTAGAAAAATTCCAAGTCACTTAGTTGCCTCATTTAGAAGTACTTTAGCAGAAGCTAGAGAAGCTGATTTTATAATTCATGTTGTTGATATTTCCCATAAGTATTTTGCAGAACATATAAGAACTGTCGAGACTACTTTAGAAAAATTGAAAATTACTGACAAACCAATACTACAAGTCTTCAACAAAATTGATTTACTAGATGAAATAGAAATGGTCAAAGTATATGAGGATCAGTATCCAGATAGTATATTTGTAAGTGCTTCAAAAAATATGAATATAGAAACTTTACTTAACAAGTTTCAAGAGCTTTATGATAGAAGTAGTAACAACTTTACAATCTTTTTACCTTACGAGCAAGCCGCTTTAATTCAAAAATTATTCTCTCTCACTGAAATTGTTGAGCAGAAAGATGATGAAACTGGTTCATTCTACAAGCTAAAAGTTCAAGATGAAAACCTTTTCCATTTTAGAAATATTTTCGATCATTTTATAGTAGAAAATGAAAAATAACAATCATTTAGATATATTATATAATGAGATAGAACCTTTCAAAAGATTGATTTCTAAGGTTGAGAGTGGAAAAGAAAGCATAAATATAAAGTATCTCAATGGATCGTCTATTTCATTATTAATAGACTATTTACAAAGGTCAATTGAGAGGCCTGTAATTGTTATTTCGAATAATGCAGAACTATTAGAAGACATATCATTTGATTTCGATAGCTTCTTTCAAAATCATTCAGTTTCAAACTTAATAGAAAAAACACATCACGGTATCAACCATGAATCCGAATCACACTATGGAAAGTTAATTGATGCTTTAGGAAAATTTGAAGATAAGAACTTTGTAGCTCTCTGTACCCCATCAGTTTTCAGAACTAAAGTACCAGATAAGTCTAATATTATCGAAAATAAAACCACTCTTTCTAAAGGTCAGGTTATTAATTTTGAAGATTTAAAGAATCAGTTAGCATATAATGGTTTTGAGCGAGAGAATTACGTAGCAAAGCAGGGGCAGTTTGCCGTTCGTGGTGGAATATTAGATATCTATCCGATATCATTCAAAAATCCCATTAGAATTGAATTCTGGGGTAATGAAATTGACTCTATAAGAGAATTCGTAGTTTCTAATCAGAGAAGTATAAAAGAATATGATGAAATAAATTTTATATCGAAAGTATTTCACGAGATGAATACTGAACGAACTGGAGATTTATTTGGATATATTCCAGATAACGCAATAATACTACAAATCGAAAAAGAGAATCTAAGCACTGATGAAAATGAGTTTATCATACCTAATAAATTTACTCAGATAAATGTTAACTCATTAGATAATAGCGATGTTAAAGTAAATATCAAAGAACAGAATAGCTTTAATTCATCTGTTAAGCAATTCGCAAAACATCTCCAAGAGCAGACAATTAAAGGTGTGAAGATTATTATTTGTGCTGATGGTAAGATTCATCTAGCTAGAATAAAAGAGTTAATCCATGATGCCTTGATTATGGACGATGATTCTGATTTTGCTAGTCCAGAACAAACTTCAAGCAATATTTTCTGGTTAGACAAAACTGTCTCTCAAGGATTCAACGTACCTGACACAAATATATGTATTTATACTGAACACCAACTCTTCAATCGCCATAGAAATGTGACTAGTCGCACAACTGAGAATGCTAAGTTCTCAATAGATGAATTAAAACAATTAAATATTGGTGATTTGGTAATACACGATGATAAAGGCGTCGGAAGATTTGAAGGGTTTAGAACTGTTGAGATTGGTGGTAGTAAGCAAGATTGTATTCAGCTAGCATTCCATGGTGGAGATAAGCTATATGTAAACCTAAATTACATAAAGAAGATACACAAATACTCTGCGAGTGAAGGGGAGTTACCAAGACTTAGCAAACTAGGCAGTACTGAATGGGCTAGAAAAAAAGCCAAAATCAAAAAGAAAGTCAAAGATATTTCAAGGAGTTTAATTACTCTCTATGCTAAGAGGAAACTTCAAAAAGGATTCGTCTTTGATGAAGATAATGTTTGGCAGAAAGAGTTTGAAGCATCTTTCATATACGAAGATACTCCTGACCAAATGAAAGCTACGAAAGAAATAAAAGTCGATATGGAATCTGAAAACCCAATGGATAGACTCGTTTGCGGTGATGTAGGTTTTGGAAAGACCGAAGTTGCTATTAGAGCGGCTTTCAAAGCAGTTCAATCTGGGAAACAGGTAGCAATACTAGTTCCAACTACAATTTTAGCACAGCAGCATTATATGTCATTCAAAGATAGAATGAACAAATATCCAGTGTCAGTAGATGTACTATCAAGATTTAGAACCAAGAAAGAGCAAACAAAAGTATTAGAAAGACTAAAAGAAGGTAAAGTAGATATTCTGATTGGAACACATCGAATACTTAGCAAGGATATAGAATTTAAGGATTTGGGATTATTAGTCATAGATGAAGAACAACGTTTTGGTGTTGGGGCTAAAGAAAAGCTACGTAATGTTCGTGAAACACTAGATACACTTACACTTACTGCAACTCCAATCCCTAGAACTCTTAACTTTTCGCTTATGGGTGCCAGAGATTTAAGTATAATAGAAACTCCACCTCGAAACAGACTTCCTGTACAAACTGAGATTTTAGAATGGAATTTGGACGAAATAACTGACATAATAGATGAAGAAATAAAAAGAGAAGGTCAAGTTTTCTTCGTGAATGATACTGTACAAGATTTGGAAGATATATTCACTAGAATGAAAATGCTTTTACCAAGTGTTAAGTTTAGTATTGCACATGGTCAAATGAAAACTACTGAATTAGAAAGGATTATGCAAGATTTCATAGCTGGTAAATCTGATGTACTATTAACTACAAAAATAGTTGAATCTGGATTAGATATACCTAATGCAAATACAATGATTATCAATAATGCACATAATTTTGGATTAGCAGAGCTTTATCAACTACGAGGTAGAGTTGGTAGAGGTAACTTACAAGCATTCTGTTATTTGGCTATACCAGCATCGAAAAAGTTGAATGAAACAGCACTAAAAAGACTAAAAGCAATTGAAGAGTTTACAGATCTGGGTAGTGGATTCAATTTGTCGCTTAGAGATATGGAGATTCGTGGTGCTGGTAATCTTTTAGGAGCTGAACAAAGTGGAGCAATTTACGATATTGGTTTCGAGCTCTATCAAAAAATACTTGAAGAAGCTGTAAGTGAATTGAAAGTAGAAGAATTCAAACATGTGTTCGATCAAACCGAACAAGATATCACAGATTTATTCGCTAATGAAGAAATATCTATAGAGTTAGATGAAGATGCATTTATACCTGAAAACTATATTAAATCAGATACAGATAGATTTGGTTATTATAAAAAGCTTTATAATATTAAATCTAATACTCAACTACAAGACTTGAGACAAGAACTAATTGATAAGTTTGGGAAGCTTCCTAAAGAATCTGAGAATCTTCTTTTTGTAGTGAAACTAAGGTCAGCTGCTGTCAAAACAGGACTAGATAAGATTATAATTAAGCCAAATAAAATAATTTTAGTTTTCCCTGACGAAAGCAACGAACAATATTACAAAGATGCATTCCCTACTGTTTTGGATTATTTGCAGACTATAGATAATGCAAGTTTGAAGCAAGGTAAGTTAAGATTATCTTGTGAGATAGATATAAAAGATAGAAATGAAGCAGCAGAATTACTTTGGAAATTAAAAAGATCTATGGAGTTTATAGAAGTATGAGCGAAATAAGAATATTAGCAATTGAGAGCTCTGGTATTAATTCAGGAATAGCAATTGGATCAGATAAAGAATTGATATATGAATCTTCATTATATCTCAAACATTCACACGATGAAACTCTTGCTCATCAGATAAAGCAGACTTTAGAGTTATTAAAGACAACTGTCGATGATTTCAATGCAGTTGCCGTTTCATCTGGACCAGGATCATTCACTGGTTTGCGTGTCGGTACTGCAATTGCCAAAGGACTGACTTTCGGTAATCACCCCAAGTTAATAGATGTACCTACTATGACTGCATTTGCTATAGCCGCTTCAGAATTTGCGATTTCATTAGATGTTCAATCGATATTCGTGATTATTCCTTCAAATAAAGATTATTTCTTTGTTCAGGAATTTTCTCAAATAGGTGAGTCTAAAACGGAACCGACTTTATATCCGAAAGAAGAAGTTAGAAATATAAATATGGATGCAAGTGTTGTCTGTGGTACTGGAGCAATAGAATTTACAGGAAATAATTATCAACTTTCAGGACTTAATAGACTTACTCCAAGATTTATACTTAAATTTGCACAATTAAAATTTGAAAAACAAGAATTTATAGAGTCTGAAATATTCAAACCGCAATATTATCAAGACTTTACACCAACTCAAAAGAAGGTAGATAAATGATAGAAAGATATACCCGCCCAGAAATGGGTAGAATATGGACAGAAGAAAATAAATACAATATTTGGTTAGAAATTGAAATATTAGCTGTAGAAGCTATGGCTAAACTTGGTCAAGTTCCTGAAAGTGCAGCTAAGCATATTAGAGCTACTGCCAAATGTGATGTTGATAAGATAAATGAAATTGAAAAAGTGACGAAGCATGATGTTATTGCCTTTCTTACAAATGTAGAAGAATATGTAGGCGAAGACTCTAGATTTATACACTTAGGTATGACTTCTTCAGATGTATTAGATACTTGTCTTGCTGTACAGATGAAACAAGCAGGAGAGTTGATACTTGATGATTTAGAAAAACTAGCTGACGTACTTAAAAGAAGAGCAAAGGAATTCAAACACACTATAACTGTTGGACGTAGTCATGGTATTCACGCTGAAACAACTACATTTGGTCTAAAATTAGCTCTTTGGTATGATGAATGTTTGCGTAATATTGATAGAATGAAAAGAGCAATTGAAGTATCTTCAGTTGGTATGATTTCGGGTGCTGTAGGTACTTATGAACATCTATCTCCATTAGTAGAACGTCATGTTTGTGAAAACTTGGGATTGAAACCTGTAAATATTAGTACTCAAGTAATTCAAAGAGATATACACGCTGAATATTTGACAACAATAGCTATTATATCTACACTAGTAGAGAAAATAGGAATAGAAATACGACACCTGCAAAGAACTGAAGTGCGCGAAGCAGAAGAATTCTTCTCAGTTGGACAAAAAGGTAGTTCAGCTATGCCTCACAAACGTAATCCTATTGCGTCAGAAAATATAAGTGGTCAAGCAAGATTATTAAGAGGTAATGCTCACGCGGCTACTGAAAATAATGCTTTATGGCATGAAAGAGATATATCTCATTCATCTGTTGAAAGAGTAATTATGCCAGATAGTACTATTTCATTAGATTATATTCTTAACAGAACTATTAGATTAATCGATGGTCTAATTGTTTATCCAGAGAGAATGGAAGAGAACCTCAATATGACTTTCGGACTAATTCATTCTCAGAAAGTTCTTCTAGCTTTAGCTAGAAAAGGACTTAAAAGGCAAGACGCTTATGTATTAGTCCAAAGAAACTCTATGAAAACTTGGGATGAACAAATTCCTCTTATTGATTCTTTATTAGCAGATTCAGAAATTATGACACATTTTGAAGAAGATGAATTGCGAAATCTGTTCTCTTACGATAAAGTATTTGAATCAGTTGATTTTATATTCAACCGTTTAGGAATTAAATAAGAACTATGAATACGAATGGACTAAATGTTCTCAAATTTGGTGGGACATCTGTTAAGGATGCCGAAACTATTGATAAAGTATTTAAGATAGTTTCTAATAATGCCGGTAAACAAGCAATAGTAGTTTCAGCTCATGCAGGGGTTACTAATATGCTTGTTGATATTTGCAATAGTAAGAAAGAAGAGATTTCTCCTATTTTATCAGAGCTCTTCAAAAAGCACTCATTTATTGCTAATGAATTATGCATATTAGATAAAGTTAAGGATTTCATTCAAAATGAACTTTCTGAAATAGATGTTATAACTAACTATCTGCCATTATCGCCACAGTTGAAAGATGTTGTAATGTCAAAAGGAGAAATTTTATCTTCTACGATTATTTATACATATTTCGAGAGTAAAGGACTTAAGGTCTCTTATGTCGATGCTAGGGAAGTGATGAAAACCAATAGTCGATTTACGAATGCAGAATTAGAATTCGATAAAAGTTGTGATATTATATCTGAAAGATTTACTTCTGAAAATAAATCTAATGATATAACAGTAATGGGTGGGTTTATAGCTTCAGACGAAGAAGGAAGACCAACTACTCTTGGACGTGGAGGTTCTGACTATTCGGCTGCAGTAATTGCTTCAGCAATGGGGGCTGAAGAATTGCAAATATGGACAGATGTAAATGGTATATTGACTTCTGATCCGAGAGTTATAAATGTGGTTAAAAAAGTAAGGAAACTCTCTTATTCTGAAGCATCTGAACTATCTTTCTTTGGCGCTAAAGTATTACACCCTAGTACTATACACCCAGCAGTTAAAAAAGGAATTCCAGTAAGGGTTAAGAATACTTTCAATCCAACTGATGATGGTACTTTAGTGCTTTCTGAAAGAAGTAATATCAAAATGATAAAGGCAATTGCTTTCAGAAAGGAAGTTGTAACTATTACTCTTTGCTCTAACCGAATGCTAGGTGCTTATGGGTTTATGAGTAAAGTCTTCCAAATATTTGAGAATTTGAAAATACCTGTTGATATTGTAACAACTTCTGAAGTTAGTATATCAGTAACTGTTGATAAGAGTGAGTATAACCCTATAGTTGAGAAAGAGCTTTCTGTTTTAGGTGATGTAGTAATTTCTGATGATAATGCTATAATTGCAGCAATTGGTGAAGGAATAAAGCAAACAGCAGGCATTGCTAATCGTCTTTTTGGGGCATTGAAAGGAATCAATATCTCTATGGTTAGTGTTGGGGCCTCGGAAGTTAACTTGAGCATTGTAGTAAAAGAATTGGATTTGCAAAGAGCCGTTACTCTATTGCATGAAGAATTTTTCAGTGGTAGTTTAGACCCTGAGTTTTTTGAATAAGTAATAAAATAATAATATGAAAAATATAGCTAACGTTGATATTAAAGAACTTGCGAGTGAATATGGAACTCCTTTTTATGTCTATGATAAAGAGAAGTTTCAGAACAACTATAAAAAATTAAATGATGCTTTTACTAAGCATTATGAAAATACTAAGATTCACTTTTCGGTAAAAGCGAATAGCAATATCAATGTACTTAAAATATTTAATGAATTAGGTTGTGGGGCAGATTGTTCGTCACCTTATGAGTTTCATTATGCAAAGAAAGCTGGGTTTACTAACGATAGAATTCTTTATACTGGGAATTATGAGAGTCCAGAGGACTTGAATACTGTAGCTAAAGAAGAACTTATGCTAAATCTTGATGATATTACATCATTTACTAGACTTCAGAAAATCCATACTCCTGAACTAGTATCTTTTAGGATTAATCCGGGTTATGGTCGTGGCGGATTCGAGGGAATCACGACAGCTGGTACAGAAGCAAAATTTGGTGTTCCTTATGAAAAAGCATTTGAGGCTTATAAGATAGCGAAAGATGCTGGTGTTAAGAGATTTGGGATTCATATGATGACTGGCTCTAATAACTTAGAACCATATTTTTTTGCTGAAATAGTAGATAAACTTATGATGATAGCTGGTGATATATTCAACGAATTAGATATTATTCCTGAATATGTAGATATTGGTGGTGGGTTCGGTATTCCATATAACGATGGGGAAGAGGAGTTAAACATTGAAGCAACTGGTGAAAAAGTCGCTAAGGTATTTATTGAAAATTGTGATAAATATGGATTTGGTAGACCAAAATTAATTTTAGAACCGGGTAGATATTTAGCAGGAAATGCTGGTTATTTGGTTACATCTGTTACAGCTATTAAAGAAAGTTATAAGAAGTTTGTTGGATTAGATGCTGGAATGAATTTCCTCCTTAGACCTGCTCTTTATGGTGCATTCCATAGAGTTAGAGTTTATGATAAAGATGATTACACTGAAAAAGTAAACCTTTGTGGTCAAATCTGTGAAAACTCTGATATCTTTGCAAAGAATATAATGATGCCACAAGTAGAAGAAGGTGATATAGTTACTTTCTTAGATGCAGGTGCTTATGGATATGTAATGGCTTCTAATTATAATAATAGAATGCGTCCTCCAGAAATATTAGTTAACAATGATAAACATTCGTTAATCAGAAGAAGAGAAACAGTAGAAGATATATTCAAATTATACCCTGAAACCGTATAAGTACATGAATTAATAAACTTCCAATTGGCACGTTATTTGTACACCTATTATTATTAAAAGTTAATAATAATAGGTAACGCAATGAAAATATTTGCTTTATTAATGTTTGGGGTTTTGTTTCTAATCCCAGAAGTTAGTACTAATAAAACTAGCAATGATGTTGATATAAAAGAGTTTATAGGTAAATTAGAGTTAGAGTATGGACAAGAAGTTCTACATCTATCTTTTTTCTCAATTGATGAACTAAGACCCTATTCTATTCTGCAAAATGAATCTACTGTTGCTATTTATTCTAATAATTGGGTTACACCAAACGAATTTTTAAATTCACTTAGCTTCGATGAGAGAAAAGGACTAAACTCAAGGATATTTAGCTATGTTGAAGATTTTGATACTACACATCTTACGCAGATATATAGTAAGTTAAGTAACTACTTATATACATATACAGTATTAGAAAAACTTCTTATGGATAGTGACGAAGCTAAGAAATTAAAGATCTTCCGGACTTTAAGGCAAATGGATAGAACTAAAAGTGCTTTTGAGCATATCTCGACAATGGGTGAATTCAATAGTACTGATTTAAAAAGTAACCTCTTAAATCAAGCTAAAGTAAAAGCATACAATAAAATTGCTGATTTGGATGACCAATCCAGATTACTTTATTACTCTGAGTTTTTTAAGAATGTATCTAAACTTTAGTTAATCTTATCTAACTTAGCATATTTTAGCATTAAAGCCTTTTTCCCAAAGTTGTCAAACCTTACAACAGCTTGACGTTTATCCGCTATACCTTTTAGACCAGTAATAGTACCTTTGCCGAATTTCACATGACTTACCTTATCTCCAACCTTATGATCAGTTAAAGTTTCGTCTATTTGTGAATAACTATATTCAATAGTTTGGTCAAAATCATTCCTTTGTGGTCGATTTTGAGTAGGTTGACTGCCAAATGCGGAACGAACATTCTCATTTACACTTTTTCTTTCTACACTCTTTGCTTTCCAATCAACTAATTCTGACTTAATCTCATGTAAGAATAAAGACGGAGTAGTGAACTTTGTTTCTCCGAATCTGCTTCTTCGCTTAGCGTAGGATAGGAATAACTTTTCCATTGCTCTTGTAATGCCTACGTAGAACAATCTTCGTTCTTCTTCTTTTTCTTCTATAACACTTTCAGTCCTCTCTAAAGGAAATAAGCCCTGTTCCATTCCTGCAACAAAGACGCATGGGAACTCAAGTCCTTTTGCACTATGCAGAGTCATCATTGTTACTTGTTCATTATCCATTTCAGTTTCATCTAAATCAGTTATTAGAGCAACTTGTTGTAAATAATCGTTAAGTGTAACGCCCTCGTTCTCTCTGAAAAATAAACCTATATCAGATATTAACTGTTGTATATTGTTCCATCTATCTAATGACTCATCTGTTCCAATTTCTTTGAACATTTCTGGTAATTCGGTTGCTTCTACGAATTCTAACAGAACACCTGATTTGCTTTCTTCAACCTCAAACTTTGCACGATACTTTTCAATTAAATGATGAAATTGTTTGAAAGATTTTTGTGCTCTTGTTTGTAACTGATCAACCAAATCGGCCTCACCACTACTTGAAAGAAATGAGGTACCTGTCTGAGATGCATAGCCATATAAGTGTTGTAATGAGGTTTTGCCTAGTCCTCTTGGAGGTTCATTGATTATTCTATCAAATGATTCGTTATCATTGGGATTAATTAGTAATCTCAAATATGAAATGACATCTTTTATTTCTTTTCGTTTGAAGAACGATATACCACCAACTACAACATAAGAGATTCTTTCTTTTTTAAGTGCACTCTCTAACGCTAATGATTGAGCATTAGTTCTATATAGAATACAAATGTCCTTATTAGTAAAGTCCTGAAAAGTCAATTCTTTTATCTTCTGTGCAATCTGATCAGCTTCTTGTCTCTCGTCATCACCTGCTGTTATTACTACCAAATCTCCTTTCGGATTTTCAGTCCATAGTTTCTTTTCTAACTGATTTTTATTGTTTTTGATAACAGAGTCAGCTGCATCTAATATTGTCTGAGTTGAACGATAATTTTGCTCAAGTTTCACTACATTAGCATTAGGGTAATCTTTATTAAAGTCAAGGATATTCTTTATTTCAGCACCACGCCATCTATATATACTCTGTGCATCATCACCAACTACACATATATTGCTATGTGCCTTGGAAAGTTCTCTGATAGCTATGTACTGAGCTCTATTTGTATCTTGATACTCATCAACTAGTATATACTTAAATTTATTCTGGTATTTCTCTAACATTTCTCTCGAACTTCGAAGAAGTCTAATCATATTGATAAGAATATCATCAAAATCCATTGCGTTACTTTGTCTTAGATATTTTTCGTATCCTATATATATTAAACCCACTTGCTTATCGAAAGTATTGTCTGCTTCTTCTGCAAATTGAGTGGGATTTAGCATATTAGATTTAGCATTACTTATTCTAGAACGAACTTGATAAGGAGAAAATGATTGGGGAGAGATACCTTCTTGATTCATTATTTTTTTGATGGCACTGAGTTGGTCATCTGCATCGTATATACTATAATCTGAAGTATAACCTATTTCTGTTGCCTCATATCTGAGTATTCTTGCAAAAATAGAGTGGAAAGTTCCTGCCCATACACTTTTAGCTGCTTGTTCACCGACTAATGTAGAAATTCTCTCCGTCATTTCTCTGGCAGCTTTATTGGTAAAAGTCAAAGCGAGTATTCTATATGGTAGAACGCCTTGAGATATAAGATTTGCTATACGATAAGTCAAAACTCTTGTCTTACCACTTCCAGCACCGGCTAGTACCAGTGTTGGACCGTTTATCTTATTAACACCGTCGAACTGTCTTTCATTAAGTGTACTGAATATTTTTGGATCAATTGTGTGAGTTTCTTTTGAGAGGTTAAGCGACATTATTTTATTTCTAAGTTTGATTATTCTAATCGTCAAAGTTAAGTTATATCGAACAATAATGAAAGAAACAAAAAAAGAGTTTATAACCTTTCAGTCATAAACTCTTTATAATCTAATGGTTTAATTCAATTACTTCAGATAAATAAACTTACCCGAACTAACTCCACCTTCATTCTCTATTATCAGAAAATATCTACCTTTTTCTAATGTTGTATTTAAAGTATTCAAATTAATAGAATTCTCACCTTTTACAATGTTTTGATTTGCAATATTTGCAATTCGATTTCCATTTAAATCATATAGTGTGAATTTAGAATTACTTGATTCATTTGGACTAGCAAAAGTCAATAAATCTTTATCCACTACTATATCAAGCTTTTCAGAATTCTTTACAACTTCTTTGAAGTTATCAGCTGTAGCTACAAAATCATCATGTAGTAAGAATCTAGCTAGTCGTTGACCTTGGTGTTCATCAGTTTTATCACCCTTCAGTTCTTTTCTTCTTTTAGGGTGGCTATCATTTTGTTTAAGTTCTTTTAGGCTATTAACTAATGATGTTACAGCATCTTTGTTGTTCTCTAATATAGCTTTAAGTTCAGATTTAACTTCATCTCTATTGCCTTTTTTGTCTTCTAATAAAGCTTTTATTTGAGTTTTCTTATCTTCTTTGGAATTATCAGAATTCTTGATTTCAGAAATTTTTGTCTTTATATCAAGTCCATTAGAGTTTACTGTTTGTCTCAGCTGATTCAAAGAATTCAAATCTTGCTCACTCAATTGAGAATCAAAATCACTTTTTAGTTTATTCAATTGGTCTGCGGTTTCTTGACTCATCTTAGGTCTTTCGTTTCCGCACTTACCTTTCTTTCCTTGACACTTATCCCCTTTAGCAAATAGTGCAACACCTGATATTAGTACAAAAGCAACTAAAGCGCTTACAAATAAATTCATTTTTCTCATATAAAACCTCTTTGATAATATAATTAATTGATTAACTAATTCTTAGACATATGTTTCTAAGAAAAGGTTTAATCTATCTGGCAACTACTATATTAATATATTGTCCAGATTGAGCAAGTGTATTTGATTGAGGAAGTTGTGAAATAATTGTACCTGGTACAAAAGTATCATTATCGATGAACTCTACATTACCTAACTTAAATCCTTCCGAAATAAGATAGTTTTCTATACCTTCGAATGCCATACCAGATAGCTTTGGAATATAAATCTGGAACTCCGGCCCTTTACTAACAATTAGTCTAACTGTATCACCATAGATTAAGCTTTTACCCTTCCTAATATTCTGAGAAATGACGGAGTCTTTAGGTACTAAATCACTGTAGGTATATTGTATATCACCAATATTCAAACCGTTATTATAAAGTTGAACTCTGGCTTGTCTAACTGAGATACCCGTCAAATCTGGCATTTCAATGGTCTCTTTACCTTTACTTATAGTTATAAATATAGGTCTTTTACTTTTGACTTGTTTATCAGGTTCTGGGATTTGCTTTAAAATAATACCTTCAACTTGACCGGAATACTGCTCGCTAACTATTTCATAGAATAGATTGTTTGCATTAAGGATCACAGATGCCTCTTTTAGACTTTTTCCTTCAATTGAAGGTACATTCACAGTCTCTCTATCATGAACCATTGATGGTAGTATCCATTTATCGGCAATAAATACTAATAAGAATAAAACTATAACAAAACTAAAAAAGGTTATAAGGTATTTGAAGCTGTTTTTACTTTTGTTAACTATCTTCAATAGCTTATTATCAGTTTCTATATGCGTTTCATCATTATTAATCACTACATCAGATGTATCCCTTTTGTAACGATTCTTTAATTTCTCTATTTCGTCTTCGTTTTCGTCGAAAGTCATTATATGTTCGTATTTTTTATAGAATAAGTCTTAAGTTAAGACAATTATTTAAACAAATCCAATAAAAATGAATTTTACAGAAAAAGCTCTCGCAATATCCGAAAAAATTGAAAAATCGTATAATATTATTATAACTTCTCATGTAAGTCCTGATGGTGATGCTATCGGTTCTATGTTAGCATTACATTTTTTTATAAAAAAACACTTTAATAAAAAATCGAAGATGTTCATAACAGGTGGAATCAATAATAACCTAAATTTCCTTGAAGGATGTGAAAATATATTAAGATATGATGATGGAGTAATGGAAGATATAATCGGTGCAGATTTGATATTTGTATTAGATTTGAATGATTTGAGTAGATTGAAAGAGGCTGGCGATGCAGTTGCTATGTCTAATGCATATAAAATTATGATTGATCATCATTTGGAACCCAAACCATTTGCTGATTTAGAATTTATTGATACTGATGCTACTTCTACTGGAGAACTAATTTGGGTATTGATAGATTCTTTGAAAGGAAAGTTTGATAAAAGAATATCTAATGCACTATACACTGCTATAATGACAGATACTGGTAGCTTCCGATTTGATAAAACCACACCAGATACACATTATAGAGTTGGAAAACTTATTGAAAATGGGGCAGACCCCGTTAAGTGTTATGATGAAATATATAATCAAAAGACAGTTCAAGCATTAAAATTACTAGGTTTGTCTTTAACTAATATGGAGTTGTATAATCAAGGACGTATTTCAATAATGTCACTAAGTAAATCTGACTTCGATAAAGCTGACGCTATCGAAGATAATACAGAAGGTTTCGTTTCAAATACTTTATCTGTAAAAGGGGTAGAAGTAGGTGTTTTGATAACTGAAAGAGAGAAAGGTGAGCTTCGTATTTCATTCCGTTCTAAAGGTAATTACTCTGTTAGAGAGACTGCAGCAAAATTTGGTGGAGGTGGACACAAGTTTGCAGCTGGTGCCCGAACCCTCAACCAAGAATTTGATGAAGTTAAAGTGAGTATTGTAGAAGAATTAGATAAGTTGTTTATATAATTTCAGACAATGATTTAGTAATTAATCTAATACCTTCATCTAGTTCACTTTCGGTAATATTTAGCCTAGTACGGAATCGAATAGAATTACTGCCACACGCTAATACAATAAGTCCATTCTCGTAACACTTATTGAGCAACGGTTTTCTTAGTTCTTGCTGTATATCAAATGCTCTGAAAAGCCCTTTTCCTCTTACATTACTTATAATATCAGTGTTATTACTTTGTAAATCTATTAATAAGGAATGTAAGTAAAGCCCCATTCTATCAGAATTAGTAACAAGATTATCTTCTTGAATAATCTCTAAATACTTCGTAATTCTCACCATATCAGTATAGTTGCCACCCCAAGTAGAATTTATACGTGAAGATTTATGGAAAACATTATCTTCAACTTCGTCAATTCTAGTATTAGATAGGATACCACAAACTTGCATTTTTTTGCCAAAGCAAATAATATCTGGTTTGATAGATAGATGTTGGTAAGCCCACATCTTCCCGGTCATTCCAACACCTGTTTGCACCTCATCAAATATTAATAAGGCTTCATTCTCATCGCAGATCCTTCTCAGTTCGACGAAGAATTCATCTCTGAAATGATTATCTCCGCCTTCCCCTTGTATCGGCTCAATTATTATACTACATATATCATCCTTGTTATCGGCGAATGCTTGTTCTATTTGTCTTATACTTTCCTTTTCCCTTTTAACAATATCTACTATATTATTCTCCTTAGGGAAAATAATCATTGGATTATCTACTCTTGGCCAATCAAATTTGGGAAAATACATTACCTTAACAGGATCTGTATTAGTAATAGAAAGAGTATAGCCACTTCGTCCATGGAAAGCTTGTTTGAAATGAAGTACTTTAGTTCCTATATTTTCTGAAAGACCTTTTTTCATGTTCTTTCGGACTTTCCAATCCATAGCCGCTTTCAAAGCATTTTCGACAGCTAATGCACCTCCTTCTATATAGAAGCTATATTTGAAATCATTTTTAGGAACAGCTATATTAAATAGAGTATTAGTAAATGTAGCTTGAACTTCTGAATATAAGTCAGAATTTGATGGTTTATTGATTGAATGTAAACTTATATATTCTAGAAAATAAGTTTCGAACATTTTGGGATGATTATAACCCAATGGCATTGATGCAAAGCAAGTAAAGAAATCTATATATTTCTTTCCAGTTTTTCTATCTACTATATTGCCTTTGCTTTCATTATTGTCAATAACTATTGACATACCGTCTCCAATCTGATGTAGAGCGATAGATTCTAATACATTTGAACTATTTATATTATATTTGGGTGTATATTTTGAATTATTCATACTAAATTCCATATTTATTTTTAAGAAAGAATACAATTATTAATAAGCTAAGTAATAGATATTCCAATTAAGTATGGATGTATAAAGAAGAGTAGAAATGAGTTTAGAGTGGTATAAACAGAATGAAAGTGCCGAACTTCCTCTGATTGTACCCTTGCTAGAGTTGAAATAGTTAGTATGTGAATTAAGAAATCTCATTTAGTAATATACGATAATAATCCAATTAAAGGGATATATTGAAAACTTTTATTTGTAGAAATAAAAACAAAATCTTATCTTATGCTTTACTATCAGCAGTTTTAGTAAAAAATATATTTTTAGTAAGAAATAAAATCATTTAATAATTAATTTAAGGGTTAATCTATGTCTCCAAATACAATGACAGGAAATAAAGAACACAGCGGTGCAGGATTTGTACAATGGGTAGTTTTCTTAGCTATTACGCTTGTTGTGGGTTATTTTATGCACTTTCACATGTTACCACGAGGAACTGCAGCATTCGTTATTTCTCAGTTCTCACCTTCAGGTGATGATTTAGGTAAAATCGGTTTCGTTGAATTTGATGATCTCACTTGGGGTTCTACTTCTAAAGAAAAAGAGGCTTCAATCGGGTCAAATACACCTGTTGCAAAAGATTTGATTAATGGTGAGTATGTTATTGATTTCTCTTGGCAAGATAGAAATCTTGAAGCTCATGGCTATTCTAAAAAATCAGGTGAATGGTATGTAAAAGCTCCAAAACTTGGTGAAAATCCAATTTTCTTAGAACCACATATTGGTTTCTGGATTTTGTCTTTGGTAATCGGTTTATTCGTTGGTGTATTCTTAACTATAATATTCCCTTCTTCTTTGGGTCTAATGGCCGCATTGTTTGAAAAGGAAATTGACCACGTAAAAGTTAAAATTAGGCTTCAAACTGGTTTCAATGATAGAGTTGTTGAGATGTTGACTCTTCCTGATAATAGACTAGGAGGTGCTGATAGAGATGAAATGGAAAGACTTTTTAGAACTATTTGGGATAGAACTACAACTGATACTGAATTAGCAACAAAAAAATTAATAGATTTCGATGATATCTATGATGATGAAACTGATTTAGTTCTTTTCAGAAACGAAGCTTTGTACAATAGAATTAAAGAGTTCTTCTCTGATTTCGTAGTAACTGAAATAATAGATACTAAAAATGGTTTAGAATGGAGAGCTAATCACTTGAAAATGGGTAAAGGTTTCAAACTTTATATGGCTCACCACTTCACAGAACAATTCTCTAACAACGTAACTGGTCTTGCTTACGGTGGTGCTGCTGTACTAATCGTGGGTGTAGGTATTCGTGGTTTGAAATTTATTCCTGCAGATAGACCTTCAGTAATCCTTTTTGTAATCTTCTTAGAGTTTACGATGCTTGTGCTTCTTGCCATCACTATGTTCTATACTGAAAATGAAGAACGTATGGATAAGATGCTTAAGAAAATGGAGGATGCTAATAGATCTCAATTGGAGACTCTTAGAGGTCAACAAGAAGATATTCATCAATTATCAACTGCTTTAGTTGGTCAAACTTCTGAAATTATCAAGACTAGAGTAGAAAATGCTATATCTGAGTATATGACTAGTGGTGATAATGTTCAAAGAGAAATTGCTAGTGCAATTGCTGACAAGATAATATTTGATATCAAAGGCACTTCAAAGAAGTAATTAAATAACTCGAAAATGTAACTTTTCTTACAAAGGTTGTGTTCATTAAAATATGAACACAACCTTTTTTTTATTAAAACGTTTACTTTGTAATAAAACAATTAAAATCTCATAGTATGTACAAATTATTTTCTATTCTATTCTTATTTTTATATTTAACTAGTAATTCTATTAGTAGAGACTATATATCTGAAACAAAATCAGACCTAACAGTTAAAATAGACAACTTTAAAAATACTTCAAATGATGAATGGATAGGAGTATTTGCCGTAGATGAGTTTGATTTAAGTAGGTTTAATATCAAAATATATGAATCTATATCTAAAATAAAATCTAGAAACTATACATCTTCATCAAATTATAGCTTGAGTTACTCTGGAGTACAAAGAGGAATCAAAATAGCTAATTTGAATGTAGAATTAAATAGAACAGATCCTGTTAATAATACATCATATAAAGTAGATTCAATTTTGTTTTCATATAAATTCAAGTATGATATTGCACTGAATGAGACTTTGATAAATAGTTTCCATACAACAGTGATTAATAAGAGACAAATAGAATCACTTTCCACAAAGAAAATTAATTCAAAAAATAATAAAATTCAATCGAATACTGATTGGTTCAATTCAAGCTTAGATTATTATAAAGTCTATACAACTAAAGATGGAATAGCTAGGATAAACTTAACTGAATTGATAAGCAAAAATAACAGTCTGATAGGTAAATCAACAAGTAATATTCATATCATTAATCGTGGAAATGATATAAAATTTTATTCAACATCAAATGTAATACAACATGATGATTATCTATATTTTGTAGCATCGCATCCTTATGGAGATACTTCTTATTATGATTATTACAATGGAAAAGAACCATATTTTATTGTTTATGATGTTGAATCACAATCTGAGCAGTTCAGTTTAATTACTAATCTAGAAACTAGTAATATACTTGAAAAAGTTAGAATCGATAAAAGATATGAAGAAGATAGAA
Source organism: Bacteroidota bacterium (assembly GCA_048267165.1). Classification (GTDB taxonomy): domain Bacteria; phylum Bacteroidota; class Ignavibacteria; order Kapaibacteriales; family UBA2268; genus PGYR01. The sequence continues at coordinate 34,892 of JBLWYD010000026.1, forward strand.
TCTATGGTAATGGAATTGATGTAACCGAAACTGAAACTGTACTTTGCGAGAATTGGTATTTTGGGGAGGTTAGAATACCTAATGATTTTAATAGACCTTGGGAATATTTTACTGAGTTTTCTGTATTTCCTGTTTCCGATTTAAAGATTAATTATGAGTATGCAACAAATATATATTTCTTACCTAATCCAGATGCGGTGTACAATAAAACATTAACTAATATAAATGATTACAAAAATGATACTATTAGTACTGTCGGCAGTAAAGTTATAAATACAGAAATTTTGGTGCCTAAAGAAAACTTAGTCCTAGGAGGAAATACTTTTAATCTAAATTCATATAAAGTTATAGAAGATACTGATAATACTAAGTTCAATGGGATAATTGGATTTGACTACTTTAATATAGTTGGTGAGGTTTTACCGGTTGCATCAGATAACTATTTTTCATTCTTTAGTGATAACAAAAGTGATTCAAAAGTCAATATCAGTGGATTTCAGGATAATTTCATTGTTGCCATTGATAGTATTAATAACACAATTCAATTTCCTAAGTCAACGAAAACAGATTTCTTAGCTATTTCTACAAAAAATAAATTCGCTTCTATTTATTTTAATAAACAGCTATTGACTACTCGAAAATATGGGTTTGGAGTTGTAACAGATTTAGGAAATAAAAATATTACAATGTTTTATGAATCCGAATCAGAATTCATAAACTATCTTAATAGTGTTAATAATATTCAAAATATAGCTTTAGTAATGACATCTGAAGTTGAATTTAGTAGTAGTATAAAATCAAAAATAAGTAGTTTATTTGGAGCTAATAGTATTAATTCCGCGACAACAAAATTTATGTTTGCTAGAATAGGTACAAATAAATATGAATCAAATGATAAAAGTATTGTCCAAAAAATCAATGAAGGTAACTACTTCAATGCTGAGGTATTATTACCAATAGGTCAAATCTCTAGGAAAATAGTAAATTCTCTTACATCAATTCAAGACTTAAAGCTTGAAAAAGCAAAAATAGGATTAATTGAAGAAATTGATGTCGATGCTTTTTATGTATATAATCCTATATTTGAGCCAACAATTGGTAATTATACTTCTCACTTATCAAAAATTGAGAGTAAAAAGATATTATCAATAGATGTGGAACAACTTTATGATACTTATGGTTATGGAGTAGAAAGCCCTCATTCTATTAAGAATTTTCTTAAAAAGTCTTATGATAATTGGAAGAAATTTCCAGAGTTCTTAACATTAGTCGGAGATGCAACATGGGATCCCAAAAAGCAAAGAGAAGGTAGTTTTGTAAATCAATTGATACCAGTTTATGGCATACCTTATTCAGATAATTTCTATGGAACTTTAGATGGTGATGATTACGTACCGGAGTTAGTAATAGGAAGGATTCCTGTCAATAGTAATATAGAGTTTGAAAATTATTTTGATAAAGTTAAAACTTATTATGAAGTTCCAGTAAACCCTTGGATGAAAAGTATTTTAGAAATAGCAGGAGGTGATGATAATCAGAAAGCCGGTTTTGCATTAAATATGAATGATTTGAATAACTTTTATCATTCAACGAATATATGTCCCGATACTATGACAATTAGTAAATCTTCTAGCCAATCTGTTTCAGAATCTCAAGCAAATGATATAAAAAGAGAGATTAATAAAGGTAAAATGTGGACTAATTTTTTGGGACACGGTTCTCCAACTGTTATAGATATGTCAGGATGGGAAGCCCCTAACTTGAATAATCAAGGTAAGTTTGGTTTCTTAAACACGTTATCTTGTAATACTTCTGCTTTTGCTGAACCCTGGCAATTAAATTCAATAGGTGAAGAGTTTGTTAATATTAAGAATAAAGGGTTTGTAGGGGTTATAGGTGGCACATCTACAACAAAAGTTGATGTAGCTATACTGGTTACAACTTCTATGATTTATTCTTTTATAAATAAAGAATATCCAGAAAGAAATATTGGGAGAATATATAATTCATACAAAGCACGAAATTCAAAGGCAATAGATGCATTAAATCAAGTAGTTTTACTCGGAGATCCATTACTGACAGTAAGGATAGCAAAACAACCCGAGGTTGTTATATATAATAAAGACGTCTCGATTTATAATCAATCAGGGAGTAACATTATTACCGAGAATGATACTTCAGCTTTTGTTAGTTTTAGTTTGTATAACATAGGTATTGTTAATAAAGATTCGATGGATGTTAGACTTATTCATACTTTCGATGGTAAGTCAGACACACTTATTAAAAGAATTGAACCAGTTTGTTTCACTTCTAACCTTTCATTTGAATTAGATCTTGATTATTCTATTGGAGTACATAGCATAGAGTTATTTGCAGATTACGATAGTCTTTTAAATGATGTTAATTATCAGAATAATAAAGTGGATATAACGTTTAATGTTTTCTCTGAGGGGGTTTTACCTGTTGAACCACTTAATCATTGGAATGTCTCTGCTAAAAATGCAATATTTAGATTTGTAAATCCGACTGGAACAGAAAAAGAATATAATTTTAAAATTAGAAATAAAAACGATGAGATTATCTATTCTACTATCACACCAACTTTAAATGAAAATTATATTGAAATCAATATTGAAAATTTGAATAATGATGAAGCTTATTCTCTAGACTATACAACAAAAGAGATAGAAAGTGGGGTAGAGTCAACTATAAAAAAGATAGAATTTCATACTACTACAAGTTCTGATTCTATAGTTCATTATAAAGTTAATGGAAGTAGTGAATCCATAACAACAAAAAATTTAAAAAGAACTTCTAATGGTTTAGAGTTCGATGACAAGGATTTTTCAGTTTTTTTATCATCAGCTAGAGGTAGTTTGACATCAGAAAGACATGCAATTATAAATACTATAGATAAAAGTGACGGTAGTGTTTTCCCATTTTTAAATAGACTACAGCGTGGATTCAATATAGTAATTATTCCTGATGTAATTGATGATACTACTTATATTAAAAGACACTTTGATACTTGGGAAAGTAGGTCTAATCAACATGATATGTTCGAAGATTCTAGAATGTTGGATTTATTCTTAAGGGATTCCTTACATCATGGTCACTATTTGTTATTAGCAACTGCAGACGTCCCGACAAGAGCACCTGATATAATTAATGATCACAATCATCCCGATAGTATAGGAAGTATGTCAAGAATAAAGAAATCACTTTCTTTACTTGGAGCCAAATATTCTGATTCATTGCAATTCAACTCGAGTTATGTGCTATTTACTCGTATAGGTTTTCCAGAAACTACTATTGATTATCACTTATTAGGTGATACTATACAACTTAAAAGTGATTTTACAAGATATCAAACTAAAGCAGATTTAAGTATTGCGAGTATTGGTAACTCTAAGAGATTTATTGAAAGTAGATTAGAATTAACTGAACCGAATATAAGTTTCCAAAGTACCTATAGATCAGGATACATAGATGTTTTACAAAGTAATGAACTAATTACAGATATGAATGATATTGATGCAAATAATTATCCATTAATAAAATATGAATTGAACATAATTCGTGATAGTATTGGCACCCCATTTATTTTTAAAAACTTTGAGGTTGATTTTGTACCTACACCTGAGTTGGCAGTTATAAAGTCTGAATCACTATTTGACAAAGATGTATATGAAAGAGGTGAGGTTGCTATTTTTAATTACTCAGTTGAAAATATATCAACTCGATCAAATGCAGAGAATATTGAATTCAAATTCACAATTGAAAATGATTTTAATCCAGATTCCAAATTTGAGATAAAAGATCTAATTGAAAAGAATTCTAGTTATAAAAAAGACTTGAATTACAATACTACTGGCCTAGCATTAGTTAATAAACTAGTAAATAACATTGATCCAGATAATATTCAACATGAATTATTTGTATTTAATAATAGTTTTAGTTCTGATTTTAGTATCAACGAAGATACAACCAAACCTTGGCTTGTTTCTTATGCTGATGGAATAAGACTTACTAATAATTCTTTTGTAGCAGAAAGACCAATATTTACTGTTGAATTATATGATAAATCGACGCTTGAAATATTAAAAGATAATGTAATATTCAACAGAATAAATAGTAAAGTAATGCTTAATAATACTGTAGATACATTCAATTTTGAAATACTTAATCAAGGAGAATTGAAAGCTAGAGTTACTTTTAGACCAATTGACAACCTTGATTTGGGACAGAATAAGTTACTAGTTATTGGAGAAGATGCCACAGGAAATCATGCCGATACATTAAATTTAAATATTTTTGTATCCAATGAATATATATCTAAGGATTTAATGAACTATCCAAATCCTTTTGATGAAACTACAACTTTCAAATACAATTATGTTGGGAAAGAAAATGGAGTTGATATCAAAGTAACCATTTTCAATTCATTGGGTTCGAAAATAAAAGTATTAGAATCGAGGGCTATATTTGGAGATAATACTCTTGATTGGAATGGGGTAGATGATAATGGGAACTCAATTTCAACTGGTATTTATTACTATAGATTAGATATAATCAATAAAACAGCAGAACCTAGTTTCAATAGAATGATAAAGGTAAATTAATCAAAGAATGACCAAGCGACTGAAAGTTTAACTATCTGACCTCTTTCTGGATAGAATGCAACATTATAATAGTTAGCGTCTAAGAGATTTTCCCATTCTATCTTTACGAATGCATTTCCTAACTTCATAATTGAATAAATGTTCAATCCAGTTGTTTGAATTCCAACATTTGCAGTTGTAGTAATATAACTGTTTGAGATTGGGATATATCTTGGGGCAGTTTTAGAGTCAAGTAAACCAGCCCTAAAACCAATATTTAATTCGCTTTTATTGATCATAAGCAAGTAATTCAATCCCGCATTAAAGGTAAATAAAGGGTAGTATTTTTCTAACTCATTATTTCCTATTATTAAGTTGACTCTTGTTTGTACATTTAGGTCAATCTTGTCTGTTGCACTAAATAAGTTAGTTAATACCAAATCACTATAAGATGCAGAACCACCAAATGCTTGGTAATCACCAATATTATATTGTTCTGTAAAATAATCGTTCAATAGTCTATTGAATATTGCTGAATTTACTATTCTATAATATCCTTCTAAATTAATTGATTCTAAATTGATACCAGCTATAAATAAATTTGTTTTTTCATTTACAAGATTATCACTAAATACTAACCCATTTTTTGATATAAATGAATGGTCTAAGTATAAATATGATTTATCTTCTAATAAGTGTTCAATCCTTGAACCAAACCCAATAATATTATTTTTAGAATCATTACCATAGTTAATACCTCCTGATAATTGAGTAGCTTTATCGAGTTTTAATTCTGCTCTAGAATATAAATTCCAGTTTACACCACTATATGCAGCAAAAAAATTAGTACCATTTGAACTAAAAGTATTAATATTAGACCCAACCTTGAAATCAATATTATCTGAGGTGAAATCTAGATTTATTCTATTTCCAATTTGAGTTTCAGAATTAGAAGTGTTACCTAAAGTATCAGCATCATCAAATCTAGGTAAGGCTCTTTCATTAATATCACTAACCAAATAAGTAGTATTTGTAATACGAAAGAAATCCATCTTATTAGTATAAGTTACATTTAAATCATGTCTTAAGTTACGAAGTTGTATTCTGCTATAATAAGGAACAGAATTTATTGGGCTATATATATCAAAAGAATTAACTGGGTCAGAGCCACCACTAGTAACAACTTTATTATTAGTAAAGTTATCTGATATCGATAGGGAAGATGTTGAGTCTATATTATACCTAAGTATAAACCTGAGATTCCAATAATCTGTTGACATATTATCAAAATCAAGTCTGTCGTCCATTTTTTTGAAACCAAATGTGAAATTCCATCCATCTGAAAAATTCTGACTAAAAATACCATCAGCACTAATGAATGATCCGCCTTCTTGTGCATACCAAAGTCTTGTAAATGGAATTTTAGTATTATATATTATTTCTTGAATATTCAGAAAAGTATTATTGGGGCGGCTTGATAGAATTGCAGCATCAGATCCCTTTAGTATCTCAATTCTTTCAAAAAACTCAGGAGAGTAATTTTCTAGATTATATTTTCCATTATAATAGTTTGTTATGTTTCGCCCATTGAACCCAAGTTCTACATTGTTATCAATTGCACCAAAACTTAAGAAATTATTATTATGACCATTTATTCCTAGAGACATTCCGAAAAGTTCATTTATAGTATTGAGAATATCATAGAGTGTGCTATAATTAATTCTTTGAATATTTGATTTTTCAATTGAATTAATCGTATCATTCAATAGTAAACCGTGATACTCATTCGGCTTCACATAAGTAATCGAATCATTCGACACCAATAAAGCAGAATTTATAAAAACAAAAAAAACGCTGAGAAATATAAATATCCCAGCGTTATTATTATATATTCCAATCTTCATTTTATAGTAATGTTTCTTGGTTGTCTGCTTCTTGTATATCATCGTTGTCGATATCTTCATCTTCATTAACAATTGTAAAGTCTGAAATCTGATCGCCACTATCCAATCTAATTAGTTTAACACCTTGTGTGTTTCTACCAATAGTTCTAATGTCACGAATATTCTGTCTGATTAATATACCTTTTGTAGTAATTACGATTAAGTCTTGGTTATCAAGTACAGTCATCATACCAACAACTTTTCCAGTTTTAATAGTCAAGTTCATTGCTATTACACCTTTAGCACCACGCTTAGTTAATCTAAATTCGTTTAGTGCAGTTCTCTTTCCGTAACCATTCTCGCCAATAATCAATAGTTGTGCATCATTTCTTCTAACTACAACCATAGAAACTACGTAATCTTCTTTAGAAAGACGTATGCCTCTTACTCCTTGAGCTGTTCTACCCATATCACGTATCTCGCTTTCCATAAACCGGCAAGCAATACCATGATGTGTAGCTAAAACAACTTGATAATCTCCATTTGTTAGCATAGCACCAATCATCTTATCATCATCTTTCAACCCGATAGCAATTATACCATTCTGACGGATATTTGCAAATGCTGATAGTTCAGTTTTCTTGATTGTTCCATATTTAGTACACATAATTATATAAGCATCCTTAGCATCGAAATCTACAACAGCTTGGAATGCTGTTACTACTTCATCTGGATCTTTCATAATTACATTAGCTAATGAACGACCTTTAGAAGTTCTACTTCCTTCAGGCAAATCATATACTTTTATTTTATAGACTTTACCTTTATCAGTGAAGAAGAGTAGATTATTGTGAGTTGAAGCTTGGAACACTTGTTCTACGAAATCATCATCATGAGTACCTGTTCCTTTAGAACCACGACCACCCTTGTTCTGTTTTCTATAATTAGATACTTTTGTTCTCTTTATTAGACCGTTTCTAGTAATAGTAACAATAACATCTTCATCCGCTATTATATCTTCAATAGCAAAATCATCAGCATCATAAACTATTTCGGTTCTTCTGTCATCACCATATTTATCAGATACTTCTTTCAATTCATCTGATACAATTTTCAATTGTAATTCCTTATTAGCTAGTATAGATTGTAATCTTTCAATAGTTTGAAGGATTTCTCTATATTCATCTCTTACCTTATCTATTTCAAGACCAGTTAATCTTTGCAAACGCATTTCTAAGATAGCTTTCGCTTGGATTTCAGATAATTCAAATCTTTCTTGTAGTAAGATAGATGCCGAACTAGGATCTTTTGATTCTCTAATAGTTTTAATAACAGCATCGATATTATCTAATGCAATTATGAATCCTTCTAGAATATGAGCTCTTTTCTCTGCGGCATCTAGTTCATATTGAGTTTTTCTGACAACTACTTCATTTCTATGAAGTAAGAATTTTTCCATCATCTCTTTGATGGTCATTACTTTTGGACGACCTTTATCTAATGCTAATAATATAGCTCCAAATGTAACTTGCATTTGAGTGTATTTGAATAGCATATTAAGAACTACTAACGCAATTGCATCGCGTTTTAATTCTATAACTACTCTCAATCCATCTCTATCAGATTCATCTCTGATATCTGAAATACCTTCTAAACTTTTATTTCTAACTAAGTCTGCAATCTTTTCAATTAGATTTGCTTTATTTACTTGATAAGGTAGTTCATGAACTATTATGGCTTGTTTCGAACCTGTGTGATTCTCTTCAATACTTGCTTTAGCTCTAACTTTAATCTTACCTCTTCCAGTAGTGATGGCTTCTTGTACACCTTTATAACCATATATAATACCACCAGTCGGGAAATCAGGAGCTGGAACGTACTCTAACATTTCTTCGGAAGTCAAATTCGGATTTTCTATTAAAGCTTGTAGTCCTGCACAAACTTCTCTCAAGTTATGAGGTGGAATATTAGTAGCCATACCTACTGCAATCCCTGAAGAACCATTCATTAAGAGTGAAGGTACTACAGAGGGCAATACAGTTGGTTCATCTAAAGATTCATCAAAATTTGCTCTGAAATCTACTGTGTTTTTATCAATGTCTTTCAACATTTCAGTTGCTATTTGAGCTAATCTAGTTTCAGTATAACGCATAGCAGCAGGAGAGTCACCATCGACTGAGCCAAAGTTACCTTGACCATCTACAAATGGGTAACGCATACTCCAGCTTTGTGCTAATCGCACCATTGCGTCATATACAGAAGAATCACCGTGTGGGTGATACTTACCTAATACTTCCCCGACCAAACGGGCAGATTTTTTATGTGGTTTATTAGGTTGTAATCCTAACTCTTGCATTGCGTATAATATACGCCTATGTACGGGTTTTAGTCCATCTCTTACATCTGGAAGTGCTCTAGATACGATTACCGACATCGAATAATCGAGGTAGGAATTACGCATCTCATCTTCTAACGACGTAACAACTATGTGTTCGTTACCAAAAAGTGCCATTTATTTATGCTGCTTTATATTATAAATGTAAAATATTAATCTACTAATATAAGCATTTTAAGGTTAAATGTCTATCTTATTTATCAACAAATTAGCTTTAAATAGGCTATTGTAAGGAAGATTAATAAATCATAAGTTTTTTAAAATTTTATTGGACTTATCAAGAATTATTATTTATATTGTGCCGTGAATAATATTGCAGCATACAAATGAATAATGAATCGCACCTTAATTCCATCAAAAATATACTTTTTGTATTTCTTTTTGTATTGGTTATGTATTTGTTAAAAGAACTTTCAGGTATTTTAGTTCCTTTGGCATTGGCTATTCTTATTGCTCTTATGTTCCAACCTTTAGTTGGTTTTCTTCAGAAGTTTAAAGCTCCGAAGTGGCTTATCTTTCCTACTGTTACAATTATAACTCTTCTTGTTGTTTTTGCTATTTATTCAATTCTCAATGAAGCAATTCAATCTATTATAGAAAATCAAGATTTCCTTGTAGAAAAGTTAAACATGAGAATCAAGAATGTGGTCGTTTGGATTAATACCAACTTTGGAACAGCTATTTCTACAGCTGATAAAAAGATTAATTTAGAATACCTTATTAACGAATATGGTCTACCTGCAACACTACCAGGACTAGCCAATCTGCTTAGTTCATTGTCTGGCTCGTTCGTTATGTTTTTTCTTTATTATGTTGTCCTACTTATTGGGTTAGCAGATTATGATTTATACATTGCTCATGTTAAAGGTGATACTGATTCAACATTAATTGAGAATATGAGTAGAATACAAAGTTCAATTCTTTCCTATCTTATGATAAAGACACTAATCAGTTTATTCACAGGAATACTCGTTTACGTAACCTGTCTATTTTTTGATTTGAATTTTGCATTTTTCTTTGCATTTATAGCTTTCTTATTAAATTTTATCCCATCCATCGGCTCTATATTGGCTACTATACCACCAGTATTGATGGCTTTTATTCAGTATGACACATTTCAACCTGTGATACTGTTATTAGTAATTTTATCTACTATACAAATGGTTATGGGGAACTTAGTTGAACCAATTATTACAGGTGATAGACTTAAACTAAATACGCTCACAGTTATATTTGGTTTAGTTTTTTGGGGATATATATGGGGGCTTGCTGGTATGATTATTTCTATTCCATTATTAGTCCTACTAAAACTAATTTTCGAACACTTTCCTGATACCCAGATATTTGCTAGGATAATGGGTTCACCTGAGTAGATTTGTAACTTTTTTGTATCTTGGTTGTTAATACAACTAAGTTTTATCACATTTTACGGATTATTATATGAAGTTTTATTCTATACTTTTTTCTATTTCTATGTTTGTCTTTTACTCAAATTCGGCTTATTCACTTCAACAATTTCCCAATCAAATCCCTAATGGTCAAGTTAATAATTGCTCGAACTGTCATGTCAGTCCTTATGGTGGTGGACAAAGAACTCCTTTTGGAGAGACAGTTAAAGATAATTTGTCAAATGGTAAGGTAAGATGGGATTTGATATTTAATATTGATTCAGATGGTGATGGTTTTACGAATGGGGAAGAGCTACAAGATGCAGATGGACAGTGGGCAGTTGGACAAAATCCTCCTGGAAACCCTTCTTTGGTAACCAGACCTGGTGACGCGACAAGTAAACCAACAGCTTCATCAATTGAAAATGAACTAGTTAATAACAGTTCTCGTATTTATCCGATTCCCACAAATGGAACAGTTAATCTCACTTACTATTTATCAAATTATTTTGGAACGAGTAACTTAGAGCTATTTAGTTCTAATGGTAATTTATTGA
>JBLWYD010000027.1:0-15987 GCA_048267165.1 Bacteroidota bacterium
GCTGTTGCTAAAAGAGAGGGACAATATGTGAAATTATTTAATTAAATATTTGGATTTATCTTAGAATGCTCAGCACAGGCACTGCGTACTACGTTTCTTTATTTCATAACTCTGAAAATAGGGTATCTATTATGCGTTTTTTCGTAATAGTTGGAGTTTGTATAAATGTAATAGAGCATAGCCCAAGAGCTAGCCGCGAACTCTTTGTCATCTTTTTTCTTCTGTTCGAAATCGGCTTTTAGTTTAGGGTTTTCTGCTAGTATTTTCTCAGCTTTTGGCTCGAATACATAGTCACTGAACCACTCTTTCTGTTGCAATATACTATCGAAGAATCCCCACGAGAAGAATGAATCTTCGGCTTCTGGCTCGAGCGATTCTATAATATAACGTATGCCATTTTGGTCAGTCGGTATTAGTATATCACCTGCTCGTAGCGTTACTTCTTGCGTGTCTTTTATAACGGAAGTGTTGTAGTGGAAATAATGTCCCTCATAAGGCCTCTCGGAAGTTTCGTATTTGTCTATATAGTATAGCTCTACTTCCATAGTAGTGTCTTTTGCTAGAGTTATGTATTCTATTCGGCTAAGGTCTAGTCGCTCTTTTGCATCTGCCCAAGCTTGCGGCAGCACATAATATTGCGGCACTTGTATCATCTTCTCTGGATTATAATCAGCGTAATATGGAATCGTATTCGTATCACGAATAGATTGATCAAAGTAGTGAATAGGTAGTCCAGTTACTTCACTAGTTCTGTACTTTTTGCGGTAGCTCTCGAATTTTAATTCGTAATTTGTCGTCGTATCTAGTTTATAGTTTATGCCGTACTCTTTAATCTTATGTGTATTAGTATTTGCGTTATTATATATACTGAGAACAGCACTCGAGTTTTGCTGAGCAAAAATCACAACCGATTTCAAAAAAGCATAAGTCGCATCTACTCGGATCGGGTATGGCTTTAGCATGTGTGCTTCGGAGACATATCCCATAGTATTGAACAAAGTGGTATAACCAGTCGAATAACGAGGGCTATCCATATATTCCATTAATCCATCGGTTATTGTATCGCCATAAGTATGATAGTAAGGCGAAACAGAGAACCCTTCTTTTTTCATATCTTTATAGAGCGAGTTAGTCATACCAGATGCGAAAAAAGTACGCATACTTGGCTCCAACCTTGACCTAGTTGTATTGATAACAGTCATCTCTGCTGGGTAGTCTGCCCCATTAGTCGAGTGAGCATCTACGAATATCTGAGGTTTCCAATCTTGGTAAATCTTGTAGAAAGTCTTCGTATTTTCCGCATCAGCTTTCATAAAGTCTCGGTTTAGGTCGAGGTTTTTAGAATTCCCACGGAATCCATATTCCTCTGGGCCGTTTTGGTTAGCACGGCTGCAACACCCACGATTGAGCATACCCCCGATATTATAAGCAGGGATAATACAAGTGACAACCCTTGTATTAGGTATCACTCCCACAGCTAATAAATCTTCTGCTAATTTCGCCGATGCATCAACACCGCAGGGCTCCCCAGGGTGAATTGCATTATTAATCAGCACTGTCGCCAAACCTGCTGCTTGTAAGCTATCAGCATCGAATATTCCACTGTGCGACACTACGAATAAGTAGATTGGCTCGCCACTATCCGATTTGCCGTATTCTATCAATCTGGCAGAATCGTAAGTATCGGCTAACTGCTGGTAGTGAGCTATAAGTTCAGTGTAAGTTGGGGTTTGGTTTTTCTTGTAAAGTTCGGTCAATTCGGAAGCGAATGACAGGGAGATTGAGAGTATAAATGCGATAATAATAGATGTAATTTTCATAACGAAAGCCGTATTTTCAAAAAAAATAATATACGGATAAAAAGGGAAAATTGTTTAATGTGGGGGTGAGTTATACTATATGATGTCTAAAACTAATGATAAACCTCTCTTGATAGACTCTAAAGTGTAAGAATCAATCTCTCCTAGCTTTCTAATAAATCGGTCTTCAGAAATTGAACGAACTTGAAATGTATCTGCTGCAGAAATTTTATCTAAAGTATTTAATTTGTCTGGAATTATCATAATCATCCAAGGTGAAATATTAAAGCTCGATTTCCACTCTGTAATTGGAACAATAATTTTCAGCGGTAGCTTACCAACTTGGTCAGAGCTGACAATTACTACTGGTCTGATTTTGTTTATTTCAGCTCCTCTTTTAGGATTCAAATCTACTAACCAAATATCACCTTGGTTCATAGAATTCCTCACTATCCAATACTGTAAAAGCAGTTAATTCTTTATCATTCTTATAATCATCATAAAGTGCATCCGCAGCTATTCTTAGCTGTTTGTCAGTTTCTGCTTTCCTTAAAGATTTAATTGCCTTTTCAATTAGCAATCTTTTCTCATTTGGGAGTTGCTCTATTTCTTTAATTATTTCTTCAGTAGTCATAACTCTATCAACGTAATGCATTTATAAATATTTTGAAGGTTTTGTTAATTATGTATCTCAAATTCTTTCAAAACTGATTCAAGTGAAACTTTCTCACCTCTATCCAATTCAGCAATACCTTGTCGGATTTCATTTTGAATTTCAGGTGTTAACTCATTCCAAAAATCTTCTTTCTGGTAAGTCTCTGTTGCCTCTTTTATCTGGTTATTAGCGCCGTTCTCCTTAATCGTTTTGAGAGTTGATTCTAATACCAATAACCTATCTTCGATAGACAACTGCTTTATTTCTCTTATAATTTCGTCTTTTGTCATACTCTAATTTACGAAATATATTTCTAATTGTTTATGGAAATAAATTCAATTTCCCTATCCCTCCTTTACTATTTTGTAAGTCTTAGGTTGCATATTACATTCTATAGTTAGATAGTATATACCAAAAGGATAACTATTAAAATTAATTACTAAACTGTTATTTGTATTGGCTATTACTTTGCTTTCTAGATTTTGACCAGAAGTATTATTTATTTGATATTTTATCTTAGGTGATTGACAATCAAGTGTAATATTGACTAATCCATTTGTTGGGTTGGGGGAGATAATAATCTCATTTTCATTATCTTCAATTGATGTTATTTTATTCCAATCAGGCTTTATAAGAGCGATATTATGATCCATCCCGAAATATATTAAATCGTTGTCCTTTGTTGAAGTTTTAGGCAATCCTCTGTAAGGCATAGTATTTACTATTTTTTTTAAATTATAATCATATATTAATGCTGTGCTTGTACCAATTCGTAATACTATTTTATTTTCTTTCATTGGAAATACTATGTTTTTCGGAGACTGTTCTAAGCTTATGTAGATACTTTGCTTATCTTGTAAATTATATAATATTAAATCACGACCATGTGAAGTAGAAATAAGATTATCAGTCCTACTAAATTCAATTTCTGTATTACCTGAGTATGAATTCAATAAAACATTATCAATCTCAAAAGTATTCGCATCAAAAATATAAACTGAATCAGCTGAATTCGGGTGGTCTGCCCCTTTGAATTCCAGCTGATTTACGATAAAACTCCCATCAGGGGAATACTCTGTTGTATGCCACTGATGATAATATTTGTCAGGACTAAAATGGTCATAAGTTATTCTTTGCTGACTAAATAATACCTCTTCCGAAGCTATATCAATTACAACAAAACGTGTTCTGTCATCAGCAGGACCATTAGCCACTATGCCAACTATTCTAAGTCCATCAGGAGAGATAGAAGATGAGAGCCAATGCTCGGTATCGTAGATTACCATATTCCCATATTCCTCTCTCTCATAAGCAATTGTAGTTATTCGTTTCACTTCTCTTCTCTCTTGCAAATCATAGATAATTACATATTTCGTTTGTCCACTGACAGCCATATATCTACCATTAGCTGATATAGAAATATGGTCAAGTCGTGTAGTGTTCGAAAAGATAATCTCATCTATTAATTTTCCGTCTTCTATGTTTCTAACTTGTACAATAGAGTCATTTGTATTGTAGAGCAAACCACCTAAGGGCGATACTTGAACTTCGTTTAGACCACCGATTTTCTCCGTCTCCCAAATAACTTCGTCTTCGGCAAAGCAAAGCTGGGGTAGTGTTACTACGAGTAGTGTTATAAAAATTATTAGTTGTTTCATTGGATTACCCTCCAATTAGTTGATAAATAAAAATCAAGAGTTGAAATACTCTTATTAGTTTTTTTCTTAATTGTTCCATCTTTACTAATAGCACATCCACCACTTCGAGAAGTCTTTCCACTCTTCTGAATACCATTTCCATAGGTGGAAAGACTATTTGAAACAATGACAAGGCTATTATGAGTGACGGAAATTATATTTGAGACTGTGGAAAGTAACAAAAGAATGTCGACAATAGCATTCCTAAAGATGGAAAGCACCGTTGAAGTTATGGAAAGACTATTTTGAATAATAACAATCATATTTGAAAAGATTTCATTTTAAGTTTTTATACTAATTTCAGCTTACTTGGTTCAATAAACTCAAATTAGGATAAAAGCATTGCTCATCTGAGAGCTACCACTCCACTGAAATCCTAGCTTTATACCATCTATGTTGAATGAATCTATCTCTATTGGTCTAGCTATAGGACTACCGCCCCATATCAAATCATAAGCTGTCGGTTCTTTGTCTTGACTATATAGATTTATTCCTAACAATAATAGTATTATTAATATTAGCTTTTTCATGACCTAATTCCCCTTTACTATTTTATAAGTCTTGGGAAGCCTATTACATTCTATAGTAAGGTAGTAAATACCAACAGGGTAATGATTAAAATTAATTAATAAACTGCTATTATTAGTTATTACTTTACTTTCTAGATTTTGACCAGAAGTATTATTAATTCGATATTTTATCTGAGGTGATTGACAATCAAGTGTAATATTGACTAATCCATTAGTAGGGTTGGGGGAGATAATAATCTCAATTGGGTTGGTTTCAACAGTTGATTTCGTAAAATATGTTTTCAATCCATATATTCTATTGTTTAAAAATCCAATCATAGTTGAGTTATCAATAGCTATTGTTTTTGGTAATTTAGGATTTTCATATTTATATAAGATTTCTTTGGAATCAATGTCATAAATATGATTTTCAAAATCAAATGCGTAGATAATTTGATTAGAATTTCTTGAAAATATTAGACCTGGTGAATTAGGTTTTAAATCAGTATTTATCAGACGCTTATCCGTTATGTCATAAATATATATAAGACTGGATTTATAGAATGCAAACATAGGTTGATAATAGCTAAATGTTAACTTTATTTTACTATCAGAGTATGTGTTCAATAAGGCGTCATAAACCTCAAGAGTATTCGCATTATAAATATAAACCGAATCAGGAGCATTAATGTCGTTTTCGGCTCTAAACTCAAGTTGTGAAACGATGTAGTTCCCATCAGGAGAATATTCTGCCGAATGCCACTTATAATAGTTATTGCTCGGGTTATAGCCATCATAAGTTATCCTTCTTTGTTCGAATAATACTTTTTCAGTGGCAATGTCTATTACTACAAAGTTTGTCATTGTACCACCCCAGGCTGCAATGCCTGTGATTTTCGTCCCATCTGGGGAAATAGATGATGATATCCATTGAGTAGCATTATAAACTACATTTTTTCCAAACTCTTCTCTCTCATAAGCAATTGTAGTTATTCTTTTTACCTCTCTTCTAGATTGTAAATCATAGATAATAACATAAGGGTTGTCTCCGCTAAATGCCATATAACGACCATCATCAGTAATAGACATTTTGTATAAATAATTCGGTACATTATCAATTACTATAGAATCTATTTTTACACCATCAGAGATTCTTCTTATTTCTAAAATCTTACCTTTAATGTTGTATAATAGTTCACCTTGCGGGGCAACTAGTACTCCGTGCAAGTAAGGTATTTTCTCCGTCTCCCATATAACTTCGTCTTCTGCAAAGTTAAGTTGGGGTAGTGTTACTACGAGTAGTGTGATAAAAAATATTAGTTGCTTCATTATATATTTTCTGTTTTTTGGCTTTCCAATATACTATATAGACACCTGAACAGCAAAAACGTCTCAGAGAAAGTGAAAGTTTTTTTGAGTTTTGAGGGTAGGTTTGTAGAATTTAGTGAAATCAATAAGTTCAATTCAACCAAAACACCCACCTACCTGTCCAGCTGAAAGCAGGAAATCCTCCTCAGTCTCTCGCAAGCTCGAGCCAGCTCCTCCAGAGGAGCACAGTTCGTAGCTAAAGCCAACGGCAATGCTTTATGATATTTAAGCCATACGATTAGAGTAAAAAGGATTGTATTGCCGTCGGTTTTAACCGACGGACAGAGAGAAGTTACACCCTTCTTTGGGACTTTAGTCCCATTGATATGGAATGTGGTCTATCTCTGCTTGACTTGAGGTCAACGGCAATAAAAGATATAATCATAAATATCTTAATCATCTTGAAATCCTATCCAGATATTTGAGACGTATGCAATACGTCTCTACACTTCTATCGCAACCCATCCTGTAAATCCTTAAATCCAGTAAATCCTGATTCTGACTATCAAATTCCGTGAAATCCTTTAATCCATATAATCCGTGATTCAGAATAATTTCCTGGACTCTTCGGTCCACTTCGCAGGCTCAGTGTCCCTCTGAGTGACGTGGATAATCTAAAAATCATCCTGAAAATCCTTAAATTCTGTGAATTCTGATTCAGATTAAAATAAATCCCCCCAACCCCCTTAAAATTTAAGGGGGCTTAACATGGAATTCTTTTCTTCGCTATTAGATTAGCATTCTAACATATATTATATTTGTACTTATGTCTTATTCAATTAATTAGAATTATAAATGAAATATATAAAAATACTATTTGTACTATTTATACTTGCACTAGCAATATCTTGCTCGGAAAAGGAAATAGAAGAAACACCAGAGCTAGCTGACACTACTAGCGTTATGGATAATGTGAAAGCGGCATTCGCTGAGAAATATACTAATGCTACTGACGTAGAGTGGAAGCAAGAAGAAGACGGCTGGGAAGTAGAGTTCAAAATAGACGGTGTAGAACACGAAGCCGAATATGATGAGAATGGTGAATGGGTAAAGACTGAGCACGAAATATCGGAATCAGAAATTCCAGAAATGATACAAAACACAATCGATGGTGAATACACTGCCTATGCTATAATGGGTGTAGAAAAATACGATTCACGCGAGGGCGCCTACTACGAAATAAAACTTCGCAAAGGTGGGGACATAGAGGAAGTTAAGTTTTACCCTAATGGCAAAATAGTTACGTCAGAAGAGAAAGCAACAACCGGCACGGACATCAAGCATATGGATGGCGATTAAAATATAAATGAGAAGACAGTCTCATTCGTTAACAAGAAAATTGATTTAATAACTAAAACCCAAGATTATAAATGCTAAACGATAAATATCTGAAAAAAGGATTCAACACACGTTCACTACATGTAGGAAATTACCCAGACCCAGCTACTGGTGCGGTATCTCCTCCGATTTTCCAAACATCAACTTACGCTCAATCTTCACCAGGTGTGCACCGTGGTTACGAATACACTCGTACGCACAACCCTACTAGATCAAGACTAGAAGAATGCTTAGCTGCTTTGGAAAACGCGAAACATTGCTTAGTAACAGCTAGTGGTATGTCTGCGGAAATGCTAGTAATCATGGCTATGCCGAAGGGGTCAACTATCCTTTGTGGTGACGATGTTTACGGTGGTACTTACCGCCTATTTACTACAGTTTACAATGATGATTACAACTTCGTTTTCACTGACACTAGTAAAACTGAAGAAACTCTAAAGAAAATTGAAGAACTAAAACCATCGCTTATATGGATAGAATCTCCTACTAACCCATTATTGAAATTGAGCGATATCAGAACTATCTCTGCAAAAGCGAAAGAAGTTGGCGCTTTGACTGCAGTTGATAATACGTTTATGAGCCCGTATTTCCAAAATCCATTGGACTTGGGAGCTGATATTTCTTATCACTCTATGTCAAAGTATATCAATGGTCATAGCGATGTTGTGGCTGGCGCTATTATGCTTAATGATGACGAGCTTGCTCAGAAATTACATAAGCTACAAAACTCAATTGGCCCATCTCAATCGCCATTTGATAGCTGGTTAGTGCTACGTGGAGTTAAGACTTTGGGTATTAGAATGAAGCAACACGAGAAAAATGCTTTCGAGATTGCTCGTTTCTTAGAGCAACACCCGAAAGTAGAAAAAGTGGTTTACCCAGGTTTGGAATCTCACCCTCATCACCAAATTGCCAAAGAGCAAATGTCTGGTTATGGCGGAATGATTACATTCTTCATCAAAGGTGGACTTGACGGAGCACGTACTTTCCTAGAGAATGTTGATTTATTTGTATTAGCAGAGAGTTTGGGCGGAGTAGAGAGCTTAATAGAAAGCCCTGCTATAATGACTCACGCATCTATACCGAAAGTAGAAAGAGAGAAAATCGGATTGTCTGATAATTTAATCAGGGTTTCGGTTGGAATAGAGGAAGTAGAAGACCTAATCGAAGATATGAAACACGCATTCGATAAAGTATAGACTACAAACTATAAATAGTAAAATTCTAGAAGACGCAAGAGATTGCGTCTTTTTTTTTATATTAGTAGTAATATAAAATACAAATTGAATTATACCACATTTCAGAGAGAGGATTAGGATGTTTGATAAGATTAAGAATGTTATTTTAGTAGCTATAGTTATTGCATTTGCAATGAGCTGTAGTGACGACAAATCAACTACTCCAGAAGGTGATACGACCATTACACCTATCTATGAAGTGGAGTACAAAGACAATACAGTAATACTCAAAGACGATAGCAATGATCTAATTCGTAACTTAGATACTGCAAGCAATACCTATACTTTTGATGGTAGTAAATTTGCCGAAGACCCAGTAGTTGGTGGAGTAATATTGGTAGAAGGTAAGTTGCTAAGGAAAGTAAAATCGGTCAACAGAAACGGTGGTGATTTGGTAGTAGAAACCGAAGATGCTGCCCTTACAGACGCAATTCAGAATGGTGAAATAGCTTGGGAAATAACACCAGAGTGGAGTGATGCTACTTCGTTGAAATTCGATGGCGTTACGGTAATGAAACTCCCAACTGAATTAAATGAGAAAATAGAACATACTATTAGCTACGGTGGAATAGACCATAAAATAGAAATAGAACCAAAACTTGTGGATGGTAAAGTAAGTTCTTGTATTTTTTCATTTATCATGGCTAAGAAAATTGCTGGTGATGCAACTGCAGCATTCACTGCCAAAGGTACTGTAACATTACCCAGTCAATCTACATTGATAAAGATTAAAGAAGGTAAACTAGAAAATTTCAAATCATTCAACAAAGGAATAACTGCAGATTTGGAACTAAGCTTATCTGCAGCAGGTAGTACATCGGGTGAACATAGTTTAGAATTACCCGGCGTAGCTCTTAGTATTCCTATCAGATTTATACCCACTCCAAGTGGACCAATACCACTACCTATACCAGTCTCAATAGATATAGGGATTCAATTCGTAACTCAAATGAAAGTTCCAGATGTGGCATCATCAGCTTCGGCTTCGAGCAAACTCTCACTCACTGCAGATGGTGATTTTGAATACACAAATTCAGGTATAAAGACCGAAGGTAAATTTGGAAAAGACCAAATAACTGATGGTGAATTTGACGCCGCAGCTAATTTAGGGCTACCAATCGATGTTCAATTCGGTGTTGCCTTCCCGCGTGTTGGGTTGAATATAGCTGGACAAGAGTTAGCATATATTCATACTGGGTTTACTACTGGTTCTAGTCTGAATTGGGGGCCCCTATGTAAATCAGGATATGTGAAAATGGTTGTTGAAGGCGGTTACGAATTAAAGGTATTAGGTCAAACTATAGCAGAGAAAAAGAAAGTATTTGCAGAAAGGCAAAGAGTAGCCAAGAGTGAAAATTGCGAGTAATTGTAACTTTCATATTATAAATTTAAGCTCTGAATTTACGTTCGGAGCTTTTTTGTTTTAACTAGATTGAAATAGCATTCTTCAATCAGTTATTATTTCACTATTTTTGTATTAATCTATTAATCAAATCTTTCTAATATGTTTTTTGTACGTTTGTTAGCACTACTATTATTAACTTCAGCTATCACTGCTTATTCGCAAGTGAATACTGAAGCTATCAGAAGTAGTAAGATTAACGAAGGTTTCAAATCTAGGATTGATTTACTATTCGGATTGAACTCTGGGAATTCCGAGTTTATAAGCGGGGAGGCAAAGCTTCGATTGGATTATATACAATCCAACTATCGGACTTTTATAGCTGGAGAGATTGCTTATAAGGAAGGAAACAATGCAGTCATTAGTGACAAAGGATTTCTTCACGGTAGATATATATACAAGTTCAGTGATATATTAGAACCCGAGTTATTTATACAGAAAGAATACAACGAGTTCGTATTACTTTCTGATAGAAACTTAGCTGGTGGAGGAGTGAGGTTTACACTTTCCAATACAGATTTTGTTGCTGATTCGTCAGCCGAAATTGATGTGTTTTTAGGTACAGGAATTATGTACGAAATGGAAGAAATAAACATATCTCCTACACAGATTACGGAAATAATTCGTTCTACTAATTATCTAACTGTTGCTTGGAAGCCATCTGAGAATTTTTTGATAAATTCAGTGACTTATTTCCAGGTAGATGTGAATAGATTGAATGATCACAGAATATTGAACGATACTAAATTGCAATTTAAGATAACGAAAGCAGTTAGTTTTGTATTCAATATGAGCTATAGATTTGACAAAGAACCTCCTCCGGGAGTTAGAGAATATGATTTGGAATTAAAAAATGGTATCACAGTTGAAATCTAGAATAGTAGTAATGTTACTTATTTCACTTAGTATTTTAGCAATGTCTTGCGATAAGGAAGACCCGAATGCGAAATACTTAGAAGAGATGAAAACATATAGACACGACGTAAAGGAGTTTTTCAGAAATTCTGAAGATTCGCCAGTAGTGGATATGACCGACAAAATTATACCACACTACTATGAGCCGAAAACAGAGTACAAAGTTACTGCCTATCTGGAAGAGTTTTCAGACAAAGATACGCTAGAGATGCTTACTACTCAGAGCGATGTACGCAAGATGATAAGATATGGCGATTTGAAATTCAAAGTAAATGACGAAAAATTCTCGCTTACTGCTTATGTAAACATTGAGCATCCCGAAAGTTTTTTCATCCCTTTTCATGATTTGACAAATGGTAAGGAAACTTACGAAGCTGGAAGATATCTTGATATAGAAATTTCTAAAGAGTCCAAATATATATTAGATTTTAATTTGGCTTATAACCCATATTGCTATTACAATGCGAAGTACTCTTGCCCAATAGTGCCAGAGGACAATTACTTAAAAACAAAAATCGAAGCTGGAGAAAAATCATATAATGACTCACATTAGAATAATAATATTAGCACTCGTACTTATCACTCTTAATGCCTGTGTGATAGTAAAGAAGTTTGAAACAGAAACTAGAGAACCATTAGTAAAGCTAAGCCCTAAGCCGATAGTAAGTATGCAAGATGATTACATACGCTCTACTGATGGGGATATGATAGCTTCTATACCAGAAGGGTGGTTTTTCGTTGATATGGATGGTAAAGCGTCCGAAGGAACTATAGCTATAGCGACTACTAGTGATTATAATCTAACGGCTGTTTTCAAAAAATTACCTACTTCAATCGAATTAGAGAAGAATTTCAAAGAAGATAAAGAATACGGAATTGCCAAATATAGCTATACTCTGAAAGCTGGTAAGACAGGTGGCAATTGCCAACTTACTTCAAAATATGGAATGATAGAAGCTGGTAGCTTGAAGTATGGAGTATATAAGTATTCTAATACTGGTGGTGCACTGACTGCTCGCTCGGCTGTTTTCAAAACAGATATAGACAATTATTACGAATTTACATTAATACCTACTGATATAAAGGGGATGTCATTCCCAACTGAAGTAGATCAAGAAAATATATTCAAATCAATAATCGCTACTATGAAGTACTAATGGAAATTTCAAAAGACACCCAAAACGTAGTTGATACAATAGAAAGCTTCACTGAGAAGCAATTACAAAAGAAAAACGATTTTTCTGTTGTGATGGAACTCGCAGTTAGCAATCTGCTGATAGATGAGTACGGTCAAGCTGTGTTCAACGGGACTGCTTTTTTCAAATTATCTAAGTCATTGAACAAGATTGACCCTAACGATGAATCGGCTAAGAATTTCAAAAAGGAATTCGAGAGTTATCTAGAGCAATTCAAAACCAATATCCAAACTATAACTAATCAATTAGATGACGTATCTTTAGTTGAACGTTTCGATACCACTTACTTCCAACTAACACGTGGCTGCGTACTCAATCTGATTGACTTAGCCCACGATTTTGCAATCTTCAAAGAGATGCAAACACACAGCAAAGAAGAGACAAAACAATAATAATTCTCCCTCTTTTACTTCTAAACCTTTTTATATAAAATTTACAGATAATGAAGAATCTACTAACGCCAATCAAAATTGGTAGTATTGAGCTACGCAATAGAGTAATAATGGCTCCGCTTACTAGAAGCCGTTCTAATAGAGATGGTATCCCGAATGACCTAATGCGTCAGTATTATGAACAAAGGGCAAGTGCTGGACTCATAATCTCCGAAGCGACTAATATATCGCCTATGGGAGTAGGGTACATCTATGCACCCGGTATATGGAATCAAGAGCAAATAGACGCTTGGAAGCCAATAACAAAAGCGGTTCACAACAAAGGTGGAAGAATGTTCCTACAGATGTGGCATACTGGTCGTTCGTCTCATCCCGATTTTCACGGTGGTAAACAGACAGTATCTGCTTCGGCTATTAACTCCGGTGGAATGGTCAATACTTATGAGGGACTGAAGGACAAAGAAGCCCCCAGAGAGCTTGAACTAAATGAAGTAGCAGACACTATAGCAGATTATGCAAAAGCTGCCGAAAATGCCATAGAAGCTGGATTCGATGGTGTCGAAATACACGGCGCGAATGGTTACCTGATAGACCAGTTTATATGCAGCGGTTCTAATCAGCGGAATGATGAATACGGTGGTTCGATAGAGAACAGATGCCGATTCGGATTAGATGTTGTAGCTGCTGTGTGTAAAGCTATAGGCAATGATAGAGCAGCTATTCGTCTGTCCCCTAGTGGCACTTTCAATGGTATGAGTGATGAAACTCCTGTAGAAACCTTCAGCTATATGGTCAATAAACTAAACGATTTTAATCTGGCTTATCTTCATATTATGGAACCTTACGCCCCTCCCGGTAAAACTTATATCCCACAAGATTCGTATCTTCAAGATAGAGAAGTAACGAAACACTTCCGAAAAATATATAATGGTAATCTGATGACTAACAGCGGATTTACTATTGATGAAGCAAACGATTATATTGCCAATGATACTGCTGATATGGTTGCTTTCGGAAAACTGTTGATTTCGAACCCTGATTTAGTAGGTAGAATACAAAAAAGTACTAAATTGAATGATTGGGATGTGAAAACTTTTTATAGTGGTGGAGAAAAGGGCTATATTGACTACCCGTTCTTAGATGAATGATACAATAATATTATACACTAATCGTGATAGTTGTTATGACAACTAAGTTGGATGAGAAAGAGTTTACTGGCAATGAGAGTATCGGCTACTTAACAGGCGTTGCTTATAGGTCTATTAATAGACGACTTAGCAGTAATTTAAAAGCCTCAGGGAAAAAGATTACCTCAGAGCAATACGGTGTTTTGAAGCAATTGTGGCTTGAGGAAGGACAGACCCAACTCGATTTGGCTTGCAAAACAAGCAAAGATAAGCCCGGTATAACTCGGCTATTGAACAATTTGGAAAAGAAAGGTTACATAGAGCGAAGAGTGAATGCAGAGGATAAGCGCTGCAATAAAATATTCCTAACGAAAGAAGGGAAGAAAATACAGAAAATTGCGCTTGAAATAGGAGAGCAAACAGCCCGTGAGACTACTAGCTGTATTGATAAATCCGAATTGCTAATCTGTAAAAAAGTGTTAGCACAGATAAGCAGTAATCTAACGTGTGAAGATGATATTATTTAATAATTTATATAAGAGTTTAGATATGATAAAAAGTGTTTTTAAGTTCGTTATTATAGCGATGGCTTCAGTTACTTTGCTTAATGCAGCAGATTACAAGTTAGACAAAGATGCTACGAAATTGAAGTGGCACGCAGAAAAGGTAACAGGCGAACACGATGGTTTTGTTACAGTTAAATCTGGTACAGTTGGTTATTCAGATGGGGCGATAACTAATGGTAAGTTCGTTATAGATATGAAATCTATAACAGTTAGAGACATAGAAGACGAAGGGTACAATGCTAAATTAGTTAATCACCTGAAGTCAGAAGATTTCTTTTCAGTTGAAAAATTCCCTGAAGCGATATTCTCTATACGAAAAGTAGAAACAAACGGAAATGTACAAACAATAACTGGTAATATGACTATAAAAGGTATTACTCAGGAAATCACATTTCCTGCAACAGTTACTGAGAGTGGTAATACGCTAACAACTAAGGCGACTATCAAATTAGATAGATCGAAATTTAACGTAAAATACAACTCAAAAAGCTTTTTCGATGTTGAAGCATTGGGTGACAAGATGATATATGATGAGTTTACTATGACTTTAAACTTAGTTGCTAAGAAATAGTTTATTAATCAGAACACTTACAAAGAGAGCTGACTATGAATAATAGTCGGCTTTTTTTTTATTCTAATTATTTGCTAATTTTACTATCAAATAAATTAAAGTGAAAGAAATGGATAGAAGAAAATTCATAGAAAACTCCTGTTTCGCTTGTATGGGAGTAGCGATAGGCGCTGTTACACTTAGCAGTTGTAGTAGTATGAAAACCGTAAACTCGTTTGCCGAGAAAGGATATCTGATAGTAGATAAATCTGAGTTCGTAAATACTCAATCGAATGAAGAATATACGAGTATAATCGTTACTTCCAATTCGATTAAAACGCCGCTAATTCTATTCAAAACTGGCAGCGATAGTTACGAAGCAATTTCGTTGGAATGTACTCACAAGCAAGCAAAGCTAGAGTTAGTTAATGAGAAACTGGAATGTTCTGCTCACGGTAGCGTATTCGATAAAAGCGGGAAAGTAGTAAAAGGACCAGCCAAAAAAGACTTAAAGCGATATAATGTAGATAAAACTACTTCATCAATCAAAATTCAACTTTAGAAATCTTAGATTATTTTTTCTTTAGCGTAAGTAATTCTGATTGATCTAAAGTTCTCAATCTGAGTCCAGCATTTTTTACATTCATTGCCAAATCGTGCAGGTTTTCTTGTTCAAATAAAGCTCTAAGAGCTTCTCTATGAGCAGTCCAACTATCATGAAGTGGGCATGGCTTATAAACTCCACATCCTTCTAAACCAAGAGCGCATTCGGTAAACAAGTCGAGACCATCAATAGCCCCAATTATCTCAATTAGCTTTATATCTTTTGTGTCTCGTGCAAACTTTACACCACCTCTAGGCCCTTTGTGTGACAATAGTAGATTATCACTAGTTAATTCCTGAAGAATTTTAGTAAGAAAATGAGGAGACAAGTTTAGTTCTTTAGCAACTAGACTGATAGAGATATACCCGTTTTCTGCTTCAGTAGCAATATAGATAGAAGCACGAATACCGTAAACACATGATTTGGAAAGTAAAGCCATAATTTCAATAAATTAGATATGAAGACAATATTATCTTTTTAAAAATAAAATTGTCAAAGAATAAAAATTAATTTAACAAACAACTAATATTAATTCAAGTTATTTCTTTTTTTTAAGTAATCATTTGAATTGCAAAGGACATAAGTTTATATAAAAGATGGCGGTGTGATGTAGATATGATTTGACAAACTT
>JBLWYD010000027.1:15997-41529 GCA_048267165.1 Bacteroidota bacterium
ATTCGTATATTGAGGAAGTTAGAAATTTACAATGTAATGATTCATAAATTTAAGAAAATAAAAATTGATTAATGAAACAAATAATTTATATTGACACTACTGTTGTTGGTGGCTTCTTTGACGAGGAATTTAAAGATGCAACAATTGCATTATTTCGAAGATTAGAAAACAACGAAATATTATTTGTAGTTTCAGATTTGCTCGAATTAGAATTAATAAATGCACCCGATAGAGTTAGAAACTTATTGCGAAAATATTCAACTGATAAATTTGAACGAATTGAACTTAACGAAACGTCAGTTAATCTTGCTAATAGTTATATCGAGGAAAAGGTTGTTGGTAAAACAAGTATAGAAGATTGCCGACACATTGCTTTGGCAACAATTAATAAAGTTGATGTTTTGGCAAGTTGGCACTTTAAACATATAGTAAACTTGGACAGAATAAAAGGCTACAATTCGGTCAATCTTAAATTAGGTTACCAAATGATAGAAATAAGAAGTCCAAAGGATTTGAGAAATTATGAAAACGATTAAAGCTAAAAAAAAATTCGACGCTGTGAAGATGATGCGTGATATAAGAGACAAAATAAGCTCTGAAACTCAAAATATGACTTTCGAAGAATTAAAAGAATATATCAAATCAAAAATCGAAGAAAGTAAGTTAAAAGCAACTGGAAAGTAAAACCCTTTTTTGGAAAGGCATTCAAATGTATTGCCGTTGGCTTCAGCTAACGGATAATCAAACAATCACAAACCTGATTAGACTTTAGTTCATGCCGTTGGCTTGACAGACCCATATTATAAAAACTAAAAAGAATTTCATTAATTTTAATACCTCCTTTCAAAGTTTTTCACTATCTTAGAATAAAAAACAAACCTATGATTACAAAAGAATACTTCGAATTTTTCGCTGAGCTAGAGCAGAACAACAACAAAGAGTGGTTCGATGCTAACCGCAAGCGATACGAGAAACACGTAAAAGTAGCATTCAAAAAACTAGTAGAGCAGATAATCACCGAAGTCGCGTTCGTAGATGATTCGATAGCTGCACTAGAGGCGAAAGATGCTATATTCCGTATCAATCGTGATATAAGATTCAGCAATGATAAGACTCCCTACAAAACTCAGATGAGTGCTATTATCTCACCAATTGGTAAAAAAGATAAGACAAACCCAGGTCTATATTTTGAGATAGACCAATCAGGTATAAACGTTTATGGTGGCACTTATATGCCAGACAAAGATCAGCTACTTAATATTCGCAATAGCATTGCCGAAGATATGGATGGATTTCACGAGGCATTGGCTAGCCCCGATTTCGTGTCCCATTATGGCGGTTTTGCCGAATCAGAAAAACACAAGCGTTTGCCCAAAGAGCTACAACCAGCGGCAGAGGAAGAACCTCTAATCTATAATAAGGCATTCTATTTTATTAGCCGCGAGGAAATAGACTTCGACGACCCGCGAATAGTCGATATAGTTATGATAAAGTATTTAGCTGCTAAGCCGGTCAGCGATTGGCTGAGTAATGCGATAGGTTGAGCCGGTTTAAACAAAGTAAATTACTACCTCAACGCAATCTCATTTATATCAATTCCTTCTAAATGCTTTAAGGTTTGAGGGTGATTGTAAGTGTTTATCATTGCTTTACCAATTTTGGTGGTAGTAGTTATAGATTTCACCTTTCTTAAAAGTGGGAATATGGGTCTAGCAATTACATAGAATATATTATACAAAGATGTTTTAGATTTTATTCCACTTTCAGGTAATATAATACCCGGTCTGAACATATATGCATCTTTAAAACCCTTATGCAGAATCATATTCTCGGTTTTTCCTTTTACTCTTGCCCACATAGTACTACCTTTTTCAGTACTGTCTGTCCCAGCCCCAGAGACATAATTAAAGACCATATCGGGTTTCAAACTATGCAAAGTAGTAGCCAATGCTTCTGTAATATCGAATGTGGATTTGCTATATTGCTCTTCGCTCATTCCAGCTGAGGAAACTCCCATGCAATGACAGCACAAATCATAGCCATTTAATTGCTCTCGGATAGCCGTAAAATCCATAAAATCTTTATGAATCACTTCATTAACTTTCGGCTGAGATACACCCAAAGGGCTTCTATTGATTAGCAATACTTCTGTCACTCTAGTATCATCTATACATTCAAGTAGAACGGCTTTCCCGACCATTCCTGTACTTCCTGTTATTATTACTTTCATAGGGTTTGTTTGGTTTGTTTTATTGTAGAACGGTTAGTTCACTTTTTTAATCTTTTTGAAAAAGATTTTTGATTTGTTTTTTATCTGTTTCACTCCGCCTTCGACTCCGCTCAGGCATCGTGCTTCCCCGTTGGCTGAACGTACTTCGGCGCCGCTCAGCACAAGTACCCGAAGCCAAAAGGGCTCACCCCAACCCCTCTATCATCACAAAAAACTGGTCTTCCGTGAGGACTGTGACGCCAAGCTCTACCGCCTTATCGTACTTGCTACCGGGGCTATCGCCAACTACAACGTAGGAGGTTTTTTTGCTGACTGAGCCTGTTTGTTTACCGCCGAGGTTCTCGACTATTTGGCCGGCTTCTTTGCGTGTCATACGTGTTAGCTCGCCTGTGAAAACGAAGCTCTGACCGGCTAATACGTCTGATTGTGGCTCGTCTGCTTCGTCTGACTCGAATATTAGTTCCGCACGCTTTAGCTTACCGATTGTGTTCAGCTCATCTTCATCATTGAAGTAATCTACGACTGATGCAGCCATCACTTCGCCGACTTCGTGGATTGCTTTTAGTGTGTCGTAGTCCGCATTTTCTAGCTCTGTTATGCTCTTGAAATTCTTGGTTAATAGCTTTGCTCCTTTTTCACCTATGAAGCGGATACCTAATCCGAATAGCACTCGGTTGTAGGGTTGCGTTTTGCTCTTTTCTATTGCTTCGAATAGCTTGGTGATGCTTTTTTCGCCCCATCCCTCTAGCTCTTGCATTTCAGGTTTGTATTGCTCCAAATCATAAATATCAGCGACATTATTCAGCCATCCTTTCTCTACGAAATCATCTATTATCCGCTCGCCCATACCGTCTATGTCCATAGCGTTACGCGATACGAAGTGCTCTATTTTTCGCTTAATTATTGTCTTCGAGCTCTTGTCCGAGACATAGTGAGCGGCATCGCCCTCGTTTCTGTGTATTGCGGCACCGTCTATTTCGGCAGGGAACGCGAATGGAATGGAGTCGCTTTTACGTTTGCTCATCACTACTTGCGTTACTTTGGGGATTATCTCCCCGCCCTTCTCTACCATCACGTAGTCGCCTACTCGAATATCTTTCTCCGCTATATAATCGGCATTGTGGAGCGAGGCACGGCTGACAGTTGACCCAGATACGAATATCGGCTCAAGTATAGCTACTGGAGTTACTGCTCCCGTCCGTCCTACTTGTAGCTGTATGTCGAGCACTTGCGTTTCCATTGACTCAGCTTCGTATTTGTAAGCGATTGCCCAGCGTGGTGCTCTAGCTACGAATCCTAGCTCGTCTTGGTACTTTTTCTCATTTACTTTTATTACTATTCCGTCTATCATATATAGCAATTCGGTGCGTCTGGCATCCCACTCATCTATGAATTTGAATAGCTCATCTACACTATTGCAAACCGCAAAATGCTCCGATACTGGGAAGCCCATTTCTTTCAATATTTCTGCGTTCTTCTCGTTGGTCTCTTGCTCCGATCCATCTACGAATAGTGAGTAGCAGTACATCTGCAAGTTCCTAGCAGCAGTGGTTCTCGAATCCAATAGCTTTAAGCTACCAGCAGTTGTATTACGCGGATTTGCGTATAGTTTATCACCGTTTTCGGCTCTTTCTTTATTGATTTTCTCGAATTGTGGGTTGGTCATAAAGACTTCACCTCTGACCTCGAAGTTCTTCAAATCTCCAGATACCGATAGCGGAATAGAGCGAATAGTAACCGCATTGCTGGTTACATCATCTCCCTTGAATCCATCACCTCTGGTGACAGCACGGCTCAACTTCCCATTCTCATATACCAAGCTGAGGGCTACTCCATCGAATTTCAGTTCAACGGTATAGCTGAATTTCACATTCTCCAACCCTTTTCGGACTCTTGCGTCGAAATCCTCGACTTCCTCTCGTGTATACGTATTTTGGAGTGAAAGCATTGGCTGGGAGTGCTCTACAGTAGTGAATCCCTCAATTGGCTCGCCACCGACTCTCTTAGTTGGAGAATCGTCGGCTGCTAATTCGGGATGTTCTTTCTCGAATTTGAGTAGTTCATCGAACAGAGCATCGAAGTCTCTATCGCTGATAATAGGTTCATTTTTAACATAATATAGGTGGCTGTGTTTCTCAACTTCAGCTTTCAGGTTTTCGTATTTTGTGATTAGTTCAAACATTTTTCAATCAGATTATAATATATCTTTGAGTAATTAGTTATTTACTGCAATATAGAATATATTTTCAGTGATTAATAATTAAATACGAAATTTGAGAAAACTCGAAAAAAGAATTAACTTGTATTCTGTAAAAATGAAAATTATAAAAGACTAAATATTAAAGGTTTTACGATGGCAAATCATTCATGTGATGTAGTAATTATCGGTTCTGGCCCTGGTGGCTATGTTGCGGCTAACAGAGCTTCGCAATTAGGACTAAAGACAATTTGTGTAGAGAAAGCTGAACTAGGTGGAGTATGTTTGAATTGGGGTTGTATCCCGACTAAAGCATTATTGAAATCTGCTGAGTACGCTCATTTCCTAGCTCATACGGAAGACTACGGATTTGAAGTAACTAACGTAAAAGCAAACTTCGGTAAAGTAATCGAAAGATCTAGGGGAGTTGCTAACCAAATGTCTGGCGGTATCAAATACCTTTTCGGCAAATATAAAGTTGAAAAAGTAGAAGGTCACGGTAGAATCGCTGCCAAAGGTAAAGTAGAAGTACTAGACCCCAAAGGTAAAGTAACAGACACTATCACGGCAAAACACATAATAATAGCTACTGGTGCAAGACCAAGAGAAATGCCAGGAATCGAAGTAGATAGAAAGAACATCTTAACTTCGAAAGAAGCGATGATACAAAACAAAGCTCCTAAAGATATGATAGTAATGGGTGCTGGTGCTATCGGTATTGAGTTCGGATATTTCTACAATGCATTCGGTACTAAAGTAACTATCGTAGAATATCAAGATAGAATACTTCCTATCGAAGACAAAGACGTATCAAGAGAATTAGCTCGTAGCTTCAAAAAAGATGGTATCGAGATGCTAACATCTGCTAAAGTACTAAGCGCTAAGCCAACTAAAACTGGCGTAGAAGTAGTAATAGAAAGAGACGGCAAAAAAGAAACTCTAAAAGCTGAAAAAGCAATCAACGCTATCGGAATACAAGCAAACATAGAAGGAATTGGCTTGGAAACTGTAGGCGTAAAAGTAGAAAAAGGTTCAATAGTAATCGATGCACTATGCCGCACAAACGTAGAAGGCATTTACTCAATCGGTGATGTAGCTGGTGCTCCTTGGTTAGCACACAAAGCATCTGCTGAGGGTATTGCTTGTGTTGAAGCAATAGCTGGTCATTCTGACAAAGGTATTGACTATAACAATATCCCAGGTTGTACTTATTGTATCCCACAAGTCGCATCTATCGGTATGACTGAAGAGAAAGCGAAAGAAGCTGGTCACAAAGTGAAAGTCGGTAAATTCCCATTCACAGCGAACGGAAAAGCTCACGGTATTGGTAAAACACAAGGATTTGTGAAGCTAGTATTCGATGAGAAATATGGCGAAGTATTAGGCGCACACATGATAGGCCCAGACGTAACTGAGCTAATCGGTGAAATAGCCCTAGCACGTTCACTAGACGCTACAGCACACACTATTATGAAAACTATACACGCTCACCCTACTCTTGGCGAATCCATAATGGAAGCGTCAGCAGCAGCTTACGGCGAAGCGGTAAATATATAAGATATGTACGATTCCTTCAGAAGTCCCACCTTGAGGGGGGATTTAGGGGGGTGTTAAACTCCGCAACTAAGAAAGGCGGAATGATTTATTAGAAAAGAGACGTATGAAAATACGTCTCTTTTTTTATGCTTGAAATGCCTGAAATCCCCTAAACCTACACGTAAAACTGTCACTCTAAAGCTCGTGTCATTACGAGGAGCCTAGCGACGTGGTAATCTCTATGTACTATTCAGAACAGGATAACAAGAGGATTAAGATGAATATGATTGTCTGATTATTATTGTCACAGCGAGGACTGAAAGGACGTGCCTGCCAAGCCAACGGCATGGGCTGTCTCTTGTTCACTCAACATATTACTTTTTTTTTAACACAGAGATCACGAAGATATGATTTTTTGTTATTACACAAAGGTCACGAAGTGTGGAAACCCCAAGAGTTTATGAATTCGTAGAGACGTATTGAATACGTCTCAAATCCCCCAAACCCCCACGTAAAACAGTCACTCTAGAGCTTGTGTCATTACGAGGAGCGTAGCGACGTGGTAATCTCTTTCTGTCTGAATCACAGATTAATTGGATTTAAGGATTTCACGGATTTGATGGAATTAAAATAGTAGAGACGTATTGAATACGTCTCAAAACCCTCCAACCCTCTTGTAATCGTGTCATTGCGAATGAAGTGTGGCAATCTCTCTTTGTCTGAATCAGAATTTACAGAATTTAAGAATTTTCAGTATAGGATTACAAGATGATTAAGATATTTATGATGACTAGTATTCAAGCCACAGAGTGGTTATATATCTGTAGCTAGCTAATCTAAAAAGATAGTACCGCCTCGTAGAGGTGGAATAGTATTTTTTTCATTTTTAACTCAAAATTGTTATTTACGCACTGAATAAATTAGTAATAAACTAGGCATCCTTTACTAATTACCAAATAATTTCTGTATTAGGTAGCCACTCTTTAACTTTAACTTTTTCTGCTTCAGAAAAGTTATTACCATGTAAATACAATAAACTTAATTTTTTTTCTAAGTTCATGATTGATTCAGGTAAACTAGTTAATTGAGTATTATAGAGGTCAAGCAGTGTTAAGTTTTGAAGATTGCCGATACTTTCAGGTAAGCTACCTAATTGATTATCAGCAAGTTCTAGCACCTGCAAATTTTGAAGATTACCGATACTTTCGGGTAAACTAATTAATTCATTCCTAGCAAACGAAAGTTTTTCTAAGTCCAATAGATTGCTTACACTTAAGGGTATAGTAGTAAATTGATTATCATTAAGTTCTAGCACCTGTAAATTCTGTAGATTGCTTATGCTTACAGGTAAACTACTTAATTCATTAGAACCAAGGAAAAGCTCTTGTAAATTCTGAAGATTACCAAAACTTTCTGGCAATGTAGTGAGTTTATTATCAATAAGGCCAAGCTCTAATAAATTCTGTAGATTACCAATATTCTCAGAAATATTAGTTAATAGGTTATGATTTAGTTCTAGAACTGTTAAGTTTTGAAGATTTTCAAAGCTCTCAGATAAAGTAGTTAATTGATTATAACTAAGATCTAACTTTTGTAAATTCTGTAGATTACCAAAACTTCCAGGCAAAGTAGTCAATTGATTAAAGTAAAGATGAAGCTCTCGTAAATTCTGTAGATTGTCTATGCTTTCAGGTAAACTAACTAATTCATTTCTAACAAACGAAAGATTTTCTAAGCTGGCTAAATTGCTTACACTTATGGGTATAGTAGTAAATTGATTAACATCAAGGTTCAGCTCCCTTAAATTTAAAAGATCACCAAAACTTTCAGGCAAACTACTCAGTTCATTATCTTCAAGCATCAGCACTTGTAAATTCTGTAGATTACCAATGCAATTGGGTAGTTTCTTCAATTTTCTAGAATATAAATCTAAGTAATTTATATCACCTTCCAAAGGTAAGTTATTATTATCATATATTCTACCATCAATATCACAAGTGTATTCATTGCCAGGTGAAACGATATCGCCCTCATCTTTTTTACAAGAGTTTATAGCAATTATAAATAGGAATAGAAATAGTATTTTTTTCATTGTAAACTCAAAATTGTTATTTACGCACTGAATAAATTAGTAATAAAATAGGTTATAATAATCAATTAATGACATTAAGGCTTATACCAAACAATTTCTGTATTTGGTAGCCACTCTTCTATTTTTGCCTTTTCTACTTCAGAAAAGTCATAATCATCTAAATATAAAAGCTCTAGATTGTCTTTTAAGTTCTTGATTGATTCAGGGACACTACTCAATTCATTGTTATATAGGACAAGCTCTTTTAAATTCTTTAGATTACCGATACTTTCTGGCAAACTGCTTAACTGATTTCCAAAAAGGTAAAGTTGCTCTAAATTTTGAAGATCACCGATACCATCAGGTAAACTACTTAACTGATTACTAAAAAGGTAAAGTAACTTTAATTTCTTAAGTTTAAAGATACTCTCAGGGAAAATACTGAATCTATTACCATCAAGACGAAGTACCTCTAACTTTTGAAGATTGCCAAAACTTTCTGGTAAACTACTTAAATTATTATAATAAAGGATAAGCTCTTTTAAATTTCGAAGATTACCAAAACTTTCAGGCAAACTACTTAACTGATTAGAATGAAGGAGTAGCTCTTTTAAATTCTGAAGATTGCCAAAGCTCTCAGGAAAAATACTGAATCTATTACCATTAAGATGAAGTACCTCTAAGCTTTGAAGATTGCCAAAACTTTCTGGTAAACTACTTAAACTATTATAACCAAGTAATAGCCCCTCTAAATTCTTTAGATTACCGATACTTTCTGGTAAACCAATTAACAGATTACTAGATAGATAAAGATACTCCAAATTTTGTAGATTGCCAATGCAATTTGGAATTTCGCTCAAGTTAGAGATTTCTAACCTTAAAATATATCTACTATTATATATAGGTAAGTCATTATTGTCATATTTTTGTCCTCCAAACTCACAAGTCCACTCCCCTTCTTTATAATTTACTTCCTTACTTAGAAACCCATCTCTATCAATTTGGATAATCCCTTCTTCTGGTATTCCGTTTGGTACATCGAATTCAATTAGATCATTCTGCCAAGTTGTAGTTTCTACTTCATTGCCATTTAATAATAGCTTATAGCCTTGTCTTTTTTGTTCACCAAAATACTTACCTCTAATTTTTGTTGTTTCAGTTATTGTGATATATAAAATTTCACTTGATATAAATGGTGGTATAACATTTTCTATAGTCACATCAATTGTTATATCACCAATATCATTAACTTGCCCCATGTTGGGTGATGTTGTATAGTTGATTATTGTTGAGCCGTAAAACTCAAATTTTGCTTCAATTTCTGATTTATTTGATTCTGGAGTAAGTAATTCAAATTCTCCATTTTCATCAGTTTTTGCCGAATTTTGGAATTTGTATGTAATTCCTTTTTGTACAACGCTTGCTCCTTCTATTGGGTTCCCTGCATTATCGACTACTCTACCGACTATTTTAGAAGTTTCTTCGTAAGGTCTGTCCCAGTTCCATTTTGTAAAGTGGCTGACTTCTGCTGTGTATAATCCATTATCAAGTTTGCCGACACCTTCTTCTATCCACTTTCCTTTGTCTTCATCGTAATGCCACATTGGGATAGAAACTGGTGAGTTCTGTGGGGCTTTAATTTTGATTATTGCGGTAACACCGTCAGCTAGTTGGACTGGTTCACCTGATTTCACTTTCAAAACAACATCAATAAATCCGAAAGATTCGATTGCAGTTTCGGTTCCATTTTCTCTAGTCCCTCTGAATTCACCGGGGAATGCATCTAAAAATTCATCTTCACTTGTTAAAAATGCAGTTACCTCAGCAAAAACATCTTCCTCTACTGATCTGCCATCTGAATAAACGAACCCACCCGGCTTAATTTCGACTGAGAAATCTTTCCCTTCTATTTTACCACCGTTGCTATTCATTTTTTCAGTTTTATCAATTGGGAAAAGACTTGCATCTATTCTATTAGGTAGCTCTTCTTTAATGTTAGCCAGTTTTTGAGTGGAGGCATATCCCGATTTCTGAAACCAGATTCTTTTATTAGATCCGGCAGAGAGGGTGTTTAATTGATATCCACCATCAGAGCCAGTTAACGCCTTTTCTTCTCCAAAGAAAACTGTTACACCTGCTAGCGGATTTCCAGCCTTGTCTTTTACAAAGCCAACTAGCTTTGCAGTGCCATAAGTTTCTGTTAAAATCTTAGGCGTGTATTCATTTCCAGGTGAAACGATATCACCTTCATCTTTTTTACAAGAGTTTATAGCAAGTATAAACAGGAATAGAAATAGTATTTTTTTCATTGTTAACTCAAAATTGTTATTTACGAACTGAATAAATTAGTGATTATTCCTGAATATAAAAACTCAACAATTTATTTCAATTTCAATAAATCCGTTTTCTACTTTAAATCGTAAGTATGTTAAATTTATTATTCAAAAATTAATGGAGTATTTATGAAAAAGATGATTGTAATACTAGTTATGATGTTTTGCAGCTATAACGCAAAAGCAGATTTGGGATTCGGGTTAATATTTGGTGAGCCATCGGGTATAACTTTGAAATCAAGAACTGGGGGAAGTAATGATTTTATATTCAATTTAGGGCTTAAGAGCCATTACGGTGGGGTAAGATTTGATGGTATTTATACTTTTAATTTCCCTGGGGTGTTCAACAGTAGAGATTTTGAGCTGTATGCCGGAATTGGTGCAGTAGTAGCTGTAGGCGAAGGAGATGGTTTTTTCCATGGTAAACATCATCATGATGAAGATTTTAACCTAGGAGCAAAAGGATTACTTGGACTTAACTTCAAACCAAGTAAAGCATTTGAAATATTCTTAGAGTTAGGCCCACTATTGGGTATCACTAATGGTGTAGGTGGCGATATGGAGGGAGCTTTAGGGTTCAGATTCTACCCTTAGAATTATAAATTAAAGTTTAAGAAAAGATTAATCCTCATATTTAAAAGTAAGTTTTTATTACTTAGAATATGAGGTTTTTTTTTGTGGAATAAAAGAAATGTTGGCTACTATTCAGTATCATCTTGTAATCCTTTTCTGATTTCTGAGACCTGCACTACAATGCTCTGATAAAACCCTCAAATCTAATATTAAAATGCAACAGTAACACCACCATATATCATTCTGCCCGGTGCCGAAATGCTGATTTTGTTCTTTCTAGCTTGGTCTAATATGTTATTAGCACGAATGAAGAAAGTATATAGATTCTCGTTATAGAATGTTTTGTAGCTCAACCTAATGTTGAATAAAGTAGTCGCATCTATTGGTACTAAAGCTTGTTCTTGGTCAGAGATACCATATTGATTACCCATTAGGTCGGCTTCACCCAATAAATCTAATCCACCGTATAGTCTCCAATCAGCTTGTAGGAAAGCAATAATCTCCGGTCTGTACTCTAGGTTTTGCTCTGCACCGTCCACTGTCCCTTTGCTGTTCATATAGGTAAAATGACCAGTCAAATCGAAATCGTTTGTTACATAATACTTCACTAGTACTTCCGCACCCATTATAGTTGCTTCGTCTAGGTTCACTCTCTGCTTTCTTCTTAGCGTGTCGCCCGGTACGGAGGACTGCGCTATCAAATCGGTGTAGTTATTAGCAAATAGCGAGAGTGTAGCATCCAAATCTTCCCCACGATAATCTATCCCTATTTCAGAAAGCAAACCTGTTTCTGGCTTCAAATCTGGATTGATTACGAATTTGCCCAGTGCCGCAGAGTATGACTCACGTAAAGTGGGGAAACGGCTCTTCTTACCCAAGTTTGCAAATAGATTAGTTGTTTCTGTTAGCTTATAAGTAGCCCCAAAAACAGCGGCTATATCGTCGAATGAACTTCCCTCTGCTTCTGAAAAATCACCAGCTTTGCTTATGTCAAATCTATCATAAGAGCTACCCACCGTGAATACCCAATCGCCTAGAAAACGCTTGTATTCCAAACCGAAACTGCTTGTCATCTGACCAAAATATCTTACGACTGAGCCTCCATCCAAATCATCAACTTCTTCTGTATGAGTAGTGTTGAAGCCATTGATAGCGAAGTTCAGCTTATCATTATCTGATAAATTGGCTGATAAATTGACTCTCAAACCAGTAGTTATATCTTCATCATATTGCTTTTCGTTCAGCTCAGCGAAATTAATCGACTTGTAATCTTCTATAGTTTGGTTGAATTTATCTACCCAAACCGCACCCTTTACCGAAATAATTTCTGATAGCTTAAACTCACCGTTGACAGTTGCAATGCTTCTTAGCCACTCTGGGTATTTCCAAAATCGGTTGGTAAGTCCATCAGGATAGTTTTCAGGGATGGCACCTTGTTCACCGTCAATATGATTGATGGATACACCAATTTTATTCTCATCATCTATTTCGTATTCACCGCGTAGGTAAGCAGTGATTCTCTCGCTATAACTATTAGTTATTAGATCGCTTTCTTTGCCTGAATTAAAATCGAATTTATCATCTTTTGGTGCTTTTAGTCCATCTCTAGTAAGGAAAGAAAGATTACCGATATAGTTGAATTTGCCATCTTTACCCTCTAGTTTGACGCTACTGTACTTACGCCCACCTTCGCCCAATTGCAGCCCAACATTACCACCTAGTCCATCTTTCTCACGTTCAGTAGTGGTTATATTGACAGCACCACCAAGTACGTTTGCTCCGTAAAGCACGGAGTTAGCACCAGAACTAATCTTCAGATTACCTATTATATCTGTAGGTATCATACTCAAATCTACTCTGTTGTCCCACGGAATGTTGAAGTACATACCGTCAAAAAATAGCGCTATTGACCTTTCGCCAGCTCCACGCAAATACAGCAATGATTCGCCACGCGAGTTAGTCTGTATGAACCCACCGGGGATTATAGCATTCAGATCTTGCATATTAACAGCATCTTGCTCTTTTATCTCGTGGTATTTTATTTCTTTGATTTTTGTGGGTTGGATTTTCTGGCTACCTTTAGTGCCTTCTGTTACTATTTCACCAAGTCTATAAACTCTAATAGTATCTTCGGTAGATTGGGCAAAAGATAGAATAGAAGCAAGAATAAATAAAAGTAAAATTGATTTGTACATAGTCATAAATTTAGAGTTATAAGATTTTCCAACTGACGTTGATTACAAATATAATTGTATTCAACAATAATTTTGAATATTAGTCAGATTAAGTTAACTTTGAATAATTGAAATTTCAATGGTGTGTGGGAATTCCGTGAAAATCGGAAACGGTTCCGCCGCTGTAACAAGTTACAACCTTAGTCAAGCCCTAGCGGCAGCCACTGCTTTAACATAAGTGGGAAGGCGACTTTGGGAGGATAGAAGCTTGGAGTCAGAATACCGGCCATTGATACTCATTGGTATATTTGTGAAAACGAATAGAACATCTGCGGACAACAGATGCTTTGGGGTGAACCGCTTCTCGATTGGAAATCCATCCATGACTGTGCCTTTTACCTCGCTTAAGTGTTTATTACTTAGAATATAAAATATTAATTTAAAATTATTAGGAGTAAATCATGAAAAAGTTAATACTAACTTTGGCATTAATTCTGTGCGGATACGCAATATCAAACGCGTCTATCTTAACTAAGCAATCAGTAGAACTAGAAGTAGGTAGCAACCCCGTAAGTATATTAGAAAACCCAAGCGATGGAATGGTACATATATTCTGTGCTGGTATCGACGCTAATAACAATAACACATTCGACGAAGGCGAGGACGAGAAGCCAAGTTGGTGGACATACAACCCAGCCGGAAGTAGTGTGAAACCGAATATGGTAAAAGAGTTTGTTAACTATTTTGTTAGTCCTTTTAAGCCGAGTATAATAATTGCTGAAGGTAAAACTTCATTTGGAATTCCATTTAAAAGTTCTAAAGTTGGTGATAATTTCACAGGAGAGGCAAAGTTTGAAATTTATGACGCAAAAACTTTGAATATACTATCTAGTGAAATGTTATTTGAATCGGAACTATTGTTTAAGGAGTACAATAAATTTCATACAATTAGCATAATAAGAAAAAATGGCAAAGACATACTTTCAGTTGTTAGTAATGGAACAGTTTACATAGAACCACTAACTTTAAATGGTGACGCTATCGATTTTACACTAATTGATTTGAATAATGATGGGTTGGATGAGATTGCTATTCTAATTGACAATGAAAAGTTAGCTTTTTATAAAGTAGGAACAAAGATTGAGTTAATCGGTGAAGTTGAATTGGATGATAATACAGGAAATAATTCCACTATAGGTAATTTATATACTTATAGCGGTAATGTATATATTACTTACAAAGAGAGTCTTTGGTTTGCTGAAATTGAAGCAGATATTGAAGGAAATATTGAATTAAAAAACTTTTTAATTCCTTCATTGACTACATTGAAAAATCCAACGACTTACTTGCCTCTTAGTGACAAAATCAGTATTATAACTAATGAAAGTAATGACTTAATTGTTCATAGTGATTTTAATTATGGTACTGTTGAGTACCATAGAACATCTACTTTTACAGATTTAGTTTACTTTAATGGAAACAATCTTTATGTTACGGGAGAAGGTAAAGTTTATATATATGATTTTAGAGGTTCAATAATTCAAGAACCAACTTACTTAACAGAAGATTACCTAAGTTACCAACCGCTTGATATCCTTCCTTTTGATGATAATTTTTACACAGTTAATTTGGGAATAGACTTTAATTTTGATGGAAATATAGATGAAACAATAGGTGACCAAAAACCCTCCGTTTATAGTTTTACATTGCGAGAGAATGGGACTCCTTTTGATAAAACTACTAAGGAAATGGATTTCGATTTCCCTATTAACTTCCCATTAAACACAAACATTTCTTCTGATGGAAATATAGCTTTACCTTCTGGTAATATGGTGAATTTCTATAATGTAGAAGACAATGAAGTATATGATTCTTTCGACGCTGGTATGTATGTTACTTGTGCATTTAGTGTACTTGATTATCTAGTACTTGGACAAAGAGACTTTGCTAATGACAAGAGCTACATTCGTATCAAAAATGGTGATTTCATTGATGTAAATACTGAAGTTGGTGCTAATGTTATTGACTGTATAGTTTATCAGAATGCTTCTGGCTTTGGTGTAGTTTCGCTATCTGAAGGTAACTTTGGAGTAGCTGATGCTAAGATTAATATAATCAAGCTAAGTACAATGGGGATAGGTGAGAACACTGAGATTGAAGTCGGTACCGGTGGTAATTCGATAGTAGCTAATGCAGACCAATCAAAGGCAGCAATCGTAATGAATGGTAGCCACGAGGTTCACATCCTTAACTTACTTACTGGAAAAATTGATAAAACTTTTTCAACTAGTACTAGTGGATATGGTGGCCCAAGAGATGCAGAATTTGTTGGCGATTTGCTCTATGTTTCTACTTATAGTAATCAAATATCAGTATTTAATTATAAGAATGGCAAGAAAGTATCATCTATTTCAATTGACGGTAATAGTGAAGGTATAGCGATTACTGACAAATATTTATTAGCTACTAACAACAACTATAGTAATTACCAACCTAGCAATAGAATCTTCGCTTATGATTTGGACAAAATCACTAGCGTAGAAGAGGCAGTACAAACTCAGCAAACTATCCGAGTTTACCCGCATCCAGTTTCTAACGATTTCCACTTAGTTTCTGATGATTTGGCTGGTACGAATGACATAGCTATAATCAACAGCCAAGGTAAAATCGTAGCAACTTATAACGGTAGTTCTAACGGTGCTATAGCACTAAACGCAGACGCGCTTGGACTAACATCAGGTAACTACACAGCCGTTATCAATGGCATCAGAGCAGTTAGGTTTATTGTTATAAAATAGTAATTTGAAAAAACGAGATTATTGATATGAAAAAATTTGCATTTATATTAGCCCTTATTTTGGGTAGCTACGCTATTACGAACGCTTCTATCTTAACTAAAAATGAAGTTGAACTTGCTGTAGGCAGCAACCCCGTAAGTATAATCGAGGATCCAAGCGATGGAATGATACACATATTCTGCGCTGGAATAGATGCAAATGGTAATAATATCTATAACGAAGGCGAAGACGAAAAGCCAAGTTGGTGGACTTACAACCCTGCTGGTGCTAGTGTAGAACCAACTATGATTAAAGAATTTTTTAATTATTTTGTAAGTCCGTTTAAGCCATCAATAGATACACTTAATGAAGAATATACAACTATTATAATATCATTTGCTGGAATTAAAGAAAATGGTTTATTCAAATTTGGAGGGTATGTGGAAGCACTTCAATTGAATAACGCAAAGTCTATTTTTAAAATTTCATACAAAACGGGCGAATATCTTTCCTATCAAAGACGAATCCCTAATAATATCAGATTAGTAAGACAGAATGGTAATGATATACTTGAAAAGTTAGTTCAAGGATATGAAACTGAACCTTATTTATTCGATGGCGATATAATCGACTTTGTTACTTTTACAAACAATGAAGAAAAATTGTACTTAGTACCTGTTATATTTAATGGAGAAAAATCTAAACTTGTAGTATTTGATATTAGTCCTGATGTTGGGGTAGAAATGTTGTTTGAATATGATTTAGGTTCATTGGGTGTGAATAAAGATTCAGTAGCTAGTATTACATCTGATGGAAAAAGTATATTTATAACTTATAAATCTAACTTAAATGTTAATATTTTTACACTAAATGATAAGAAAGATGGTTTTATATATCCGTATTTCAAACCTGTAGAGATTGAGAAAACAAAAAATATTTATACTCTCCCAATTGCTGAAAATATTCATCTAGTAAGTAAAGCCACAAAAGATTTGGTTGTAGTCAACTTGAATACTGTAACAGATATAGGTCAAATCGAAATGCACCATTCCAAATTTGATATTGGGTATATGTACTCAACAGGTCAGCAAGTTTACTGTGCAAGTAGTATGAGCAAAGAGAAAAAAGGTGGGAGAATTTCGATATACGATTTCACGAATGAACCCAATAAAGATGAAGCTCAAATTGATATGGGTTATACTGGCTATCAGCCATTAGACTTCTTCCCTTATGGTCAGCATTTGAACTACAGGATGTATAATGTTAGCTTGGGTATAGACTATAATTTTGATGGTATTATCAACGAAGAAGAAGGTGATTTACCACCTTCTATTTGGGCAAATACAATTTACGGATGGGGAAGTTTACTAGAGAATGCTGGATTAAAATTGAATCTTGATTTCCCTATCAACTTCCCTCTAAATACTAACATTTCTTCAGACGGAGATATTACTATTCCATCAGGGAACTCAGTGCATTACTATAATGTGGAAGACAATGAAGTATATGACACTTTTGATGCAGGAATGTATGTTTCTTGTGCTTTTAGTGTGCTTGATTACTTGGTACTTGGTCAAAGAGATATGGAAAATAACAAGAGTTACATTCGTATCAAAAATGGCGATTTCATTGATGTAAATACTGAAGTAGGTGCTAATGTTATTGACTGTATAGTTTATCAGAATGCTTCTGGCTTTGGTGTAGTTTCGCTATCTGAAGGGAACTTTGGAGTAGCAGATGCAAAGATTAATATAATCAAGCTAAGCACTATGGGAATAGGCGAAAACACTGAAATAGCAGTCGGTACAGGTGGTAATTCGATAGTAGCTGACAGTCTCCAAACTATGGCTGCTATTGTGATGAACGGTAGTCACGAGGTACATATACTAAACCTGATTACCGGCGAGATTGACCTAACTTTCTCGACTGGTACAACTGGTTATGGTGGC
Source organism: Bacteroidota bacterium (assembly GCA_048267165.1). Lineage (GTDB taxonomy): Bacteria > Bacteroidota > Ignavibacteria > Kapaibacteriales > UBA2268 > PGYR01. The sequence continues at coordinate 33,838 of JBLWYD010000027.1, forward strand.
CCGCGAGATTCGTATTTCTACAATGATAAGTTGTACGTGACTACATATAGCAACCAAATACTTGTGTTTGATGTTAAGACAGGTGAGAAAATCAATTCAATTTTGGTAGATGGTCATACAGAAGGAATTGCCGTTAGTAAGGATTATATAATTACTGCAAATAGCAATTATAGCGATTACTCAGCTAATAATAGAATTTTAGGGTACAAGCACCTCATAAAATCTAATATTGAAGAGTCAACTTCGAGCGAGCAAACTATCCGAGTTTACCCGCATCCAGTAGCTAATGATTTCCATCTAGTTTCGGATGATTTGGCTGGTACGAATGACATAGCTATCATCAACAGTCAAGGTAAAATAGTAGCGACTCACAGCGGTAGTTCTAACGGTGCTATAGCGCTGAACGCAGACGCACTAGGACTAACATCAGGTAACTACACCGCTGTTATCAACGGCACTAGAGCAGTTAGGTTTGTTGTACTTAAATGATATTTAAAGAACTATATGAGAATTTAGAAATAAATGCTCAAATCAGTTTGGCTACTGATTTGATTGAAATTGGTTTACCTATTTGGGAGGATTACTTCAAAGAAAACCCAATAGAGTATCAAGATTCGGTGGTGGGTATGCAGCATAAAATTGATAATAATCTAATTATTAGATCTATATTTTTTTCAAGGAAATTAAATAATAAAAATAATTTTCTAGTTCAGTTTATAACTAAATTAAATGTTAGATCATTGTATAAGGAAATTCGAGAACCTGTTGTTGCTAGGCAAGATGATGACTTTGAAGTCCCCTATGGAGTAGAATTAATTCTATATTCTACTTATAACCTAATTGACTATATTTTGGGGAATAATCATACCTTAAATGAAAAAAACAAACTGCTTATTTCAATCAATCAATCAATTAGCGCTATAACTAAAAGTGGAATAATGGATGATGAGCAATTGAGTTTATTTATTAAAGGTAAGACTAATTAAATTGACTGGTAAACTCGTATATATAGTTGTTTTCTTGACGGCGTTCGGCTTTGTTTTTTCTGAAACTGACTCGGTGGCGAAACGATTCCCAGAAGTTACGGTCGAAGCCAAAAAGGAGCTGACTAATCAAGGATTCAACTATATATCCAGTCAAATAATTGATAGCAAAACCATTGCTAGAATCAACCCAATACTAGTCAGCGATGCACTGCAATATGCGACAGGTGTTAACATACGTGACTACGGAGGTCTCAGCTCTATCAAGACCGTTTCGCTGCGTGGTATGCCCTCCAATCAAACACTTATTCTGATGGACGGTCTTCGTGTAACGAACTCACAGACGGGGATTGCAGACATTAGCAAGCTTTTCATCAGTTCGGTGGATAGAATAGAGGTCGCCAAAGGTGGTGCCTCCTCGCAATACGGTAGTAACGCTATGGCTGGGGTTGTGAATATGATTAGCAAGACCGAGCTATTCGATGAATATCGGTTGACAGCAAGTTACGACAACTTTACTAATAGAATATTGGAAGCAGATATTACACAGAATATTGACTCTGTTCCATTCACTCTAAAACTCCGTAAGACTGATTCTGACGGCACTTATGACTTTCGGATTGGTGACAATGACTACGAAAGACAGAACAGTCAAGTTGATAATCTAGACCTATATTTGGGAACTGTTTTCGGATGGGGGAATTTCAACGTGAAGCCGCGAGTTATACTCCGCACTTCGGAGCGAGGAAACCCAGAGCCAGTGATAGCTGGTGTACAGCGAGCGAGCAATGCCTTCCTAAAAGAAGCAGATATGACGGCAATTGTATCAGCCGATAATTACATTAATGACAGTACGGTTTTCAAGATTGGTGCAGTATATAATTACAGTGATTTGCAATTCAAAAACGAACAAGCAATAGAGTTCGGTGCTGGTGGATTGGACAATGATTTCTACAATAACGCACTCCAAATCCGAACGGAATATGCTACCAAATATAAAAATCTCCGCTATGGTTTTGTAGCAGATGGAACACTGAATAAGCTCGCAGGAGATATGCTTCAGGACGTGAACAAAGACATAGCTCGCAACGATATTGGTATCTCTGCTAATATGAATTACACGAAGAAAAGCGTGGTCATTGAGTACGGATTTTACAGTAGTTTTAGGGCAGATTACAGCTCGGATTTTTCGGGGAATTACTCGCCAATGATGGGTGCATCGGCAAGAGTTGTAAAAGCGAATCTAGTTACGAAAGCATCAATTAGTACTGGCTACCGTTTGCCGTCTTTCAATGAGATGTATTATCTCAACTATGGCAATCAGAACCTACGACCAGAGCGGTCTATAACTTATAATCTGGGGTTTGACTATGACCCACCGAAGTTCGGTAAGTTTGGGTTGAATTTATTCTATACTAATACTAAAGATCAAATAGCTGCAGTGCCTACGGGGCCTATTACTTGGCAATCGCAGAATATAGACAAAGTCAATTCGCAAGGGATTGAGTTTTTCAGTATTCTGACACCTATTGAGGGGCTGAACATAGTATATAATTACATATACCAACAGCCGCTAATCAAGTCAGGCGTTGACGAAACGGAGAATGTGTTACTCCCATATACTCCCGAGGAGATAGTCTCTGCACTTGCGACTTATGATTTTAATAGTGTTCAATTTGGTGCATCGATACAACATAAGAGCTATATATTCACCACTATTGATAATGATATGGGGCTGATAATAGATGATTACACACTGTTCGATGTTTTCGCATCGTACAAGTTAGAGCTGCTTTCGGGCAGTCTTTTAGTCAGGTTAGATGTAAAGAATTTAATGGACGAACAGTATCAAGTATTTTTGAATTACCCGATGCCGGGTCGTAATATCAGGGGAACCCTAAGCTATGAGATATAGCATTATAATATTATTGTTAGCTACTAATTTGTATTCGCAAGATTGCATAACCATCAATCACGTATTCTCGTTCACTCCGGGAGAGGGGCAAAACCTCGGTCAAGGAGAGGAGTTCTACCCAGCTAATATATTCGGAATTCCCTCTCGCATAGCAAGTGATGAAGTTGCGGAAGCAAGCGAAAGTGAAGTACTATCAATCGGTTTTGGTGGAGAGATAATAGTTGGTAACTCGGATAATCTGATACTAGACGGCGATGGAGCTGATTTCACAATCTTCGAGAATGTATTCAAGAATCCGATAAATGGTCGGTTGTTCAAAGAACCTGCGATTGTTTCTGTCAGCAAAGACGGAGTAAACTACACAGAATTCCCATACGATTTCGAATCTTTGGAGGGTTGTGCAGGCACTCATCCCACTTTTGGTAATGCTGATTATTGCGATTCGGAGGTTAGTGGTGGCGATGGCTTTGACCTTTCAGAAATTGGAATGGACTCCATTCGCTACATTAAAATCAAAGATATTACTGACCAAGTAAAGGCAAACCAGAATCACAAATATTTCGATTATTCACTTAGTGGCTTCGACCTAGATGCGTTGGTAATACATAACTACACGGCGGAGGCGATGTCATCTGTTAGTGCTGATATTTCCGAGTATTATACGCTTAATAATAGTGCTATAAGTAGCTTTGATGCAAGCAATACATTTCAGATTTATAATATAAATGGTATATTGGTGGCTGAGTATTCGGGTATTGGTGTATTCCAATATCACGATTTACAGAGCGGAGTTTATATAATGAAAATCAGTAATAGTATGGGAAAAGCGGTTGAGAAAATCATTAATCTATAATATATTTTGCAGCATATTATTATCACTGCTTTTCTTCGGATGCGTGGAAACACCGAACACACCTACGAAGAAAGCACAGTTGTATGATACGCTCGCTACATCATTCCCCGAATCGGGTATGATTGTTCTATGCGAGGGGCTTTGGAACTACAACAATTCTGATATTTACGTGTATAATAACGCGACTGGCAAAACGCTAGATTCTTACTTCAAAAATGTGACTGGAGAATACCTAGGTGATATAGTTTCGGATATGAAAATGCTTGACGATAGTAGAATAATATTCACAGCCACAGGCACAAAACAATTGATATTACTCGACTACAAAGTACCAGCTATCACTTGCAAAATCGACATCGCCTACGACAGAGCAGCACCACGCTCGCTGACTACTATTGGCGATAGATACTATTACACTGACTTATACAGAGACGAAGTGAGAAGCGGAACAATCAACGACACACTAACTGCACCTAATCAGCTCTTCGAAACTGGGCCAGCACCAGAAGATATAATCGCACATAATGGCAAGCTATACATAGCCAACTCAGGCTTTGGTGACTACCGCCAAACAATCAAGAACGCTGGAACCCTACAAATACTAGACCCCACAACAGGCACAAGCGAGTACATATACATAGGTCCAAACCTAGTCCAACTAGCTATCAATCGAACGGATAACTACATAGCTTGTGGGTATCTGAACACTCCCTCGCAAGTAGAGAAAGGCGAGTTAGGAGGCATAAAATTCGTTGATTTGACTACGAATAATATACTCAGGGAAATGCCCCTCAAAGACTTTTCCGATGTAGAATTGAGCGAAAGCACAGGTGCAATTTATTACCTAGCTGAAGGTGGGCTATATGTATTCCCACATATAAATAGCCGTGCTATACCGCAACTAATCTACGAGAACACAACCAAAGACGTGTGGCCTTCACTCTCCATAGACGATGCTAATAATGAATTAAGGATTGGCAATGCCCGCAACTTCCAACGCGACGGAGAAGTGATAGTAGTGGGCATTAACGGCTCATTATTACACTCAATCCAAGTCGGCAAGAACCCACGAAAAGTGGTGGGGTATTAGTTAAGCCGTCACTCAGTGGGACACTGAGCCTGCGAAGTGGGCCGAAGAGTCTAGGAGAATTATTATATTTGTATTATGAAACAGTCATATACTTACACAATTGCATCAAAGAAAAATGGAACTATTTATACTGGTGTAACCTCTGATTTATCTGCAAGAGTCTGGCAACATAAAAATAAATCATTCAAAGGTTTTACTGCTAAATACGATGTTAAGTTACTAGTTTACTTTGAAGAATATGGAAGAATTGAAGATGCAATCTTTAGAGAAAAACAATTAAAAGGCTGGTCAAGAAAGAAGAAAACTGACTTAATCGAAAAAGATAATTATCATTGGGTGGATTTAAGTTTGGAATGGTATTAATTATTTACCTGGATTCTTTACTTCGACTTTGCTATTAGATTAGCAGTCGCTTTGCACCCTCTTACTTGCCAAGCTAAAAACAGGAATATCTTTACAACTAACTAGAATTTTTCTATTTTTATAATCTGAATTACTAACGATAAGAAAATATATATGCCGTTGACTATAGCTGATATTAGAAAAGCTCACGAACGAATAGCCCACAAAGTACATAGAACTCCTGTGCTTACTAGCTCACAATTAGATGAGTTAGTAGGTGCAAATCTGTTCTTTAAATGTGAGAACTTTCAGAAAATAGGGGCGTTCAAATACAGAGGAGCTACCAATGCACTGCTATCTCTTTCTGAAGTAAAGCTAGCAAAGGGAGTGGCGACTCACTCGTCGGGCAATCACGCACAAGCACTAGCCCTAGCGGCTCGTGAACTCCGAGTTCCTGCTTATATAGTTATGCCGAGTAATTCCCCGAAAGTGAAGACAGATGGCGTGCGTGGGTATGGTGCGGAAATCACTTTCTGCGAGCCGAACTTGCAAGCTAGGGAATCAACTCTTGCAAAAATTGTAGCCGAAACGGGGGCAGAGTTCGTCCATCCATATAATAGAGATGAGATAATAGCTGGGCAAGGCACATCCGCTCTGGAGCTATTAACAGACTACCCAGAGCTAGATATAGTCATAGCGCCAGTCGGTGGTGGTGGGTTACTTTCAGGTACGGCTATATGTAGCAAAGGCATAAACCCCAAAATCAAAGTTTACGCTGCCGAACCGCAAGGGGCAGATGATGCTTACCGCTCGTTCTATTCGGATGCTTTGGTTCCATCGACTAATCCGAAGACAATATGCGATGGGCTGTTAACCTCACTTGGGGAGCTGAACTACGGCTATATAAAGCAATATGTAGATGATATATTACTAGTCGATGATAAAGAGATATTAGCCGCAATGAAGCTGATATACGAGCGAATGAAAATAGTTGTGGAGCCATCTTCGGCTACTGTTTTGGCTACCGCTATCAGACATAAAGAGCTTTTCGCCAACAAGAAAGTTGGGCTTATATTATCAGGTGGGAATGTGGATTTGCAATCATTTTTCGATAGTTATAATGCTAAATTATAGTAATTCAGATATTTGCATTTGATTAAGAAAAAGTAAATCAATAAATTTACAGTTGGAAAAACGTATCAAGTGCTAAAACTTTGCAATTAACGAAGAAACATTATATAATAGTCTCACTGATTTGGCTAGTAGTAGCTGTAATCTTTGCTGCTGTTATCAGAAGTTCTTACATCTTCGGTATGGGTACTTGGTTTAACTATAAGTACTTCCTACATACTCACTCGCACTTGGCTTTCCTCGGGTGGATATTCAATATTATATACTACTATATGCTCAAGCAATTCGACTTGCTGATTAATAAAAAGTATGGGTATTTGTTCATAGCTCTTAACGTTAGTGTACTTGGTATGCTGCTCACATTCCCATTCCAAGGATATGCAGTTGGCTCTATTATATTTTCCACTTTGCACATTCTACTTTCGTATGTTTTTGCTTTGTTTATCTACCGCGATACTAAGGCAGAGAAGTCTATAGATAGGAAGTTTGCAATGGCTGCGATACTATTCATGGTGATTTCGTCCATAGGGCCTTTTGCATTAGCTCCGATTATAGTCAATGGCATGAAAGATACTATATGGTACGATATGGCTATATATTTCTACTTGCATTTCCAATACAATGGCTGGTTTATACTGTCAATAGTTAGCTTCATAGCTTTTAGTATCAAAACAAAAGATGCCGACAACTGGCAAAGAGCGTACAATTTATTCATAAGTTCGACTATATTGAATTTCAGTTTATCGACTTTATGGACTGACCCCGGATGGGTGATTAATATAATATCCGTGCTTTCATCACTGATGCAATTCCACGCTATATTTCTGATGAGTAAAGACATATTCGTACATCTGCGGACTATAGAGAAATTCAAAGCAATGGTGTTGAAAGTAATTTTTGTGTTATTCGTAATCAAGACATTCTTTGCTTTGGCTGGTTCTATACAGGAAGTGGCAATGTTCGTTTACTATAATCGGAATTTAGTAATAGGGTATTTGCACCTAGTATTCTTAGGAATAGTAACCCCCTTCTTCTTTATGAAAATAGCCGATGAACTCGGAATAATGGCATTAGCTAAACACAAGCGGATAATAGTCTTTTACGTAGTAGTATTCCTGATTAGTGAGTTGCTTCTAACGGTTACCTCCGTTGGGCTTAACGGCGATGCAATACTACTTATAAATAGACTTTTGGTTTACACAACATTGCTACTAGCTGGGGTAACTCTGCATATATGCGATGTGTACCGCTCTGCTGCAAAGTAAGAATACGATTATGCTGAGTGAAGTGAAGGATGTATTTCACTCTTGTAAAGGTTAGGTAATTCGTGGACAGTTTTGATTAAATTTATTAGGAGCTTGACCATTTAAACCTTGGT